>CAXTMY010000128.1:0-2018 GCA_964245565.1 uncultured Acidobacteriaceae bacterium | reverse complement strand
GCCTTCGCGAGTGCGGCGGGCTAACGCGCCACACTATAATCAGGGGAAAGGGTCCATGGCGCCGGTTTGCGGGGCACTGGCGAGCACGAGTTCGAGGATCAGAATTGATGAAGTTGCAGTGGCTTCTCCCAGCCGTTGGTCTATGTTTGGTGACCCTCGGCGCCCGGGCGCAGGTTGGCTTGTATGTGAATCCCATGGGAAGCCGCGTCACGGACTCCCAGGCGGACAATGGGGTCTTCACCTTTCTCGGGCAGAATGAGACGTCCCGGGTGTTTGGCGGGGTGGCGATCGGCGGGTATTACGGCCTGACGCACGACCCGAAGTTCAATGTGAGCGTCGATCTGCGCGACGAGGTGGAGCACGGCGGCGGAGCTCTGCTGAACGAGTTTCTGATCGGCGTGCGGCTGGACGGCAAGCTGTCGAACGAGCGCTGGAAGCCGTATGTGCAGGTTTCGGGCGGCGTGGGGACAACCCGCGGCGAGTTGAACGTGCAGAAAGCGAACAAGGGTGCGATCAAGGTGTACGGCGGGGTGGATTACGCCCTGAACAGGCACGTCGATTTTCGCGTGCTGGAGGTCGGCTACGGCACGCTTACCGTGGTCAACAGCTCGTTGTACGGCGTGCCGCCTTCGATTCCATCCGCGGATCTGCTGAGTTTCTCGAGCGGTCTGGTGTTTCGCTTCGGCAAATAGGCGGACGGTCGCTGCCGATGCGTCCGCATGCAGCCTTGGCGCTCTGGGAAGCAGATTCCTCCGCTTCGCTGCGGAATGACAACAAAAGGGCGAGCCTGGCAAGAAGGGTCGAGGCCTTTCCTGTTCGCGACAACGGCTAGGCCATGGCGGTCAGCGCATCCGCTGTGTATCCCGTCCCGGCGGCGTTCGTTCCGAGGTGCTCGAGCCCCATGGCTTCGGCCAGCAGGGAATAGGAGCGCAGACGCGCCTCGTGGGAGTGCGTGATCGTGTTCACAATGAGTTCGTTCAGGCGCAGGTCTGCGGCGAGGCCGCGCAGGCGGGCGGCGACGCGGTCGGGCGTGCCGACGAGGTAGCGCGGGTATTCTTCGTCCGGTTCGTCGAAGCTGCCGCCGGTGAAGGCGAGCAGCGGGTTAGGCGCTTCGGGGCGCGCGGCGAGTTCGCGGAGGGCGTCTTCGGGTGAGGCGACTGGGCGGCGGTCGCCGAGGCGAATGCGGCGCTGCAGGAGGCGTACGGAGGCGTGAAGGTGATCGGCTTCGTCCTGCGTGGGAGCGCAAATGACGCCTATGGCGAGGGTGGCTTCGGGTTTTTGACGACCCATTCCATCGTCCGGGACTCGCGAGGGCTGGAAGTTGCGCTGGTAATACTCGATGGCCTGGCGGGTGCCTTGTGCCGAGAAGAAGTGGGCGTAGGCGTAGGGCAGGCCCTCGCTGGCGGCGGTGACGGCGGACCACATGGAGGAGCCGAGCAGCCAGAGGTCGGGCGCGCCGGGCGCTGCTGGTGAGACGAGGACATTCCGGAATGGGTGTTCGCGGCCGGTTTCGGCCTCCATGGCGACGAAGCGCTCGGGGTGCAGGTAGGCCTGGAGCTCGGCCAGCTGCTGCGGGAAGTCGTCCGGCTGCGGGCCTTGGCGATTACGGCGGAGGGCGTAGCTTTCGAGCTGGCCGCCGCCGGGGGCGCGGCCGATGCCGAGATCGATGCGGCCGGGGAACATGGCGTGAAGGGTGCGGAAGACCTCCGCGACCTTGAAGGCGGAGTAGTGCGGCAGCATGACGCCGCCGGAGCCGACGCGGATGCGCTCGGTGGCCGCGGCGGCGCGGGTGATCAGGATCTCGGGCGCGGTGCAGGCGAGCATCCCCATAGCGTGGTGCTCGGAGTACCAGAGCCGGGTGTAGCCGAGGCGGTCTACGTGCTTTGCCAGGTCGAGCGAGTTGTTCAGGGCGTCGGCGGGCGTGGAGCCGGCGGGAACCGGGGACTGGTCGAGGACCGAGAGGCGGAGGGCGCTCATGCGGATTGGATGAGCGAGGGGTGTGGGTGGACGCGGGGATC
>CAXTMY010000127.1:0-2035 GCA_964245565.1 uncultured Acidobacteriaceae bacterium | reverse complement strand
CCGATGTACGCAGCGCGCAGGCCCTGGAGCATGAGATCCCGAGGCTGCTGGAGGAGGGGATCGCGGTCGAGGCGGGCGGCCATGGACTCCTGACGTTCCGGCGGCAGGACCTGCTGGTGCTGAGCCCCGGGGTGCCGCTGGATACGCCGGAGATCCGGCAGGTGCGCGGATTCGGGCAGGCGATTATCGGCGAGGTGGAGCTGGCGTCGCGGTTCCTGAAAGGCCGGACGCTGGCGATTACGGGCTCGAACGGGAAGACGACCACGACGACCCTGTGCGGGGAGATTCTGAAGGCCTCGGGCGCGCCGACGTGCGTGGGCGGGAACATCGGGGTGCCGGTGGTGGCGCTGACGGAGGACTCGCGCGAGGACGGGTGGAATGTTCTGGAGATTTCGTCGTTCCAGCTGGAGTCGATCGATACGTTTCGGCCGGAGATTGCGGTGCTGCTGAACGTGACGCCGGACCACCTGGACCGGCACGGCTCGTTTGAGAGCTACCGCGAGGCGAAGGAGCGGATTTTCGCGAACCAGACGGCGGACGACTTCCTGGTGCTGAATGCAGATGACGAGGTGGCGCAGGGGGCAGCGGCGCGGGCGAAGTCGCAGGTGTTCTGGTTTTCGCGGACGCGGATTGTGCGGCAGGGAGCGTTTGTGCGGGACGGGGTGGTGATGTTTCGCGCGTCGGAACAGGCGGCGGCGGAGCCGGTGCTGGCGGTGGGCTCGATTCCGCTGAAGGGCGTGCACAACCTTGAGAATGTGCTGGCGGCGGTGACGGCGGCGCGGCTGGCGGGGGTTCCGGCGGCGGTGATCGAGCAGACGGTTGCGGGGTTCCGGGCGGTGGAGCACCGGCTGGAGTTTGTGGCGCGGGTGAACGGGGTGGAGTATTACAACGACTCGAAGGCGACGAACGTGGACGCGGCGGCGAAGGCGATCGCGTCGTTCGAGGGCGGGGTGCACCTGATCCTGGGCGGCAAGGACAAGGACTCGGATTACCGGCTGCTGCGGCCGCTGATCGAGGAGCGGGTGCGGGCGGTGTACACGATCGGTGCGGCCGCGGAGAAGATCGAGACGCACCTGCGTGGAGTGGGCCGCGGCACGGTGACGGTGCGGCGGGCGCGGACGCTGGAGGCGGCGACGGAGCTGGCCTCGGCCGCCGCGGTGCCGGGTGAGACGGTGCTGCTGGCGCCGGCCTGCTCGTCGTTTGACCAGTTCAGGAATTACGAGGAGCGGGGCGAGCAGTTCAAGCAGATGGTGCACGCGCGCGAGCAGCAGGGCGCGGTGCAAAGCGCGTAGCGGATGGCGAAGCGGGTCGGCGTCGACAAGTGGATCTTCGGGATGACGCTGATGCTGGTTGTCGCCGGGCTGCTGATGATTTTCTCGGCGTCGGCGGTGATGGCGAGCGCGCGGTACGGCTCGGCGTACCACTTTGTGGCGCGGCAGGCCGGCTGGGCGCTGCTGGGGCTGCTGGGCATGTGGGCGCTGATGCACCTGGATTACCGCAAGCTGAATAGCCCGGCGGTGGTGTTTCCCGCGGTTGCGGTCACGATCATCCTGCTGGTGGGGGCGTACTTCGGGCACGACTCGCATGGGGCGCACCGATGGATCAAGCTGGGGCCGATGACGTTCCAGCCGTCGGAGCTGGCGAAGCCGGCGCTGGTGCTGTTCCTGGCCTGGTGGCTGCAGGACCGCATGAACCGGATGGAGGAGTGGCGCGAGACGCTGCTGCCGGCGGCGCTGCCGAGCCTCATGTTCATTCTGCTGATCGTGAAGGAACCGGACCTGGGAACGGCGATGGTGTGCGCGGCGGTCACGGCGCTGCTGCTGTACCTGGCCGGGATGAACTTCAAGTATCTGGGCTACGCGGCGCTGGCGTCGGTGGTGCCGCTGTACTTCCTGCTGTTCCGGGTGAAGTTCCGGCGGGAGCGGATCCTGGCGTTTCTCAACCCGGACGCGGACCCGCTCGGCAAGGGGTTCCATATCATCCAGTCGCTGATCGCGGTGGGGACCGGCGGGTTCCACGGGGTGGGGTACATGGA
>CAXTMY010000126.1:0-2240 GCA_964245565.1 uncultured Acidobacteriaceae bacterium | reverse complement strand
TGCGGCGCTGGAAAGATAGAGACGCCCCAGAAGTACCGGGGCGTCTCTATCTTTTTGCCCGAAGGGCGTCCCGCCGCCACGCAGTGGCCGCCAGCCGCGCAGGCGGTCTTGCCTTTTATCTTGCTTACGCCAGCAGCTTGCGGATCCTGCGCTGCAGTGGGCGTTCCACGAACAGCAGGGTCAGCCCGGCTCCCAGCGCCAGCAGGCAGTAGCTCAGCCACGGGTCGAACCGGATCAGCCCGGTCTTCTGGAGCAGGCCCGAGTTGTGGATCAGCGCCCACAGGTTGAAGTGCAGGATATACAGGCAGTAGCTCGCCTGGCCCAGCGCCACAAATGGCGCAAACCCGAAGAACCGCGCCAGCAGGTTCTCCCCCGCCAGCCCCAGGATCGCCAGCCCGAACAGCGGCATCAGCAGCCCGTCATGCATCAGCGGGTACGGGATCGGCGCGCCGAACCGCAGGACCGTATAGATGCCCGCCACGCCCAGCAGCCCAAGCACCAGCCGCAGCCGCCCCGCGCGCCCCAGCCTGCTGTCCAGGTCCGCCAGCACCATCCCGAACAGGAACGACGGCAGGTGCGGCGGCGGGCTGAACTTCAGCGCCCGCATCCAGAACCCGTCCGTGTACCGCCCCGGGTGCAGGTCGCCGTCCGGGTGAAAGTGCAGGTACAGCAGCGGCAGCGTCATCCCGCAGAGCCACAGCACCGCCAGCACAGCCACCGACCCGCGATTGCTCTGCGGCCGCCGCCACCGCACTACGAACGGAAACACCAGGTAGAAAAACGCCTCGGTCGACATCGTCCACGCCGGCGTATTCCAGAACGTCGAAAGGCTCGGGCTCCAGCCCTGCAGCAGCAGCGGCGTCAGCGCCAGCCCGGCGAAAAACTCTCCGTGCGACCGCGCGCCCCACTCGTCATGCAGCATCCCCAGCGACAGGATCAGCGCGAACGCATACACCGGGTACAGCCGCGAAAGCCGCGCCACCCAGAACTTCCAGTGCACCAGCTCCCCGCGCTTCGCCCGGTCGCTGTAGTTGTAGGAAAGGATGAACCCGGAAAGCAGCAGGAAAAACGACACCGACGTGTAGCCGTTATCCACGATCGGCGCAAACGGCCCGAACCACGCCGGGTTTGAAAAATGGAAGAAAACAATATTGCAGGCCGCGAACGCCCGCAGCCCGGTCAGCGCCGGCAGCCGGTTCCGGCTCGCCGTCTTCGCGCGGCCTTTCCCCGCTCCTGCATCCTGTTCCCCCAGCAGTGGCGATGAAGGCGCGTCATCCCCCGCCGCCATCAGCTCCGGCTTGCCCGCCGCTCCGCTTTTCACCGCATCATCCTGCGCCAGGCCATCGCGCCACGGCTCGACCGGCGCAGCCGAGGCATCCGCCGCGGGCCGTCCGCTCAGGCCGTCACCAGCGAGCCGATCTTCTCCCCCTCGATCACCCGCCGTATATTCCCCGGCTCGTTCATGTTGAAGATAATCATCGGCATGTTGTTGTCTTTGCAAAGGCTCACCGCGGTCATGTCCATCACCTTCAACCCGAGCCGCATAATTTCCATGTACGTTATTTCGTCGAACTTTGTCGCCGTCTTGTCCAGCACCGGGTCCGCGCTGTAAATCCCTGAGACCTTCGTCGCCTTCAGCAGCACATCGGCCTTGATCTCCATCGCCCGCAGCGAGGCCGCCGTATCGGTCGAAAAATAAGGGTTTCCCGTCCCCGCCGCGAAAATCACGATCCGGCCTTTTTCCAGGTGCCGCACCGCCCGCCGCCGGATATACGGCTCGCACACCTGGTGCATCTGGATCGCCGACATCACCCGGCAGTGCCTGCCGGTCTTCTCGATCGCATCCTGGACCGCCAGCGAGTTGATCACCGTCGCCAGCATGCCCATATTATCCGCCGATACCCGGTCCATCTCTTTCGCCTGCTCCGCCACCCCGCGAAAAAAATTTCCCCCGCCCACGACGATCGCAATCTCCACACCGTTTGCGCTGATCTCCGCCACTTCCCGGGCCACCTGGTGTACCGTGGTAACGTCAACACCAAAGCCACGGCCCGCGGCCAACGCTTCCCCTGACAGCTTGAGCACGACACGCTTATACATTAGCTCCGAGTATCGCACGGCCCCCCGGAACCCGCGCCGCCCATCTCCATCCCCAGGTACGCTGCCTTGAGTTTTGACCGTAAACCGGACAAAGAATGGCTCGACGACGACCACGGCACCCCCTCCGAGGTCGCCAGCGC
>CAXTMY010000125.1:0-2241 GCA_964245565.1 uncultured Acidobacteriaceae bacterium | reverse complement strand
GCTGGGTGGAGTAGGCGAGGACACCGTAGAGGCCGACGGCGGCGAGCACGAGGGCGAGCGCGGAGAAGCCGATGGCGAGGGTGGCGAGGGCGCGCTCATCTGCGGCGCTGATGTCGACCTGGGCCTGCATGGTGCGAAGGTCGGTGAGGACGAGCGAGGGATCGAGCGTGTGGATGGCCCGGCGGATGGAGGCTTCGACGGCCTGGGGAGGCTGGCTGGTGCGGACGCTGATCTGCGCGCCTCCTGGGTTGGGCATCTGCGCGTAGGGCCGGTAGATGGCGGGTCCGAGCGCGGTGCGCAGATCGCGGTGCCTGGTGTTGCCGACGACGCCGATGATGACGGTGTCCGGGGTGCCGGTGCCCTGGGCCACGGAATGGCCGAGCGCGTTGGGTGCGGAGCCGTAGAAGCGCAGGGCAAAGGCCAGGTTGACGATGGCGACTTTGGGCGCCTGCCGGGCGTCGGCGGCGGTGAAGTCGCGGCCGGTGAGCAGGGGCTGCCGGAGCGTGGCGAAGTAGCCGGGCGTGATCCAGGGGTCTTCAAAGGACATCGCTTCGTCTTCGGCGGCTCGATGCCCCTGGACGGTAAAGCCGGTGAAGCTGCTGCTGCCGATGAGCTCGGGGTCGGTGGTGGCGCCGGCGGAGGCGACGCCGGGGATGCGGCGGACGGCGTCGAGCGCGTCGCGCACGGAGGAGGCGGTGCGGGCGTCGCCGTAGCCGGATTCGGTGGGATCGAGATAGAAGGTGGCGATGTGACTGGTGCTGAAGCCGAGGGGCTGGCTGCGAAGGTTGGCGAGGGTGCGGACGAACAGGCCTGCGCCGCCCAGGAGCAGGACGCTGAGGGCGATCTGCGCGCCGACGGCGAGCTTGCGGAAGCGCTGCGAGCCGGCGGAGGCGGTGCCGGCGTTCTGGCGCAGGGCACTGGTGAGGTCAGGGCGGAGGAAGTGGAAGACCGGGGCGATGCTGAACAATAGGCTCGCGAGGAGGGAGACGGAGAGGGTGAACAGGAGGACGCGCTGGTCAATGGCGGGGGAGTAGGGTTGATTGGCGGGGTCGGCGCTGAGCAGGCGAACGAGTAGGTTGGCGACGGGCGGAGCGAGCAGGAGGCCGGCGGCCGCGCCGCAGGCGCCGAGCAGACAGCCCTCAAGCAGGAGCTGCGCGACGATGCGGCCGCGGCTGGCGCCGAGGGCGTAGCGCATGGACATTTCGCGGGCACGGCCGGCGGCGCGCAGCAGCAGCAGCGTGGCGACGTTGATGGCGCACATGGCGACGAGCAGGGAGGCCATGCTCATGAGGAGGATGAGCGGGGTTTTGAGCTGGATGCGGTCGGGGGAGAAGCCGGTGGAGTCGTCGAGGACCTTGAGGCGCGAGCGGTCGAGAAAGTTCTGCCTGAAGCGCCGGGATTGCGACTGGTAAAACGTGAGCTCATAGGCGCGAAGCGTATGCCAGAGCGGCGCGAGGGCGGCCTGGGCCTGTGCACGGGTGACGCCCGGTTTGAGACGGGCGGCGAGGGTGAGCCAGAGAGACTGGCGGTTGTGCAGGTTGTCGATCGGCACCATCCACGGATTGGCGAGCTCGACCATGCTGATGGGGAGAAAGACGCCGGGCTTGTAGCCGCCGATGGCGGAGTGAAAGTTCCGGGGGGCGACGCCCAGGATGGTGAAGGGATGGCCGTTGACCTGCACGGACTGGCCGATGACCGAGGGCGAGGCGGCGAAGCGCGCCTGCCAGTAGTCATAGCCGAGCACGAGCACCGGGTTTGCGTTCTTCGCGGTGTCGTCCTGGGCGGTGAACAGGCGACCGGCGGCCGGCTTGAGGCCGAGCAGGGAGAAGTAGTTGCCGGTGACGAGCTCGTTTTTTTTTTTATTGTTATGGCTTTGACAGTTTTCTACAAAATGTGTTTCGTCGGCAGCGAGCACGCCGGTGAAGACCTGGTTGCGGTCGCGCAGGTCCCGGTACATGGGATAGGAGAAGAAGTTGGTGCTGGTGGTGCCGGAGAAGCTGCCGGTCCAGACGAAGCGCACCAGCTCCCCCGGCTGCCGGACGGGGAGCATGCGGAGGAGCACCTGGTCAAAGAGCGTGAAGACGGCCGCGTTGGCGCCGATGCCGAGCGCCAGGGTGAGCACGACGGTGAGGGTGAAGGCGGGCGAGCGGCGGAGCTGGCGCAGGGCGTAGCGCAGGTGGTGGAGGAGAGGCATCTGCATGAGGTCTCCGGGCGTGCGGCGTGTGTCGAGAAGGGTTGCAC
>CAXTMY010000124.1:1967-2632 GCA_964245565.1 uncultured Acidobacteriaceae bacterium | reverse complement strand
GCTCGAGGCGGGCTTGGCGGCGTGCCTCCGCGGCGGGAACCCCGGCGCGCTCCAACTCGGCGGCGCGTGCGGCAAGATGGAACTGCAACTCTTCATCGAGTTCGGATTCGTAGCGGTGGGGACGAAAGAGCGCCCGCAGCGTTGTAGCAAGGCTCATGCGCGTTCCTCCTCGGTGCCCGGCAGGCAGGCCGGCGCCTCCGTGGTGCGCAGAATCGCCCGGACCACCCGCGCCATGCGGCTCCACTTTTCGGTCTCCTCGGCAAGATGGCGATGGCCCTGCTCGGTGAGCGAATAGAACTTGGCGCGGCGATTGTTCTCGCTCGGCGCCCACTCGGTCCGGAGCGCCCCGGCAGCCTCCAGGCGATGCAGCGCCGGATATAACGAACCCTGCTGAACGATGAGCTGCTCGCCGCTGATCTGGCCAATGCGCACCAGGACGCCGTAGCCGTGCATGGGGCCCAACGAGACGGCCTTCAGAATCAGCATGTCCAGGGTCCCCTGGAGCAGGTCAAGTTGCTTGGGCACCGGTCGGCTCTCCTCTGTCGTCCAGGGGACAGCATGCAACTGGTTCTCTTAGGCTGTCAAGGGGAATTTAGCAACCCTACAGAAACAGGGTAGCGGTTCTGGCAAGCACATCATCGAGGATTTCGGAAGGCAAGGACTCC
>CAXTMY010000124.1:1298-1957 GCA_964245565.1 uncultured Acidobacteriaceae bacterium | reverse complement strand
ATGCAACGGTGTCTCCTAGCCTGTCAGGGGGGGAATTCAGCGGGGTCCTACGGCAGGATCGGCCGCAAATCTTCGGCTGACCTCCCAGAGATCACCTGCGCTTGTGCTGCCGTCTGGACACAGAGGCGTTCCTCGCTCCGTCTTTGGATGGCGCACCGAACCCTACAGAAACAGGGTAGCGGTTCTGGCAAGCACATCATCCAGGATTGCGGAAGGCAAGGACTCCACTTTTCTGCCGCCGCGAGCGTGCAGATCGAGTACGCGCGGCTGGTCGCAGCGAATGACTCCGGTCGTCCGAGTGTCCGCGAGAGGGACGGCGAAACCGATGCGGCGGGCAAACCCCCCACCGCTGGTAGTGGGTAGTACCACTGGAAGCTTGGTGGTCTGGTTAAATGCGGTAGGGGACACAATCAGAACGGGGCGATGCCCTTGCTGCTCATGCCCCGGGGTAGGATCGAGCGAGACCATATAGATATCGCTCCGATTCACAGCAGCTCACCGCTGACCGATGAAGCGTCGATCCATTCCCGTTCTACGGAAGACTGAGGCTGGGAATCGTCGGATACGGCCAGCAGCTCATCGAGGGTATATCGCGGCCTGACTTTGGGATCGATGACTAAACGTCCTGCATCGACGGCCAGTCCGACCGTGGCTCCGAC
>CAXTMY010000124.1:0-1288 GCA_964245565.1 uncultured Acidobacteriaceae bacterium | reverse complement strand
GTTGTAATGTTCTCGGTGCGCTAGAGCATTTTTGCTGTACTGTGAACTGGAATCAGCGTGCAGTGTCGTTTTTCTGGGAAAAAACGACGTTGAAGTCGGTGGCTTCGGTCTACACCTAAAGCAAAAATGCTGTAGAGCCGCATTGCGGGTGCCCCATTCATGCGCGTTTTTTGCGCATGGGTGGGGTGTCAGACCGTTCGCGCATGTTCCATGTCCCTTCGGAGTCGATCTCCACGCGGCCCCGCTCTCCGGTCTAACAGAGGCGCAAGCATAAGACGCTGAGTGGCTTTTCCCTCAAGGGAAAAGGCCACCTGGCACGATTCTCCGGAGGGCACGGGAGCTCTGGTATTGCTCTAGACTGCGGGCGCTCCACCAGCCTGCGCGTCACGGGCGCGGTTCGGTGGCGCCGCGGGCACTCTCTAGAGCATTTTCCCTGTTGCTGGGTATCCCGGAAGTGGTGTGCAGTGGCGTTTTCATTGGGGAAAACGCCCATGAAGTTCGAGGTGTTGGACTACACCCACAGGGAAAATGCTCTAGGAGCTTGTTGAAAATCGGCTTTTGTGGCTTCGCTAGCTTCGCGAAACCCGCTTTGATTGCGGGTTTCGTACTTGCCTCGCGGACCTCCGAGGTACTTTTTCAACAAGCTCCTAGTGTCGCCACTGCCGGCGTTGCGCACCTTCCCCACAGCGGTCAGTTTGACGGCGACCTCCGGTCCAGAATAAAGTTGAAATACACGGGAAAGGAGGATGGTCCAGCCTATGAAAATTGATTGTTCCAGTTGTTGCTTTACAACACGTGAGGTGACTGAGGCTTAGAGCGTCCGCTGCTCTAGACCTGACGGTCTTTTCGAAAGTACGGAAGTCCGGCGAGGCCCATCCGAGAGCGGATGCCTCAAGTCAATCCCACCAGATCACCGCATAACGGCTCGCTCCCCTTGGGAGCGGGCCGTTTGTGTTTTTGCGCGGGCCCTTTGTGTTTTTGCGCGGGCCGTTTGTGTTTGCGCGCGCCGTCGCCGCAGGCGATGCGTCTACCAGGCTGCGGAAAGCCGGCGCTGAAAGGGAATAGGATTCTAGATATGGATGAGTGGGTGATTGCGGGCCGCAGCTTCAGATCGCGGCTGATCGTGGGGACGGGCAAGTACAAGGATGGAGCCGAGACCCGGGCGGCGATTGAAGCTTCGGGAGCAGAGATGGTGACCGTAGCGGTACGGCGCGTGGAGCTGGATCGCTCCCGGAAGAGCCTGCTGGACTTCATCGACCCGGCCCGATACTTCCTGCTGCCCAACACG
>CAXTMY010000123.1:0-2655 GCA_964245565.1 uncultured Acidobacteriaceae bacterium | reverse complement strand
GGGGTGGGCGTGATCGCGAGCCTGGGGACGCTGCTGCTGACGCTGTATGTGGGGCTGGCCGCGTTTGTGCTGCTGGCGATGCTGCCGGCGGCGCTGCTGGCGGGGGTGCCGGTGCGCGGGTTTCTGCGGGCGGTGGCCGAGCCGGCCACGATTGCGTTTGCGACCAGCACGAGCGAGGCGGCGCTGCCGCGCGCGATGGAGGCGATGGAGGCGTTCGGGGTGCCGCGGCGGATCACGGGGTTTGTGATTCCGGCGGGGTACAGCTTCAACCTTGCCGGGTCGGCGCTGTACCTGGCGATCGCGTCTATTTTCGTGGCGCAGGCGGCGGGGATGCACCTGACGCTGCGCGCGCAGCTGGGCATGCTGCTGGTGCTGATGCTGACGAGCAAGGGCGTGGCCGGGGTGCCGCGGGCTGTGCTGGTGGTGCTGCTGGCGACGGCGGGGGCGTTTCACCTGCCGGAGGGGCCGATTTTCCTGATCCTGGGGATCGATGCGCTGATGGATATGGGACGGACGGTGATCAACGTGACGGGGAACTGCCTGGCGGCCGCGGTGATTGCGCGGTGGGAAGGCGCGTTCCGGACCGAGACACCGGCGCCCGAGAGCATCGAAGCACTGGAGGTGTGAAGCGCGGCGGAGGGGTCCTGTCGTCGTTTCACGCTGGTATACTTGGAGGTTAGAACAAGCCTTCCCTGCGGCCCAGAGGGATGGGCAGGAGCAGCATGCGGACTCGTCTCGGGACCATCCAGTCGCCGGCCGACATCAAGAAACTCTCGGTGCCGGAGCTTGAGGAGCTGGCGCAGGAGATACGCGAGCGGCTGATCCTCGCGCTCTCCAAAAATGGAGGCCATCTCGGGCCGAACCTGGGCGTTGTCGAGCTGACGCTGGCGATGCACTATGTTTTTTCGACGCCGGAGGATAAGTTCGTCTTCGACGTGAGCCACCAGGCATACATTCACAAGCTGCTGACCGGGCGCGAGCCGCGTTTCGATACGATTCGCCAGCCCGGCGGGCTGAACGGCTTTATGCTGCGCACGGAGAGTGACCATGACAGCTATGGCGCCGGGCATGCGGGCACGGCGTTGTCCGCGGCGCTGGGCATGGCGGTGGCGCGCGATCTGGCCGGAGGGACCGAGCACGTGGTCGCGCTGGCCGGCGATGCCGCGTTTACCAACGGGATCTCCTTTGAAGCGCTGAACAACATAGCCGACCAGACGAAGCGGCTGATCGTGGTGCTGAACGATAACGAGTGGTCGATTGACCGCAATGTGGGAGCGATCGCCAAGTACCTGCACAAGATCGTGACGAACCACCACGTGACGCAGTTGCATGACGGCGCGACGCGGCTGGTGGAGCGGATCGGGGGAAAGACCGCGAAGAAGGCGGTGCGCCGGGCGGAAGAGGCCGCGAAGGGGATGATGTTCCCTTCGAGCTTTTTCGAGGATTTCGGCCTGACGTATTACGGCCCGCTGGACGGGCACAATATCGGCCTGCTGATCGAGACGTTCGAGTTCCTGAAGCAGCAGGACCGGCCGGTGCTGCTGCATGCGATCACGCAGAAGGGCCGGGGGTTCCAGCCGGCGCTGGACGGGCAGAAGAAGTTCCACGGCCTGGGGCCGTATGACCCGGAGACCGGGCACACCCATGCGGGCGCCCAGCAGACGTACTCCGAGGTGTTTGCGAATACGCTGGTGAAGCTGGCGGATGGGGATGAGAGGGTCGTCGCGATTACGGCGGCGATGCCGAACGGCACGGCGCTCGACCTGTTTCGGCCGCACCACCCGTCGCGCTACTTCGACGTCGGGATTGCGGAGGAGCATGCGGTGATTTTTGCTGCCGGGATGGCGACGCGGGGGTACAAGCCGTTCTGCGCGATCTATTCGACGTTCCTGCAGAGGGCGTTCGACCCGATTGTGCACGATGTGTGCCTGCAGAACCTGCCGGTGGTCTTCTGCATGGACCGTGGCTCGCTGAGCGGGGATGACGGCGCGACGCACCACGGGCTGTTCGACATCAGCTATCTGCGGCCGGTGCCGAATATCGTGCACATGGTTCCGGCGAACGAGGACGAGCTGGCCGACATGCTGGAAACGGCGCGGCAGCATCCGGGACCGAGCGCGATCCGGTATCCGCGCGGGATCGGCCCCGGCGCGGCGCTGAAGGCGCAGCCGAAAGCGCTCGCGATCGGCACGGCCCGGGTGATGCGCGAGGGCGACGAGATTGCCATCTTCGGCCTGGGCGCGCTGCTGCCGATGGCCGAGAAGCTGGCCGAACGGCTTGCCGAGCGCGGCTATTCGGCTGCCGTGATCAACCCGCGGTTTGTGAAGCCGCTGGACCGCGAGACGCTGCTGCGCTATGCGGAACACGTCGCTGCGGTCGTGACGTTTGAGGATCACGTGCTTTCGGGCGGGTTCGGCAGCGCGGTGCTGGAGGAGCTGGAGCTGGCCGGGATAACGCTGCCGGTGGTGCGCATCGGCTGGCCCGACCAGTTTATCGAGCACGGGAAGGTCGACGAGCTGCGCGCCCGCTACGGAATTACGGTCGAGGCGGCGCTGGCGCGGCTGCAGCCGATCCTGCAATCGCTGCCGCGCCGCCGGCCGCAGGCTGTGGCGGCTGGGTAGACCATCGTGCAAAAGCGCCTTGCCAGTCCTGGAC
>CAXTMY010000122.1:0-2710 GCA_964245565.1 uncultured Acidobacteriaceae bacterium | reverse complement strand
ATGCTGGCCATCCTGCTCAGCCGCCGCGGCGCCTGCGCCACCGCCCTCCCGCACTTCACCGCCGCCTCCGCCTTGTTTCCCACCCAGCCTGAACTTCTGCTGCAGTACGGCATTTGTCTCGCGCGCAGTGACAAATGGCCCGAGGCCGCAGCCGCCTACCAGCAGCTTGCCCGCGAGCACCCCAGCGAAGCCGCCACCTATAACCTCTCCGTAGCCCAGTGGCGCAGCGGCCACCCGAAGGATGCCCTCGCCACGCTGTCGCCCCTGCTTGCCCCCTCGCCATCGCCTGACGAGCGCGTCCTGGTGCTCGGCAGCAGCATCGCCGAGGACGCCGGCGACACCGCCCAGGCCGTCACCCTCCTGCGCAGCGCCATCCTCCTTGACCCCGCCAACATCGACAACTATCTCTCCTTCGCCACCCTCGCCTACGCCCACCAGTCGTTCCAGGTCGGCATCGATATGATCAATGCCGGGCTCACGAAAAGCCCCAACGCGGCGCCGCTCTACGTCGCCCGCGGCGTGCTCTACGTGCAGCTTTCCAAAATGACGGAAGCCATCGCCGACTTCCAGCACGCGCACCGGCTCGACCCGCAGCTCTCCTTCGCCATGGACGCGATCGGCATCCTGCAAACCCAGCAGCACGACATTGCCGCCTCGCTCGCGCTCTTCCGCCGGCAGGTCCGCCTGCACCCCCGGGACGCGCTCCTCGAGTACCTGCTCGCCGAGGAGCTCGCCCAGTCGAACGGTGCCGACCTCGACGAGGCCATCGCCGCCGCAAAGCAGTCCGTCGCCCTCGAGCCTGGCTACCAGCCCGCGCTCGATCTGCTGGCCACCCTCTACCTGCGCGCCGATAAGCCTGCCCTTGCCGATCGCGCCGCTCAGCTCGCCCTCGCGCACAACGCCAACGATGTCTCCGCCCTGTTTGAAGAGATCCGCGCCAGGCGCAAACTCGGCGACAGCACCGACCTGCCCGCGCTCACCGCCCGGCTCGAGCTGGCCCGCAGGCAAAGCCAGCTGCAAAACGCCCAGACCAGCCGCTCCCGCCTCATCGAGAAGTAGCCCCTCAAGCCTCTGATCCGGCGAGCGAAACGAACTCGCGCCGACGATCGAGCCCGCCCACTTACCCGCGCAGTACAACATCGCGGCACCCGGCATAACTTGTACCCTCAGGCACGCGCGCGCGGATAGAGAGCATTTTCACTCCACACGGAGAGGGATCAACGAATGTGCGCGTGGCTTTTCCGTCGGGAAAAGCCGCTGGAGCGAGAAGCCGGGCCTCTCCACCAGGAGTGAAAATGCTCTAGAATCGCTGTGCCCTTCGTTCGACCGGGGAAGCGATCGCCTGCAGGGGCGGACCATTTCATGAGCAAGGGTGCACACAGGGCGCCACGCAAACCCAGGACCCATCCGCGCGGCGACGACCTGCGCTCGCACCGGCGGCCGGCTTTCCGGCTCGCTTTGCTCCTGCTCCTCACCGCGTTCGCCTGCTGCGGCGCAGCGCTCCACACCGGCGCTGCCACCCGTCCTCAAACTCCCCCCACGCAGCCCTCGGCCAAGCCGCCAACCCCGGCCGAGCTCAATGCCCTCGCGCCCGGCGGCTGCCTCTACTGCCACTGGACCGAGGTCGCAGGCTACGCCCGCTCCGCCATGGCGCACTCCATGCGAGTCGCCGCGCAGGAGCCCCAGGGCACCGTCTCGGTGCCCGGCACCTCCATCCTCGTGCATGCCTCGCCCGCCGGCACCTGGCAGCAGCTCGTCACAGGCGGCGCGTCCACCCGCTACCCCGTCAGCTACGTGGTCGGCTCCGGCGCGCACGCCAGCGGCTACCTCGTCGACCTCGATCACCATCTCTTCCAGTCGCCCATCGCCTACTACACCGCGCGCCGCGCCTACGGGCTCGCGCCCGGGTATGAGGACCAGGCAAACCCCGACTTCACCCGCCCCATCGGCCCCGGCTGCGTCTTCTGCCACGCCGACGGCGCGACCCACATCACCGGCACCGCCAACCGGTACGGCTCGCCCGCGTTCACCCACCTCGCCATCGGCTGCGACCGCTGCCACGGCTCCGCCGCCGCCCACCTGCGGCAGCCCGGCCCCGGCAACATCGTCAACCCCGCCACGCTCCAGGGCGCCGCGCGTGACAGCATCTGCGAGCAGTGCCACCTCATCGGCGTCGCCCGCGTCCTCAACCCGGGCAAAACCTTCACCGACTTCCAGCCCGGCCAGCCGCTTGAAAACACCTTCACCATCTATCGCAACCAGGTTCCGCCCGGCCGGCCGGCCAACTTCCGCGTCATCAGCCACGCCGAGCAGCTCAGCCTCAGCATGTGCGCGCGCAGCAGCGACGGCAAACTCTGGTGCGGCACCTGCCACAACCCGCACAACGAGCCCGCCCAGCCCATCGCCTATTACCGCGCGCGCTGCCTCAGCTGCCACACCGGCGCCTTCACCGCCGGCCATCCTGACCGGCACAGCGACTGCATCGGCTGCCACATGCCCAAACGCGGCACCAGCGACGGCGGCCACACCGTCTTCACTGACCACCGCATCCAGCGCCGCCCCGACGAGTCCGAGGAAACCGGCACCGACTTCGACATCGCCGCCTGGCGCGCGCCCGCCTCCGATCTCGCCGTCCGCAACCTCGGCATCGCCGAGGTCCAGGTCGGCATCGAGCGCAGTTCGCCCAGGCTCCTCATCGGCGGCTACCGCC
>CAXTMY010000121.1:0-2974 GCA_964245565.1 uncultured Acidobacteriaceae bacterium | reverse complement strand
CAAACAAGGTCATCGCGATCAGCCCCGCGCCCGCGCCGAACATCTCCCGCCCCGCCGCAAACAGCAGCACCGCCAGCACCAGCGCAAACACCAGCACCGTCATGTGGATCCGGAACAGCAGCGTATCCGCGCTGTACCGCCCTCCATCGTTTGGCCCGTTGCCGAACAGCAGCGCCCGCCCGCCGTAGTACGCCTCTGACTTAAACCACCGCCCCTGCCGCGGCGCAACCTTCAGATCCAGCCCCAACAGCGGCAGCGTCGCCACCAGCTTCACCAGCGGCGGATGCTCCGGGTTCAAGCTGTACTCGCGATGCTTCCAGTTCATGTACCCGGAATAGATATGGTCGCCCTCATCCCAGCTCGGCGACTCCTGCCGCGTCGAGAACCCAACCTCCGCCACCATCACCAGCAGGAGCAGGCACACCGCTCCCATCACCCAGTGCCTGCGCTGCATGCCAACTACCCCCGCTCGCGATCCTGGAGCAAAAGCACAGAGGATGTGCTGTACCTCTCGCATCTGAACGCAGCCGTTCCGTAAAGAACGGCTGCAACGCGCGAAAGCTGTCCAGCCCGAAGCACCTTAGCTTTGGCGCTAACCTATCACGACAACCTTGATTCTGCTTAGCCCACCACCCGGTAGCCCAGCTGGAACGGGTTTGCCGCCAGCCCCGCCAGCAGGTACCAGCCGGTCGCCCCGATATGCAGCGACGGCCCATAGGTATAGCCGAAGCCCGTGTCCATCACGCTGGTTGAAGCCAGCAGGCCAAGCCCGGTCGGGATCGGCTTACCGCCCGCCGTCTGGCCTGCGCCAAGCTCCTGCTGCGCCACGATGCACTGGCCCAGCAGCCCGACAGCCTCGGTCAAATCCGACAGCAGCTTCGGGATCGACTCGCCTGCGCGCAGCACCCGCGCCACCAGCGCCGCTGCCGTGTGCGCCGTGCCCTCCAGCCACACCGCATGCGGGTCGGCGCCGGCCAGCGTCGTCGTCAGGCTCGCCGTGTCGAACACCAGCCCACGTACCGTCTCACTGCCCGTCAGGCCCGAGTTCAACGCGGCGGCGGTGTCCGTTGTCTGCAGGTTCGCGAGCGCCCAGTCGATCGTCCCTGCGGAAGGTGCATCCAGCACCGCCATGTACGACCAGGTCTGGCAATCCTCCGGGATCGGCGAGGTATTGATCGTGATCTGGTCGCCCAGCGTGCCAGTGTAAAGGTACGGCCCCGCCGGCTGATACATCGCAGCGACAAACGCAAGCGCATGCGCAGCCAGCGCCGCCCAGCTCATGCCGTTGCCCGCGTTTCCACCTTCGGTCAACCCGCTCAGCATGGTAAAGAAAGCATAGGTATCGATGTTATGTTCGGTCGACTTACCGTCGGTAGATACAACGGACTGATTCTGCGAGTTAATCGTCGTACCGTACGTATAACCGCCCGGTCCCTGCGTGTTATAGGTATTGGTGACGATCCAGTTCGCCACCGTAAGCGCCCCGGCAAGATACCGGCTGTTCTTCGTTTTGCGATACAGCTGCGCCAGCGCCATGCCCGCCCACGCCTGGTCGCCCACCGCGCTTGTATAGAAGTAATACGGCGCGGCCGCGGGCGTAATGTAGGCGCCGCTGCCGTCAGGCGCAGCCACGTTCACGTAGTAGCCCTGCGCAAACCGCCCGTCCGCGACGGGGAAGTTATTCGCCTGCGCATACAACAGGCCCATCCCCAGCACCTCGGCCCGGGCCAGGTTCTCCGCCGTGCCGCTCGCCAGGTAAGCATGGATCGCGACGGCATTGTCATACGTCATCGCCGTCGCGCCCAGCGCCGCGTCGCTGTAACTCTGCGTAAGCCGCACCGTCGAGCCGGTCGCATAGGCATCCATCATGAAGTTCTGAAACGTAAAGGCGCGCTCGATGGAAGCGAGCAGCGCCTCACTGTCGGAGAGCACAGTGCCCGGCGTAACCTGCGCCTGCGCCACCTTGGGCGCAAGAAACGCAGGAACGGCACCGGTGGCAGCAACAGCAGTCGCGAAGCCGAGCAGCTCGCGCCGCGAAAGACGAGTGGGGGATGACACGGGCAGGGCCTCCTGTTCAAGAGCGCGCCAACTCTACGCCCATCCCGGATCGCCATGCAAGCCATGCCGCTCATGCCGCGGAGGATTCGCAGCAGACAGAAACTCCATCCAGCCGCACCATCAGCAGCGTCATGTCATCATTCTGCTCGGCTCCCGCCGTAAACGCATCGGCCGCCGCAAACATGCTTTTCAGCGCCTCCGCGGCCGACGAAGCCCGGCAGCGCAGCGCCGCCTCCAGCATCCGTTCCTCGCCCCACTCTTCATACCCGGCGTTCATCGCCTCGCTGATGCCGTCCGTGTAGGCCACCAGCAGGTCGCCCGGCCGCAGCTGCAGCCGCTGTTCTGAATACGCGATCTCCGGCAGCAGACCCACCACCGGCCCGTCCGCGCCAAGCTGCAGCACCTCCGGCTCCGCGCCCTCCCGCTCCCGCAGGATCAGTGGAGGGTTGTGCCCGGCGTTCACGCACTCCAGCACCAGCGTCTCCGGGTGCAGCGCTCCGAAGAAAAACGTGGCATAGCGGTGGCTTGCCGAGGACTCGTAGATCAGCCGGTTCACCTTCGTCATCACCCGCGCAAACTCGCTCGGGCCATCCATCAGCGTGCTGCGCAGCGACGCCCGCAGGCTCGACATCAGCAGCGCCGCCGAAATCCCCTTGCCCGACACATCGCCGATCGCGAGGCCCACCCGTCCATCGCCCAGCGGGAACACGTCAAAGTAGTCGCCGCCCACCCCCTGCGCCGGCCGGCACGCCCCCGCGATCGAGCCGGCATCGAGCCGCGGCATCGCCTGCGGAAAAAGCCGCTCCTGCACCTCGCGCGCAATCTCCAGCTCCCGGTGCGCCCGCGCCCGCTCCGCAGCCTCGCGCGCCAGCGAGTGGGCCAGCTCGCTGATCTCGAGCGCCATGCCGGTCTGCCC
>CAXTMY010000120.1:0-3042 GCA_964245565.1 uncultured Acidobacteriaceae bacterium | reverse complement strand
ATCTCTTTCTGCGCGCGCTGGCACCTGCTGCCGGAGAGCTACCTGTACGGGCTGGTGGATGTGCAGCGGGTGGGCAACGGGATGCCGACGTATATCTTCGGCAGGCTGTATGCGCATGGGCAGTGGTTTTACTTCCCGGCGCTGCTTTCGCTGAAGTGGAGCGTGGGTGTTCTTGGTCTGCTGGGGCTGGCGGTGTATGCGTTTGCCACGGGGAAGGTGCGGCGGCCGCGGGAGGTTTTCTTTCTGGCGCTGCCGGCGTTGTTTTACCTGGCGGTGGCGATGGCGGGACCGCTGAATATCGGTGTGCGGCATGTGCTGCCGGTGTTCCCGTTCGTGTTTGCGCTGGCGGGCGGCGGCGCGGCGTGGCTGGTGAGCCGCAGGAGGGCGTGGGCGTACCCGGTTCTGGCACTGCTGCTGTGGCATATGGCGGCTTCGGTGCGGATGTTCCCGAATTACATGCCGTACGCGAATGTATTGTGGGGCGGTCCGGCGAAGACGCACCTGTATTTTTCAGACTCGGCGACGGACTGGGGCCAGCAGCTGAAGTGGACGAAGCAGTGGCTGGATGCGCACCACGTGACGCAGTGCTGGTTTGCGTATTTCCCGGCGCCGTTTCTGCTGCCGAGCGATTACGGGATTCCGTGCCGGCTGCTGCCGACCGATGACACGGAGGGTGAGCAGGACATCGCCGTGCCGGCGGTGGTGCATGGGCCCGTGCTGGTGAGCTTCGCGGACCTGAACGGGTTCGAGTTCGGGACGAAGGTGCGGAACCCGTACCAGGGCCTGTTCGAGCGGAAGCCGGACGCGGTGATTGCGGATGGTATCGCGGTGTTCGACGGGAATTTTTCTCTGCCGGAGGCAGCGGCGATGGAGTATGAGCAACGATCGAGGAAAGAGCTGAAGCGAGACCCGAAGGCTGCGCTTGGGGCGGCCGAGCAGGCGATGGCGCTGGCCCCGCGCGGGTTCGACGCGAACCTGGAGTTAGGGGATGCACTGGCGGCCAATGAGGACAAGGCAGGCGCGCGGGCGGCGTACGCGGTGGCGATGGGGCGCGTGGGAGAGATGGAGCCGACGGCGCAGGAGCGGTTTCGGCCGGTGGTGGAGGCGAAGGTGAAGAGCGTGGGCGGGTGATGGCGGTGAGAACGGCTGGAGCTGCCTGCTGGAGTTATTGGCCCGGGGCTCGTGTTTGACGGGTGTAGATCACGTAGAACAACGTAAAATTAAAAAAAAAGCGTTTGTCAAAGCCGGACCAGGCGCGCTGTTGGGTGAGCGTGTAGTTCTCATCGAGGAATTGCAGGAACGCGGGCCACTGTTGCAGCTTGCCGTAGCCGGTGGGTAGGTTGAGGCACCACTGGTCGGTGATGACGAAGACCTGCGGGGGGCGACGCTCGATCTGGTCGAGAAAACGGCGGCGCTGGTCGTCTTTTACCGTGCTGGTGCCGGGGGCGAAGAAGTAGCAGTCGTAGAGGAAGCCGGTGCTTTGCACGAGCTGCATGCGGTTGAGGACGGTGATGCAGCCGGCCATGGTGTCCATGCACTGGACGCTGCCGTTGAGGGTAGCGTGGGTGCCGAGCCGGGCGAGGTCGGCCTGCAGCTGCACGAGCGAAGGCTGGAAGCGCCAGTTGTAGCGCAGTGCGCGGGCTGTCGAGGAGGGAGCAAGCCAGAGGGCGCCGCAGGCGAGGGTGAGGAGTACGCAGGCGCGCTCAAGATGCGCGCGGTGGCTGCGGATGGAGAGACGCAGCGCGGGGCCGAGCTCAAGCGCGATGAGCAGAAACAGGAACACCAGCAGGGGGTAGCGGTGATAGGGGTAGGCCTTGCCCTGGAGGACAAAGGAGACGAGGCCGAAGGCGATGCCTGCGAGCGCGAGCTGCTGCTGAGGCAAGCGCCAGCTGCCGCGCCGGAACAGGAGCACGAGCGAGGGGAGCAGCAGCAGATACAGCGAGGACGGGATGGCGTGCAGGAGCAGGAACGACGGGGTATGCCGGGCCATGCCGGCGTGATAGCGCATGAGTCCGGTGGCGGTGTGGAGGAAGGCCGCGAGGGCGCGCTGCTGCCGGAGCCAGAGGAGCATGGCGGCGAGTGGGAGCAGGGCTCCGCAGGCTACCAGGAAGGCTGCGAGTAAGCGGGAGGGGTGCTGCGGCCGGCGGTTTTGCCGGGCGAAGAGCATGGGCAGGGCGGCGAAGCAGAACAGGAGCGCCTGGGGCTTGATGGTTGCGGCGAGGCCGCAGCAGAGGCCGAAGAGGAGCGCCTGGAGGAGCGGGGAGAGACGCGCGGGCAGGGAGAACGCGAGCGAGCCGAGGAGCAGAAGGACGGCGAGGACGAGGTCGCGCTGGCCGGCCTGGGCGACACCGTCGGCAATATGGAGCAGGGCGAAGAGGCAGCCGGCGAAACAGCCGGAGTACCAGCCGGCGCCGCTGCGCATCGTCACCGTGACGATGGCAGAGAGCGTGAGGGCCATGAGGGAGAAATCGAAGGCTCGCCAGCCGGCGGCCGAGGGACCGAAGAGGGCGGTGACGATGGAGTCGAGAAAGTAGCTGCCGGGGAAGTTGACGTCGACGAGTTGGCGGTACGGGGCGATGCCGTGGTGGAGCAGGAAGTTGGCGTAGCGCATGAGTGCGGCGTCGCTGATGAACGGCCACGCGCGGGTGGCGATGAGGGCGATGAGCAGGCAGGCGAGCAGAAGCAGAAGGGCGAAGGCGGCGGAGAGCCGTACGAAGTTCTCCCGTGGTTTGGAGCCTGCCATGGGTCAACTGTAGAACACGGGTTTAGAACACGGGTCTAAAACACGGCGGTAGAACACGGCTTAGAGCACGGGTTTAGGACACGGCGGCGCGGCAAGTGCCTTTGGTACCTGGCGGGCGGGCGTGGTTCGGCAGGCAATTGGCCACTGTCGTGCATGACTACTCGGCAGATGCTGCCTACCTCTCATGGATTTCCAACCAACGCACCTGTGCTGACGCGGCCTGAGGGCCGGGGGATCGCGGCGGCGGAGCGCACGGTGCTGATCGTCGAGGACGAGCCGGCGGTGCTGACGGTGTTGAC
>CAXTMY010000119.1:0-3150 GCA_964245565.1 uncultured Acidobacteriaceae bacterium | reverse complement strand
GTGGTGCCGCGGCCGGCGAGCAGCTGCGCGATGTTGTCATACCCGACGCCGAGGCCGCGCGGGAAGAAGATGCCGCCGAGACCGACGCCGAGGCCGCCGATGGCGGGCCACCACATCCAGTGCAGGTGCAGGTGCTCAAAGAGATCTTCAAACCCGTACATGAGGCGGCTGAGCCCGGCGGCTGCGAGGCCGGTGGCCATGCCGAAGGCGACGGCCGCGGGCGCGAGAAACCAGGGGGCGGAGACGGCAGGCATGGCCATGGGGAAGATGGGGCCTGCGCCGAGCCAGTGCATGCGCAGGACGGCGGCGACGGCGCTGGCGAGCGCGACGGGCACGAGGCTGCGCGGGCGCCACTCGAACAGGAGCAGCTCGACCGCGAGCAGGACGGCGGCGAGCGGGGCGGCGAAGGTGGCGGACATGCCGGCGGCGGCGCCGGCGACGAGCAGGGTGGTGCGCTCGGCGTCAGAGAGCTTGAGCCACTGGGCGATGAGGGAGCCGAAGGCGCCGCCGGTCATGATGATGGGGCCTTCAGCCCCGAACGGGCCGCCGGAGCCGATGGAGATGGCGGCGGAGACGGGCTTGAGCACGGCGATGAGCGGGCGGACGCGCGCGCCGCGGAGCAGGATGGCCTCGATGGCCTCGGGGATGCCGTGGCCGCGGATGCGGTCGGAGCCGAAGCGGGCCATGAGGCCGACGAGCAGGCCGCCCACGACGGGAACGAGCGGCATCCAGTGGCCGAGTGGCGAGCCCGCGGGACGCATGGCGGCGAGCGAGAAGCGGTGGTAGTAGAAGAGGTTGGTGGCGAAGTGAATGGAGGCGAGCAGGACGCCGGCGAGCGCGGCGGCGCCGGCGCCGATGAGGGCGGCGGCGGTGGAGAGCAGCCAGACGCGGCGGTCTATCGTAAAGTCGCGAAGGCTGGAGGGCCGGGCGTTCACCGGGCGGCCGGGCTGTTGCGCCGGGCAGGGGTGTGGGCGCGGCGTATGGAGCGCAGGGAGCGGAGCAGCTTCGGGGCGAGGTCGTCGAGCTCGCGGGCGTGGAAGCTGGAGAGCCGGTGCAGCAGGGCAGCGCCGTTCGCGGTGACGCGGAGCAGGACTTTGCGGCTGTCGGAGGGGTCCTGGGCGCGGAGCAGGAGGTCTTCGGCGGCGCAGCGGTTGACGAGCTCGACGGCGCTGTTGTGGCGCAGGCCGAGCCGGGCGGCGGCGTAGGCGATGGTGACGGCGGTATCGGGCGGCGCGCCGGCGATCTGCAGGAGGAGCTGGTGCTGCTGCGGCTGGAGGCCGGCCTGGTGCGCGGCCTGCTCGCTGCACTGGAGGAAGCTGCGGAGCTGGAAGCGGAAGTCGGCAAGCGCGGCGAGCAGGGGTTGCCCGGGGGTGGAGGAAGCGGGATGCGCCAGCGGCATATTTGTATCGTAACACGACGTATTTGGGGTGGCTGAGGCGAGGGATGCGGGGCTGGTGCGGTGGAAGGGTTGGCGATCAATGTTTAGGCGCTTCGCACGGCGGGGCGGATCGATGATGTTTTTTGGCTAGCCTGTATTAGTCACCCACTTACTGCGAGGACGCACAGAAAAAATCACGCACGACTTCGGCATAGCTGCCTGGAGTCGGATCAAACGCTGCGCTCGATCGATCTCCCATCTGAATGGTGTGAAGCTGGCAATCTACAGCGAACCGAGTTGGCTGTTGCTCTATAGACTGATCGCTGTTCTCAGGCAGCTTGACCCAAACGTTTACTCGCGAATTCTTTGTTTCCAGTGTTTGCAGGTCTACGGCCATTCCGTGCAGTCCTGAAGGCGTTCGCCAACGCTCGTCGTCCTGACGGTTCGCAAAGAGCCGTGTCCGGTAGTAGTCGGCGCGAGCAGCGCTAAAACGCTTAAGGGCTAGCAAAGTGTCGGCGCGTTTGAGATATGCTTCCGGCAGTTCGCAGTCTAAGGACGGGTGTAATCCTTCAGGTTTTGAGATTTCCTGTTCGAACATTTGATCTGTGTAGTTAGGAACGTACATCCGATGAAGCTTGCTCTTTAGTTTGGCATCGCTAACGGTTCGATATTCCGGGTAAAGTTCTCGAAAGAAGTCCAGATTGATGAACACCACTATGTTGTGAAACCTTGCCGCAATTAGAGCCGTGTAATCGTCAAGCGCTTGTTTATAGTCTTTTAGTTTCATGTAAAGATCGGCTCGGTTATCCAGCGAATACGTAAGCGCATTAAGGTCATTGTTTTGCGTCTTCAATGCGATTGCATGTGTGAAATCAGTTATCGCTCCCGACTTGTCGTATGTCTCCTGTTTTGCAAGTCCACGATCATTCCAAAGAGCAGCATCATTCGGCGTCAGCGCTATCGCCCAATCATAGTCGCTGATGGTCGCCGAATAGTCTTTGTCGCTTAGGTATTCGTCTGCACGCTCTGCATACGCCTCTTCTATAGAGGCATTGAGCTGAATAGCTTTGGACCATAATGCTATCAAGCTATTGTTGTGTGCAGTCCGTTCGGTTTCAGAGAAGGCTAAAGCCTTATATGCGGTAATCTTCTCACTACCTACGGCAGCATAAAAGTAAGCTGGTGCGAACGAGGGATTTGCCCGAATTGCTTCCGCTGTGTACCGAGCAGTAAGGGCTTTTGCATTGTCGTCCAGCGGAGCAAACGATGCAGTGAACATGCTCCGAAATATCTGTGCCTCAGGAGCATTGTTGCTTCGCTGAAGCCATTGCTCGATATCCTCAGCGGTCCAGCCGCATAGACCATCTGGTGTTTTATCAGTGAGCTTTACTCGGCCATCTGTCAGGAATTGGATGTCGCTGCTGTAGGCGTCGATGATCTCGTGCAGATCGTGAGACGTTGTCGCATCGTCATGCGCCATGAAAGCGAGCTTCGCATGTAGGGCGAGCAACTCTCTTCGGTTTGATTCGGGATCGTCGGGGAGGATGCGAGCTACCCCCGAGAGAGCTTTTTCGACGTCTGTTCTCGCTCCCTGAAGATTGCCCGCCATGCAGCGGAAGGCTGCTCTCAAGGGATAAGCGTCACCGACTTGCGGGTACTTAGCTATGAAGGAATCCAGTTCGGGAAGACTAGCCGTCTCATTGCCGCCCTTAATGCCCTCTAGGAACTTGTTGAAATACGTTCATGTTTTTCGTCCGAGCTGCAGATTGATT
>CAXTMY010000118.1:0-3328 GCA_964245565.1 uncultured Acidobacteriaceae bacterium | reverse complement strand
GCCGAAGCCCGGCACTGAACCACTTGCAGGACACTCCCGGCGCCAAACCACCGCTCCCGCAAACCACGCGCAAATCCCCTTGACAATCGATAGTCGAATGTCTAACCTCGCACTCAGATTGAGGGTAGACATCCTTCCATGGCCAGACAGGCAGAGCCGAAACAGCAGCGCGCCAACCTGCTCCAGGGCACGCTCGACATGCTCATCCTGCGCACACTCCTGCATGCGCCGGCACACGGCCACCAGATCGGCAAGCATATCCAGCGAACCACCAACGACTTCCTCCAGATGCAGCACGGCTCGCTCTATCCCGCGCTGCATCGCCTCGAAGAACGAGGCTGGGTCAGCGCCAGGTGGGAGACCGCGCCCGATCGAAACCGCGAGTTCAAGTACTACCGGCTGACCGACAAAGGCAAAAAGCAGCTCGTGGTGGAAGAGTCGCACTGGAAGCAGATGGCCGAAGCCGTTGCCCGCGTCCTGTGGCCCGCGGCCGAAGGGGAGCTGCCATGAAATGGCTGCATATCCGCAAGCGCCGCGCCGACCTCGAGCGCGAGCTGCAATCTGACCTGGAGCTCGAAGAAGAGGAGCAGCGCGCAAACGGCCTGTCTGCGGAACAAGCCCGCTCCGCAGCGCGGCGCGCCTTCGGCAATACCCTGCTCATCCGGGAGCAGACCCACGAGGCCTGGCGCTCGGCGCCCTTCGAGCGCCTCCTTCAGGACGCTCGCTATGCCATGCGGCAGCTGCGAAAGTCCCCGGGCGTCAGCATCATCGCCATGCTCACGCTTGCGCTCGGCATCGGCGCCACGACCGCCATCTTCACGCTGGTCTACGACGTGATGCTGCGTCCGCTCCCGTTCGCGCAGCTGGGCCGGCTCGTGACCCTCGAAGAGAAGGTCGCCGAATGGAGCAATCTCTATCCCACCCTGCCGGTAAGCGCCAATCACTTTGCCTCCTGGCAGCGGTCCAGCCGCAGCTTTGACTCCATGGCGATCATGGAGCAGTTCTCCGTCCCGCTCGGTGCCAGCGGGCACCCGCTCCAGGTAGAAGCCCTCTTCGCCACGCCCGGCATCTTTTCCGTGCTCCAGGTCCAGCCGAAGCTGGGCCGTACCTTCACTGCCGGCGAGGCGCAGCCGGGCCATGAGCATGTCGCCATCCTCACCGATGCCCTCTGGCGCGAGCAGTTCGCCGCCGACCCGCGCATTCTGGGCAAAACCATCACCCTCAACGGGTTCCCGTATGCCGTCATCGGCGTCATGCCGCCCTCGTTCCATATGCCTTCAGTGCAGACGATGGCCACGGTCAGCGGTACAAGTCGCCTGCTGCCCATCGGCGTCCTGGTGCCGCTCGCTTTTTCGCAGGAGCGGCTGGCCGAAACGATGGGCGACCTCAACTACTTCGGCCTGGCGCGTCTCAAGGCCGGCACGTCCATCGCCGCGGCAACCGCCGACCTCGATGCGCTCCAGCACACCATCAGTGCAAACCTGCCAGCGGACGAAAAGGCGACGCTCTCAGCGGCGATCGCGCCCTTTCAGGAGAAGCTGGTAGGGAACAACCGCAAGCCGCTCCTGATTCTGCTCGCGTCGGTCGCGGGCCTGCTGCTGGTCGGCTGCGTGAACATTACAAATCTCCTGCTTTCCCGCGCCGTCGGGCAGCGGCGCCACATGGCGGTCGCGGCAGCCCTGGGCGCCGGCCGTGCGGAGATGGTGCGCATGGCCATCCGTGAAACCGTGGTGCTGGCCGTGCTCGGCGGCGGACTCGGTGTTCTGCTCGCAGCAGCCATTGTTCCCGGCATGCAGCGCTATCTGCCGCCCGCCTTTGATTTCCGAGGCCCTCTGCATCTGGACTGGGCCGGCGTGGCATGCGCGCTGCTCCTGGCCATGCTCGCGACCCTCGCGGCAGGAGCAGCGCCGGCGTTCATGGTCTCCCGCACCGCCCCCCAGGCAGTGCTGCACAGTGACTCGCGGCTCAACAGCGAGTCCCCCGGAAGCCGGCGTGCGCGTCGCATTCTGGTTGCGGTGGAAGCAGCCGTCAGCATCGCCCTGGTCTTGATGACCGCACTGCTGGCCGCAAGCCTCGTAAAGCTCATGCATGTGGACCGCGGCTTCACCACGGCACGGACCATAACGGCCACCGTCGACCTGCCCTCGAGCTCCTACCGCGATGACCGGCAGCGCGCCAGGTTTTACCGCGAAGTCCTCGACCGCATGGCTCGTCTGCCGGGCGTAGAACATGCCGCGATTACCGGCGCTTTGCCGCTCACAGGAGACGACTGGGGAGATATGGCGCGGGTCGCAGGCGACACCCGTCCAACACCGCAGCTGCCGCTTGAAAGCTTCCGCTGGGTCAGCCCTGATTACTTCGCAACACTTCATCTGCAACTGATCCGGGGACAGATCTTCAGCCGGAGTGACTGGGGCAGAAATCTCGCCCTTGTCTCAGAGAAAACCGCCAGGACATTGTGGCCGGGCATCAACCCCCTCGGCCGGCAGTTCAGCATCGGCGACCCTGCCGACAAGCCGTTTACTGTCACCGGCATCGTGGCAAATGCGCGAACCGTCTCCCTCGCGCAGCCTGACCCCATGCTGATTTACGTTCCTTACTGGTACCGCTGCGATGACACTGCCGGGTTAGTGGTGCGGACCCATCAGGATCCTTCCCAGGTAGCGGACAGCATCCGGCAAACCATCTGGGGCGTCGACAGCAGCGCATCCATTCCGACGGTGCGAACCCTGGGCGGCGTGGTCGCCGACTCACTGGCGAACCAGCGTTTTGAGATGGACCTGCTACTGCTCTTCGCGGCAAGCGCGCTGTTTCTGGCCGGCCTGGGCGTCTACGGCGTCCTCATGTACTCGGTCTCGCAGCGCCATCGCGAAATCGGACTGCGCCTCGCCTTAGGCGCCCGGCGTGCCAATGTGTACTGGTTCGTGCTCCGCGACGGACTGCTGCCGGTCGCGATCGGCGCGGCTGCCGGCATTGCGCTCGCCTTCTCATCGGCCCGCCTCGTCAGTAGCCTGCTCTTCCATGTCAGCCCATTCGATCCGGCGCTGACCGCCGGCGCCACCGCCCTTCTGCTCGCCGTCGGCGCCCTCGCATGCCTGCTTCCCGCACACCGCGCCGCCGCAGTCGAACCCATGCTTGCCCTGCGCGAGGAGTAACCCAGTCAACCCCTACCCCGGCCGCTCCAGCTCAAACCGGTCCCGCGTCCGCACATACCCCGCCCCCGCCAGCCGTCCCACCGCCTTCAGCTTCTCCGGCGACACATGCAGCCCCGGCTCCAGCACCGCCTCGCTTACGTGGAACCGCACCACCTCGCCCAGCACCATCGACC
>CAXTMY010000117.1:0-3329 GCA_964245565.1 uncultured Acidobacteriaceae bacterium | reverse complement strand
TGGTCGCCATCTCCATCCCCACCTACACCGCCCTGCCCGAGCCCGCCGCCACCGCCGCCCTGCACATCTACACCCAGGTGCGCGAAGACACGCTCGCCCTCTACGGCTTCCTCGATCTCTCAGAAAAGCGCCTCTTCGAGCGCCTCATCACCGTCGCCGGCGTCGGCCCGCGCCTCGCCCTCACCATCCTCAGCGGCCTCTCCACCGCCCAGACCATCACCGCCATCCGCGCACAGGACCACGCCTCCCTCACCCGCATCCCCGGCGTCGGCAAGCGCCTCGCCGAGCGCCTCGCCGTCGAGCTCAAGGAAAAGCTCGACGACCTCGCCGCGCCCGCCGCCATCCCTTCCGGCACACACCCCGCCACACCGGCCTCCGACGACGTCCTCTCCGCCCTCGTCAACCTCGGCTACAACCGCGCCGCCGCCCAGAAAGCCCTCGACACCGCCGTCACCCGCGACCCCTCCGCCGGCGAACACTTTGACACCCTCTTCCGCGCCGCCCTCCAGCTCATCCGCTAAGCAGAATCACCGTAGGTGTCCTGTGGCAAGCGATGGTTCGTGTGGCTTTTCCTTGAAGAAAAGCCACGTGGAGCGCATCTCGGCGGCTTCAGCAGCTGTAATTCTGCGATAGAACATCTGTAACCTCATCGGTTACCGATTACTCTCAAGCCAAAAAAGACGCCACACCCAACAAAGGTGTAGCGTCATCAAGCGGCACGTTGCAAGCCCGGTTGCCGCATCCCGGGTTCCCTCCCCGGTTGGGCGACAATCCGTTGGAACAAACCCAAGAACATCCCTGGCCACCGAGAACCGCCGGCAGCCGGGCGCGTCCTCGAAAACTGGCCTCAGCGCTGTCAGGCTTCTCTACCGGTACGCCAGCCCTAACCGGCGCTCGCCGTCACGGCCCTCCCCAGTCGCTCCGCTCCCACATCCCGCACCCCGGCCGTTCCCGTATCCGGCGCCGCCGCTTCATTCACCGCCGTGGCATTGCCGTAGGTCTCCTCCGGCATGCGGAACAGGATGCGCCGCACCACCTCGACCCCCTGCATAAACGCGTGGTCCTGGTTTGAGATCTCGTACCGCCACGTCCCGAAGCGCCCCCGGCTGTACACCCCGGCCGCTTCGAGCACCGGCTGCACTTCTCCCAGCAGCGCATCGCGCCCCAGGAACGGCACCGGGTATCCATGCTCGATCGCATACTCCCAGCGCGAAATCACCTCGACTCCCTCGCGGTCCAGCAGCCCCATCCGGAACAGGCTCTCCTCCACCGCCGCCCGCAGCTCGCCCGCATCCCGCGCCGGCTCGCCCGCCGGCTCGCTCACCTCGCACAGAATCGAGTAGCAGCCTTCCGGCCCGTTCCCCCGGCTCACCGTCGTCGGAAAATTCACCCGCCAGAACGGCACATCCGCGTCCGTTACCTGGCAGGAGTGCAGCCCCGCATACCGCTCCGGCAGCCTGCCCCGTACCCCGAACCCGAACAGCCGCGAGCGCGCCCGCACAAACCGTCCCGCCTGCTCTGCCAGCTCCGGCCGCTCCGGCACCGAGCGCAGCAGCACATCGAGCGGCATCGTTGAAATCATCTGCTCCCACGCGACCGTCTCGCCCGTGCTCAGCAGCGCCGTCTTGTCTGCCAGCGAGACAGACTCGATCCCCACACCCAGCAGCATCTTCTCCGCCGGAATCGCCCGCGCCACCGTGTCCCAGATCGCCCCCGAGCCGCCCTCGGCCGGGTACGTCACCCGCGTCTCCGCCGTCCAGCCCGGGTCATCCCGGCCCAGCAGCAGGTTCCGCACCATCCGGCCCAGCTCGATATCCGCCACGTTCCGCGTCGTCGAGCCCGAGCGGTGCTTCACCCACACATCCGTCAGCTTCTCCGGCGCATGCGCCCACTGCTTGCGGTTCAGCGGCCCCATCAGGATGCTCGTCAGGTAGCCTCCGAACCGGCCCAGCAGGTAGCTGCCCAGGTCGCCGCCCTCGCCCTCCGGCTGCTCGCTCCCGCCGCGCAGCCGCTGCAGCAGCACGCTGCCGAAGGCCAGCGCCATCTTGCCCGGCGGCAGCCGCTGCAGGTTGCGCTGCGCCGGGTATGGCAGAAAACGCCCCTGCACCTGCACCCCGCGCTCGGGCACCGACGAGGCCCAGCGGATCGGCAGCTTCTCGAGCAGGTGCGCGAACCGCAGGTAGTGCTTGTGCGGAAACAGCACATGCCCCCCGAAGTCGAACGTGAACCCCTCGGCCGTCGTCCGCGACGAAGCCCATCCGCCCGGCCGGCGCGACCGGTCCACGATCAGGAAATCCTCCGCGCCCCCCGCGCCGCTCTCCTGCATCTCGAGCGCCGCGCCCAGTCCGCACGGGCCCGCGCCCGCAATCAGTACCTTTACTTTACGCATCACACAATGCTCCAGGCCGCGGGCGTCACGCTCATGCCCCGGCTCAGCTGTTCAATCGTAGGAATCGGCAGTCTGGTCTCCGTCGCCAGCTCCACCATCAGGTCCAGGTTCATGCGGACCGGGGAAAATGCTTCACACACCCCGCGGTAGTGGGGCCATGCGCGGTTGCGCCCCGCCGCTTCCGCCCACTCCACCGTGCGCACCCGCTCCCGCTGCGAGGCGTGCGCCAGCAGGCTCTTTACCTTCAGGTCCCACGCCGGGGCGATATCCATCTTCAGCGAAGCGCAGAACTGCATCGTCGAAGGCCCCTCATAAAACAGCACGCTCGGGTACCGGCGCGCTGCTGACACCAGCGAATCGCTCAGTACCCGGTGGTCCGCGTGCGAGTCCGCCGGCGCATGCGTCAAAATAAGGTCCGGCTGGTGAACCTCCAGCTTCGCCTCCAGCACCTCGACCGTCTGGCGCGGCGCCATCGAGCCGTCCGGCAGGTGCGCAAAGTCTACGTTCACGTCCAGCAGGCCTGCGCTGGCGCGCTCCTCCTCCAGCCGCAGTCCCGGCTCGCCCCCCAGCTCGCCGTCCGTCATCGTCAGAAATGTCACGTGCCAGCCCGAACGCCGCAGCAGTACAGAAAATCCGGCCGCGCCCAGGGCGCAGTCATCAGGGTGGGCGCCAATTACCAGTGCTCGCTTGCTCGTATTGGTCATATCCCGGGTCATCCTTTGCTCAAGCTGCTCCACCGTCCCAACGGCCCTGCTTCGCACCCTGAGATGCTGCTCTTATCGGCAACATTCCCCCTCACCGTGAGTGCGAACCACCCTCTGCGCTGTCCGGTTCCCGAATCGGCATCCTCGCCGGCGCTCTCCCGGAGCTGTTCCCCCAGCGCTGTTTCATAGATACTGCCTTTCGCTCCGGCGCAATCGTTTTCGTCACAGCATTCTGG
>CAXTMY010000116.1:0-3460 GCA_964245565.1 uncultured Acidobacteriaceae bacterium | reverse complement strand
CGGGGGTGCGGTCGTCCGGCGGAGGGGCCGAGGCGTGGTCACGGCCGGGGTGGTTGCCGGGGTGGTTTTTGATGAGCAGCTTGCCTTTGCGTGTATGGACTGAACTTTTCCCGAGCGACATGCCTTCTCCTCGTGTGTGTATCCGTTCCAGTGCCCGATCGCTTTCTCTGCTGACTTTCCTCAACCCCAGGTGGCCACATCCTCCTCCATGGGGACTTCGACCGCATGAACAGGCTCGGCGAGCTCCCGGCGCTGGGCGCGGGCGAGCGTGGCGACCCAGACCTCCTGCGCGCCGGCGCGCTTCAAGGCGCTCGCGGCAGCCCGCGCGGTCGCGCCGGTGGTGTAGATGTCATCGACCAGCAGCAGGCGCAGGCCGCCGAGCGGCTGCGCGCCGGCAGTATGCCCGGGCACGGCAAAGGCTGCCAGCAGGTTGCGGCGGCGGCCCGAGGGGGTAAGCGCGGCCTGCGATTCGGTGGCCCGGCAGCGCAGGAGCAGGCGGGTGTCGAGCCGGAGGGCCATGCCGTGCTGGCGGGCGGCGCGGGCAAGCGAGCGGGCAAGCAGCTCTGCCTGGTTAAAGCCGCGCTGGCGCTGCTTCGCCTTGAACAGGGGCACGGGAACCACGGTCATCTGCGTGGGGATGCCGGGCTGGGCGGCGAGCTGCGCGGCCATGAGGGCGCCGAGCGGGCGGGCGACCGGCTGCATACCCTGGTACTTGAGCAGGTGGATGAGCGAGCGCAGGGTGCCGCGGTAGAGGCCGTGGGCGAAGGCGCGGTCGAAGGCGGGCGGCGCGAGGCGGCAGGGACGGCAGAGCCAGTCGTTGGGGGCGCGGTCGGCGGTGGCGAAGGCGTGCGCGCCGAGCGCTTCGCCGCAGTGCAGGCAGAGCGTTCCGGATTGGGGGGGAAGGTCGAGCCAGCAGGCGGAGCAGACCGGGGCGCGGCTGAGGCGCGCGAGCGGGGTGGCGCAGAGGGCGCAGGCGGCAGGAAAGACGGCGGAGCCGAGCGAGTCTGCCTGACTTCGAAGGACGCGCACCACGGCGCGCCAGCGGGAGTCCGCGGCCATGGGCCGGGTGTGGGAAGCGTCGAGCAGGGACGGCTGGCTCGTGAAGACGCACCTCGCGCCGGGACTGCAGCGGCCCTGCCCAGGAGCAGGCTCTCTGCGTTGCCCGGATGGATGAAAGTATACGAGGCAGTCGGCAAGAGAGCCAGAGAACTTTGGTGCGCGGGGGCGGTGCGCCTGCTCGGCCCCTACCCTGCCGACGATCTGCGTGGAAGGCCGGGCGGCCATTTGCCGTGCCGTCGATGCGGGGTGGGCAACTTCGCCGCAGGAGGCAGATGGCCCGTTGTACACGGCCGGTGCGGCCGGGCAGGCGGCGCCGGTTGGATTTAAGGTAAGAGGACATGGTGGACGACGGCACGGCGCGTGAGGGTGACGGGCAGGAGCGTCTGCAGCTGCACGGATACATCCCTGGGCTCGATGTGCTGCGTGGGCTGGCCGTGGGAGCGGTCGTGGTGTTCCATGGCTTCTTCAACAGCGGTTATCCAGACACCTCGCTGAGGCCGGAAGCGGTGCTGGTGAGGCTTACCGACGTGGGCAAGCAGGGGGTCTCGCTGTTTTTCGTGCTCTCGGGGTTTCTGATTACCAGCATCCTGCTGAAGCAGCGCGAGAAGCCGGACTACTATAAAAATTTCTATGTGCGCCGGGCGCTGCGCATTCTGCCCGCCTATGTGCTGTTGCTGGCGGTGCTGAAAGCGCTGGGCGTGGTGCACTGGCGGTTCGTGCTGGCCTGCCTGCTGTTTGTGAACAACATGGGCAAGCTGGTGCACTCGCACACGGGCGAGTACGGCGCGCTGTGGACGCTGGCGGTTGAGGAGCAGTTCTACATCCTGTGGCCGACGTTTGTAAGGCGGCTGCGGCGCGGCGCAGGCCTGATGACTGTGCTGCTGGCCGGCTGCGCCATTGCGCCGCTGTTGCGGATTGCGATGACGCGTCACGGCATCAGCACGTACACGTTCGCCCCGACGAACATGGACACGCTGCTGTACGGGGCGTTGTGTGCGCTGCTGACGGAGCGCGGGTGGCTGCACAGAGGCAACATTGTGAAGAGCTACCGCACGCTGTTTGCCGTGGGTCTCCTGCTGCTGGCGCCGTACCTGTATTTCGAGTGTTTTTACAGGTTTCCGAGCATCCGGGCGTTCTCGCTGTGGGACGCTTTCGGGCGGTACGACCTGATCTGCATTTTTGTCGCCGGGGTACTGCTGGCGGTGCACAAGGCGCAGAAGCCGGCGCCTGCGCGAAATGGACCGGGGGCGCGGTTGCTGGTGTTCCTGGGGTACATCAGCTACGGGCTGTACCTGGTGCACCCGCTGCTGTTCGAGTTCTATGACAGGCTGACCAGAGGCCATGCGCTGGGGCAGGCGCGGACGCGGTTTGTGATGGTGGTGGTGCGGTTCGCTGTGGTCGCCCCGGTCTCGGTGCTGGTTGCGACCGTCTCGCGACGCTACTATGAGCAGCTGTTTCTGCGGCGCAAAAAGCAGCTGGCTCCGTATAAAGGCCAGAGCGCGGCGACAGAAAGCATTTCCTGAGCGCGGGGCTTGGTACACTCACGCTTTCAGCGTTTCCGCTCCGCCGGGGTTATTGTCCGCATGCCGCAAGCTCAGCAGCTGCCTGAGGTTCCTGCTTTTCGTTCTTTTGTCGCGCCGGGGGAGAACCGCCCGGAGCTGACGGCGCGCGCGCTGCTGCTGGGCTCGTTCTTCGGGCTGCTGTTCGGCGCGGTCACGGTGTACGTCGGGCTGCGGGCGGGGCTGACGGTCGGCGCATCGATCCCGATCGCGGTGCTGTCGATCTCGGTTCTGCGGGCGCTGGGGCGGGCTTCGATCCTTGAGAACAACATTGTGCAGACGACCGGCAATGCCGGGCAGTCGATTGCGGCGGGCGTGATTTTCACGCTGCCCGCGCTGATCTTTCTCGGGTTCGACCTGGAGTACTCGCGAATTTTCGTGCTGGCGCTGCTGGGCGGCTGGCTGGGGCTGCTGTTCATGATCCCGCTGCGGCGGCAGCTAATCGTGGAGGAGCACGGCAGGCTGACGTACCCGGAAGGCACGGCGTGCGCGGACGTGCTGCTGGCCGGGGAGCGCGGCGGATCGTTTGCGAGCCGGGTGTTTTTCGGGCTGGGGCTGGGCGCGGTGTACACGCTGTTCCAGAACGAGAACCTGCTGGGCGCATGGCCGGGCACGCCGAACTACGAGCCGGACCTGGGCGCGCAGCACGTGATGCGCGGGGCGGCGATCCGCTGCGATGCGACGCCGGAGTACCTGGGGGTGGGCTACATTATCGGGCCGTGCGTGGCGGGGACGATTTTTGCCGGCGGGGTGTTTTCCTGGCTGGTGCTGATGCCGGCGATCTACTTCTTCGGCGCGCACCTGGGGGCGCCGCTGTACCCGGGCACGGAGCCGATCGCGCA
>CAXTMY010000115.1:0-3547 GCA_964245565.1 uncultured Acidobacteriaceae bacterium | reverse complement strand
TGTGTTAGGCACGCCGCCAGCGTTGATTCTGAGCCAGGATCAAACTCTCGTTTAAATCCTGTGGTCCATATCCACGACGGAGGTCGCGGATAGAGAGACCGGCCTGCCGCGCTCGAAAACGCGACAAGCTTTAATACTGTGAGAATGACCAGGCCAAACCTGATCCTGTTCTCACGACTGGCATGTTCAACCTGATTGTCAAAGATCCAGAGCGGTTTCCGCCTGAGCGGGCCGCTGGGATCGAGACTGGCGACTGTGTTGTCGCTGTCCTCGAACTTGCTGCGCTTTTCAGCGCATTTCCTAACTCTATCCGAATCTCACCGGTGCTGTCAAGCGCTTTTCTTCCGGCCGCTTCGGGCGGCACTCCCGATGGAGAAAGAAAGGCTTGCAGTCTGCAGGCCGCCGTCAGCAGCGCTGTCGGCAGTGGAAATGCATACTGAACGCGCAAAACTTGAAAGATCACTCTTCTTCCCCCGCATCGATCAGGAGAAAGACTGGCCTTCAGGCCGGTTGTTGCAATGGAGGGTTCGCTCTGGAAGGGTAAACCTTCTGGGCATCTCTTAAGATGCCGTCGAACGCTCTGGCTGCGATTGTTCAGCAGCAGATCAAGATAAACTTGATGCAGAGCCTTTCCAATCAACCAAACAACTGCTTTCCTACTTGGCAACTCGCGTTGCTTGATTCTTTATACCACTTTCGGGCAGGTCGTTCAAGGCGGTGTCACTTGCTTCAAACTCGCTACACTTGCTTGATTCTAACCGCAGCAACCGTACTTTCGCAACCCGCTGCTTTGCTTCACCGTGTGCTCATCACCAGGCTGTTTGTCCTATCCGCTTCCGCGTGGCCGCCCCGTCATGTGCACTCGACTTGTTGGATACTATCGCGCTGCCCACAGGCCCGCAAATGTTGAAAAGCGCGCCTCGCTGTTGAAAACCCCGCGCCGCTCGCTCTCTTCAGGGCTTCGCAGCCCGCCGGCAGCCCCGCGCGCAGGCTATCCCTGCTTTGAAATCAGGCCCAGCATCGTCAGGCTGTTCACAAAAAACTGCATCGCGAGCGCCACCAGCAGAAGCCCCATAATACGCACCAGGATGCGGATCCCCGTCTCTCCCAGCAGCGCCTGCAGCCGCTCGGCCCCGCTCAGCACCGCATAGCTCACCGCTGCCGTCACCGCGATCGAGCCCAGGATCGCCGCCATCTGCCAGTAGCTCGTCGCCTGGCCCACCATCACCATCACGCTTGAGATCGCACCCGGCCCGGCCAGCATCGGAATCCCCAGCGGCACAATCCCCGCGTCCTCCTTGTGCGCCCCTTCCTCCGCGTCCGACGAGCTCTCCTGCGTCGGCGACCGCTTCGCCTCCAGCATGTCAATGCCGATCAGCATCAGGATCAGCCCGCCCGCAAACTCAAATGCCGGCAGCGTGATGCCGAACATCTTGAAGATGAGCTGCCCGGCCAGCGCGAACGACGCCAGCACAATGAAGCACGTCAGGCAGGCCTTGCCCGCCATCCGTTTGCGCTTCTCTGTGTCCGCGCCCGCCGTGATCGCCAGGAACGACCCGATCGTCGCAAACGGGTCCACCAGGAAGAAGATCGAGCTCAGCGCCAGCAGCGAAAACCCCACATACTTCGACTGGTGGATCTCCTGCAAAGCATGCGTCGCCGGTCCGAACATGTCTGCACCTTACCCCAGTTTCCCCCGGCTCGACCAGATGTCTCCCGTACCGTTGCAAATCGGCTGCGAACCGCCCCGACTACGCTCGCTATAATCGAGCTCTACACGAAGGAGCTTCCGCCATGCCCATCCAACCCACCGCCAACATCTGGCGCAACGGCGAGCTGATCGCCTGGGACCGCGCCCAGATCCATGTCATGAGCCACGTGGTCCACTACGGCTCCTCCGTCTTCGAGGGCATCCGCTGCTACACCCAGCCCGACGGCGCCGGCATCTTCCGCCTCGTCGAGCACATGCAGCGCCTGCTCGACTCCGCCAAGATCTACCGCATGGCCGTTCCCTACTCGCTCGACCAGCTCTGCTCCGCGGTCGTCAGCCTCGTCGAAGCCAACAAGGTCGCTCCCTGCTACATCCGTCCCGTCATCCTGCGCGGCTACGGCGAAATCGGCGTCAACCCGAAGCACGCGCCCGTCGACGTTTATGTCGCCAACTTCCCATGGGGCAAGTACTTCGCCAACCACGACGAAGGCGCCGACGTCTGCATCTCCTCCTGGAACCGCCTCGCGCCCAACACCATGCCTTCGCTCGCCAAGGCCGGCGCCAACTACATGAACTCGCAGCTCATCCGCATGGAAGCCGACGTCAACGGCTACGCTGAAGGCATCGCGCTCGACGTCAACGGCTACCTCTCTGAAGGCTCCGGCGAAAACCTCTTCATCGTGCGCAGCGGCACCCTCTACACTTCGCCGCTCGCCAACTCCGTACTCAACGGCATCACCCGCGACTCCATTCTCACCCTCGCCCGTCACTTCGGCATCCCCGTCGTCGAGCAGGCCCTGCCCCGCGAGCTGCTCTACATCGCGGACGAAGCCTTCTTCACCGGCACCGCGGCTGAAGTTACCCCACTGCGCTCGGTCGACCGCGTCCTGGTCGGCAACGGCAAGCCCGGCCCGGTGACAAAACAACTCGCAGAGGAGTACTACGGCATCGTCAACGGCACCATCCCCGACCGCTTCAACTGGCTCACCAGCGTCAAGGTTCCGGCCGAGCAGCCCGTCAGCGTCTAACTGCGCCCGCACTTACATAGCCGTCACTTCCAGCTAAGGCAGCCCGCTCCCACCCGGCTGCCTTTGTTACCTCCGGCAAAGTCTCAGATACATCGGGCAAGCTACGCGAATAAGTCAACAACCCTGTCACCAGGGCAGCGAGATAGCGCGCAGCACCTAATTCCCACTCAGCGCGCCCTCCGTCTTCAACGGCTCCCCATCCAGCCCCCGGCTCACCTGCGGATCCCGCAGATTAGCCTTCTCTTGCCAGCCCACCAGCTCCCGGCTTCCCGTAATCAACCGCGAGCCGCGCGATAAAAACAGGTACGTCCACGCCCACTGCGCCAGCACCGTAAGCCGGTTTCTAAAGCCGATAATAAACACCAGGTGCACCAGCAGCCACGTCATCCAGGCCGGAAACCCGCCCCAATGCGCCTTAAACGGCCACTGGATATCCGCCACCGCCGAGTAGCGGCCGATCGTCGCCATATCTCCCTTGTCGAAGTAGCGAAACTCATGCCGCGGCTCGCGCTTCAGGTCACTCTGGATCATTTTCGCCGCGTGCTCTCCCATTTGTAACGCCGGCTGTGCCACTCCCGGCAGCTCCTTGCCATCCTGCACAAACACCGCAAGGTCGCCGCAGACAAACACGTCTGCATGGCCGTCCGGGTTCAGCGTCTTATCCACAATCACGCGCTTCTTCTTGTCGAGCGGCACCCCCAGCATCGCGCCCCCCGGCGACGCCGCAACCCCCGCGCCCCACACCGCGCCCCCCGCGTCCATCTGCCCGCCGCCCTTCCCCTGCACATCCCCGGCGCCGCGCTCTTCC
>CAXTMY010000114.1:0-3713 GCA_964245565.1 uncultured Acidobacteriaceae bacterium | reverse complement strand
CCTATTCAGAGCGTAGATCAGGACGTTGGTATCAAGCAGGAGTGGTTCGCCTACCATTCTGACCGGAGTTTGTCCTGATACTCCAATCCGTCAACGGGAAGGTCGCCTTCGCTTGTCCACAGGCCGATGAATTCGCTCAGCGGGCGGTGATCTTTCTTAGGACTTTGGTGCGGCGCTAAATAGGTATCCACGGCGTTGCGAATGAGCTGAGACCGGGAGAATCCCTGCGCCTTCGCCAGATCGGTAAGGCTTTGCAGCTGAGGCTCGGGGATGTCAACCATGATCTTCATGAAGGGAGTATATCTCGCGCGTATAGAAGGGCAAGCGTGGAAATGCGCCGGATCGACACAGTCCCACGCAGGGCAACGGAAGCGACAATCAGGCGGCAGCAGCAGCCTTGCTGACGTCATCGAGCTTTTCGATCGCAGCGGGCGGCAGCTTGAGCTCGGTCGCCCTGATCAGGTCTTCGAGCTGTTCGAGACTGGTGGCGCTGGCAATGGGAGCGGTGATGCTGGGCTGTGCCATGAGCCAGGCGAGCGCAACCTGCGTCGGGTTGCTGCCCGTTTCCTTGGCTACCTCGTCGAGAGCCTTAACCACGCCGAAGCCGTGATCGTTGGCATACTTGCCGACCATCTTGCCGCGAGCCTTACCTTCCACGTCGGCCGCGGAGCGGTACTTGCCGGTAAGGAAGCCTGCTGCCAGCGCGAAATACGGAACGACCCCGATGCCGAACTCCTGCACGACCGGCTCCAGGGTGCCTTCGTAGTCGTCGCGCTCGAGCAGGTTGTAATGGGGCTGCAGGCTTTCATACCGAGGCAGGCCTTCGGTGCTGTGCAGCTCAAGGGCGGCGCGCAGGCGGTCCGCCTTGTAGTTGGAAGCGCCGATGAAGCGGACCTTGCCGGCGGCGATCAGCTCGGCATAAACGCCCAGGGTGTCGGCGAGCGGGGTATCGGGATCGTCCTTGTGAGACTGGTAGAGGTCGATGCGGTCGGTCTGGAGGCGCTGGAGCGAGGCATCGACGGCCTGGCGAATGTACGCGGGGCGCAGCCCCTGTTTGCCATCGCCCATGTCCATGCCGACCTTGGTGGCGAGAATCACCTGGTCGCGCTTGCCGCTCTGCCGGAACCATCGGCCGAGGATGGCTTCGGACTCGCCGCCGGTATGGCCTTCGGCCCAGCGGGAGTATACGTCGGCGGTATCAATGAAGTTGCCGCCCGCCTCCACAAACCGGTCCAGGATGCGGAAGGAAGTCTGCTCGTCCGCTGTCCATCCAAAGACATTGCCGCCGAGCATGAGCGGGGTCACTTTCAGGGCCGACTGCCCGAGTGCGCGTTTTTCCATGATGATTTCAATCTCCCTCACCCGGTTGGATGAGGAAAAACGCTCAGAAGACGCGCGTGACCGGGGTGAGCGTGCCGGCGGAGCCGACACCGGCGAGGGTAAAGGAGAACAGGTACTGGGTGTCGTCGCGGACGGTGCCGAGCGAGTAGCGGCGCATTTCAATCGACAGGCCGCAGCAGTCGCGGTTGTAGCCGGCCTCCAGGCCCAGGTACTGGGTCTGGTTGAGGACGAAATCATAGCCGAGATTGCCGCCGGCGGAGAAGCCGTGCTTGGTCGGCGAGCCGTAAATCGCCGCCAGGTGCAGCTGGTTGAAGGCGGCTTCTCCGACCCCGGGCGTCACCGTCGGAGCCGCGTTCGGCGTCGGAGCGTTGGGCAGCGAAGTCACCGAAGGAATGATGTTGAAGAGGCGCGAGTCGCCGACAGAGAAAAAGTAGTCCTTGATTCTGTAGGTGGCGAAGGCGTTGCTCGCCTGCAGGCGGCCGCTGCGCACGTCGTAATCGACGTCCCACTCGAAATCCGTCGCAGTGTTGGCGCGGAGGCGCAGACGGGAGATCACGGGCGAAGTATCCCTGGGTACAGTGAGAAAGGCCACGCCGGTAAAGTCGAGTGTCGTATCGAATACGTTGCGCTGGCCGGGCACGACCGCGCCGCCGAAGGTGGGATTGAAGTAGTAGCGCTGGGCCACGGTCCAGGTCAGCCAGTCCGTGGTACCGCCGCCGCAGGTGTCGTCCGGGCCCAGGGCTTCATCGCCTTTGCAGGGGTGCAGGTGCAGGTGGCGCAGAAACAGCCGCTGGGTCAATCCGTACTCGACCTCGTTGGTGTCGGCCAGGGTATCGGTCTGGTCGAAGCGCAGGGTATTCGCGTAGTGGTTCACCCCGGTCACGAAGTGGTAGGAGAACTCAGGCTCGATGGTATGCCGCAGTTCGCCGCCGAAGAGGTGTTGCAGAAAAGGAGACGAAAAGTCACGTTCCAGAACCGGCGGCCGCAGGGAGACATCCGCCGTGAACGCGGTCCGGTTGAGGCTCTGGCCGAGCTCCGCGGACGGCACACTGCCGGGCAGCCCCGGGATCTGGCTCTTGCCGTAGAAGGTGTCGCGCACGCCGGCTTCGGCGCGCAGTGTCCAGCCGTCCGCGCTGAGCGGAAGGGCCAGGTGCGGGTAAAGGTCGAGCCGGGGCAGCAGGTCGCTGGTTTTAAAGCCAGGCTCGGAGCGGGACATGGCATCGGCCGAGCCTTCGCCGCCCCACAGCAGAGGCAGCCTGCCGATCGGCTGGTCGACCGCGTCGAGGTGCAGTTCCGGCACGTGCAGGATGCTGATGACATCGCCGCTGGCCGTGCTCTCAAAATTCTGGTAGCGCTCGAAGCGGCCCGTAGCGGCCAGGCCATTCGTCTCGCGCGTTATGAATGCGTTGGATTTGACTTCAGAATTGATCGCGGCGGAGTAGTTTTCTTCAAAAGCTTCGCGATAGACAAACGAGGACAGGTATTCAATATCGGCGACCGCGCGGGTGTGATCGTCGAGGATACGGCGTTCATCCGTCGCGATATCGACGCCGCCCTGGTTGGCCGTGCCGGGCAGCCGGTCCAGCAGCGACCGAAACCGCACATTGGCGAAGTTTTCTCCGAAACCGCGATACCGGGCCTGGCCGAATGGCGCAAATCCGCGCGCGGAAAAGTATTCCGACCCGATGGTGGCATCGGCGCTGCGCCCGAGCACGATGTAGGCCGACTCGCCCAGGATGAGGCCTCGTTCCGTGTCGTTGCCGAAGATGGGCAGCAGGATGCCGGTCTGGCGATGGTTCTCCTCGACCGGGTGCGTCGCATACGGCATGTAAAAGAGCGGCAGGTGAAAGAGGGTAAAGGTGCTGTCGTGAGTTTTCGCGACGTTGTTTTCGATCAGGATCCTCTTCGCCAGCATCTGCCAGTCCGGGTCGGGCAGCCGGCAGCTGGTCATGGAGCCGTGCAGCACCTGGTAGCGGCCTGGGCCGAGCTGCAGCACCTCCTTGCCAGTCATGGCGAAGGGGTTGGGCGTGGTGAAGACAAAGCGATCGTGCGTGACGGTGTGAACGCCGAGGGTGCCGGCGGCGTCGTAGTAGTGTGCGGTGTGCGCGTCGAGGTTCATGGTGCCGTGGTCGGCCACGATGTGCTCGTCGGACGGCCCGCCGTCGACGGTGACATGGCCGTGGGCCACGACGGTCGAGTTGCTGGTGTCGTAGGTCGCGTGGTCGGCGCGGATGCGGTAGGTCTTGTAGAGGATCAGGATGTCGCCGTCAAGCGTGTAGACATCGCCGGCCTTGCCCTGCTTCACGGCCTCGATGTGGACCGGGGTGCCGACAGGCGGAGCATCGATCGGGATGGCCGTGCCCGTGTCGACG
>CAXTMY010000113.1:0-3845 GCA_964245565.1 uncultured Acidobacteriaceae bacterium | reverse complement strand
CTACGGCTGCGGTGAGTTAAGTATCATCGGTGTGCGGAAATTGGGGGCAGGCCATTGTCTTCAGTATCCGGGTCTCGGGCCAGAGGCGCAACCGGGGCCAATTTCAAACTGAGACACTACCAATCACTCCCGTCATTTGACCTGAGGACCTCCGGTTGGTACTATCGAAGTGCGGGGTGGAGCAGCCCGGTAGCTCGTTGGGCTCATAACCCAAAGGTCGCAGGTTCAAATCCTGCCCCCGCAACCAATCAAATCAATGGTTTAGAGAGAATCAGAAAAACCGATTCACTCCCATTTACTCCCAATAAGAAAAACGGTCACTTTAGGCGCTCGCCCGCAAGGGCTTGAGCACCATCGTGACTACCTTTCCATTGGCTTCCCTCTTCGACTCCGGCATCGCCTGTCCGTACACGTTCATCGTGGTCTGAATCGAGGCGTGACGCATGAGTTCCTGTTGGACCTTCATCGGAGCTCCGGTCTCGTCCAGCCACGAACGATACGTGTGGCGGAACGTGTGCCAGCCGATGTCGGCGAACTTGCCTGCTGCTGTCTTGCGCAGCTCGTGAATGACAACCCGCTTGCCGTTCGCAGTGGGCTGGCTCTGCACGCACCATTCGCCCGTCGCCACGCCGCATGTCGGACATGGAACGACGCAGCATCCGGAAGTGCGAAGATAGCGCTTCTGGATCTCGGTCGAATAGTAAGGCTTGCTCGAAAGCGGATTCGGAAACATCCATCCTTCTTCCGTCTGCGGGCACTTCTCACTCCACGCGAGAAGTACCTCCAACAATGAATCATGAATCGGCACATGATCGTGGGAGTATTCGGTCTTCACGTCATCCACTCGCCCGTTCACGACGCTGCGTTGAACGAGGAGTTGACGGCGCTCGGAATCGAGGTCGCCCCACTGCAAACCGGTGATCTCGCTTACGCGAAGTCCGAGGCATTGCGCCACCACGACCATCGTCCGGTACGGTTCGGGCAAGCTTGCCAGAACCGCTTGGAACGCTTCGTTGGTGAGAATCATTGGCCGCTTACGCCGCTTCGTCGAATCTTTGACACGCACCATCTCGATTGGGTTGCGACGTTCGTTGAACAGTTCCCAGCGGGCGGCGCACTCGAAGATGACGTGCATCACGCTTCGAATATGAGCCTTCGTTTTGGGAGACTTGTTCATCTCTTTGAACCAACCTTCAACTGCCATCGGCCTGACCGCCCCGATGAGGTAATCTCCCCAACGTGGCTTGATGTGCTGGTTGATGTTCGACAGATACGACTTCCGAGTTGAATAGCGTTCCGGCAACTCTTCCGCGATGTACCTGTCACAGAGACCGCCAAACGTCACGGTTCCCAGATGGTGCATGGGCTTTTCAGCGTTGAGTTTGAGGAGAATCGCTTCGACGGCTTTTCGGGCCTGAGCTTCGGTTTTGTACATGTCCGTGGTGCCGATGAAGAGAGCCTTCCGTGCTCTCCCTCCAGTCGCTGCATCCTCGTAGTACCGAAACTCCCAGACGTCTGCGCTCTTCGCCCGCTTCTTCAGGGTTAAACTTCCGAATTGGTAATATGCTCGTGATTTCAAGGTTTCCTCCCTGACTCACGGCACTAATGGCGTGGCTCAAGGATAGTCGAATGAGTTGTGAATTCGCCAGTAAAATTAGGCATTTCAGCCACGACGAACGGTGTTCAACCCGCCTGTTTGCGGTCGATCCACTGGTCGATGGCGGACGCCCGGAAACGCCATAGCTTGCCTACCTGAACGCCCGCAATTTGCCCACGAAGAACCATGCGCTGAAGCGTGCGCGGGTGGACTCCAAGCACAGCGGCAGCGGCATGACTGTCCAGTAAAGGTTCGACACCTGCTCGACCGAGAATGGGCAGCAGGCGCTCAGATGTGGGTGGTTTTTTCTCGTCGAACATCCAGACCTCCAAGTACGTGACTCGAAGGTGAAGGTTTTTGAGATCGAAGTCCAATGAGTTTGCCGCCCGGTCTTATGCAGCGGACGCATAAGGCCCGTCTTCGACTGGCGGAAACTTTGGTTCAGCTCCGCTTCCGCAGGGTTAAAGCAGAGTGGAACCAAAGTTGATACTAGCTACGTCTAAGGTACTAACGGCGGTGGAGAACGTCGCCATTCTGCTGCTGGATTGTTGATCCCTCTTTTGGAGAGATTGGGGATAGGCCATGCAGCAGAGGTTCAAAACAAGGCATTTAGAAGGGGTTATCACCCTGGCCGAGGAGATGCACTTCGGTCGCGCGGCGGAGCGAGTCGGCCTATCCCAATCGGGCCTTTCCCGGTGCATTCAGAGCGCAGAACGCGAGGCGAACGCCAAGCTTTTCGAGCGCGATCGACGTTCCATCGAAATCACAGACGCTGGCCGATCCTATGTGGAACACGCACGTATCTCTCTCGCCCATGGGGAGAGGGCAATTCGGTCGGCTAGAGAGACAAAGGACAGGGCCGGGCATTTTCTGGAGATCGGAAAGTCACCGGATGTGGATCCCGTCCTGGTAGAGGTTCTCTACTCCATCAGATTGCCCCTGTACTCTGACCTGGAAATCAGCATCCACAGTTGGTCTGCCCGGCTTGATTTGTGCCAATGGATAAGAGACACATTGGACAGGAGAGCATATGGCGAGAGGCAAGAAGTACCAGCCTGAGCAGGTGGTGAATCTGTTGCGTCAGATCGAAGTGACAGTCGCTAACGGGAAGACAACGGCGCAAGCATGCAAGGAAGCCGGGATCGTGGAGCAGACGTACTTCCGGTGGCGCAAGGAGTATGGCGGCCTGCAGGTGGACCAGGCCAGGCGGCTGAAGGAGCTGGAGCAGGAGAACGCCAAGCTGAAGCGCCTGGTGGCGAACCTGAGCCTGGATAATCTTGTGCTGAAGGACTTCGCCTCGGGAAACTTCTAAGCCCTGAGCGACGGCGCAGTGCGGTGGACCATGCGCAGCAGAAGCATGGGTTGACGGAGCGGCGGGCGTGCCGGCTGGCCAAACAGCCGCGCGGCACGCAACGTTACCGTCCGGCACGGCGCGAAGACGAAGATGCACTCACACAGGCCATCGTCCAGTTGGCCAGTCAGTACGGCCGCTATGGCTACCGCCGGATCACGGCGCTGCTGAAGCGAGGCGGCTGGCGGGTGGGCAAGGATCGTGTGGAGCGTATCTGGCGTCGCGAAGGGCTGAAGGTCCCCCAGAAGCAGAAACCGCGCGGGCGGCTGTGGCTCAACGATGGTTCGTGCGTGCGGCTCCGGCCGGAGCGCCCGAACCATGTATGGAGCTACGACTTCGTGAGCACACGGACCCACGACGGCAGAACCGTGCGTGTCCTGAACCTGATCGAAGAGTACACCCGGGAGTGCCTGATGGTTCGTGCGGAACGGCGCTGGTCCAGCGCCAAGGTGATCGGCGCCTTGGCCGACGTGATGGTGATGAAGGGAGTTCCGGAACACCTTCGTTCCGACAATGGGCCTGAGTTCGTAGCCAAGGACCTCCGCAAATGGCTTACAGACACAGGAGCCAGGACCCTGTACATCGAACCCGGCTCTCCCTGGGAGAACGGCTACTGCGAGAGCTTCAACTCCAAGCTCAGAGATGAGTTCCTCAACGGGGAGATCTTCTACTCGATCAAGGAACTGCGCGTGCTGGCTGAGCGCTGGCGTGTTCACTACAACACCGTCCGGCCGCACTCCTCGCTGGGATACCGACCACCGGCTCCCGAAGCCTGGCTCACCTCAACCACGGGGCATGGAGAAGTGGAAACCGCTACGCGCTTCCCACTTCTCCACACCCCAGACGGCGGCTACTTGAACTCAGAAATAGCTGCGCTACACTAACTCATCCAACGGC
>CAXTMY010000112.1:0-4252 GCA_964245565.1 uncultured Acidobacteriaceae bacterium | reverse complement strand
GGGCTGGTGTGGAAGCAGGCGGGCTGGGTGGGCTGCGAGGCGATGGTGGGCGGCCTGCTGGCGGTTGCCGGGGTAACGGCGTACTTCGGCTGGCGCGCGCGCAGCCCGGTGCCGGACCCGATCCCAGTTTGACGGGTGTAGCTGCTCTTGAAGGCCGGGCGCCAGGGGTAGAATCGGCTCGCATGGGAGCAGGCATTTTCTATAAAGCGCTGTACTGGGCCTGGGTCGTTACCGAGGTGCTGGTGTATCTGCGAACGCGGACGAGCCGGGCATCGGGCGAGGTGCGGGATCGCGGATCGATGGTGACGCTGTGGGTGACGATCATCCTGGCGCTGACGGTGGGCGCGTGGATGGGTGCGGTTCACCCGGTATACATGTTCGGCGGGGCGCGCTGGGTGCGACGAGTGAGCCTGGGGGTGTTTGCGGCGGGGCTGGGGGTGCGCTGGGCGGCGATCGCGGCGCTGGGCCGGTCGTTCAGCGCGAATGTCGCGATCCACGCGAGGCAGACGCTGCATACGACGGGCCTGTTCAGCTTGGTGCGGCACCCCTCGTATACGGGGCTGGCAATGATTTTCCTGGCGCTGGCGCTGTATCCCGCGAACTGGACGTATTTTGTACTTGTGCTGCTGCCGACGATGGCGGCACTGCTGTACCGGATCCATGTGGAAGAGGATGTGCTGGAGCAGGCGTTTGGACAGCAGTATCGGGAGTATGCGAGGCGCACGAGCGGCTGGTTCCTTTTGTTTACTAGCGGCGGGTTTTTGCGGCTTTGCGGGCTGCGGGTGGCGGAACAGCTTGCGGTGCGGAGGGTTGTGGCAATGCATGCTGCTCGGTTCGGGAGAGTGGGGGTGCGGCTGGTCGCGGGCGCGGCGCTGCTGGCGGCACCGGCGTGGGCGCAGAATGCGGGCGCGCCGACCGGGGTGACGCCGGTGCAGCCGGCCGAGCCGCCGGCGGTGGGTTCGCCGGGAGGGCCCGGGGTGCCGGGAACGGCTCGCGGGGGGCCCTCGTTTTCCTTGCTGCCGCCGGTGCCGTCGCGGACCGAAGAGGGGACGCTGCACGGGTCGGATTTTCGGATCGACCTGCCGGTGGGCTCCGGTGCCGAGGCCGGCGCTGAGCCGCTGCCCGGCCGGGACGCCGGGGTTTTGCCCGGCCCGAACGCCGGGTTGCTGCCCGGCCCGAGCGCCGCAGCGCTGCCCGGCTGGAACCGGAAGCTGGTGGTGTATTTCCATGGGTACCAGTCGGACCCGCAGCGGTTCCGGGTGAACCCGCTGACGCATGGGCCGAACGCGCCGTCGCGACTGATCCAGCAGTTGCTGCGCCGGGGCTATGCGGTGGCGCAGCCGGGCTATCGCACGGGCGGCTGGGTGATTGCGACGGCGCCGGGGGATGCGGAGGCGCTGCGCAAGTATTTTGCGAAGCATTACGGGGCGCCGCGGCAGACGTTTGTGGTGGGGCAGTCGATGGGCGGGCTGCTGACGGTGCTGGCGCTGGAGCAGCATGCGCACGAGTATGCGGGGGGGCTGGCGATTTGCGGGGTGCTGACGCCGGCGGACCTGATCATGCAGCGGGCGTTCGCGAACCGGGTGGCGTTCGACGCATTTTTTCCCGGGGTGCTGCCGGATGTGGAGCATATTCCGAAGGGGTTCAAGATGAATGACCCGGGGACGGCGGCGCTGGTGGAAAAGGCGCTGAATGCGCATCCGCCGGAGGCGGCGCTGTTGCGCTCGCTCGCGGATATCCATACGAACCGGGGGCTCGCGGACGTGCTGGTGTTCAACACCTTCGTGATCGAGGACCTGAAGGAGAAGTCGGGCGGCAATCCTTTCGATAACCGCAACCTGATTTACACCGGCACGACGGACGACAATGCATTGAATGCAAAGGTGCGGCGGTATGCGGCGGACCCGCAGGCGCTGCGGTATGTTGCGGAGTTCGGCTCGCCCACCGGCGACCTGCGCAAACCGCTGCTGGCGCTGCATACGACCTACGATCCGCTGGTGCCGGCCTCGACTGCCGGGTACTACGACGAGCTGACGCGCAGGCTGGGGATGGGCGAGCGGTTTGTGCAGCAGTATGTGGATCGCGACGGGCACTGCAACGTGACGCTGGAGCAGGAGGGCGTGGCCTTCGACGAGCTGACGCAGTGGGTGAATGCGGGGGTGAGGCCGGTGCCGGGGCGGCTGCCGGATGAGCTGGGGCAGAAGCCCGTGCATCAGACGCCGGACGTGACGCCGGCGCAGCCGAAGAACGTCGGCCGCCCCGAATAGGCACCTGCCGGCACCTGCCGTGCGGGCCTCGACGCCTGCGGCGTAAGGGCGTGTGAGCGGGCTCGCGCGCGTTGCGCATCGCCCCGTTGGCTGGTGAGATTGCGATGTGCGGGGTGTTGTGGGGTTTTGTCGCTGTGAGAGGCACAGATCTGGAGAGCATGGCTGCGAGGTGCAGGTGGAGATGGAAGGGCCGATAGGGTTCGGAGGGCCGGAGCATGATGAGGAGCAGGCGCCGTGGCTGGCGGGCGACCGGCCGGCGTGGGACCGGGCGGTGCGGCAATGGCTTGAAGGCGTGGCGCAGGCGAACGGGCTGGGCCGCGTGCTGGGGCTGACGGAGATCAAGGCGCGGAGCTGGTCGATGGTGGCGCGGGTCAGCTTCGAGCGAACGACGGCTTACTTCAAGGCGTGCGGCAGGGGCGGCCGTCATGAACCAGAGCTGCTGGGCTACCTGCAGGGGGAGCTGGCCGGGCACACGCCGACGGTGCTGGCCGCGGATGCCGCGCGTTGCTGGATGCTGCTGGCGGATGCGGGGGAACCGCTGCGCGATGCGATGAGCATGGGCGGCCAGGTGGGGGTACTGAAACGGCTGCTGCCGCGCTACGGCGCGATGCAGCTGGCTTCGAGCGGCTCGACGGGGCGGCTGCTCGCGATGGGACTGCCGGACCGGCGGCTTGCGCGGCTGCCGGGGCTGCTGGAAGACCTTCTTGCAAGCTGCGCTCCGGGAGTGCCCGGGAGCAGGGCCGCGCAGCTGCGGGAGGCGGTGCTGCGCAGGATGCCTGCGCTCGAACGGTGCTGCCGCGCGCTGGGCGGCTCGGAGTACGCGGCGGGGCTGGATCATGGGGACCTGCACACGGGCAATGTTCTGGTGAAGGGGGACAGCAGTCGCATCGCGGACTGGGGCGATGCGAGCGTGACGCACCCGTTCTGCTCGCTGGGCGTGCTGCTGGAGACGGCGCTGGCAGAGGTTGCCGAGAGCGAGCGCGGCCGGACGGCGGCGGTGCTGGTTGCCGCGTACCTGGAGCCGTGGCAGCGGATGGTCCCGCGCGCAACCCTGATCCAGGAGATCCAGGCCGCGGTGTGGATGGCGCATGTACTGCGCGCTTTGGACTTTGCGCATATGTGCCGGGCGAAGGATGGAGCACTGGACGGGAGCTGGCAGACGCTGATCGAGGATTCGCTGGCCGCGTGGGTGGAGCTGGCGCTTCCGCCGCTGGCGGAAGCCGGCTGAGTTCCTGCGCGGAAGGAACGTTTGGCTGCCAGGCAGAGACGAAGCGGGATCAGGCTTCGGCGTTGAGCCGGGAGATGTCTGCGGGGGTGTCGATGTCGATGGCGGCTTCGGGGATGGAGACGGTGGTGACGGGGAGGGTGCGCAGGAGGGTCCTGGCGCCCTGGTCGCCGTGGGCTGCCAGCAGCGCGGGGAAGTGGTCGCGGGAGAAGACGGCGGGGACGCCGGGGCGTGCTGAGGATTCGGCGGGCTGGCCGGCGGGCTGGAACGATGCAGCGGCGATGCCGGATGGAGAGCCGGCGTGAGCGGTGAGCAGGGCCTGGAGGTGGTCGAGGCGCAGCAGCGGCTGGTCGCAGACCATGAGCAGCACGCGGGCGGCGCGCGGTGCGTGGGCGGCAAGGGCGGCCATGCCGAGGCGCAGGGAACTGCCCATGCCGGTGGCGGCCTGTGGGTTCGGCAGGAGGGTAACGGGCAGGTTGGACAGGGCTTGCGCGCAGGCCTGGGCGTCCGGCTGCGACAGGCCGGCGGGAGATGCCGCCGCGGCGGTTGCAGATTGGGCGGGCACGATCACGAGGACGGGGGCCGCGCCTGCGGCGAGCGCGAGGCGGGCGGCACGGCGGAGGAGCGGCTCGCCCTCAAAGAGCACGAGCTGCTTGGGCCGTCCGAGCCGCGTGGAAGCGCCGGCGGCGAGGAGGATGGCGGCGCAGGCTAGCGGGTCGGGCTGCGTCATGCCGGGTCAGGCAGTGGCGCGGGTCGCGCG
>CAXTMY010000111.1:0-4711 GCA_964245565.1 uncultured Acidobacteriaceae bacterium | reverse complement strand
GGTGAAAGTTGCCCACCTTCCTTGTGCGCTCGACGATGCCCTTGATCTCCAGGCGATATACGGTAGTCTGTGCGGTCGTGTAGGCGGGTCGGCCCTTGGCGGGAAAGCTCTCCTGGATCTCGCGGATGGACAGTTCGCCTCCGCGCCAAAGAGCGTCCATGATGCGGAATTCAAGTCGGGAGAGCTTTGTATCGGCCAAAGGTGAACTCCTACGGTCGTAATATACATCTACTACAGATGTAAGTATTGTGTTAAGTTGATTTCGCCCAGGTAGGTTGCATGGACGGCTTTGTTGGGGGTGGCGGTGCAGTAACGCCCATGCCAGTGAACTGGGTCCAATTGGGGGTTCACCTGGGATGGAACTCAACACCGCAGCCCTATTTCGAGGATCCAGCGTTATGTCGCCAGAACGTTGCATACTCCAGCGCATGCGAAGCATCAGGCGATTTCGTGTCCCATCCAAAGAATCGATCTGCGTACTCCTGCTGAGCTTGTGCTTTCACGCTACGAGTGTGGACGGACAGGTTGCCGAAACGGGCCAACCTTCCAACACGCTTCACGTGTACGAGGATCTCGTGCAGGTGCCGACTCTGGTCCTGACTCAGTCGCACGCGAAGTATCCCGATCTCTCGCCTCAGGCGTTTAGCGTGAGGTTCGATGGTGGACCTGTAGCTCATCCCAGCGATGTTCGGCTGGAAGGAAACGACCCCCTGGCGTTGGCTCTGCTCCTCGACGTCAGTCAGAAGGAACAGTTGCAGCTTGTGAAGAGATTTGCTGCTCAACCGGACCCATCACCAGCGGATATCTTCACCGGCAGCGACCGTATGAGTGTCTTCGCGGACGACTGCAACCTCGTGCGCTCACTGCAGAATGTGCCAGGCAGTTACTCCGGTTTGCGTGCGGGGGTATCTAGTGTGCTCGCTTCACCAACACTGCATGGTTCCGGGGAGACGAAAGCTCGTTGCGGCGGAAAACGGCGACTTTGGGACGTGATCGCGACTACGATCCTTCAGATGCAAAAGCTGCCTGGCCGCCGCGTACTCATCGTTGTAACGGACGGCCTGGACCGGGGAAGTGCGATTTCCCCGGATGAGGTCAGACGGTTAGCAATTCGTTCGGGTGTGACCATTTTTGGCATTCAACCGGCTCAACCTGTCAATACGGACAACGTGATCAGCGGGAGGGGAGCGACGCAGCTTGCGACGGACACACCGCAGACTACAAGTCTTACGAAAGACGAGTTTGCTACTATCTGCGACGGAACTGGCGGCCTCACAACCTCTGACGAATCCAACACGATCGCCTACACCCTCAGGCGGGTGATTGAATTCATGCGTGAACGGTACATCCTTGACTTCCAAAGGCCGTCGAACACAACCGCCGGAGATCACAGTATTGCTGTAAGAGTTCCAGACTCAACTGCTTTCGTGCGTGTGAGCGGAGCGGTATTTCCCCTTCGCGATCCCCAGATGCTGCATGATCCCAGCACTGTGCCTTCGGACCTGTCCCACGCTCCACACTTCGGAGATCAGAAGCCGAAGCCGCCGGAGTGACGTATTAACCCGACATGACTTACCTAGCCCCGCTCCCTTAACTGCCGTTCCCAGCTTCCGGTGCGGCTAAAAAGTTCAGGCCACAATGTAATTTCGATGGGAGTAACGTGCGTGGTCCGTTCCGCAGTCTTCATTTAAGCCGTGCGCTTTGTCTTTGCCTGGGGATCCTGCTGCTGGTGAGGCCTCGCGTTTTCGGTGCGGTCCATGCGCAGCAGAAGCAAGGCGGTGTTCCCATTCTCCAAGCGACGTCGCGCCTTGTGTTCGTGGATGTGATTGCGCGAGATAAGCATGGAAAGGCCGTCGAGGGCCTTACTCAGGACGACTTCCAAGTTTCCGAGCATCTGAAAGCTTCCGGGAACGCGCCGCAGAAGATCTCCTTCTTTCGCGAGGTCGACATAAGTCGCGACAGCCCGTCCACTTCAGCCAAACAGCAGTTAGTGAGCACGCCTGTCAGCAGTTCGGAGAACACGCCGCCTGTTACGATCCTGCTTCTCGACGCGTTGAATACGAACCCGTCCGGCCAACGAGAAGTCATCCATAGGTTGGGTGCGATGATCGACGCCATTCCACCCGGCAGTCCGGCTGCACTCTTCATGCTGGGCGGGCAGCTCATGGTGCTCCAGAGCCTTACTTCGAACCATGCCTTGCTGAAGCAGGCAGCCGAACGTACCTTTCCGCCTCATGCGATTGCGTTCTCTTCGCTGGCCGGTCAAAGCCTCGGCGTCGATGCGACCCGGCGTTATACCGACCCCGATTTCGCCACGTACGCGGCGAAGGCCACCAGCGCGGGCCTTCGGGAGATTGCCAAACAGATGATCGGCATTCCGGGCCGAAAGAACCTTGTCTGGGTCTCCGATTCTTTTCCTTCCACTGTGATCGTGCGCGGCAATTTCACCGAGTCCTTTATGTCGAGCGCGATCCAGCCGGCCATCGAGGCGCTTTCGACCGCCCGTGTTGCCGTGTACTCGGTTTTGGCCAGCCCTGTCGAGCCGGCGCGGCAAGGCGTGGAGAACAATGATCCAGGACGTATCCAGCCGGTACCTGCCCCGGTGGTCACCGATTACGGACACGGATTCATCAGCGATGACCTGATGCGCGCCATGCGGCAAGCTACGATGCAGGTTATCTCCGACCAGACCGGCGGCATTGCCTGCACCAACGTCTCCGACTTGCGCGGCTGTGTGGCAAAGGCGATGGACCACGGGAATCGCTATTACGAGATTGCCTACTATCCGAGCAGCAATGCTCCAGGGGTACACGGCATCGTGGTGCGTACCGAGAGACCGGGTGTGACGCTCACGTATCCCCAGAGCTACGACACCGGCTCCGGGCCAACGCAACCTTGATGGAACGGTGATGTAAGGAGGGCTCATTCGTCATGGTTGAATCGTTGACAAAGGCAGCAAGAAATTTCAACGTTCCATGTCCAGTGCTCAAATGTGCATTGCGAGTTCGCGCTGCTATCTTCGTCAGGCAGCACCCACTAGATTTCGCCCTCGGTGCTCTTCTGCTGTTCGCCCTGCTCACAGGCGCGGGCAAGGCGCAGGAGCCGTCAGCTTCCACGGGCGGGGAATCGCGTACGGTGATCAGGACCACGGTACGGCGCGTGGTGCTCGATGTCGTCGTCACAGACCCGAAAGGCGCGCCGGCCGCCGGGCTGACTAAGAACGACTTCACTGTTACCGAGGACGGGCGGCCGCAGCGGATCCTGTCCTTCGACGCCAATGGCTTCTCCCCAGCGATGGATTACGTGCCGCCGTCGCTTCCGCCGCAGCCGGCGAACACGTTCATCAACCTGCCGCGACTCCCGAAAAGGGGCCGCTGTATGTGTTGCTCTATGACCTGACCGACATGGATGACCCAAGCCATTCGAACTCGCCGGAAGCCGGGGAGCAGATGATCGCACGGCAGCAGATAGTGAAGTTCATCCAGGACAAGCCGGAGGGCACGCGGTTTGCCATCTTCGTACGGTCGGACGGCCTGCACCTGGTTCAGGGTTTCACCGCCGACAAGCAGCTGCTATATCAAGCGATCGATCCAAAGAATCCCAAGCCGCACGTACCGATGGTCTTCCTGGACGGATCGAACTACGGCCGCGGTTATCCGCTTTCCGCGTTGTACACGCTGCACTACATTGCGAGCTTCGTGGAGGGCTTGCCGGGACGAAAAAACCTAATCTGGTTCTCTAGCCAGTTTCCGCTTCCGCTCTTCGCCTCTGACCCAAACGCAATCTACTATCAGGAAGAAACCAAAGCAACGCTGGATACCCTCGCGCAAAATCAGATTGCGGTGTACCCGGTGGATGCCCGGGGCGTTCCGGCGAACGATGCCAAGTTCCAAGTGATGCGGAGCTATGAGGTGATGGATAAAATCGCCCAGCAGACAGGCGGTCGCGCCTTTTACGGAACGAACGACATAGCGAAGGAGCTCGTGGACGCGACGGATGCCGGCGGCGTGTACTACACGCTCACCTACGCACCTACGAACACCGAATACGATGGGAAGCTGCGCAACATCCACGTGGAGCTAACAAAGAAAGGCTACGACCTGGCGTACCGCCGGGCGTACTACGGAACGGAATCGCCCGATGTGAATATGGCGACGACCGAAACAACTGCGTTGGAGACCAGCACAACCAACAAAACTGAACCCGCGCAGCTGCCCGTGGTGGACAGGCTCTCAGCGAATATGCAGCATGGCGCGCCCACGGCTCACCAGTTGATGTTCGTGGTGCAGGCGCATACGTTGGGTGCGCCGACGGAAGGCACACCGCAGGAAATGGCGGATCTGGCCACGGAGCCGGCCTACTTCAAAACACGGCGCAGATCTGCGGCTGCCAAGCCCTTGGCGCCGATTTCGCTGCAGAAGGACGTTTTTACCTTTAATGTTCCCATTCGGCAGTTCAAATACGAGCCGACGCTGGACCTGGAGGTGGCTGTCGCCGTGTTCGACGCGGATGGACAGCTGATGAACGCCGTGGTCCGGATCGCGAAGAAGGAGATAGCCCCGGCTTCGGGTACGGGCAACGCGCAGTTCTACCGCATTGAGCAGGAGCTGGAGGTGCCGTTAGCCGCAAGCTCTGTGCGCTTCGCTGTGCGGGACACCGCGAATGACCGCACCGGGGCGATGGAGATTCCATTGCCGCTGGCTCCAGAGAA
>CAXTMY010000110.1:0-4808 GCA_964245565.1 uncultured Acidobacteriaceae bacterium | reverse complement strand
AGCCGGTACCGCTCGAAGCCAAGGTTGGCCCGGATGGCGTCGTCACGGGCGTCAAGCCCGGCAGCGAATACGACGTGAGCGCTGTCGGTACGCGCAATATCGGCGGCCGCGGCCTCGGCAACTGGTACTCGACCAACACCGAGATCGGCATGGGCAAGCAATACTCCATGGAGCTTGAAAAGAGCACCAAGTTCATCAACGATCCGGTGGTCACCGAATACGTCAACCGTATCGCCCAGAACATCGTCAAGAACTCCGACGCGCGCGTCCCCTTTACCGTCCGTGTCATCGACTCCGACGAGATCAACGCCATGGCCCTGCCCGGCGGCTTCTTCTACGTCAACTCCGGCCTCATCCTCAACGCCGACACCGAGGCTGAGGTCGCCGGCGTGATGGCGCATGAGATCGCCCACGTCGCCGCCCACCACGCCATGCGCGAGCAGACCCGGATGAACTACGCCCAGATCGGCACCATCCCGCTCATCTTCGTCGGCGGCGGCCTCGGTTACGGCATCTACGAGGCCGCAAACATCGGCATCCCGCTCACGTTCCTCCAGTTCTCCCGCGACTTCGAGGCGCAGGCTGACTTCCTCGGGACGCAGTACCTCTACCGCGCCGGCTACGACCCGCAGGCGCTGGTCAATTTCTTCGAGAAGATCGAGAACCTCGAAAAGAAAAAGCCCGGGCTCGTTGCCCGCGCCTTTGAGACCCACCCTGCCACCGGGGACCGCATCGGCCAGACCCAGATCGAGATCGCCACGCTCCTGCCGCCGCGCAGCGAATACCTCGAAACCACCTCTGAATTCAACGATGTCAAGGCACGGCTCGCCCGCATCTCCAACAAGCGCCGGCTCGAGGATAAGAAGAACGGCAACAAGCCCACCCTGCGCAAAGCCAGCACCAGCGCCCAGAACCCGAACGACCCGACCGGCGACGATCAGCCCACGCTGCACAAGCGCGACGACAGCAGCAGCAGCGGGTCCGGCTCGAGCAGCAGTTAGGGCATTTCACATCCCCGCAGCCGGCCCGCCGTAACCTTACCGCCGCGGCCGGCTCACCATGCGCAGGAGGATGACCAGCGCGAGACCCACGATCAGCAGCCTCAGCATTTGCGGCACTTCGCCAGGATCGCGGCCTGCAGCCGGTCACGCAAAGAGTCCGGCAGGTCATACAGCACGTTCGAGCGGTACACCTCGATCGTCTTGCGCGTGGTGCTTACCGTGATCGTGCAATGCTCGCAGGTCACCAGGTGCGCTTCGAGCGCGATACGCAGCGTCGGGTCGACCGAACCGTCCAGCAGATCGTCAAGATGAACCAGAAACTCAGAGCAGATCACTTTGCGCCACCATCCCCATTTTTCCTGCCGAAGTACCGGTTCAGTCGTTCACGTAACTGCAGGCGTGCGCGCAGCAGCCGCGACTTTACCGCCGGAACGCTCAATCCCAGCGTCTCCGCCGTCTCTTCTGTAGAAAGCCCTTCTACATCCCGCAACACAAACACCACTCTGAACCCCGGCGGTAAACCGTTCACCGTTTTCTTCAGAATTTCCGCCAGCTCCGACTGCCCGTACTGCTGTTCCGGGCTCGGGCCCCAGTCCGCCAGCTCCCGCGGCATCGAGCCTTCTTCGGTCTCCACGTCCTCGTCGATTGAAACCATCCGCCCGGTGCGCCGCTTGCGCAAACGCATCAGGCTTTCATTCACCGCGATCCGCACCAGCCAGGTGTAAAACTTTGAGTTCCCCTGGAACTGGTTCAACTTCTCGTACGCCTTCAGGAACGCGTCCTGCACCACATCTTCCGCGTCCTCGCGGTTTTGCGTGATGTGCTGCGCGATGCGAAATACCTGCCGGTCGTATTGCTTTACCAGCGTCTCGAAAGCCTTGACGTCGCCGCCCTTCGCCAGGTTCACCAGGCGAACGTCCGGGTGTTCTTCGAGCGCCACGGCCCCATTCGCCAGTCCAGCGGCTGCTACGGGCGGCGCCTTGCTGCCGGGGCTGTCTTCCGGCTTCTGTCTGCTTGATTGGATGGGAGGCATCGTGGGTAGTTTCAGCTTTTCGCACCTTTCCTTCAGCCGGGAGCGCAAACAGCAGGCGTCCCTGTTCACCTTCGATGCTATCGCGTTCGCTTCTTCAATGCTGTCGCGGCAAAACCGCCGGCGGGTTGACGTTATCCCCTGAAAAGAATCCAGTGCTCTTTACGGTACGACCGGGTACCCTCGGCCTGCTTTCATCTACACCGGAGCGGTCCACTCGCTTACCCTCATTACTAAGGATTACTAAGGATGGATCTGCCACCCGTGAGCCGCACTCCCAAAGCTCGTTCGCACCGCGCCGGCGCTACGCTCCTGCTCTTTGCCTCAGCTCTCCTGCCCGCGAGCGCGCTTGCTGCGCAGCACAAGCCGGCAAAGCACCCGGCGCACCCGGCCGCAACGCACTCGGCTGCAGCTCGCCGGGCTTCAGCGCGTGGCGGCCACGCCGTTGCCCTGCACGCACCCGGCGCTCACACCGGGCGCGGTCATGCGCATGCCGTAGCGCTCACCCGCGATCGACGCGTCGGCCGCGGGCGCGTCCACCGCGTCGTCATCGTCAGGCGGCGTGGCCGCCACCGTGCGCTCACCTCGCGCCAGCTGGCCAGGACCGCCCAGCTCCAGCACGCGTTTATCGCATCGACGCAGCTGCGCCCCATGGCCCAGCAGCTCGGCAACTATCGCAGCACGGCCGCCTACGCCGGGGTTGAGGCGTACGCGCACACGCACACCGGCGCCGCGGCCTCAGCCGCTTACCTCGCGCTCGGCCATGCCTACCTGCTCGACCATCGCTACCCGGACGCGCTCACCGCGCTCTCCTACGCCAACGCCCAGAGCAACAGCCTCGACGACTACGCCGACTATTTCTCCGCGCAGGCCGACCTGCAATCCAGCCAGCTGACCGCTGCCGGCGCCATCCTCAGCACCTTCGCGGCCAAGTATCCCGACAGCATCTTCGCCCCGCAGATTCCGGTGCTTGAAGCGAATCTCCAGCTGCGGCAGAACCAGCCTGCGCAGGCGCTCGTCACCCTCCGCGCTCACGCGAGCGAGCCCCTGGCCGCCAAACCCGATTACCAGCTCGCGCTGGCCAAAGCCGAGCAGCAGTCCGGCGATGCGGCCGGCGCGCTCGCCCTCGAGCAGCGCATCCTCACCGAGCACCCCCTCAGCCTTGAAGCCGCAGCCGCCCAGCAGCAGCTCCAGTCCAGCGGCCAATGGCTCGCGCTGCCCGCGAGCGAGCGCCGCCAGCACGCCGACGCCCTGCTCCAGGGCGGCCGCTACAACGAGGCCGCGCTTGAATTCCGCACCCTCGCCGCCGATCCATCCATGACGCCGTCCGACCGCAACGGCCTTCTGCTCTCCGCCGCGACCTGCGACTTCAAGCTTAAGCGCCTCACCGCGGACTCGCTCGCCGGTATTCCCGATTCGAACGACGACAACGGCGCCCATCGACTGTACCTGCTCATGGAGATCGCCCGTTCCGCCAACGATCTCTCCACCCAGCAGAGTCTCGTCACCCAGATCCGCACCCGCTTTCCCAGCAGTACCTGGTTCGCCGAAGCCCTGCTCTCGAGCGGCAATCTCTACATGCTGCGCCGCGACTACCCCACCGCCATCCCTTATTACATTGAGCTCGCGCAGCGCTTTCCGCAGTCCAAGGACGCTGACAGCGCCCACTGGCGCGCCGCCTGGCTGACCTACCGGCTGCGCGACTTTCCCAACGCCGAACGCCTCATGGATGAGCAGCTCAGCCAGTACCGCGACGGCAAGGAGATCCCCGCCGCGCTGTACTGGCGCGGCCGTCTCTACCTCGACCAGCAGCACGACCCCGCCACCGCCGCGGCCTACTTCACCACCCTGACCCGCGTCTACGACCACTACTACTACGCGGCCATCGCGCAGCAGCGGCTCCAGTCCATCGGCCCCTCCGTCACCCCGGCGTCCATCCCGATGCTCGACGCCATGCAGCCCGAGCAGATCCCTGACCTTACCGAAGACATCCCGGAAAGCGATCCGCACCTGGCAAAGGCCAGCCTGCTCGCCAATGCCGGGCTCAATGATTACCTTGCGCCCGAAATCCACGCCGCCGAGGGCTCTGACGAGTGGGGCTCACTCGCCGAAGCCAAGCTCTACGCCGGCTACGGCGAGGCCTACCGCGCCATGCGCGCGCTCAAGCGCGCCATCCCCTTCTACACCTCCGCTCCCATCGACGAGCTGCCGCTCGACTACTGGCGCATTCTCTTCCCCCAGAACTACTGGCCCATCATCCAGCGCGAAGCTGCCGCCAACGGCCTCGATCCCTACATGGTCGCCTCGCTTATCCGCCAGGAGTCCGAGTTCAACCCGCGCGTCATCTCCTACGCCAACGCCTACGGCCTGATGCAGATCGAGCCCTCGACCGGGCGCGAAATGGCGCGCAAGATCGGCCTCAGCAACCATCTCGACCCGGACGCACTGCTTGACCCGGAGATCAACATCAAGCTCGGCTGCCTCTACCTTCGGCAGACGCTCGACCGCTACAACGGCCAGCAGGAGTACACCTTTGCTTCCTACAACGCCGGCGAAGCCCGCGTCGACGATTGGAAGGCCAACAACGACTACACCGGCATCGACGAGTGGGTCGAGTCCATCCCCTTCACCCAGACCCGCGACTACGTGCAGGCGCTCATGCGCAACGAGCAGATCTACCGCGAGCTCGATCAGGCGGCAAAGACCCGCGCCCTGATCGACGCCACCACGCATGCAACTCCGGCGGCGCAGTAGTCGGACGCTGCAGTTCGCTTCAC
>CAXTMY010000109.1:0-4991 GCA_964245565.1 uncultured Acidobacteriaceae bacterium | reverse complement strand
TCAGGCGGCGGCGCTCAGGTGAAGCCAGACCAGTTGGAGCCCGAAGCCGACGCCGGCGAGGGTGGCGAACAGGAGCGCGCGACGGGACTGGTTGGTGCGTGGCGGCGAACCGGAGCTTGACGCAGGCGGCGCGTAGGCGATGAGCACGATGGCCGCGGCCGCGAGCAGGAACCCGGCGATCTGCAGCGGCGCCGGAGCGCCCTGGGTGTGGACGGCGAGGAGGACGGGGAGAATGGCGGTGAGCAGCCCGGCGAGCGCGGCGGAAAGCCCCATGGCGCCGAGGGCGAGTGCCTCGTAAAAGACCATGAGCGCGATACCGCCGGCAATGCCGGAAAGCAGGCCGCCGAGGATCGCGAATGGAGAGAGCAGCGTCGGCATGCGCAGCGAAACGGCCGCGAGCAGAACCAGGCTGGTGCCGTGGGCGATAAAGACGACACGGCTGGGCGCCGTGCGGCGGGTGGCAAGCCCGCCGGCGAAGTCGGCTGCGCCCCAGGTGACCGCGGCGGCGAGGCCGAGCAGCACGGGCATGGCGGCTGAATGGGAACGGGCGAGGAACACTGCCGTGATTCTCTCAGGTGCCGGGAGAGTCAACATCAAGGAAAAACCGCCTACGCGGCTGGCGGCCACTGCGTGGCGGCGGGACGCCCTTCGGGCAAAAAGACAAGGCGGCTCCCAGACGTACCGGGAGCCGCCTTGTCTTTCCAGCGCCGCAGGCCGAGTACACGTCCCGAAGGGACCGCCAGCCGAATAGGGCTATGCCCAGCGCAGGCGGTTTTGCCTTACTGCTGGCTATTGCTGTTGTGCGCGGAAGGGTAATAACCGTCTGGCGCGATGATGTTGAGGTTGGGGATGCCTTCGACGCGGACCTCGATGGTGTGGAAATTGCTGGACAGTACGTTGGCGTGGCTGGCGTAGACCAGGGTGTACTGGTTGCGGACCGCGTTGGTGATTTTGGCGAAGGACATCTGCATGCCGTTTTCAGAGACTTCAGAGTCGAGGGTGCCGCCGGTGGCAAGCGCGTACTTGGGCAGCAGGTTGTCGCGCATGGTGGGCAGCAGCGGCAGGTGGAACTTGTCGAGGTAGCCGAGGCCCCAGATGGCGGAGTCGCCGACGAGGGTGCCGTCGAGCGAGATGTTGTTGGTCAGCAGAAAGCGGACGACTTCCTTGTAGGAGGCGTGCGAGCCCTCTTCCTTGCCGTCGGAGATGATGTAGATGACTTTGCGGCGGTCGCGGGGCTGCTTGGCGAGGACGGTGGCGGCGGCGAGGATGGCGTCGTTGAGCGGGTGGTGCTCCTTGGGCGTAATGGCAAAACCGAGGTTCTGGCCGTGCGAGGGCGAGGTGTTGGGGTCGAGCTGCTGGCCGTTCCGGGTGATGCCGTCATCCATGGGACCGCCGGGGGCGATGACGCCCATGTCGCGGCCCGGCGCCTTGGCGTTCGAGAGCGCGACGGTGAGGCGCGCGCCCTGCGCTGCCGTGAAGTCGGTGATCATGGTAGTGGAGCTGTTATAGCCGAAGACCGCGACTGCGTCGTACTTGGTGAAGGCGCCGGTCACGGCGGCGAGGCTATCGTTCACCCGGTTCATCACGTCTGCCGGGAGGCTCTGGTCGACGACGAAGGCGACGGAGAGCGGGAAGGGATCGGTGGTGAAGTAGGTGATGCGCTGACGGGTGCCGTCTTCAAAGACGCGGAACTGACGCCAGCTGATGTCGGGAACCAGGTTGCCTTTTTTGTCGCGGATGGTGACGGGGACGACCACTTCATTGACGGGGATGACGAGCGTGGTCGCGGGACCCTGGCCGGCTGCGGGAATGATGGGTGCTTCCTGCTGCGCGGGCGTGGCGCCGGGACTGGCGACGCTCTGGTCGGGCGTGGCCGAAGAAGAGCTCTGGTTATCGCCGGCCTGGTTGGCGCCCGGGGCAGCCTGCTGCGCGCCGGGCGGCGGCGCGGCGGTGGTGCCGGCGCCGGGTTCGACCGTGTTTTTCAAATTGCCCAGCGAGTTGGCGGCCGGGGCCTGCGGCAAGGGTGCGTCCGGAACGGCGCCGCCCTGCTGCTGCGCGTACGCGGCGCTTCCCAGCGCGGCTATTAAAACTCCTACCAATGCAGCATGCTTCACAGGCCGTTTCTCCTCAAAATGGAACAGGTGCGTCTCCCGCATGTGGGCATCGGAGCAGTTTTCGTGTTGGTGCAGGGGAAAAAGATTGGCGAGATGTGGCTTTTCTTCACGGAAAAGCCACGTTGAGTAGTGCTGTTCCCTCTACGTGTCAACGAAAACTGCTCCAAGCCGCACCAACATAGATGCATGCGGTGCATGCGACGCCCGCTCTATCGACGTATGTTTGGACGCAGAGCGCCGGGGTTAGAGTATCAGAGCAGCGGCGGAGATTCCGGCATGGACAGATGAGGTTAGAACATGGCATCGTTGCTGGGAACGTCATCACGATGCGCCGGTCGCAACAGACGGCGCGGAATCCCGGGTTCCCAGCCATGCCATGTATCAGCCGCCGCCGCTTTGTCCAGACTGCCACAACCGCCGTAGCTGCTGCCGCGCTTTTGCCGCCGCGGGCCGCCGACGCAACGCCCTTCGGCCTGCCGCTGGGGCTGCAGCTTTACTCCGTGCGCGAGCAGCTGGCCACCGACTATAACGGCACTTTGAAGCAGGTCAGCAGCATCGGCTACCGGGAGGTCGAGGCAGCCGGTTTCTTCAACCACTCGCCGCAGGACGTGAACGCGGCGATGCAGGCTGCACGACTGCACTGCGTCTCGGCGCACTACTCTTCGGCCCAGCTGATGCAGCACATGGACGCGATCCTGGATTTTCACAAGCAGCTGGGCACGGCGAAGTTCATCATCTGCTCGTTCCCGGGGTTCAGGCCAGGCAGCAAGGGTGCGTCGATGCCGTTCAAGCAGCAAGTGACATCCTTCTCGCTGGATGACTGGAAGTGGAATGCGCAGCAGTTCAATGCGTGGGGCAAGACCGTGAAAGCGGCCGGGTTCCAGTTCGGGTATCACAACCACACCATGGAGTTTGCGGCGCAGGGCGGGGTGGTGCCGTACGAGTTGCTGCTGAAGGAGACGGACCCGGAGCTGGTGATCATGGAGCTCGACTGCGGATGGGTGACGGTCGGCGGCGGTAGCCCGGAGCACCTGCTGCGGACCTATCCGAACCGGATCAAGATGCTGCATGTGAAGGACTTTGCGAAAGACGCGGGGCATACCTCGGTCGACAATCCTCCGCCGGCGGCGGAGCTGGGGCGCGGTACGGCGGATTACCCGAAGATCTTCGCGGCGGTGAAGCCGGGCTCGATCCAGCATATGTTTGTGGAGCAGGAGTCTTTCCCGGATATGCCGTGGAAGCAGTCGCTGCAGGTGGATGCGGACTACCTGAAGCATTTGAAAGCCTGAGAATCGGGCACGAAAAACAGTAGTATTCCCACGAGCGGCGCGGGGCCTTTTCGGCTCCGGCGCCGTCTAAGGCAGTACCATGCGTCGTCTCGCACCGTTTCTCCGGGCACCGCTACTCTCGCTCGTATTGTTTGCGCCGGCTGCGCTGGCGCAGTCGGCGCCTTCGCCGGATGCGCCGCCCGTCAGCACGGCTCCTGACGATGACACGCAGACTTCGCAGCCGGTGACGACGCTGCGGGTGAACTCCAATCTTGTGTCGCTGTACTTTACGGTGCGTGACAAGCATGGCGGGCTCGATCCGACGCTGACGCGCGATGACTGCCAGGTCTATGAAGACAAGAAGCTCCAGAAGATTCGCAACTTTACGGCGGAGGCGAACCAGCCGCTGACGTTGGGCATTCTGCTCGACACCTCGGGCTCGCAGATGAATGTGCTGCCGCTGGAGCAGGAGGCGGGCTCGGCGTTTCTGCACAGTGTGCTGCGGGAGAAAGATGAGGCGTTCCTGATCTCGTTCGACGTGGATGTGGACCTGCTGGAGGACTACACGAACAATGCCGGGCAGCTGAGCCGGGCGATGAACAAGGCGCAGATCAATACAGCCGCGGGCAATGGAGCGGCGGGCATTCCGGGCCTCGGGCAGGGCACCGTCCCAACCCAAGGCGCGCCGAAGGGTACTCTGCTGTACGACGCGGTGAACCTGGCCTCGAACGACAAGCTGCGGCAGGAGACGGGCCGCAAGGCGATGATCCTGCTGACCGATGGTGAGGATGAAGGATCGAAGTACCGGATCCAGGATGCGATCGAGGCAGCGCAGAAGGCGAACGCGATCGTGTATGTGATCCTGATCGCGGATCGCGGCTTCTATTCAGGCGGAAGCATCATGCTGGGCGGCTACAACGGCGACGCGCTGATGCGCCGGATGACCGAGGCGACGGGCGGCCGGGTGATCGATGTCGGCAACAATGGGAAGAAACTGCAGGCGGCGTTCGACCAGATTGAGGACGAGCTGCGGACGCAGTATGTCATCAGCTATGTGCCGGCAAATACGGACTTCGACGGTAAGTATCGGGCTGTCGATATCCAGTGCAAGGGCGACGGACTGAAGGTGCAGGCGCGCAAGGGATACTACGCTGAGCCGCAGGACGATGGCGCGCAGTAAACATTGAGGGCAGCATCATGGTTTGAACCGCCCGGAGTAGAGATGGAGTAGCGATTAAGGACGCTGCGGCTTCGAAAAGAGCGACTGCGTAGCCGGCGTGACCGGGTGAAACTACGTTGATTTCGCTGAAGCTGCCTAATTCCCGACGGAACCCTCCTATCCTGCAAGAAGCCTTTCAAAGACAGCAGAACCCTCCTTCGCGTGACATGCAGCTTCCTGGGGGAAGGTGGCGTTCATCGGCGGCTGCGGGTCTGCGTCCGGGGCTTCTCCCGTGATTTCGATAAGGAGATACCATGACTGCCCGCACACTTTTCGCATTCCCCGCCTTCGTTGTTCTTGCCGGTTCATTGGCATATGCTGCCGATGTCCGCACGGACTATGACCATTCCGCTAATTATTCACGTTGTAGGAGATAATCATGAACTTCAT
>CAXTMY010000108.1:0-5134 GCA_964245565.1 uncultured Acidobacteriaceae bacterium | reverse complement strand
GCACCGCACCCTCGCCGACACGCTCGTCGCCGAGGTTCTGCCGCTCGCCGAGGCCTGCCGCTTCCTCGAGCGCGAAGCCGCGTTCACCCTGCGCACCCGGCGCGAGGGCACCGGCGCGCGCCCTTTCTGGCTGCGCGGTGTCCAGGTCGAGATTGAGCGCGCGCCGCTCGGCCTCGTCCTGCTCATCGGTCCCGGCAACTATCCCCTTTTTCTGCCCGGCGTGCAGGCGCTGCAGGCGCTCGCCGCCGGCAACGCCGTACTGTGGAAGCCCGCGCCCACCGGCATCGCCTGCGCCCATGCGCTGCGCGTCATGCTCATCGCGAGCGGCATGCCGCCTGACCTGCTCACCATCCTCGACTCCTCGCCCTCGGCCGCTGCCGCCGCCATCGCCGCCGGTGTCGACAAGGTCTTTCTCACCGGCTCCGCCGTCACCGGCGAGGCGGTGCTGCATGAGCTCGCTGCTTCCGCCACCCCCTCGGTGATGGAGCTCTCCGGCTGCGACGCCGTCTTCGTGCTTGACGGCGCGGACCTCGCGCGCGCCGTCGATGCCCTGGTCTTCGGCCTCCGTCTCAACGGCTCGGCCACCTGCATGGCGCCGCGGCGCGTCTTCGTTCCGTGGCACATGGCCGACGCGCTCGCCGACCTGCTCACCGCCCGCCTCGAGGCGCTTGAGCCGGTCGCCGTGCCGGCGCGCACACGGGAGCAGCTCGCCGGCCTCACCGCCGAGGCCTCGCTCAGCGGCGCCCGCATCCTGCTCGACGGTCTGGCCGCCCCCCACGCCAACACAGGCGCCTATGCCGGCACCGTCTCGCCCACCCTGCTCGCCGGCGTCACGCCCGACATGCGGATCGCCCAGGCCGATCTCTTCGCGCCCGTGCTGTCCCTGCTCCCGTTCCGCTCCATCGAGGACGCGGCAGCCATGCACGAGCGCTGCCCCTACGCCCTCACCGCCGCGATCTTCGGACCGGAATCTCCCGCCCGCCTGCTCGCACAGCGCATCACCGCCGGCGCCGTTCTCTACAACGACCTCATCATCGCCACTGCCGACCCGCGCGTGCCGTTCGGCGGCCGCCGCCGCTCGGGCTTCGGCGTCACCCGCGGCCGCGAGGGCCTGCTCGCCATGACCACGCCGCGTGCGCACATCCGGCAGCGCAGCCGCAGCCGCACCGCCTACCAGCCCACCACCGCGGCCCACGTCGACCTGTTTGCCGGCCTGCTGCAGGCCACCCATGCCCTCGGCTGGCGGCAGCGCCTGGCCGGCTGGCGCGCCATGGGCGCGGCGCTGCCCAACCTTAGGCCGCGCCGCAATCCACAGGACAACGCATGACGGTCTCACGCCGCGAACACCAGCGCCACGCCGTCGGTCAGCTCGCACCACCCAAGAGGAGAAACAGCAGATGCGCATAGCAGTCATCGGTTCCGGGCTCGGCGGCTTGTCGGCCGCCTGCACGCTCGCCGCACGGGGCTACCAGGTTTCCGTCTTTGAGAAGAATCCCTGGCTCGGCGGCAAGGCCGCTGTGCTCCAGGAGCAGGGCTTCCGCTTCGACATGGGCCCCACTATCCTGATCCAGCCCTCCGTGCTCCGCCGCGTCTTCTGCGAAGCCGGCCGCGATCTCGACGATTACCTCCACATGGTGCGCCTCGACCCGCAATGGCGCTGCTTCTTCGACAACGGCTCGGTGCTCGACCTCAAGGACGACGCTGGCGAAACCGCTGTCGCGCTCAATGCCCGCAAACCTGGCATGGGCGACCGCTACGTGCAGTTCATGCACTACTCCCGCGATCTGCACGAAATTTCCGACCGCTTCTTCTTCTGGAAGTCCGTCGGCTCCATTAAGGACACCTTCGACATCAACGGCGCGTTCGACAAGCGCGTGCTGCGCGACCTGATGCAGATGCGCCTCGGCTCGACCGTCGCCGCCACCATCCGCAAGTACATCGACGATCCCGATGTCGCGCAGATGCTCGACCACTATGTGCAGTACGTCGGCTCCTCGCCTGACGCCTCGCCCGCGATCCTCTGCTCCATCGGCAACATGCAGGCCGAGGAGGGCATCTGGTACCCCATCGGCGGCACCCGCGCCGTGCCTGAGGCACTGGTGAAGCTCGGCCGCGAGCTCGGCGTCGAGTACCACACCTCCACCGAGATCGAGCGGCTGCTGACCTCCGACGAAAACAACCGCGACACCGTCACCGGCCTCCTCACCACCGCCGGCGACCGCTACAGCTTCGACGCAGTCGTCTCGAATGAAGACGCGGTCCGCACCTACCGCGAGCTGGTCGGCGGCGTGCCCGCGGACCGTTTCGAAAAACAGCGCGACTACGAGCCCGCCTGCTCCGGCGTCGTGCTCTACCTCGGCCTCAACCGCCGCTACGACCACATTGCGCACCACGACTTCGTCTTCTCGCGCGACCCCCACGAAGAATTCCACCACATCTACGACCTCGGCGAGCCCGCGCCCGACCCCACCTGCTACATCGCGTCCACTTCAGGGACAGAACCGGCAACGGCCCCGCCCGGCGGCGACGCCTTCTACGTGCTCGTCCACACCCCGTTCCTTCGTCCCCATCATGACTGGTCGAAGATCTTCCCGCGCTACCGCCAGGTCATCCTCGACAAGCTCAAGCGCACCGCCGGGCTCACCGACATCGAAGACCGCATCGTCTTCGAGCGCGCCCTCACGCCGGTCGACATCCACAACCGCTACAAGGTGCTCAACGGCGCCATCTACGGCCTCTCCAGCCACGGCCGCTTCAACGGCGCCTTCAAACCCTCCAACACCAGCCCCGAGGTCGACGGGCTTTTCCTCGCCGGCGGCGCCGCGCACCCCGGCCCCGGCATGCCCATGGTCATGATGTCCGGCTGGATCGCCGCCGATGCCGTCGACCAGCGCTTCCGCGGCAGGGAAGCCGCGCTCGCCTCGCGCACCCAGGCCGAAGCCCTGCTGGCCCACCCCGCGCCAACACAACAAGAGCTGGCGCAGACCGCGCGATGAGCAGCGGCCCGCAGCGGCGTGACACAGGTGGTAGAGCAGAGCCGCGCGAACCATCGCCCGCGCCGGTTTGTAGCCCGCGCCTGAGCCGCCACGCTCCGCCGCTTGCGCCCTCGCGCGCCCTGCTGCGCTTCTTTGACACCTATCTGCACTTCTTCGTGCGCCGCCACTTCCACGCCCTGCGCCTTGCCGGCGCGCAGCACTGGCCCCAGGCGCGGCAGCCGCTCATCGTCTGCCTCAACCATCCCTCCTGGTGGGACCCGCTCATCGCCATCCAGCTCAGCCGCTGCTTCGCGCCGGGCCTCGACCACTACGCGCCCATGGACGCGCTCGCCTTCAACCGCTACGGCATCCTGCGCCGGCTCGGCTTGTTTCCCGTCGAGCAGGGAACCCGCCGCGGCGCCGCGCAGTTCCTCCACGCCGCGGCCGACATCCTCGCCAACCCCGACGCCGTGCTCTGGCTCACCCCGCAGGGCAGCTTCACCGATGTGCGCACCCGCCCGCTCATCTTTCGCGGCGGCCTCGACGCCCTGCTGCGCACCACGCCGCATGCTACCGTGCTGCCGCTCGCGCTCGAGTACACCTTCTGGGATGAGCGCCTGCCCGAAGCCCTCGCCCTGCTCGGCGAGCCGCTTACCTTCACTGGCGAGCGAGCCGGCGCCGGCCAGCAGGTCGCCTCCGCGCTCACCCAGGCGCAGGACGCCCTCGCGCGGCTCTCCGCCCGGCGCGACCCCGCACTGTTTACCTCCGTGCTCACCGGCGCCGCAGGCACCGGCGGCATCTACGGCGCCTGGCAGAGCGCCCGCGCGCGCCTGCACGGCCGCCGCTTCGCCTCCGAGCACGCCAGCCTTCAGCCCAGGCCCGACGCGCCGGCCATCCCTGGCCGCCGGCAACAAGGCGCAGCGCGCGCCCCGGTTTCCCGTTGAGCCCGCTCCCCGCATCCCCGTGGCTGCTGCTCGCGCTCGGCTGTGCGCTCGGCCCGGTCGTCTCCTTCGCCGCCAACCTCCTCTTCTTCCGCCCGCCTCGCGCCCGCGTCGCCTCTTCAGACCAGGCTGCCGTCTCCGTCCTCATCCCCGCGCGCAACGAGGAAGCCGGCATCGCCGCCGCCATCGAAAGCGTCCTTGCCTCCCAGGGCGTCCGCTTTGAGCTGCTCGTCCTCGACGACGCCTCCCAGGACCGCACCGCCGCCATCGTCGAGGCCGCCGCACGTCGCGACCCCAGGCTCACCTTGCACACCGGCCCCGCTTTGCCCCCCGGCTGGAATGGTAAGCAGCATGCCTGCGCGGTCCTGGCCCAGCTTGCGCAGCATCCTGTCCTGTGTTTCCTCGATGCCGATGTCCGGCTCACCCCCGGCGCTCTCGCCACCCTCCTCGGCGAGCTCGACCACCGCGGCACCGACCTGCTCAGCGGTTTCCCCCTCGAAGAAACCGGTTCCTGGCTTGAAAAGCTGCTCATCCCGCTCATCCACTTCGTGCTGCTGTGCTACCTGCCCATGCCGGGCCTGCGCCTGCTGCCGCGCGTGCCGTCGCTTGCCGCCGGCTGCGGCCAGTTCATGCTGGTGCGCCGCGACGCCTACCGTTCCAGCGGCGGCCACTCTGCCATCCGCGAAACCATGCACGACGGCATCCTTCTGCCCCGCCTGCTGCGCGAGCACGGCTTCGCGACCGATCTCTTCGACCTCACCGGGCTGGTGCGCTGCCGCATGTACCGCAACGCAGGCGAGGTGTGGCGCGGCCTCGGCAAAAACGCCACGGAAGGCATGGCCGCGCCCGCGCGCATCCTCCCCTTTACCGTCATGCTGTTCTTCGGGCAGGTGCTGCCGGTGGTGTGGCTGCTGTGGGCCGCCGCGCACCGCCAGCCGGTCGCGTGGCCGCTGGTCGCCGTCGCCGCAGGCTACGCTCCGCGCCTCCTCGCACTGTGGCGCTTCCGGCAGAGCGTCTTCGGCGCCGCGCTCCACCCCATTGGCGTCGCGCTGCTGCTCGTGCTGCAGTGGCAGTCGCTCATCCGCAAGCTGCTGCGCCGCCAGTCCACCTGGAAGCAGCGCGCCTACGACGTCGGCTGATGGATCAAAGGCAAGACCCCCTACGCGGGAGGCGCCCACTTCGTGGGGAGTAATTACGCCTCCGGCGTGGTGCAAGAGC
>CAXTMY010000107.1:0-5159 GCA_964245565.1 uncultured Acidobacteriaceae bacterium | reverse complement strand
ATTGGCGCTCTGCAAATCATGCTGGACAAAGGGCAGGAGAAGGACTGGTTCGGCAGCGACCTGATCACCTCATTCGCGGTGGTGGCCGCGTGTTTCCTGGTGTTCTTCGTGATCTGGGAGTGGCGGCACCGGAACCCGATCGTGGACCTGAAGCTGCTGAAGATCCGCAACTTCGGAACCTCGGTGGGCCTGCAGTTCGTGCTGGGCATGGTGCTGTTCGGGACGACGGTGCTGATTCCGCAGTTCCTGCAGGCGCTGCTGGGCTATACGGCGGAGCGGGCGGGCATGGCGCTGTCGCCGGCGGGCTTCGCGATGATGGTGATGATGCCGATCTCGGGGGCGCTGGTGGGGCGCATCAGGGATCCGCGCAGGATGGTGGCGGCCGGCTACCTGGTGACGGCGCTGGGGCTGTACAACCTGACGCGGCTGGACCTGGATGTGTCGTTCGACACGGTGATGCTGTGGCGGGTGTTCCAGGTGCTGGGGCTGGCGTTCATTTTTATCCCGATCAGCACGCTGAATTATGTCGGGGTGCCGCGGGAGAAGAATAATCAGATTTCGGCGCTGTCGAATTTTGCGCGGAACCTGGGCGGCTCGTTTGGCACGGCGATGCTGACGACGTTCCTGGAGCGGACAGCGCAGACGCACCAGGCGACGCTGGGCGCGCATTCGGTAGCAGGTGGGTATGCGTACTCAAATTTTGTTGCGCAGACACGGGCCGGGCTGGGCGCGGTGGGGCATGCGAGCAGCACGCAGCTGGCGATGGCGCAGGCGTACCGCGAGCTGCAGCAGCAGGCGAGCATGCTGTCGTACCAGAATGCGTTCTGGATGCTGAGCGTGGCGATTGCGCTGCTGGTGCCGGTGCCGTTCCTGATGCAGAGGCCGCCGCGGGCGCCGGTCAAGGCGGGTGGGCGGTCGATGGAGCACTGAGGTGCGTGCGCGGAGGGACGGCGGAGGCGTTTTCGCCCAGCCTTTTGGCCCGGGTGGATCGTTTTATCTTTTCACTCGGCCGGCCCCGCACACCGGGGCTAAACCCGATACGATAAGGACTTGTGCCAAGAGCCGTGGGCTGCTCCCGCAGCGCGGCTGCTGTCTCTGGATATTCACGGAGGTTTCGGGAACTCCGGGGGTATGCGTGTGTTAGGTTTCATCGGAGCGCCCGCGCGGCGTCTGTTTCTGGAGGGTTCTACATTGGGCAATAGCATGGTCCCGAAGCGTCTTTTCTTCACCAAGGGCGTGGGGCGGCACAAGGAACGGCTGACTTCCTTCGAGATGGCATTGCGCGACGCCGGTGTCGCGTCGCAGAACCTGGTAAGGGTTTCTTCGATTTTTCCGCCGCAGGCCAAGCTGATCAGCCGCAAGGAAGGCTTGACATACCTTTCGCCCGGCGAGGTGGTGTTTGCGGTGATCGCGGAGAACTCGACGCGCGAGCCGCACCGTCTGGTGACCTCGTCGATCGGGGTGGCGATCCCGACCGACCGCAATACGTATGGCTATTTGAGCGAGCACCACTCCTTCGGCGAGACCGAGGAGCAGGCGGGCGAGTATGCCGAGGAGCTGGCGGCCGAGATGCTGGCGACGACGCTGGACGTGGAGTTTGACCCGGATACGAGCTGGGACGAAAAGAAGGAAATCTATAAGATTTCAAACAAGATTGTGCGCACGGCCAATGTGACGCAGTCGGCGATCGGCGACAAGCGCGGGCTGTGGACGACGACGCTGGCCGCGGCCATTCTGATCTTCGAGTAGCGGCCTCCGCGGTCGAGAGGGCGCGGGCCGCGGCTCGCGCCCTTTTTCTGTGCGAGTGATTGCGCGAGCAAACAGCAGGGAGTTTGACGATGTCAACGAAGCCGAATTTTCGGATCGGGCTGGTGCAGATGCACTGCACGCCCGATCCGGAGGAAAACCTGGAGCGGGCCGCCGACTGGGTGCGCCGAGCCGCGCGCGAGGGCGCGCAGGTGATCTGCCTGCCGGAGCTGTTTCGCGCGCAGTATTTTTGCCAGCGGGAGGATATCCGGCTGTTCGACCTGGCGGAGCCGATCCCGGGGCCGAGCACCCAGCGGCTGGGCGCGGTGGCGCGCGAGGAGCGGGTAACGGTGATCGCTTCCGTGTTTGAGCGGCGTGCGCCGGGGCTATACCACAACACGGCGGCGACGATCGGGCCGGATGGCGGGATCGTGAGCCTGTACCGCAAGATGCACATCCCGGACGACCCGCTCTATTACGAAAAGTTCTACTTCACGCCGGGGGACCTCGGGTATCGCGCGGTCGATACCGCCGTGGGCCGGGTGGGGACGCTGGTGTGCTGGGACCAGTGGTATCCGGAGGGTGCGCGCATCACGGCACTGCAGGGCGCCGAGGTGCTGTTCTACCCGACGGCGATCGGCTGGCATCCGCAGGAAAAAGCCGAGCATGGGGCCGCGCAGTATGACGCGTGGGTGACGATCCAGCGGGCGCATGCGATTGCGAACGGGGTATACGTGGCCGCGCCGAACCGGGTGGGGATGGAGTACGGGGACGTTTTGGGAAACTGCGCGGAAGGACCAGGGCTTGAGTTCTGGGGAGGGTCGTTTATCGCGGACCCGTTCGGGCGGGTGATTGCGCGGGGCTCGCACGATGCCGAGGAAATCCTGACGGCCGAGGTCGACCTGAAGGGGCTTGAGGAGCAGCGGCGGAACTGGCCGTTTCTGCGGGACCGGCGAATCGACTCCTACCAGCCGATCGTGCAGCGGTACCTGGACGCGACGACGCCGGGGGGTGGGAAGTGATGGCCGCGCGGGGCGCGGCTTTGGGCGCAGAGGGTTCGACGGCCGCGCGGGGCGCGGTCGATACGCCGCGCGTGCACGGCTTCAGGATGCCGGCGGAGTGGACTCGGCATGAGGCGACGTGGATTGCGTGGCCGCACAACCCGAGCGACTGGCCGGGGCGGTTTCAGCCGATTCCGTGGGTGTATGCGGAGATTGTGCGGGCGCTTGCACGGGTGGAGCGGGTGCATGTGCTGGTGAACGACGCGGCGGCCGGGAAGCGCGCGAGCGGGGTGCTGCGGCGCGCCGGGGCGAACCTCGGGAATGTGCGGTTCCATGCGTGGCCGACGAACCGGGTGTGGACGCGGGATTCGGGGCCGATTTTTCTCCGCAACGAGGAGAGCGGCGAAGTTGCGATCACGAACTGGCACTTTAATGCGTGGGCGAAGTACGGCGACTGGCAGCTGGACGACGCGCTGCCGGGGCTTGTGGCCAATGAACTGAGCCTGCGCGCGTGGGAGCCGGCGGTGGACGGCAGGCGCCTGGTGCTGGAGGGCGGCTCGATCGATACCAACGGCGCCGGGGTGCTGCTGACGACCGAGGAGTGCCTGCTGAGCGACGTGCAGGCGCGCAACCCGGGAGTGAGCCGGGAGCAGCTGGAGGGCGCATTTCACGAGTTTCTCGGCATCGACCAGGTGATCTGGCTGAACCGGGGAGTGGCCGGCGATGATACGCACGGGCACGTCGATGACATGACCCGGTTTGCGGGCGAAAACACAATTGTGACGGTGGTGGAGACGAATACCGGGGATGAAAACCACCTGCCGCTGGCTGAGAATCTGGACCGGCTGCATGCGGCGCGGGACCGGGATGGGAAGCCGTTCCGGGTGGTCACGCTTCCCTGCCCGGCGCCGGTGGTGTTCGATGGGCAGCGGCTGCCGGCGAGCTATGCCAACTTTTACATTGCAAATGGGTTGGTTCTCGTGCCAACATTCAACGACCCCAACGACCGTATTGCCCTGAACACGCTGTCGGAATTATTTCCGATGCACCGGGTTTCGGGCATTTACTGCGGCGACTTTATCTGGGGACTCGGCGCGCTGCACTGCATGACGCAGCAGCAGCCGGCGGGCGAAAAAGGCTCATAGAGGCCGTGGCAACAGACGATTTGGAATGGCTAGGGACGTGGTACCGACAACAGTGCAACGGGACGTGGGAACACCAGAAGGGGATGCGGCTTGAGCCGGTCGGCAGCCTGAGCGGAGACAGCGCGACGCAGACAGGCTGGCGGCTGCGCATCGACCTTCGCGGGACCGCGGCGTTCGGTGCGGCGCCGCGGCGGCTTGCGGTGTGCGCGATCCGCGGCACATGGCTGCGCTGCGCGCTCAACCCGCAGCGGTTTGAAGGCGAAGGCGCCGAGGTGGAAGAGCTGATCGGTGTATTCCGCACCTGGATCGACGTACGGCCGCCGGTGCTTGAAGCAGCCACGGCAGGCTGAACCCGGTGCCGATTCCCACAGAAATCTACGCGCAGCGCATGCGGTACGCGCTTGCGGAGGCCCGTGCAGCAGCACAGGCGGGCGAGGTTCCGGTGGGGGCGGCGATTTACTACGAGGGGCGCCTGCTGGCCACGGGTCAGAATCGGGTGCTGCGCGACAGCGACCCCACGGCGCATGCCGAGGTGGTGGCGCTACGCCGAGCCGGGCAGCTGCTGGGCAACTATCGCCTGCTGGGATGCACGGTGTTCGCGACGCTCGAGCCCTGCGCCATGTGCGCGGGGGCGATGATCCATGCGCGCATCGAGCGGCTGGTGTTCGGCACGCTCGACCCGAAGGCGGGCGCGGCGGGCTCGGTGCTCTCCGTGCTGAACCATCCGCGGCTGAACCACGGCTTCCCGGTAGAGGCCGGGGTACTAGCGGAGACGTGCGCCGCGGTGCTGCAGGACTTCTTTCGAGAGCGGCGTTTGCGGGAGCGCGCGGCGGCCTCGGAGTTCGAGCGCTGAGGGGCGATTCCGCCGCAGGCAGCGCGGAAGCCGTGCGGCGTTGTATGATTTGCGTCCATGGAACTGCTGGTTTATACCGCTGACTGGTGCCGCGACTGCCGCGAAGCCAAACGATTTCTCAACAAGCACAAGCTGCCCTACACCGAGGTAGACATTGAGCGGACACCCGGCGCTGCCGAGGAGGTGCTGCGGCACGTCGGCAAGCGGGCGATTCCGCAGTTTGTCATCGATGGCGAGTGGGTGCAACCGTACCGGCCAGGCGAGGGCTTTCTCTACGAAGAGATGAGCGCGCGCTTCGGGGTGCCTGAGTAATACACAAAGCAAAACCGCCTGCGCGGCTGGCGGTCCCTTCGGGACGTGTTCTTGTCGCTTCGCGAGAAGTGCAAGAGCAGGAGGCCCATGTTTCCGGGCCTC
>CAXTMY010000106.1:0-5852 GCA_964245565.1 uncultured Acidobacteriaceae bacterium | reverse complement strand
GGGCGGAGGGATTCGAACCCGTCTTATGCCTGTTGCGCGACCGCCGCTAGACTACTTTTCGCCTCTAAGCCGTCCTTCATGTATAGTTTACGCGCGCATCGATCGTGGATTGATGATAGAGCGGCGCAACTGCTTCTGGAGGAATTGAAACGAGGATAGGGGAAAAGAGATGAATCGGCGCGAGTTTCTCTTCAGCACAACAGCATTGACGGCGTCAGCCTATTTGTCGGATCCACTTGCCGCGGCCGGTGAACGGGGGCCCGATGTGTCCGCCACGCTACAGTCGACGTTAACTCCCTGTCGCTCGGGTTCACTGGTGGACATCGCTCGGAACCGCGCTGCCTACCAGTCCAGTGCCGCCGATGACGATCACACAGCCCATCTCGTAACAGACGGGAGCGAACAGACATACTGGGAATCCGCGCCGGGCGGCGAACAGTGGGTGTCTGTCGATCTGGGTGAACCTATCTCAGCCAGCCGCCTGACCCTGCGCTGGGGCCAATCGCACGCGCAGACGTATCGCGTCGAGGTGTCCTCCGACGCTTCCACGCCCACGCGCTGGTCTGCGGTCCACTCAGTGACGCAGGGTATTGGAGGAGTCGAAGAGATTCCGCTCGAAGCCAAAGACTTTCGCCACCTGCGTGTTCTCGGGGAGGCTCCTGCTGATCGGGGACTTTTGATTACGCAGCTCGAGCTTTGGGCTCCAGGAAAGACAGTTGTCGCACCCGCGCCGAAGCAGGTCATGGACAAGCGCGGAGCTTTACTCAAAGACGGCTGGTCGCTTCAGAGCGCCATGTTCGCGAAGAGCGCCGCGGAGGACATATCGTCGGCGAAGTACAGCGGTAGTGATTGGCTACCTGCCATCGTGCCAGGAACGGTGTTAAGCAGCTATCTGGTACACGGTGCCGTGCCCGATCCGAATTACGGCAACCAGCAACAGGAAATCTCTGAAGCTTTCTTTACGGACAATGACTTCTGGTACCGGAATCGTTTCGACATAGCAGCCGACTGCCAAGGGCGCAGGCTCTGGCTGGTCTTTGAAGGCATTAACTGGAAAGCAGACGTCTACCTGAACGGCAAGAAACTGGGGTCGATAGAAGGCGCCTTTCTTCGCAGCCGCTTCGATATTACGGACATAGCCGTATGCGGCGGCAGTAACTGCGTCGCGGTGCTGATCCATAAGGTAGCGAACCCCGGTGCCATCGAACACAAGCGCCTCGGAGGGCATTACAAGAACGGCGGCGTCCTCGGTCTCGACAGCCCAACCTTTCTTGCAAGCATCGGCTGGAATTGGCTGCCAACCATCCGCGGTCGCAACATTGGAATCTGGAACGATGTACGTATTGAGACGACCGGCGACGTGATGCTGCAGGATCCATGGGTTTCGACTGAGCTGCCCGGGCCGGATCACTCCCGCGCTGACCTGACCGTGCGCACGGAGGTGACGAACGCCTCCGGTCAGTCGAGGCGTTGCGTGCTGTCACTCTCGATGGACAAGATCGCTTACCGAAAAGAGATCGCCCTTCAACCCAACGAGACGCAATCCGTAATGATTGACACGTCTGCATGCGCCGACCTTGTCATCGACAATCCGCGCCTGTGGTGGCCCAATGGTTACGGCGAGCCGGTTTTGCATACCATGCAGCTTCGCCTGGAGATAGATGGAGTCGCGAGCAGCAAGAAGAGCGTCACCTTCGGCATCTGCCAGAAGAGTTACCGGACGGATAACGGCATATTGACTCTCTTCATCAATGGAGTGAAGATTCTTTGCCGTGGCGGCAACTGGGGCATGGACGATGGCATGCTCATGTGCAACGATGATGGTTACAATCTCCGCGTCGGCATGCATCGCGATATGAACCTGAACATGATCCGTAACTGGATCGGGATGGTTGGGAAAAACGAGTTCTACGACGCCTGCGATCGTCACGGCATTCTGGTATGGGATGATTTCTGGCTTGCCAATCCCGGGGACGGTCCCGACCCGACCGATCATGCGATGTTCATGAGCAACGTGGTCGACAAGATCCGGCGCGTCCGCTCTCACCCAAGTCTTGCCCTTTACTGTGGAAGAAACGAAGGGGATCCACCACCGGACCTGGACCAGGGGATGCGTGACCAGGTGGCCAAGCTCGACGGAACAAGAATGTACATTCCGGCATCAGACCGCGGCCTCGTCACCGGTCATGGTCCGTACGATAACCAGGACCCCGCATGGTACTTCGAGAACCGCGGCGCCACATTTCACAGCGAACAGGGCATCGTATGCGTCCCTCCTGTTGAAAGCATGCGCGCCATGATGCCGGGTCAGGACCTATGGCCGATCAGTAATATGTGGGCCGTCCACGACTACCAGGAGCCTCGCTCGCCTCTCTACACCCAGAGAATCGAACACAGGTACGGGGCCTCTACCGGAATCGAAGATTATTGTCGTAAGGCGCAGATGGTCAACCTCGAATCTGCAAAGGCAATTTACGAGTGCCTGCAAAGCCGCCAGGGCAGCGGCCTGCTCATCTGGATGACCCAGGCCGCGTGGCCCGCTCTTATCTGCCAGTTGTACGATTACAGTTTCGAGCAGACCTCGGCATACTTTGGAGCCAAGACGGCCTGCGAGCCCATTCACATTCTCTGGGACCAGTACACGGACGTCATCAAGGTAGCGAACAATACCCCTGTAACGCAGAGCAACTTAGAGGCCGAAGCATCGACGTACGACCTTGACGGGCATCAACTGTGGCACAAAACAGTCGAGATCACGCTCCCGGCGGCCTCTGCCCACGAGTGTTTCCCGTTGACGAAACCGGCCAGCCCTGGCCATGTCTACTTCGTTAAACTTCGGCTACGTCGCGAGAACACTCTTGTTTCCGAGAATTTCTATTGGAGCCCTGACCAGGCCAACGTGTATCTCGATCTCAACCGACTCCCAAGTGTAAGCGTGACTGTTCGCACGCACCTTGCATCAAGCCGAACGGAACACACTGCTACCGTGGCGATAGCAAATCCCACTGCCTCCGTCGCTGTCGCTATCCGGCTCAAGATCGTCGGCACACCTTCGGACCAGAGGGTGCTGCCTGCGATGTACGAAGATAATTACTTTTCTCTTCTGCCGGATGAGAGCAGGACAGTTACGGTTCGCTTTGCAACTTCTGCGCTCCGAGGCGAGCAACCTCATCTCGTCGTCAGCGGCTGGAACATCAACGAAGAAAGACACGCGTTGTAAATACCTTTTGTTGCAAGAGGCATGGAAATACCATGATTCGGACCGATATTGTTTCTGCCGGCGGAAGGACCGGCGGTGCGTTCTGTCACCTCATGCGTCAGGTCGCGAGTGTGTTTGCTGCTGCAAGCAGAAAGACCAGCGGTGCATTCCAGTTGATCGCTATCTCGTTGAGCGAGTAGGCGCGCTCGTCATCAATCCAGCAGCGCATTGGGGGCAAAGGAGGCAACGTACGCGCAACCGCATCCCCGGGCCTGGCGTTCGGGCCGCCGGAAAGCAGCCCGGGCCAGGGAGCCGGAATGCCGTCCGCGGCACTTGGGCGATGATGCGGCCGCAGGAAGGGATTTGTCCCAACATGCGTCACCCAGGACACGCCGAAGCAGTTGCAGCCAAGCAGGTAATGCAGGTTGCCGAGCGCTGCTTCCAGCACGCCGGTGTCGGCGTGCAACCTGTAAGAAATGAGGAGCAACAGCGACTGATTGGCCGCCACTGCGTTTGAGCCCCATACGTAGTCTGTCAGTTGCATCGTGTTGCCGTACCCGTTGGACGTGTGGCGCGCGACAAGCGCCTGCGCGGCAACATGGGTCTGCTCCTGAATGGAGCGCCGCAGTGTGTCCATACCGGGACGCTCGCAAAGCAGATAGGACCAGTAAGCCATCGATTGCACATCGCTCCAGGAGGGCACTTGCACCTCAGGATCCACTCCTGCCGAGCGCTCAAACCATTGCTTGTACTGCGGCTCTCCCGTAGTCCGCCAGAGTTCCGCCGATGCCCAGAGAAGTTCGTCTGCAGTGTGGGCGTCGCCATACTCGCCAGTGCCTACGGCAGGTGGGTTGCGAAAGACCACACTCGGATTCGCAACAGACCATCTCCACGCGTTCCGGGCTGCATGCAGACAACGCTGTGCGAATTGCGGATCATAGGGTGTATAATAACGCGCGGCAATGGCCATGACGGCGGCCATGTCAGCTGTGGCAGAGGTGTTCTTGAAAGGTTCTTTTCCCGTGCCTATGACATAGCTGGTCAGCGTGTCGCTTTGAGGCATGATGAATGCGCAGAACTGTTCGCTTGTTTGCTTATGCCACACCCCGCCATCACCATCCTGCATCGAGAGCATCCACTGAAGGTTCCAGCGCACTTCCGCGAGGTAGTCAGGAATGTGGCCGCCTGATTCAGGAATGGATAGCTGCATCCTGGCCAGAGCCTGCGGATACAGTTCCCAGGCCCAGAGAAGCGTACCTACCGTCAGTCCACCGTTCACCGCGTACCGTCCGTAGTCGCCGGCATCATGCCAGCCGCCATGGTTCGGGATCGCGCCAGAGCGGCCACTGGAGGGGTGAAAGGCGCCGGCTGCGTGACATGCGGGGTGACTGTACCCATCACCAAGATCAACCGCGCAACCACATCGCTGCCCATAGAACGAGCGCATCGCCAGGCGTAGGGACTCCTGATAGACGTGCGGCCCCACAGAAAACGATCCGCTTGGAATTGCCCTGTGGATGAGACGGTAGCTGCCCGCATGCACCAGGCTTGAGAAGTCAGCCTTCCCGATCATGTCGCCAGAAGCAGTGTCGCGTTGCGCGTTGGACACGGGCCCGCGGAAGACCTCTGTTCCATCGCTGGCGGAGACGACCTGAAAAAAGTCTTCTCCATGAGCGGGTAAAAGGGCCGGGTCCATGCGGATGGAAGCGACTTTTGATTGTCGAGGTAAGTAGCCCACCTGGTTTAAAGCAGGTGACACTTCCTTTTGAGCAGCAGATGCGCTGCTTCTCAAGTACCAGCCAGGGTCTAAGGCCGCGATCGCTGCGGCTGCACCCGTTGCTTTGAGAACGGATCGGCGGTTGAACGAATGTGGTACCACGCGAGGATGATAGAGCGTTTGCTGGAGGCCAACAAGGCTGTGATGCCGGAACGGAGCGCTCGCATATTTGGGGCTGGCGATCAGGCTGCGATTCAACTCTTCCGGGCGATGGGCATTCCGCATGCTGTAGGGCGGTCCTTTACGGACGCGGATGACGCGAACAGCGAATTAGTGGTGATTGTGAGCGGCCCCGTCAGCTCTTGAAACAGTGGTCGGGGCGGAGGGATTCGAACCCCCGACCCTCTGCTCCCAAAGCAGATGCGCTACCAGGCTGCGCTACGCCCCGACTGGGTTGATTGTAAACGAGCGCTGGAGGGTGAAGGGCGCTTTAGACGCGGCGGGTGAGCAGGGCCAGGAGGTAGCCGAGGGCGATGAGCGGGAGCGCGAAGAGGAGCAGGAGGGTGGCGAGGAGGAGCAGCAGGAAGGTCCAGTCGCGCCAGCCGTGGCGGCCGGGTTCGGCGAGGTGGCGGGAGAGCAGGGCGTAGTTGCGGCGGTTGGCTTTCCAGGCGATGTCAAAGGCGTCGCCGAACAGGGGGATGACGCCGATGAGGACGTCGAGAGCGAGGTTGGCGAGCATGCGGGCGAGCAGGACGGGGGGCGCGCCGCGGAACCAGGCGGCGAGGACGATGAGCGAGGAGAGGAGGCCGGCGAGGATGTCGCCGGCGAAGGGGACGAGGCCGATGAGGCCGTCGATGCCGAAGCGGATGCGGGTGCCGGGGAGGACGAAGCAGTCGTCGAGCAGGTGCGAGAGGTGCTCGAGGTTGGCGTTGGAGA
>CAXTMY010000105.1:2972-5953 GCA_964245565.1 uncultured Acidobacteriaceae bacterium | reverse complement strand
ATGCTTTCCCTTGTTGTCATCCGCCTGCCGCGGCTTCTCCGCAATCCGCTTCGCCGCGCCCGTCCACCGCAGCTTCTGCGTCGACACAATCGCTTCCTCCGGCGACCCGATCCCCGCGATCACGATCGCCCCGGTCGCCGACCCCGTCAGGTTCCCGAACGCATGCGCCGGCTTCGGCGCCGTAAACGTCACCACCGCGTCGGCCCGCAGCGCGCCCTCCGCCTCATACGCCATCGAGTCCGCATCCCACCCCGAAGGCAGGTCGACCGCTACCACCGGCGTCGGCATCGGCTGCACCAGCTCCCGCACGGCAGCGGCCAGCCCCCGCAGCGGCGGCTTGAAACCCGTCCCGACCATCGCATCCAGGATAAGGTCAGCCTCGGCCAGCAGCTTCGCCACCGCCGCCGTATGCAGCTCCGCCTCAGCCACGATCTCCGTCACGTGCACCGTCGGCTGCGCCCGCCGCAGCATCGCCCGCGGATCGCCCTTCAGCTCATCCTCGGTGCCGAGCAGCAGCACGTGCAGCTCCCGCCCTGCCGCAGCCAGCTCCGCTGCCGCCATCAGCCCGTCGCCGCCGTTGTTCCCCTTGCCGCACAGCACCACGATCTGCCGCGCCTCGGGATATTGCGCCAGCACGAACCGCCCCACCGCTTTGCCGGCATGCGTCATCAGCGCCTCCGACGACACACCATACTTCTCCGCCGTCAGCCGGTCCGTCTCGCCCATCTCCGCAGCTGTCAGAATCTTCATTTGCACCTTTCGGTAAACCGCCTACGCGGCTTGCGGCCACTTCTGGCGCATAGCGCTATTCGTGGCGGGTTCTCGTTGAGTACGATGCCGCAAACGAAAGTGGCCCTCACGTTGTTCGGGACATAAATCCCGAACAACGTGAGGGCCACTGCTATATGCACTTACACGACGAGAACACGTCCCGAAGGGACCGCAAGCCGAAAGTGCTACGCACCAGCGTAGGCGGTTTACCGGGCTACCCCCGCCAGCGGCAGGTTCGCATTCTCTTTCGACGCGAAATAACTCCGGTCCCAGAGATTCTTGTAGAAGTACCCGGTCAACTCCGCAGCCTTCGGTCCGAACGTGGGCCGGCCGCCTTCCAGGAAGAAGACCGTCACGATCCGCCCATACTGCTGGGTATCCGAGAAGCTCGCAAACCAGCCGAAGCGCGTACCGTTGTCCGAGCACGTCCCCGTCTTGCCCATGACTGGGAACTGGCTGAACGATGCCCTGAGCGAACGCGCCGTGCCATAGCTCGCGTCGACCGCCCCGGCCATTCCCGGCTCGATCTCCGGAATGATGTTCTTGATGTTCAGCGTCCGCTTGATCCGCGGCTGGAAGCTCGCGATCTGCTGCTGCGTCGTCGGGTGCTGCAGGTAGTAGAGCGTTCCTCCATTCGCGATCGCCGAAACCAGCGCGCCCAGCTGCAGCGGCGTCATCGAAACGCCTTCCCCGAACGAGCACATCCGGCCCACGCCGCCCTTCGAGTCCGGCAGCGGCTGCGACGGATACACCCCCAGCTGTTCATTGGGAATGTTGTACCCTGCCAGCTCACCTAGCCCGAACATATTCGCATAATGCCGCACCCGGTCAAAGCCGAGCCTGCGCCCCAGGACCTCGAAAAACGGGTTGATCGAGCGCGCCAGCGCGTAGGTCAGGTTGACCGAGTAATTCCCGCCCAGGTTCACCTGCGTGTCTTTGGTGATAATCCCCTCGGACAACGCCGCCAGCGCCACCGACACCTTGATCGTCGAACACGGTTCCGCGCCGCTCGACAGCGCCAGCTTCTGGTTCACCATTGCCAGGATGCGCCCGTTGTCCGGGTTGATCACAACCACCGTGCCGTACATATTGCCCAGCGCATCGATCGCTGCCTGGCGCACCACCGGGTCTTCGCCCGTCGTGATGTCGCCGTTGCCCACGTCCGCCGTCGTGAACGAGTCTGCCGTAAACGTTTCGCCGTAGTGGTGGCGAATCGTGATCCGGCGCAACCGCCCGTTCCGCCCGCGTACCAGCCGCGTCGTCGTCAGCGCCCGCATCGCGTGGGCTCCGCCCACGGCCCGCCGGCTCTGCTGCAGCGAGGCCAGGTGCCGTCGCGCGCGTGGGCTTTCCTGCACGTGCGCCACCCTCCGCGCATGGTGCTTCCGGGTTGTCGTCGCTGTGGCGGAACTGCTGAAAGGCAGCAGAAGCAGAACAAGAGCCGCGAGCAATGGCAGAAAACGTTTCATCAATAAACTCTCAAATCTGCGGCGAAGCTCCCTCCGCCGCAACACCAGACAGACCAACCGGTCAATTCCCCCGGAGCTTCCCCGGAGCTTCTTTTAGATGTGTGCCTGCCGGAATGCGATTAGCGCCTGGGCAATCCTCATTCAGGACGCGCAATCGTCGTTCGGCAAACCCATGCTTGATTGCAATGCGATGAACCCACTCTAGCAAAGCTCAGCCGCATAACAAGAGAAACAGTGTCCGGTTAGTTACCTCCGCGTCGCAGATACGCCGGAATCTCCAGCTCATCCTCGCGCCCCGCATCAAATGACTCCGCCATAAAAGCCGGCTGCGCCTCTGCCCTGCGCTCCGGCATCGGCTCCGAGGAGGCAGCGCCACCCTGCTCGCGCGGGATAAAAATCTCCTGGTCGGCCAGCAAAGCGCTCTCCCGCATATGCGTCTGGGTTTGCGGCAACCGCTCTTCCTGCATTTCACTCGCGAACCGCGGCTTGGCCGGCGGCGCGCCCGGCACACTCGCCACCACCGGAGCCTTCGCCACAGCCGCACTCTGCGGAGCAGCGGCAGCCAGCCGGCTCCGGTCCCCCGCCGTGCTCTGCCGGAACCCGGTCGCGATCACCGTGATCTTCACGTCGTCGCCCATCGTCTCGTCCAGCACCGCGCCGAAGATAATGTTCGCGTCCTCATGCGCCGCGCTCTGGATCAGGGTCGATGCCGCATTCACCTCGCTCAGCTTCAAGGTCGACGAG
>CAXTMY010000105.1:0-2962 GCA_964245565.1 uncultured Acidobacteriaceae bacterium | reverse complement strand
ATCAGAATCCCCCGCGCCCCATCGATCGCGCCATCCTCCAGCAGCGGCGACGCCATCGCGGCCTGCGCCGCGGCGATCGCCCGGTTCTCGCCCGAGCGCATCGCCGTACCCATCACTGCATAGCCCATCCCGGCCATCGTCGTCTTCACATCGGCGAAATCGCGGTTGATGATCCCCGGAATCGTAATAATGTCCGAAATCCCCTGCACGCCCTGCCGCAGCACATCGTCCGCCACGCGGAACGACTCGAAGAACCCCGCATCCTGCGCCACCGCCAGCAGCTTCTCGTTCGGGATCACGATCATTGTGTCCACCGAATCCAGCCGCTCCTGCATCCCGCGCTCCGCCTGCGCCATGCGCCGCTTGCCCTCGAACCCGAACGGCCGCGTCACCACCGCCACCGTCAGCGCGCCCATCTCGCTCGCCAGCGACGCGATCACCGGCGCCGCGCCCGTACCCGTGCCGCCGCCCATCCCCGCCGTCACAAACACCATGTCCGCGCCCTCGAGCGCTTCAATGATCTTTTCCGAATCCTCGAGCGCCGCCCGCCGGCCCACGTCCGGGTTCGCGCCCGCGCCCAGCCCGCTCGTCAGCTTCACGCCCAGCTGCAGCTTCACCGGCGCAGCCGACAGCTGCAGCGCCTGCACATCGGTGTTCGCAACGATGAACTCCCAGCCCTCCACCTTCGCCTGGATCATGCGGTTCACCGCATTCCCGCCGCCGCCGCCCACGCCCATCACCTTGATCTTCGCCCCGGTCGGCTTATCGTCCTGGTACTGGATCCGCATCTCGTCTTCCTGGCTCATGTATCCCCCTGCTCTCATTCTCCGCCGCCCACGCCCATTCGCAAAACCCGGCCGTTCGGCAAACCCTCAAATACTTCCCGCAAACATCGACCGCAGCTTCGCCCGCAGCGAGCCTTCCTGCTGCGCCCGCATCTGCCCGGTCCGGTGCGCATACAGCATCAACCCCACCAGCACCGCGTACTCCGGCCGTTGCAGCTCCCCCGGCATCCGCGACAGCGGCACCGGCCGGCCTACCCGCGCCGGCACCCGCAGCACACTCTCCGCCGTATCCAGCAGCCCCGGCAGGTTCGATCCGCCCCCCACCAGGATGCAGCCTGAGCCCAGCGCCTCCAGCACCGCGCCCGTTCGCAGGCTTTCCCGGATCAGCCCGAACAGCTCGCGCGCCCTCGGCTCCAGGATCTCCGCGATCGCCCTCTGCCGGATGCTTCCCCGCGCCGGCCCGGCTTCCTCCGGCTGCCACTCGATCTCACTGGCCTCTGAGATCGCCGTCACCACCGCATGGCCGTACTCGCACTTCAGAAACTCCGCCTCCGGAATCCCCAGGTGCAGCCCCACCGCCAGGTCGTTCGTGAAGTGATCGCCCCCTACCGGAATCACGGCCGTATACGCCACCGCGCCTTCAAAATAGACAATCAGCTCGGTCGACGCGGCCCCGATGTCGATCAGGCAGCAGCCCAGCTCGCGCTCATCCGCCGCCGTCGAGCTCTCGGCTGCCGCCAGCGCCTCGTACACCGTCTCCGTCACCGACAACCCGGCCTTGTTCGCGCACGTCACTAAGCTCTGGTGCGCCGAGGCCGAACACGTCACAAGGTGAAGTGATACTTCAAGTTGATGCCCCACCATCCCGACCGGGTCGTGGATCCCCGGCACCTCATCCAGCAGAAAATGCCGGGGCAGCAGGTGCAGCACCTCGCGGTCGCCCGGCATCGAGATCGCCCGCGCCCGATCCGCCGCCGCCCGCACATCCTCGCGCGTAATCTCCCGCATTTTCGAGCCCAAAGCGATCCCGCCCTGCGAGTTCACCCCCCGCACATGCGCTCCGCCAATGCCCCCCACGCACTGCTCCAGCACCGCCTGCGACGCAGCCTCTGCCGCCACGGACGCCTGGCTGACCGCGTCCGTCGCCGGGCCCAGCTCCGCAATCACCCCGCGCCGCATGCCCGCGCTGCGCACCACGCCGTGGCCTCGATACCGCAGCGAGCCCTCGTGCAGCTCCGCCACCAGCATCCGCGTCTGCGCGCTGCCCATATCGAGCACCGCCAGCACGCCTTCCTGCTTCGCGCCGCTCATTGCGCCCTCCCGGCATTCGGAATGTAATGCGGCACCCACTTCGCCGGATGGTGCGGCTTCGCCGCGCTCCGCGTGTACCACACCGGTTTGGCCGCCGACTTATGGGCCGCAGCCGGTCCCGGAGCATGCGCCCTGCCCAGGCTCGCCCGGTGCTGCGCGACCGCATGGGCCGCTGGCCTCGCCGTTGCGCCAGGGCTCCTGGCCGGCGCCGCCTTCCCGCGAGCCGGCAAAGCCCCCGGCTTTCCCGCGGCAAGCTCCGCCACCGGTTTTGCTTCCGCTGCCTCATCCGCCGCCGCGGCATCCGCCATCTTCAGCACCACCTGCTGGTCATACCGCAGGTCCACGGCGCTCAGGTTCGGGTACTGCTGCCGCCACTCCGCCAGGTGCTCCTGGTACGAGCGGTACCGCTCCAGGAAATCGCTGTTCCCAAAGTGCAGCAGGATATCGGTTCCCTGCGCCGGAACCACGGCCCGCACATCGTCCAGGTCGCTCAGGTCCACCTCGCTCAGCTGCGAGGAAACATTGCCGCCCCCCGCATTCATCGCCGCGACAAACCGCTCAAACAGCCGCATCCGCTCTGCCCGCGACGCAGCCGACCCATTCGGGTCCAGCCCCGTCACCACCGGGAACGAGTAGTGCCGCGCCGCCAGCGTCGCCGGGTCCATCGGCAGCAGCACCCCCTCCCCATCCACCAGCTCAATGCCGCGGCCCACCCGGGCAAAGGCCACCGGCACCCGTTCCACGATCGAAACCCGCAGCACGTTCGGCAGCAGCCGCATCACCGTCGCATGCCGCACCCACGGCTCCGCCTCCAGCGCCGCCTCGCGCTGCGCCAGCGGAACGAAAAACACGTTGCGTCCGATATC
>CAXTMY010000104.1:0-6341 GCA_964245565.1 uncultured Acidobacteriaceae bacterium | reverse complement strand
TCACCGACCCGGGCAGCGCCCACCCGCTCCGCCCGCTGCCGCCCTCCCTCTACGAGCAGCTCGGCATTACCCCCGTCGTCGCTCCCTTCCACGGCTCCGCCGGCCTGCCGCTCGCCGGCATCCTCTACAAGCCTGCCGGCTTCGTCCCCGGCAAGCGCTATCCCACCGTCATCTGGGCTCACGGCGGCCCTGAAGCCCAGGTAACCCTCACCCTCTCTCCATGGTCGCTCTACCTCGCGCAGCAGGGCTACGTCGTCTTTGAACCCAACTTCCGCGGCAGCACCGGCTACGGCGAGCGCTTCCGCAACAGCAACGTCGAAGACTCCGGCGGCGGCGAAATCCGCGACATCGCCTCGGCCGTCGACTACCTCATCCGCCAGGGCATCACCGACCCACGCCGCGTCGCCATCGGCGGCGGCAGCCACGGCGGCACCATTGTCGCCAACGCCGTCACCAAGCTCCCCAATACCTTCGCCGCCGCCATTGAAATGTACGGCGTCGTCGACCGCGCACTCTTCCTCCAGTACACCAATCGCAACTCAAAAATCCGCTGGGAAACCAAGATGGGCGGCACGCCTGCGCAGAAACCCGCCGTCTACCGCCAGGCCGATATTCTTCCCGACGTAGCCCGCATCCGGACGCCCATTCTCCTGATGCACGGCGAAGAAGATCCCCAGGTCCCCCCGCAGGAATCCGCCGAATTCGCCGCCGCACTCCGCCAGGATGGAAAGGTCTTCATCTACAAGACCTACCCCAACGAAGGCCACGGCTTCCGCCAGCGCGACCACCGGAAGGACGCCTACGAGCGCGAGCTTGCCTTCCTCCGCCAGTACCTCCAGTAACTCTGCGCCGGTCCGCAACCGCGCCCGTCAGCCCGCTGCCTCACCGTGCAGGCTCCATCCACCGCGGCATGGAGTTCTATCACTCGATGCGCAGGGCCTGCATCGGTTCGGTCGAAGCGGCGCGGTGAGCCGGCACCCAGGTGGCGGCCAGCCCGGTCAGCAGGAGCACGCCGCACATCGCGGCAAGCGTAAGCGGCAGGTGGAACGTCGTCGCGAGAAAAAGACTCTGCAGCAGGCGTTCTCCGGCGAGCGCTCCCGCGATGCCCGCCGTAAGCCCCAGGCCGACCAGCACTCCTGCCTCGCGCATCACCATCCGCAGGATGTTTCCGCGCTGCGCGCCCAGCGCCATCCGGACCCCGATCTCCTTTGCGCGGCCGGCCACGATGTAGGACATGACGCCGTAGAGACCCGCCGCGCCGAGCGCGAGCGAGACAACGCCGAAGCCGCAGAGCAGCAGCATGCTGAAGCGCTGCTGCGCGACCGAAGCGCTGACCACCCGGGCCAGCGACTCGACGTTCAGCAGCGGTGCCCGCGCATTATCCATGAAAATACGCTGCGCCTCCGGCGCCACGCCGATCTGCGCGGACCGGGTGCGCACCACCCAGCTCATGCCCAGCAGGTTCACATTCATCTTCGTCAGCGCGTCGGGAATCTGTGACTCCGGCAGGTACAGAATCTCCGGCGCGTTCTGGTCGAGACCGGCCTGCTTTACATCCCCCACCACCCCGATGATCTCCCGCACTGCATCCTGAAAGCGCGGTCCCATGACGGCCCCTATCAGGATGTGCTGCCCAATCGGGTTCTGGCCATTGAAGTCGGTGCGCGCAACCTGCTCGTTGATAATGACCACGGGCGTCGAGCCGTGCGAGTCGGCGACCGTGAAGCTGCGTCCGGCAAGCGTCGGAATCCGCAGCACGTCGAAGTAATGGGCAGTGACCGGCATGTACTTCGGTTCGCCCAGCTGTTTCTGCTGCTCGTCCGTACGCCCCAGCACCTGGAACGGCAGGTCCGGGGCGAGCTGTGTAGGCAGGCTGTTGACCGCGGCCGCGGCCTCCACCCCGGGGATCGCCTCCAGCCGCCCGGTGAGCACATCGAGCCGCTGCGACAGCACCGCGGTGCTCGCATCCTGTTCGGCCGAAAAGCTGTTCTTGAACGTGAGCACGTTGCTCTTATCAAAGCCGGGCGAGGTGTGGATCAGCTTCCAGAAGTTCGAGAGCAGCAGCGCCGCGGCGAACAGCAGCACCAGCGAAAGCGCGACTTCGCTCACCACCAGCGCCTTCTGGACCAGGTGCCGCCCGCTTGCGATCCGGGTGGTGTTCAGCCGCAGCGACTCGTTCAGCCGGCTGCGGCGGCTTTCAAACGCCGGGACAAGGCTGAACAGCAACGCGCAGGCCACGGTAAGCGCGGCGGCAAACCCCAGCGCCGGCGCGCCCATGCGCAATGAGCTGAACTGCGGCAGCTGCACCGGGCTGAGGTGGAGCAGCACCCGCGCGGCTGCATCCGCCAGCACGCTGCCCGCAATGCCGCCCGCGACACAGAGGATGGCGTTTTCCACCAGAAGCTGCCGCAGGATGCGCCACGCAGAAGCGCCCAGGGCCGCGCGCAGGCTCATCTCGTGCCGCATGGAAATAGCGCGCGTAAGCAGCAGGCACAGTATGTTCGCGACGACAATGAGCAACAGCAGGACCACCGCTCCCATCAGCATCTCGAGCGCCGGGCGCACATCGCCCGTCAGCGAGTCGTGGTAGTCTACCGCGCGAATCGACTCGTACCGGTTCCACGTCTCGGGATACACGTTCTTCATCTGCAGGTGGACGCGGTTCAGGTCGTCCGCCAGCTGCGCGTAGGTGACGCCCGGCCGCAGCCGGGCCACCACGTTCCACTGGTGGCTGTAATCGTTGGGCGATTCGGCAATCTGCAGAGGAGCCCACACATCCACCTTCGCATCCAGCCGAAAGGCTTCGGGCGCGACGCCCACGATCGTGTACGTCTCGCTGCCGAGCGTGACCGGATGACCCAGGATGCCAGGGTCGGCAGAAAAGCGCTGCCGCCAGAGCGCCTCGCTGATAACTGCGACCCGGCCCGCGTGCTGCACGCCATCCTGCGCGTTGAAGCCTCTTCCCAGCATCGGCCCCATCCTGAAGACATGGAAGAAGCCGGGCGTGACCCCCAGCAGCTTGACTGGCACGGCACTGCTGCCCTGCACAAGGTTGGCATTCTCCGGGATGTAGTCGTAGGCAGCCAGCGACGCAAGGCTCCGGCTGCTTCGACGCAGGTAGAGCGCCATGGTACCGGTCAGGGCCGGACCTTCACCCCCTCCCGGGAAAGCCGTCTCGATGCGAACCAGCTGCCCGGGCTCCGGGAATGGGAGCGGCCGCAGCAGAACGCCGTACAGGATCAGGAAGACGGTCAGGTTCGCTCCGATGCCGAGCGCGAGCGTCAAAACGACCGCCAGGGTAAAGCCGCGCCTGCGTCGCAACTGCCGGATCGCGTACCAGAGATCGTGCTTCCAGAATTGCATCGTTCCTCCTCAGGGACGCAGCCGTCGCCGTTTCGCCGAAGAGAGATGCACCCAGGCTGCCAATCCATCGGCAATCCCGGCCGCCTTTCCTTCCAGTCACTTAGCCGCTCTCCCCCGCCCGGCACAGCAGAACTCGCTGTCCACTTCCGGACAACCCTGTCCATTCCTGAACGTCGCGCTCTACGGCCACGCCGCCGGGCGGCGAAGCAGGCAGCGGGCAGTTTCGCATTGCCAATGCGTGTGCAGCACTGCTCCCCTCCAACGCCGCATCCCACTCTGCATCACTAACCCTGCGTGCCCTGCAGACCAGGCACCGGAGTCCCCATGGAACGCCGACGATTCCTGCAAAGCGCTGCCGTTGCCGCGGTCAGCGGAGCCATCGCAACTCGCGCCCACGCGCAAACCCCGCAGAGCCAGCAAACCCCGCAGAGCCAGCAAACCTCGCCGAGCCAGTCGCTCGGCCAGCAGTTCCTCACCGCTCCCAGTCCCGCCGATGCCGCGCACCTTCCCCGCGTCTCGCATCCCGGCACCCTCCGCGGCGAGATGCTCTACCGCCAGCTCGGCACCACCGGCGTCGAAGTCTCAGCCATCGGCCTCGGCGGCTCGCATGTCGGCAAAGCCTCCCTCTCCGACGACCAGTCCATCCAGCTCATCCACGCCGCCCTCGATCGCGGCATCAACTTCCTCGATAACGCGTGGGATTACAACGGCGGACGCAGCGAACTGCTCGTCGGCAAAGCACTCCGCACACCCGGCTACCGCCAAAAAGCGTTCGTCATGACCAAGCTCGACGGACGAACCAGACAAGTCGCGCAGAAGCAGATCGACCAGTCCCTTCTCCGCCTCGGCGTCGACCACATCGATCTCCTCCAGCACCATGAAGTCCTTCGCTTCGACGACCCCGATCGCATCTTCACCGAAGGCGGATCCATGGAGGCAGTGCTCGCCGCCAGGCAGGCCGGCAAAGTGCGCTTCATCGGCTTCACCGGACACAAAGACCCGCACGTCCACCTCTACATGCTCGATGTCGCGCAAAAGCACGGCTTCCATTTCGACACCGCCCAGATGCCCCTCAACGTCATGGACGCCCACTTCCGCAGCTTCGGCCAGCTCGTTGTGCCCCGCCTCATTGCCGAAGGCACCGGCGTCCTCGGCATGAAAGCCTTCGGCGGCGCTGACGGCGTCATCCTCAAGAGCAAAACCGTGACCCCCATCGAGTGCCTGCATTACGCGCTGAACCTGCCGACCTCCGTCGTCATTACCGGCATCGATTCACCCCAGGTTCTCGACCAGGCCTTTCAGGCAGCCGGCAGCTTCCAGCCCATGGACGAGCAGCAACTCGCCGGCCTGCTCGCCAAAACCCAGGCCGACGCCCTCACCGGCCATTTCGAGCTCTTCAAAACCTCGGCCCACTTCGATAGCACCGCCAAGCACGCCGACTGGCTCGGAGACGACTCCCCGCTCACCAAACAGCTCGCCCCCGCAAACGCCGGCTAGCCCTACGCTGTGGCGTAGAAGGCTCTGGTGCAAATAGCGAGCGGAGCCATGTGAGCGGTAGTGGCAGCAGTGGCGGAGGCGGTACTGGAGGTTTAAGCCCTGGCGCTAAGAGCAAGCTCGGAAATCTAGCAAGTCGAGCAGGTGAGAAGTTTCGAGACGTGATCCGTAGTCGCGGGGATCAGGAGCAAATGTTAAGCGTGTCGGACCATGGGCTGATCGCACTCTCAAAGATGCCGCGGAGCTGCAGCTGAGGACGATGCCACTGCCGAAACTTCCGTGATGGTAGCGAAGCAGGCGGGACGACTGGGACAGCAGTACTGAGGGAAAAGATGACACCCCCAATAAAAGTTAAGGCAGCAGAAGCCCTCTTTCCTCTCCTATCAGCGTTCCATGAAGTTGATGGAGCCTTGCTTAAGTCTGTGAGGTTAGGAAGAACAGACGGAATAATCACTCAAGTAGCGTTGCAACTCGACTCACGTTTTCTTGTGATCAGAGCCGCAGCTGAAGACGATATTGCGGACCTTACAGTCCAGACTGTTATACCGGACGGAGAGGTGGTGAACGAACATCAGCCTTGGTCGGATATGCTTGATAAGCAGATCGGCTGGGGCTGGGTAATGGTCAACCAGCAAGGATACCTTGATGGTGTTCTGTTCAGCTTTGGTGGAGTGATCCCAGAGATACTGGTCGTCGTCGTAGCCTCTGGTCTTCAAGTCAAGAGGGTTTACTGATCCAGTTTGCAGTTCCATCACCGCCGCAGGCCGCCCCTCCGGGCGGCCTGGTTCTGTTGCACCGCCGGCGTAGAGCTGCTGCGCCATACCACAAATATCAGTTCGCCTTGAATGGACTGCGGACTAAAAGCAAAGCTATGCCAGCCATCTGGAATGTAGTGCTTGCAGCATAGCCGCTAGCTGTAAAGGCGGCATCCGGTAGCAGAGATCAGGTTGCTTCAGAACACAAAGCCTCGCACCGGAAACAGGCTCTCCTACCTCATCCTCAGCCGCCTTGCCTGCCGTGAGAGTAAAACGCGGAAAGGCGTCCTTCGATCCGACCTCTCGCTGGCACCACGAAACTCCTGGCAGAAGCAACAAGACAAACACAACGAAGCATCCGGTCAGCCGTCGAGCCTCCATCCATTCCACTTACCGCATCTCCACCTTCAGCTCCCGCACCAGCCGCGCAAACCCTTCCTCCCGCGCCTTCCTGTTCTCAGCCGTCGCATCCGGCGCTTCCCCGGCCCGCATAAACCCGTGCCCCGCGCCGTCATACACCACCGGCTCATACCGCTTCCCCGCAGCCTTCATCGCCGTAACTGTCGCCGGCACAGTGGCAGATATCCGCGCATCGCTTCCGCCGTAAAACCCGAACACCGGCGCCTCGATCCCGCCCATCGCCGCATCCGGCGGCGGCGGCCCGTAAAATACAAACGCCGCCTTCAACTCCGGCCGCTGCGTCGCAAACAGGAAGCTCTTCCCCCCGCC
>CAXTMY010000103.1:6032-6404 GCA_964245565.1 uncultured Acidobacteriaceae bacterium | reverse complement strand
AAGATGCCCAGCCGCTGCCCGCGTCCGCAGGGCACAAACGCGTCCAGCACCCGCACGCCGCAGCCCAGCGGCTCGCGGATCGGCACCCGGTCCAGCGGCAGCGGCGCCGTCCCGTCCACCGGCACCGTGCGCGCCGCGCGATACTCCGGCAGCCCGTCCAGCGGCGCGCCCGTCGCGTCGATCACCCGGCCCAGCATCTCGCCGCCCACCCGGATCGAAGCGTGCGTTCCCCGCGCGATCACCCGGTCCCCGAAGCGAATCCCCTGCGGGCGCTCCAGCGTCATCGACAGCATCGTCGAGCCGCGGAACCCCACGATCTCGCCCGGGTACGTCCTGCCGTCCGCCCCCTGCACCTCGCACGCCTCGCCCACC
>CAXTMY010000103.1:0-6022 GCA_964245565.1 uncultured Acidobacteriaceae bacterium | reverse complement strand
CCCCTTCCGACTCGATGAGATTGCCCGTCACCTGGACCACGCGGCCCATCCAGCGCAGGGTCCCGGTATGCTCCAGCTTGTCGAAGTACGACCCCAGCGGCATCCTCTACCCTTTCGGCGTCTGCGCGAGGATGTCGAAAAATCCCTGTTCCACTTCCTTCAGCTGCGCCGCGAGCGAAAAGTTCGCCGAGCCCAGCTCCGTCTCGAGCACGCAGTCCCCGGTTTCGAGCGCCGCGTCCTCCACCACCGTCACCGCCGCCCACTGCGGCGCCGCCTCGAACCGCTCCCGCCACCGTGCCGCGCCTGCCGGATGCACCCGCACGTTCACCGCCGTATTCTCCTTCAGCTGGTTCACCGCGATCTGCACCAGCGCCGCCACCAGCATCGGGTCCACCTGCGCCTCGCGGTGCAGGATCTTCGCCGCGATCGACAGCGACAGCCGCACAATCTCGCTCTCCACCCGCTTGAAGTAGCCGGCCCGCGCCGCCTCGAAGCCCGCCAGCGCCTCGGTCACCCGCGCCGCCTCGGCTTCCATCCGCACGCGCATCTCCTCGCGCACCCGCGCCTCGGTCGTCCGCGTCGCCTCGTCCCGCACCTCGGCGAGCAGCCTCTGCAGCTCGCTCTCCGTCATCTCGACCTCGGCCTTCGGTGCGGCCGGCTCCGGCGTCGGCGGCGCTTTCATGCGCTGCACCGGCGGCAGCGCCGATGCCATCTCCCGGTACTGGAGCGACATCACCGGCGCCACCGGAATCCTCGGCATGCTGCTGCGGTTAAACAACGTACTCATCGGCTCCCTCGCTCTTCAACACGATCTTTCCATCTGCTTCCAGCGTCCGCGCCAGCGCCACCACCTCCAGCTGCGCCTTCGCCACATCCTTTGACCGCACCGGTCCCAGCGACTCCGCATCTTCCTTCATCATCTCGATCGCCCGCGAGCTCATCGTCTTGAAGAAGTGGCTCCGCAGCTCCTCGCTCGCACCCTTCAGCGCCAGCGTCAGCACTTTCTTATCGACCGCTCCCGTCACCTCGCGAATCTGCACCTCCGGCACCGTCAAGAAGTCCTCAAACGTGAACATCATGTCCCGGATCGAGGCGGCCAGCTTCGCCTCCTCCTGCTCGATCGTCTCCAGGATCTCCCGCGACGTCGTCGCATCGATGTTGTTCATCAGGTCCGCCACGCTCTCGAAACCCGAATACGTCTTTCTCGTCTGCTCGCCCACCGAGCGCAGCCTGCGGTTCAGCACCAGCGATACCTTTTCCGCCATCTCCGGGGAAAACTGCCGCAGCCGCGCCAGCCGCATCACCGACTCCGCCCGCACCATGGGCGGCAGGTGCATCAGCAGCGCCGAGGCCTGCCTGGCCTCCAGGTGCCCCAGCACCAGCGCCACCGTCTGCGGATGCTCGCCCTCCAGGAACCGCGCCAGCTGCTTCGCGTCGATCCGCTGCAGCGACTCGACCCGCGTCGCGCTCAGCTCGTTTGCCCGCATCAGCCGCTGCACCATGTCCCGCGCGCCGTTCTCTCCGAACGCCTTCACCAGCATGCGCCGCGCCGCGTCCTGCCCACCCTGCGCGATATACTCCTGCGCCATCGCCAGATGCTGGTATTCCTCCATCACCTTCAGCGATATCTCCTTCGGCACACTGCCGAGCCGCGCAATCTCCTGCGTCAGCCGCTGCAGGTCGTCTTCCGGCAGCGCCCGCAGAATCGACGCCGCGGCCTCTTCCCCAAGGATTGCCAGCAGGATCGCCGCCTTCCGCGAACCGGGAACCTGGCCTGCCCCTGGCTGGTGCGTCATCTCGCCGCTCATTGCCCATCCTCCCGCAGCCATGCCTGCACCGCCCGGGTGCTGGTGCCCGGCTGCGTCTTCACCATCTGCACCAGCTGCTCCTTCAGGGCAGCCGAGCGCAGCGCATCATCCTCCGGGCGCGCCGGCGCAAGCTGCGGCAGCTCGTGCGCGGGCAGCTGCGGCGTCGACGGTACCTCCACCTCCCGCACGCCGCTCAGCGCCCGCTTCTGCAGCGGCCGGATCATCAGCATGTACGCCAGCAGGAACAGCACCAGCAGCGAACCGTAGCGCACCACCACCGCATAGTCGTTCAGCCCCTTGCGTACCTTATCGGCCATTGTCGGCGCCGGCATCACGGCTACCGTCGGCTGCTCGAACGAGAGATCTTCCACCGTCAGCACATCCCCGCGCGCCGCATCGAACCCGATCGCCGCTGCCGCCAGGTCCTGCAGCTGCTTCAGCTGCTCCGGCGAACGCTTCACCCGCACGTCCTCCACCTTCCCCTTGGGAAGCTGCTTGTGGATCACCGCGTCATCCACCAGCAACGCCGCCGATATGCGGCGAATGCGCCCCGCCGGCTCCACCGAGTGCGTCACCGTCCGGTTCACCCCGTACGTCGAGTTCTCCGTCTTCGCGCTCTCCGCCCCGCTGTCCGGCGTGTTCGGCACATTCGGCAGGCTGCCCTTCGCCTGCGGCACGTTGCTCGTTGTCCCGGGCACCCCGCTTACCGCCGCGCCTGCCCCGGTCTCGTCGTCCGAGCGCTGCACCGTCAGCGGCACGCTCACCCCCGGGTCATACTTCTCCTGGCTCTGGTCGGTCGTGCCCTCGTCGTAATCGATATTCACGCTCGCCCGCACATGGTCCGCACCCACCACCGGCGCCAGCACCGCCACCAGTCGCTGCTGCAGTCTCTTCTCCGCATCGTCATCCGATCCGTCGCCGTCGCTCGTCCTGCCCAGCGACTCGTTCGAATCCGCATCGATGATCGCCACATCCGAAGGCTTCAGCCCGTCCACCGCGCCCGCCACCAGCCGCTGGATCGCGCCGATCTCGTCGTGCGTCAGCTCGCCGCCCCGCAGCTTCAGCGCCACCGACGCCTTCGCGCTTCGCCCTCCGTCCAGGAACACCGAGTCCGTCGCCATCACCAGGTGGACCCGCGCGCTCTTCACCGCGTCCATCGTCATGATCGTGCGCTCGATCTCCCCCTCCAGCGCCCGCTGGTAGTTCACCTTCTCGTCAAACTCCGTCTGGCCCCAGCTCACCTTGTCGAAGATCTCAAAGCCCATGCGGCCCGAGTGCGGCGCGCTGTTGCTCGCCGCCATCTCCATCCGCGCCGCGTCCAGCTTGTCCGCCGGCACGCTCACCTGCTTGCCGTCCGCGCTCACCGCGTTCGGAATCCCCTTCGCTGTCAGCGCCGAGGCCAGCGTCTGCGCATCCGCCGGCTCCAGCCCCGTCATCAGCGGCTTCATGTCCGGCGCGGCCACCAGGTGCGCGAACACCGCCAGCAGCGCGATCGTCGCCACCCCGCCCGCGACCAGAAAGCCCCGCTGCTGCTTGCTGCGCCCCGCCCAGAACTGTTGCAGTTGTTGCAGAACCCGTTGCATCGTTTCCTGTCTTTACCTTCGGTTAGCGAGACTCTGATTGAACATTTCTGATGGGGTCCTCCTGAGGAGCGGAGCGACGAAGGATCTGCGGTTTTCTGTAACCTGGAGAAACGCAGATTCTTCGCTTCGCTCAGAATGACCCTTGTTCAGAACTTCCTTAGAACTGCATCTTTTCAATGTCCTGGTACGCGCTCACAATCTTGTTGCGCACCTGCATCATCAGCTGGAACGCCACGTCCGCCTTCTCGACCGAGATCATCACCTTGCTCATATCCGCGCTGCCGCCCGCCATCAGCGTGTTCACCTGCTGCGTGGCATCGTTCTGCATCCCGCTTACCTGGTTCAGCGCGCTGCTCAGCACCCCGTTGAACCCCGAACCGCTGTCCTCGTCCTCGCCCGCCGAAACCGGCCCGAACACCGATGTAATCGCGCCTGCCCCGCCCACCCCTGGAACTGCCATGCTCATGCCCTTTTCCTAGCTCTTCAAAATATCGATCGACTGCTGGATCATCTGCTTCGACGCCGCGACTGCCGAGGCATTCAGCTGGTAGGCCCGCACCGAGCCCATCAGGTCCACCATCTCCTGCACCGGGTTAATGTTCGGATACGCCACATATCCATCCTTGTTCGCGTCCGGGTGCCCCGGCTCATACCGCATCACCGGTCCGCTCGGGTCATCGACCACCTGCGACAGCCGCACCGTTCCGGCTGACCGCGACCCCAGGTGCGGCATATCCGTCATCTCCGCAAACTGCAGCTGGAACGCCGAGGCGTGCTCCGCTGAAAACACCACCTCTTTCCGCTTGAACGGGCCGCCCTCCGCCGTCTTCGTCGTGTTCGCATTCGCCATATTCGTCGCGATCACTTCCGATCGCTGCCGTTCCGCCGTCAGCGCCGAAGCGCTGATCTGCATCGCTGAAAACGGGTCCATTACTGCCCACCTCCGTTAATCGCGCTCAGTTCCTCGTGGAACCGGTCTTTCACCAGCTGCACACCCATCCCGTACTGCAGCTGCGCCTTCGCCAGCAGCATGCTCTCCCGCTCCAGGTCCACGTTGTTCCCGTCCGGCCGGTCCATCAGCCCGCGCTCATCCCGTACCTGTCCCGTCACCGCCGCCACTCCATTCCCATCGGCGTCCTCGTCCGAGGCCCGCAGCAGCGTCTGCGCGAAGCTCACTTCCTTCGCGTGGTACTTCGGCGTGTCCACGTTCGCCATATTCGCCGACACCACCTGCTCCTGCTGCGCCGTCATATCCAGAAACCGCTCCATCTGCAGCGGGATCAATGCTGTACTCATGCATACCTCCTGGGCGGCAGCCCATATTCCCGAATCTTGTTCCGCATCGTCCGCAGGCTGATGCCCAGCATCTCGGCCGCGTGCGTCCGGTTTCCATGCGTCATCGCCAGCGTCTTCTCGAGGTGCATCCGCTCCAGCTGGCGAATCGGCGCTCCCGCCGGCAGCGCCCTGTCCCGCGCCGTCGCCGCCGCCGGCTCATCCTTCGCAACCGCCGGCGACCGCCTCTGCGCGTCCAGGTAAAACTCCCGCTCGAAACACGCCGCCCCGATCACCTGCCCCACCACCGGCACCCCGTGCAGCGACAGCACCCGGTACAGAAAATTCCCCAGCTCCCGCACATTCCCCGGCCAGCTCTGCCGCTCCAGCAGCGCGAGAAAATCCTCGCCCAGCACCGGCGCCGGCCGGCCCATCCGCGCCGCCCAGCTCCCGGCAAAGTGCTCCGCCAGCGGCCGAATATCCTCCAACCGCTCCCGCAGCGGCGGCAGGCTCAGCGGAATCACGTTCAGCCGGTAATACAGGTCGGAGCGAAACGCCCCCCGATCCACCGCCGCCGCCAGGGCCACGTTCGTCGTGGCAATCACCCGGATGTCCACCTTTACCGTGCGCGCATCGCCCAGCCGCTCGAACTCCCGCTCCTGCAGCGCCCGCAGCAGCTTCGGCTGCAGGTGCAGCGGCATCTCGCCGATCTCGTCCAGCAGCAGCGTCCCGCCGTGCGCCAGCTCGAACTTGCCCGGCCTCGCCTGCGTCGCTCCTGTAAACGCGCCCTTCGCGTGCCCGAACAGCTCGCTCTCGAGCAAATGCTCCGGCACCGCCGCGCAGTTCACCGCCACAAACGGCTGCCCCGCGCGGTCGCTCGCCTCGTGGATGAACCGCGCCAGCAGCTCCTTGCCCGTGCCGCTCTCGGCTTCCACCAGCACGTCCGCATCCGTCGCCGCCGCGGCCTGCGCCCGCGCCAGCGCCTCGGTCAGCGCCGGTGCCCCGCCGATCATGCTCCGCGTCTGCCCCGCGCCCGTTCTAAGCTTTTCCTCACCGGCAGCCCTGTCCGTTCCCGGCGCTGCCGACCCGCTCACGCCGCTCTCCCGGCGCAGCAACCGCTCCACCACTTCCCGCAGCTTCGGCCAGCTCACCGGCTTCGCCAGGTAATCGCCCGCGCCCTGCTGCATCGCCTCCACTGCATCCGCGACCGTCCCGTGCCCGGTCATCAGCACCACCGGCATCGCCGCTGCCTCTTCCCGCGCCGTCCGCAGCAGCTCCAGCCCCGACCCATCCGGCAGCCGCACATCGCTCAGCAGCAGGTCGAACTCACCCTGCGCCAGCCGGTACCCGGCCTCGCGC
>CAXTMY010000102.1:0-6567 GCA_964245565.1 uncultured Acidobacteriaceae bacterium | reverse complement strand
AATCAATCTGCAGCTCGGACGAAAAACATGAACGTATTTCAACAAGTTCCTAGAGCCGAATCAAAGTGACTGTCTCCAGCGGGGTACTGCTGTGATCCGCGGAATCACCACGGTGTGGCTTTTTTAAGGAAAGCCACACCCGCAGTCGCCGGCCGGCTACGCCTATCGAAGAACTGCTCCCAGACATGGCGGGCGACTTGGCGCGGCGACCCGGCGCGGGGATACAGTATTCTAGACGCAAAAAAGCCCGGCATGTGCCGGGCTTTTTTGCTTGCCTCGTACTCTGTTGCCAGAGTGCTTGCCTGCCTTACTTGGTGGACTTCTTGGCCGCAGTCTTTTTGGTTGCTGTCTTCTTGACTGCGGTCTTCTTGGCTGCCGTCTTCTTTGCCGGAGCCTTGGCTGCGGTTTTCTTCGCTGCGGCGGTTTTCGTCGCAGCCTTTGTGGTCTTTGTCGCAGCCTTCTTGGTCGCGGTCTTTTTCGCCGCTGTCTTGGTGCCGGTTGTCTTCTTGGCCGCGGTTTTCTTTGCCGGTGCCTTTGTTGCGGTCTTCTTTGCTGCTGTCTTTGTGGTCGTTTTCTTTACTGCCAAGGTTTTACCTCGCTGGTTGGATTTGGTGCCGCTTGCGCCCGTTTTTCCTGCCCCGGCGGTTGCCGCGGCCTTTCCGCCGTCACGGGCTTGCCTGGTCGCGACGGACTGCTTTGTCGCTGCTTTTGCCGGCGCCTTCTTGGCTGCCTGTTTCGCGCCCTTGGCCGGTGCAGCCGATTTCGCAGCTGTCTTGCTCGAGACAGCTGATTTCTTCGCGGGTTCTACCGCTTTCGTTTGCCCGCCCGCAGTTTTTTTCGCCGGCGCGACGAACTCCTCTTCGTCTTCGTCCTCATCTCGGCCTACGCTGACGACCGGCTCGTCCTCATCTTCCTCGTCGTCTTCGTCAACCTCGTCTTCGTCCTCCTCATCGTCCTCATCGTCAGCGGCGTCGTCATCGGATGAAGTGGCCACTTCGGTCTCTTCTTCCTCGTCGTCGTCGAAGGCGTCTTCCTGCTCTTCTTCGTCGTTGCGCTCACTCGGCTCTTCGTCGTTGTAAGCACTGGCGTACAGCTTCGGTTCGTCCTGCATGCGATGGCTCCTTCGGCTCGACTCCACGTGTCCTGCACCTGTTTCGACTGGCCTGCGGTGCGTTACTCGATTGTGCTGCGGCGCAATTCTAGCAACAGCATGCATCGTGTTGCTACCAATGGCAAGTAACTAGTGAGGCTCGAAGCACCAAAGTGCATTCAGTGTGTCGATATGTGCCGTGGGATGCGTGTCAGCGAAGATGCGTGGTGTGCTTCGAGGAAGAACGCGCAACATGTTTCAGCGTGCCGCGCACGGCCGCAGTGTGCACCATGCCGTGCGCCGTGTTGTGCATTGCGCCGCTGCCCGCGTGCCTGCTGCGCTCGCCGCCCGCGACACGTGCCGGCTCTGAGACGTAAAGCGTGCGTCCCGCAGCGATCGAGCGTCCGCTCAGGTGATTCCAGCGCTCGAGCGAATTGACGGACACACCGTACTGATCGGCAATGGTCACCAGCGTATCGCCGCGCCGCGCGCGATAAGTCGCCGTGCGGGCGCGGCCGCCGGTTGCTGTCGCCGCAACCACCGGCGCCACCGGGATCACCAGTGCGTTTACGCCGGAAAGGCTGCTGGTCGCATCGAGTTGATTGGTGAAGGCGATCTCCGCGGCGGTCGTGTGAAATTGCTGCGCCACCTCTTCCAGCGTTTCGCCGTTGTTCAATACATGGAAGCGCCAGCTCGTCCGCTTGTCTTCCGGAATCTCCGCAATGCGCTGGTTATAGAGCGCGGTGGTGCCGGTGGGGATGTGCAGGGCGTACGGCTCATCGGGCGGCGTGCGTCCACGCAGCAGGCTCGGGTTCAGGTCTTCAATGGTGCTCGGCGATGCGCCGGTGATGTCCGCGACCAGCTGCATCGACACTGCGTAGTTCGTCGTCACGGTATCCGGCGCCACGGCGGCATCCGGCACAATGCCTTCCAGTCCGTACTGCTTCGGGTTCTTCGCCATGATGGCAACTGCGAGGATGATCGGGACGTAATTTTTCGTTTCCTGCGGCAGGTTGTTGCGGCGGTACAGCTCCCAGAAGTCCGCATAGCCGGTGCGCTGCACGGCGCGCTGCACATTGCCGGTGCCCCAGTCATAGGCGGCCATCGCCAGGTACCAGTCGCCCAGCTGCGCATATGCCTTTTTCATCTCGCGTGCATACGCGCGCGTCGCCTTCTCGGGATCGAACCGCTCGTCGTACCAGCCCGTTTTCTCGAGTCCGTAGGTGCCGTACGGCATAAACTGCCACATGCCCGCGGCGCCCGACTTCGGGTTCACCGCCTGCGTCCGAAAGCCCGACTCCGCCACGGCCTGGTACACCAGGTCCTGCGGCACGCCTTCTTCCTTCAGCACCTGCTGGATCATCGCCTTGTACTTGCCCGCGCGCTGCAGAGACGCCACCAGCGTACCGCGGCCTTTGCCGGTGGTTGAGAAGAAGTTGATGAAGCTCGCGACATAGTCGTTGATGACGAGCGGAAGATCCGACTGCGTCGTCTTCAATTCAGCGATGGCCTGCGCCTTCACATTCGGGTCCACCGGGAAGGTCACATCATTCGCCACGTCGACCGGCGTGTCATCGCGCGGCGTCAGCGGCGTGCCCTGCCGCAAGGCATCGAGCTGCAGCGTGTTGATCGAGTCCACCACGCGGTCCAGCTCGGCGGAAAGCGCCGGCGTATTCTTTACATCCGCGCCGCTCTGCAGCAGCGTATCCACCGCGCGGTCAAAGTCCGCGCGCGCCTCATCGCCGCGCCCCGCCTGGTAGGCGGCAACACCGCTCGCGTACGCCTGCTCGACAGAGGTGATCAGCAACGCGTCGCGCGCATTGTTCGCCTGCGGCACGGGCTGCGAGGTCGAGGCTGTGCCCACAGACCGCGTCCCCGCCTGCGGAACAGCCGCTGCGAAACAGGAAAAAGAAAGTGACGCCGCAAGCAGCAGGCAGACCGGTGTTTTGAAAAGTGACATGCGCACGATAAGAAATGCTCAATCCTGCTCAATTGTAGTGGCTTGTCAGCGCCGCCGGACCCGTTCGCCCAATGGTCGAGCATTTTCACTCCACACTTTAGAGGCAGGGAATGGGCGCGCGGCTTTTCCGTCGGGAAAAGCCGCTGGCGCGAGAAGTGAGCCCCTGCACCCGGAGTGAAAATGCTCTAGACTCAAGTTGCGCAGCCGTTCGCGCGTGCGCGCCCGCAACCATGGACAACTCCCTTATCCGCAACTTCGCGATCATCGCGCATATCGACCATGGCAAAAGTACGCTTTCTGACCGCCTGCTGGAGCTCACCGGCTCGCTGACCGCCCGCGAGATGCAGGCCCAGGTGCTCGATGCCATGGACCTCGAACGCGAGCGCGGCATCACCATCAAGGCCCACTCCGTCCGCATGATGTACCCGGCGAAGGACGGCAAGACCTACCAGCTCAACCTCATTGACACGCCCGGGCACGTCGACTTTTCCTACGAGGTCTCGCGCTCGCTCGCCTCCTGTGAAGGCGCGCTGCTGGTCGTCGATGCCTCGCAGGGCGTGGAAGCCCAAACCCTCGCAAACGCTTATCTCGCCATCTCGAACGGGCTTGAGATCATCCCGGTCATCAACAAGATCGACCTGCCCTCGGCCGACATCGAGCGCACGCAGGAGATGATCGAGAAGTCCGTCGGGCTTGATGCCACCGACGCACTCTGCGTCAGCGCAAAGACCGGCCTCGGCGTTCCGGAAATTCTGGAAGCGGTCGTGACGCGCCTGCCGCCGCCGCTCGGCGACCCGGATGCGCCGCTGCAGGCGCTCATCTTCGACTCCTGGTTCGATCCTTACCGCGGCGTCATCGTGCTGGCCCGCATCATCCACGGCAAGCTGCGCAAAAACATGCGCATCCGCCTCATGTCGAACGGCAAGGTCTTCGACGTGGAATCGCTCGGCGTCCTCACGCCCAAGCCGGTCGAGATCATGGAGCTCTCCGCCGGCGAGGTCGGCTTCTTCGTCGCGACCATCAAGAACGTCGCCGACACCAAGGTGGGCGACACCATCACCGAAGACGCGCGGCCCGCGGCCGACGTGCTGCCCGGCTTTGAAGACATCAAGAGCATGGTCTTCGCCGGCATCTACACCGTCGACTCGCACGAGCACACCGCTCTGCGCGACGCGCTTGAAAAGCTCAAGCTCAACGACGCCTCGTTCTCGATCGAGCCCGAAAGCTCCGCCGCGCTCGGCTTCGGCTTTCGCTGCGGCTTCCTCGGCCTGCTCCACATGGAGATCATCCAGGAGCGGCTCGAGCGCGAATTTAATCTCGACCTCATCACGACCGCGCCGAGCGTCCGCTACAAAATCACGCTCACCAACGGCTCGGTCATTGAAGTCGACAATCCCTCGCGCTGGCCCGATCCGAGCGAGATCGACCAGATCGAAGAGCCGGTCATCACCGCGACCATCCTCACCAACGAAGAGTACGTCGGCGGCATCCTCAAGCTGGTGGAAGAGAAACGCGGCCGCCAGCAGAACTTCGAGTACGTCTCGGCCACCCGCGTAAAGCTCACCTACGAGCTGCCGCTCAACGAGATCGTCCTCGACTTCTATGACCGGCTCAAGAGCGTTTCGCGCGGCTACGCCTCGCTCGACTACGTCCTCTCGGGTTCCTGGGTTTCGCCCATGTCGAGGCTCGACATCCTCGTCTCCGGAGAGCCCGTCGACGCGCTCTCCATCATCGTGCACCGCGACTTCGCCTACGAGCGCGGCCGCGCCCTCGTCTCGAAAATGCGCGAGCTCATCCCGCGCCAGATGTTTGAGGTCGCGATCCAGGCCGCCATCGGCGCAAAAATCGTCGCGCGCGAAACCGTCTCCGCGATCAAGAAAAATGTCATCGCGAAATGCTACGGCGGCGACATCTCGCGCAAACGCAAGCTGCTCGACAAGCAGAAGGAAGGTAAGAAGCGCATGAAGCGGATCGGCAAAGTCGACATCCCGCAGGAAGCCTTTCTCGCCGTGCTCAAGCTGGGCGAAGACTCCTGAGCTTCAGGAGCATTTTCACTTTTGCTATAGAGGCCCGGCTCCTCGTTCCAGTGGCTTTTCCTGCCGGCGAAAAAGCCAAGCCCCTCTGCATGTGGCGTGAGAAATGCTCAGCCTGCTGCAGCGCTGCGCGGGCTTTAATCCGCACCGCCGCGGTTACCGATACGCACACAATCTGTGGGAAAGATACGTTCGGCCTCAGGAGCCTCTGCGCGGAGCGTCCCGGCGCGCAATCTACACCCGCTACACCAAATTCTTCAACACAGGCAATGGTTTAGAAAATATTCTCGTGCTTACAACTGCCGCTGGCTCGCCGTCAAATCCGCTTTCATGCCCCATCCACAATGCTGTTTCCCACAAAGATTTCCACAGCAGGTAACCAGCACTGAAATCACGCGGTTACCCGCCAACGCGAACGCCCCGCTCTGGCAGCGGGGCGCTGGGCGTAGCTCCTTCAAACCGGGAAGCTTAATGCGCGGCAGGGGCACGGCGCGGCGTGGTCGCAGCCGGGGTCGGCGCTGACGGCGGTGGCGCGGCGATGCCGGACTTCACGTTGTATGCCGCGATGACTGCTTCGGTGATATCGCTGCCTTGCGTGGCATACAGCAGCGGGCTCGTCTGCTGCGAGGCATCCAGGACCAGCGTGTAGCCGTTCTGCGCTGCGTAGGCCTGCAGGCTCCCGTCGACCTTCTGAGCGAGCTGCGCATAGGTCTGCTGGATGTCCTGCTGGAAGTCGTTCTGCGCGTCTTCCCCATCGCGCTGCAGCGACTTTTCCTTGTCATCGATCGCCTTCAGCTTCAGGGCCCGGTCCGTATCGTTCAGCGTGGCGCTCTGGGCCTGCAGCTGCTTCTTCAGCGTGTCGATCTCGTCGGCGCGCTGCTTCAACTCTGTCTGCTTCGGCTGGTATTTCTTCTCGATCTCTTCAAAGTCGCGTTTGCCTTCGTTCGTCTGGGCAACCGCGGCCTGGAACATAATGATGCCGATCTTGGGAGAGCCGGCCGGCGCGGAAGCCGTGGCGGCTGGGGTGGGTGCGGCTGCGGCGCTGCTCTGCGCGAATGAGGCAGAGCTGACCAGCGCGGTAGCGAGGATGCATACGAATGACAGCGAGAGCTTCATGAAAGGGTGGAACTCCTTCGGTTCTTGTGAGGTGGATGGCTCGCTTCATCGAGCGATCCCTCTTCCGGAAGTGCGGCCGGGGTGTCCAGCCCGGCGAGAAGAGACCGCCACGGCGGGTTCCGGGTACTGCGCAGATTTTATGGGTCCGGGTCACCGAGCGTCAAACCCGCCGCTCCTTTTTTGCATCCTGCAAGACCCCCCTGCGCGGGAGGCGGCCACTTCTGGCGCGGAGCGCTATTCGTGGCGGGTTCTCGTGTGTGCGCAGCTGCAGGCATCCGTGAGCCTCCCGCTGGTCAGGATTGGCATCGCCCGGCCCCGAGCATCGCGAGGGCCACGAAGGCCGGCGCCAGCACATCAACGAGCACACG
>CAXTMY010000101.1:0-6708 GCA_964245565.1 uncultured Acidobacteriaceae bacterium | reverse complement strand
CTGCCCAGCCGCGCCTTCGACTCACCCGCACAGTACCGCGCGACCGCCGGGCTGCTCGCCGACTACAACCGCACCACCACCATTACCCCTGCGCTCGACGCCCGGTTCGCAGCGCTCGCCGAGGCGCGTTACGCCGCGCACCCCATCCGCTCGCACCTTGGCATGCCCCTTCTGCGCCTTACGGATATGTGGTTTCGCCCGCGCGTCGAGCTCTTCAACATCGACCTGCGCTGGTGGAATTACCGCTCTGAAGGCCCAGACACGATCTACGCCTGGGCGCTCGCCCTCCTCAACGGGCTGTATCTCGCGCTCGCAGTCGCCGGATGCTTTCGCCGCCCACCGCTGCTGGGCGTGTTCCTCGCGTTCATCGCCCTGCGCTGCGCTCTGCTGCTCACGATCGAAGCGCCGGAGCCGCGCTATACGCTGGAGTGTTTCCCAATCGTCATGGTGCTGGGAGGATTAGCACTCGCTGGGCACCGAAACCGGAAGTTGAATGTACCGCATATGGTACACTCGAACCTGTGACGGCGGATTCATCTACACATACCGGCTCTTCCTTCGATGAGTTTCTCGAGGCCGAGGGCATACAGAACGAAGTCGAGGGAGCAGCGGTCAAACGGGTGCTCGCCCGGCAGTTCGCACAGGAAATGCAGAAGCAGCATAAAACAAAAAGTGAGATGGCCGGCGAGCTGAAAACCAGCCGCTCTCAACTGGACCGTCTGCTCGACCCCACGAATACCGCTGTCTCACTCGAAACACTGGCACGCGCCGCAAACGTACTCGGCAAGCATCTGGTTTTAGAGATACGCGACCGCGGGGCTGTCAACGATCACACTTAGCGCGGGCGGTTGTTACTTGCGCACCACGTTTGTGCCGCCCGGAATCTTAATGACAAACGCGCTGTCCGGCGTCGTGTTCATCTTGGTCCCCGAGTACAGCGCCGTCCGCGTATCGCCGCCCGGCGTGTAGAACACCTGCTTCAGCGAGGTTGCGGTTGCCGGGTCGATCCAGATGTCAATCTTCGAAAACATCGGGTTCGCCGACGGGTGCTTCGGCGCAAGCCCAAGCTTCGTCACTGCCGTACCCTCGATCGTATCTGTACCTTCGTAGGTCACATTCCACTGCGCCTCAAGGTCTTTGCCGCTGCCGCCGAAGCCCAGCGTCGCATAGCTCTCAAACTCTCCCTGTTTCGCACCCGACTGCAGCACCGTCTCCTGCTTAATCGAGGGCTGGTATAGATCGAGCACACCGTTTTTGTACAGAACATCCTTCGGCGCCGGCTGGCCGTCCTCCGTCATCACATGCACCACCATCATGGTGCCGCCCTTGCCGCGTCGGAAGGCGATCGTGCCTTTCTGCACGTCATGCTCCTCGACCACCGCGGTCAGCTGGTCCCAGCTGAACTGCGCCTGCGCGCTCACGAACTTCGCCGAGGCCGCGTCCATCTGCGCCAGCACCTTCGTCAGTTGCGCGTCGTTGGGGCCCTGCGCCTGCACGCCGGCACTCGTCAAAGCCAGGATTCCTGCCAGTACCGACTTCCGCATCCACCTGCTCCTCAGTCACGCGCTTCGCAAACTCGCAATGTTCACTACCCTCAGCGACCGCGCTTACCGGTGCGCCCAAACTTTGTACGCCGTTATTGTTCCGCTCGCATCCTTCAGCGACTCCCACCGGTCGATCGTCACGGGCCCGGAGATCGGCGCGATGGCGGTCTCCAGCGGAGCCTCCATCTGCCGCGCCAGCATCCCCGTCGCCGGATGCACCTGGTCCGCCGGCACCTCGTAAATTGCGCCGGAGGTCGTCGGCCGCACCAGCACGGTCGTGGGCGCCAGGTTATCGGCCACCGGGTGGTCGCGGTAGTGCAGCACATGCGGCGAGATAAAAAGGAACAGCAGGATCAGCGACACCATCACGTCATAGTGAAAGCTGCCCCGGTCGTACTTCCAGAAAATGTAACTCTTCAACAATCCCATACGCCTTCTCTCAAGCCGAACAACGCCAGGCCCATCAAGGCCTGCAATTCCACCCAAATGAAAACACGCCCCGAAAAGCGCTATGCGCTAGAACGGGCCGCAAGCCGAACCGGGCTATGCCCAGCGCAGGCGGTCTTAAGCCCTGGCCCGGATAACTTCAACACCGCCCATATAGGGCCGCAGCACCTCAGGCACCCGCACCGCCCCATCCGCCTGCTGATAGTTCTCCATCACCGCGACCCACGTCCGCCCGACCGCCAGCCCTGACCCGTTCAATGTATGCAGATGCTCCGCTTTGCCTTTCGCGTTGCGAGAACGCAGGTTTGCCCGCCGCGCCTGGAAGGCCTCGCAGTTTGAAACCGACGAAATCTCCCGGTAGGCGCCCTGCCCCGGCAGCCATACCTCCAGGTCGAACGTCTTGGCCGCCGAGAAGCCCATGTCGCCGGCGCACAGCAGCATCCGGCGGTACGGCAGCCCCAGCCGCTCCAGGATCGTCTCCGCGTCGCGCGTCATCTGCTCATGCGCCGCCGCGCTCTGCTCCGGCTTCGTGAACTTCACCAGCTCCACCTTCGAGAACTGGTGCTGCCGGATCACCCCGCGCACATCCCGCCCGTACGAGCCGGCCTCCGAGCGGAAACATGCCGTGAGCGCCGTCAGCGACACCGGCAACGCATCCGCCTCCAGGATCTCGTCGCGGAACAGGTTCGTCAGCGGCACCTCCGCCGTCGGAATCAGCCAGTGGTCGTTCTCGCGCAGAGCCCCGGCCGTGTAGCCCTCCGCATCCACGCACCGGAACAAGTCCTCCGCGAACTTCGGCAGCTGCCCGGTCCCGAACAGCGACCGGCTGTTCACCATCAGCGGCGGCGCTACCTCGGTGTACCCATGCTCGCGCGTCTGCACGTCCAGCATCCACTGCCCCAGCGCCCGCTCCAGCCGCGCGCCGTCGCCCCAGTACACCGCAAACCGCGCCCCGGAGAGCTTCGCCGCGCGCTCCAGGTCGAGCACGCCCAGCGCCTCGCCAAGCTCGTAATGCGGTTTGGCCACAAACGCGCGCTCCGCCGTCTCCGGGTCGACCCCATCCGGACTCCAGCGCTTCAGCTCCACATTCCCGTGCTCATCGGTGCCCGCCGGCACATCCGCCGCCGGCAGGTTCGGCAGCGCCGCCAGAACTGTCCGCAGCTCATCCTCAGCCTCGGCAGCCGCTTTCTCGAGCGCCTCACCCTCAGCCTTCAGCCGCCGCACTTCCTCCATAATTGGAGCAGCATCGGTCCCGGCCCGCTTCGCCCGGCCTACCTCTTCGCTCAGCGCATTGCGCTCGGCCTTCAGCTTCTCCGCCTCGGTAATCCGCGCCCGCCGGTGCGCATCCAGGCGATGGAAATCCCCCAGCACCACGGACGGGTCCAGCCCGCGCGCCCGCAATCGTTCCTCCACCAGGGGCAGCTCGCCCCGCAACAAGCTCAAGTCGTGCATACAGCGCCTATCTTAAGCGAATCGGCAAGCGCCATGCGCACTTTGCGCCGGGCGGCGGCCGCCGGTATACCTCGTCGTCCCATTCCAGTCCGTACGCGACACCATCGTCACCCACCGGCACACATCTTCTTCTTGAGACCGGCGACGCTGCGATACCCTCGCTGATACATGACTCCCAGGCTGCCCGCGCTTCTTCTCGCTATCGCCCTGCTCACCGGCCTCGTCCAGCGTTCGGCCCACGCCGCACCGGCGCCTTGGGTCGAGGTCAGCAGCCCCCATTTCACCGTCGTCACCGACGCGGGTGAAAAGGAGGGCCGCCGCGTTGCCGGCCAGTTTGAGCAGATGCGCTCTGTCTTCGAGAAGCTCTTTCCCACGGGCGGCTCCGCCGCCGCGCAGATCACCGTCGTCGCGCCACGCAACGGCGAGGGCTTTCGCGCGCTCGAGCCGGCCGCGTACCTGGCCCGGGGGCAGCTCCATCTCGCCGGCCTGTTCAGCAGCGGCTCCGACGGCAACTACATCCTGCTCAGCCTCGACACAGAAGGTCCCCACCCCTACGCCACGATTTACCACGAGTACACGCACTTCCTGCTGCGGACCGACTCCGCGTGGCTGCCCCTCTGGCTCAACGAAGGCCTGGCCGAGTTCTACCAGAACACCGACATCCTCGGGAAAGACGTCGAGGTCGGCGAACCCTCCCCCGACGACATCCTCTACCTGCGGCAAAGCCGCATGCTGCCGCTTACCACCCTGCTCAGCGTCGACGACAAATCGCCCTACTATCACGACGAGCAGAAAGGCTCCGTCTTCTATGCGCAGTCCTGGGCGCTGACCCACTACCTCATGCTCACCGATCACGACAAGGGACTGCACCGCATCAACGACTACGCGGTCGCGCTGCAGCAGAATCCCGATCCCGTCGCAGCCGCGCAGAAAGCCTTCGGCGACCTGAACCAGCTCGGCAGGCAGCTGAGCGGTTACGTCCAGCAGGGTTCCTTCAAAGAATTCGTCATGAAGGCCACCATCTCGACCGACACCTCCGCCTTCACGGCGCGCCCCCTTTCGCAGGCGCAGGCAGACGCGATCCGGGCCGCTGTCCTGGTCCACGACGACCGCCTGAACGAGGCGCAGGCGCTGCTCGACGCGAGCATCGCCGCCGACCCGAAGAACCCCTCCGCACAGGAGACCGCCGGGTTCCTCGCCCTGCGCCGGAACAACATAGAAGCGGCCGCGAAAAGCTTCACCGAGGCCGTCGCGCTCGGCTCGCAAAGTTACCTGGCCAACTACTACTACGCGGTGCTCAACCTGCAGCGCAACGACGCTTCCGCGCAGGGCGTCACCGTCGAGTCGAGCCTCCGCGCCGCCATCCGCCTCAACCCGTCCTTCGCGCCCGCCTACGATGCGCTCGCCACGTACTACAGCCGCCGCCACGAAAACTTCAACGAGGCGCACCGGCTCGGGATGCAGGCCATCCTGCTCGATCCTTCCAACATCCTGTACCGCATGAACGCCGCCGGCGTACTGGAAAACGCCGGCGACTACGACAACGCGCTGCGCGTCCTCGAGTTCGCCGAGCAGCACGTCGCGAAAACCCCTCAGGACAATGCCATGCTCGAGAGCAGCATCGGCCAGATCAAGCGCTACCAGGCCGAAGTCGCAGCCCAGCCGCATGTTCAGGAGCAAGAGCAGCAAGCCGCGTCCGCTTCATCTGTATCGTCATCCGGCGGAACGTCCATTACGATCGTCTCGAAGACATCGACAGCCCCTGTGCCGTCTGCCCCGGAGCCCATTCCGGCGTCCCTGGCGAAGCTTGCGGGGCTGCAGCCCGGCGCAGCTCCCGTGTTCCCGGCCGCCATCCCCGCCGGAGCGAAGACCCGGACCATCAGCGGGGTGCTGCATAACATCAAGTGCTACTATCCCGAGGTCATCACGCTCCAGGTCGACGGGCCCGGACACAGCATCATGCTCTACAAGAACAGCTTTACCCAGATTGAATTCAGCGCGGCGAATTTCAATCCCAAGGGAGAGCTCCATCCGTGCCTGGAGCTCGAAGGCCTGAAGGCGCGCGTGCAGTATGCGGAGATGAGCGCCAACGGCGCCGACGGCCAGATCGTCTCGATCCTGCTGAGCCGGTAAAGCGGTCCGCGCCCTTGGCAATCACCGACCTAACCGGCCAGCGTGTACGTAACGTTCACGGTAGTCTGCACAGCGATCGGCTCCCCGTTCAGCAGGTACGGCTTGTACCGCCACTGCCGCACCGCCGTCAGCGCACTGTCATCGACATCCTTGCGCACGCTCTTGACGACATGCACGCTCGTCGGCACGCCTGCCTTGTCGATGATCACATCAAGCGAACAGGTGCCCTCGACATGCTCTGCCTTGGCCTTCGCCGGGTATATCGGTACGGGTCTCGACAAGACCTGCTCCGCCATGATGCTGGGCTTCACATGGATCAATTTAGGTTGCCCTGCCGTACCGCTCGACTGTGAAGCTGCCGCCACATCCACCCGCATCCCTACCGCCGAAGCGCATAGCGCGCCCCCCAGCAGCACCGCTCCCGTAACCGCCGCGAGCCGCGCCGCACCATGCAGTTCCCTCCGTTTGTTCATCATCTGTTCCACCCTCCTTTCCAGGGTGTTGCCGTCAAAAATCCCCACCGCCGGCGCCGCGCCCGCAGGCAGCCCCGCAGGCATTGCCATCGCCAGTCTTACCAGCGACTGCACATACTTCACGCTTCCTCCCAGCACCCGCGCCGCCATGGCATCGCACACCATCTCGCGACTCTCCGCAACACGCTTCTGCAACAGCCACGCGCACGGATGGTACGCCATCGGAATCATGAGCGCGGTATAGATAAGGTTTTTCGCGTAGTCTCCGCGCCGCAGGTGGGCCAGCTCATGCGCCAGCGCGGCATCCCGGTCGCCGGCCTCCACCGCGGTGAAGAAATTACACGGCACCAGCAGCGAGCGCCGCCACAGCCCCACCACCACGGGGCCCGCGACCGAAGCCGACAGCAGCAGCTCCGCGTTCGCGCCCATGCGGGCCCGCAATCCGTCCCAGCGCTCCCGCGCGTCCTCACGCAGCTGGGCTACCCGGGCCTCGCGACGCATGCGCCGTGTCCGCCACAGCCCCCAGCCCAGCCGCGCCGCGAAATAGCCGGCCGCCGCTGCATACGCAGCCAGCAATACTGCCATCCATACCGGTGCCAGCCGCAGACCGCCCGCCCCCTGCGCCGCGCCGGGCAAAATCTCGATCCGCACATGGCCGC
>CAXTMY010000100.1:0-6971 GCA_964245565.1 uncultured Acidobacteriaceae bacterium | reverse complement strand
CCTGTGCACATGATGGACGAAATGCAGGCGCCCACCCACATTCCGAAAGTCATTAAGATCACGAATGACCAGCCGCCGCCGCCGCAGGCTGTCGGCGTGCTGGGCGGCAGCGGGGATGCCGGCGGCGCAGGCATCCTGGGCGGCATGGGAACCGGTCCTGCTCCGGTGGTGAAGGCTGCGCCGCCGAAGAAGATCGCGGTGTCCTCGGGCGTGATGGCCGGCAACATCCTGTCGCGGCCTGAGCCGACCTACCCGGCCATCGCCAAGGCTGCCCGCATCCAGGGAACCGTGGTGCTCTCGGCCACGATCTCAAAGGAAGGCACGATCGAGAACCTGAAGCTGGTGAGCGGCCCGCAGATGCTGGCCGGCGCGGCGGAAGACGCAGTGCGGCAGTGGCGCTACAAGCCCTACCTGCTGAACGGCGAGCCGGTCGAGGTGCAGACCCAGGTCAACGTCACCTTCACGCTCGGCGGTTGACGGACAAGTTCAGCAGGCGGCGGTTCCCGAAATGGGCGCCGCCTGCGCCGGCCCTCAGGCAGAGAAGCCAGCAGCACCGGATTCCTGTATAACTTCGGTTTAGAAGCAGCAACCCAAGCGGCACCAGCCCGCAACGATCCCCAGGAGGGATGACTCTAGTGATTCTCGCTCACCTTACTCAGCTCGCGGCAAACCCGGTAGCACTCGGCTTCTGGTTCCAGGACGCACCGGCTCCCACGGTCGGCTTTTCTCCAATTGAACTTGCGCACAACATGGGTCCCGTCGCCCTCGCCGTTGTGGCTGTGCTGTTCATCATGTCCATCTGGTCGCTGGCGGTGATGATCGACCGCTGGCTGTACTTCGCGGCAGCCCGCAAGCAGTCGCGCGAGTTCGCTCCGCGCGTGGCCGGCGCCCTGCGGGAGAACAAGCTGGATGAAGCGATCAAGATCGCCGACCGCAACAAGAAGTCGCACCTTGCGGAAGTGGTGACCGCTGGCCTGCAGGAGTTCCGCACCTACGGCGGCGGCGCTGTGACGGTCGAGCAGGTCGAGAGCTCGAAGCGCGCGCTCGAGCGCTCGGAGGCGATCGTGCATGCCAAGCTGAAGCGTGGTCTCGGCGGCCTGGCGACGATCGGCTCGACCGCTCCGTTCGTCGGACTGTTCGGTACGGTTGCCGGTATCCTCAAGGCCTTCCAGGAGATCGCCGTGCAGAAGACCCCCGGTATCGGCGCGGTGGCTTCCGGTATCTCGGAAGCGCTGGTGACGACCGCGTTCGGTCTGCTGGTCGCGATTCCGGCCGTTATGACCTTCAACTACTTCACCAACAAGGTTGAGGCGTTCGACGTCGAGATGGACAACTCGGCCAGCGAGCTGGTCGACTACTTCCTCAAGCAGAACCGCCGCTAACTGCGGCCCATCCTGCGTGGATCTGCGGGGAGAGTGCCTGGACGGCGCTCTCCTGCGCAGGCCAGGCTGAGGGAGACGGAAAATATGGGAATCGTTAAACGGGACGAAGGCAAGAAAGTCAACTCCAATATCAACGTCACGCCGATGGTCGACGTGATGCTGGTGCTGCTGATCATCTTCATGGTCATCACGCCGATGCTCACCAATAAGGTTGAAGTGACCCTGGTGAACTCTAAAAACGCAATTGCCATGGATGATGCCAGCAAGGAAGATGCTGTGGTCATCGCGGTGACGCGCGACAGCAAGATTTACCTGGGGCAGAACCAGATCGGGCTCGATCAACTGGGCGCCGCGGTTACCTCACGCCTGGAGGACAAGCCGAACAAGGTCGTCTACTTCCGCGCCGATGCCCGCTCGCACTACGGCTCAGTCGAAGATGCGATCGACGCGGTCCGCACCTCGGGTGTTGAAGAGGTCGGCCTGCTGACCGACCAGCACGGACCTCCGGGCGCAGCAGGCGGCATGTAGTCGGGCCGCACTTAATCGGGTCGCACCAGGGATACAAGCTCTCTTACACGAAGCGAGGAACCATTTTATGGCAATGGGAAGCGGCAGTGGCCCGGGAGGGCTGAACGCCGAAATCAACGTAACCCCGATGATCGACGTGCTGCTGGTGCTGCTGATCATCTTCATGGTCATCGTGCCGGTTACCCCGCACGGGCTGGACGCTATGGTGCCGCAGCCGCCGAAGACGCACAACCAGCAGCCGAACGACAAAACGATTGTGGTTCAGGTGCTCGGCGGAGCTTCGGGCATGCCGACCTACAAGATCAACCAGGACACGGTCGCGTTCCAGGACCTGCAGAACCGCCTGAACCAGATCTACTCGGTTCGCGCCGAGAAGGTTATGTTTGTTAAGGGCGACCCGGACCTGAACTTCCAGAGCGTGGCCCAGGTTGTCGACATCGGTAAGGCGGTTGGGGTCGATCACATCGGCCTGATCACGCCCAAGATAGAAGCGGGCCAGTAAAGGCCCGGTCTGTTCCGGGGCTTTCTCTACATTTCTCGGCCGGGCGCATTTCCCCAGAGGTGCGCTCCGGTCGAAACGGGTTACAATCGCACCGCAGCTTCTTGCCGCTTGTCCGCTGCACCAAAGTCAGGGCCGCCCTGCCGATCGAAGGAGATGAGAGACAGAATGAATCGTATCGCACGTGTTCCGGTGCTGGCTGTGGCGGCCTTGTCGCTGCTGGTCTTCTCGACCGGTTGCAAGCAGCTGGAAGCCCGCGATCAGCTGAACAAGGGTGTTGAGGCCTTCAAGGCTGCCAAGTACGAAGAGGCAATCAACCATTTTCAGAACGCGGTCAACCTCGATCCCAAATTCCCCATGACCCGCATCTTCCTTGCGACGGCCTATGCCGAGCAGGTGGTGCCCGATCTTTCCACACCCGACAACCTCAAGAAGGCCCAGCTCGCGATCGCCAGCTACAAGCAGGTCCTGGCTGAAGACCCGAGCAGTATTACGAGCCTGAAGGGAATTGCCGGCCTGTACTTCAGCACTGACAATCCCGACCAGGCCAAGGTATGGCAGCAAAAGGTCATGCAGGCCGATCCAAAAGATCCCGAGGCGCCGTATACCATCGCTGTTATCGACTGGAAGGCTGCGTACAAGAACGCTGTCAAGGACATTACCGCGGCAGGCGGCCAGAACGACGACAAGGGCAACGTGAAAATGTCAAAGGCGACCTGCGCGGAGATTAAGAAGGACAATACCGACCTGGTGGATAGTGGACTCGGCTACCTGCACAAGGCCATCGATCTGCGCCCTTCCTACGATGAAGCGATGTCCTACCTGAGCCTGATGTATCGGCGCAAGGCAGACATTGACTGCGGTGACAAGACGGCGCAAACGGCGGACATCGCGCAGGCCGATGATTGGCTGCAGAAATCTATGGGTGCCCGCAAGGCGAATGAGATCCAGAAAGAGAAGTCGCAGGGCGGCGGTATCGTGCTGGACAACTCGAAGTAGTATGCTTTACCCGAAAATGGAAAAGCCCCGGCGGATGCCGGGGCTTTTTCTCTTGTTGCGGAAGGCAGGGCGGGTCGATCAAGCCGTTCCCGGAGCGAAGCCGCATGGCGTTCCTGCTCAAGCAAAACAGATACAGTGAGGCGAAGAGTTTCGCACTGTGCAGCCGTTCTTTGCGGAGCGGCTACGTGGCGCTGGGTGCATTACCTTGCGCATCTGTGCTTTTGCTCTAGACGATCGTGGTCAGAGAGCCGGTTCGCCAGGAACGGTAGGCGGCGTCGAGCACCCTCTGGTTGACCAGGCCTTCCGCTCCGGGAGCGCGGTACGGTACGGGTCCGCCGCCGGCTGCTTCAGCGAAACCGTCGAGCATGCGGGCGAACGCGTCAGCGTTCGAGACCGGCTGCTCAAGGACGACGCGGCCGCCTTCGCGCAGGACCAGTGCCACGGGGTGTTCAATGGTCATGGCGGCTTCGCAGGTTAAGGAGCCTTTTTCGCCCACCACTTCGAGCAGCGAGCGGTATGCCGCTCTGGTGGTTGTGGTGATCGCCCCGACGGCGCCTGAGCCGAACAGCAAACTCAGCACCGCGTGCGACTCGACCTCGCCCGATCCGGCGTCTTTATGGGCCAGCGTGCTCACGGCGGAGACGGTGTCGTTGAGCACATAGCAGAGCGCATCGATGCAGTGGATGCCGACGTCGCCGATAGGGCCACCGAGCGCGAGCGACGGATCGTTGATCCAGGCGCGGGGGCTTCTTGCGGACTCATAGCAGAACTGGGCGTGGGCGATCTGCGGAGCGCCGATGCGGCCTTCCGCAATCCAGCGGCGCATGAGGTCGATGGCAAGGTTGTAGCGCATGTTTTGCGCGACGCCGAACAGGACCCCGGCTTTTTCCGAAGCGGCCAGCATCTCCTGCGCTTGCCCGGCGCTCATGGCCAGCGGCTTTTCACACAGCACGTGCTTGCCGTGGGCTAGCGCGAGCAGAACGTGGTCGCGGTGCAGCGCGTCCGGTGAGACGACAAAAACCGCGTCGATCTCGGGCGAGGCGCAAAGCTCCTCCGCCGAGTGGAAAACATGTGGGATCCCGAACTGGTGTGCATTTTGCGCAGCTTTCTGCGCGTCCCGCCGCCAAAGCCCCTGGAGCTTAGCGGTGTGCGCCGCGCGGAAAGCAGGCATCAGGCGCTTGACTGCATGGTGGCCGAAGCCGAGGATGCCGAATCGCATAACGTTTCTCCCGATGCCGCGCGCCAGGCGTCACTCTACTGCACGCCGTTCTTGAAGATGTTTTCAGCATAGTAGTTATCGACGCGCGCGCGGTCGCGCAGCACTTCGATGTAGGCGTTTTTCAACAACTGCGCGCGGGTCTCGCGCAACTGCTGGCGAATGGACTGCTGCACCCGCGGGTCGCTCAGCTCGCGCTGGCCGGCTGCCTCTTTGTCGAGCAGACGATAAATGGCATAGCCGAGGGTCTTGTGCGTCGCCGGGTCGACGACCGGCAACACGTCGGTGATCTGCCCCGGAGCCAGTTTGGAAACCGCATTATAGACGCTCATATCGGTCTTCAACTGGGTATCGGAAAGAACCCCCATGTCGCCGCCGCTCGAGGCATTGTCGGGCCGCTCAGAGAAGTTTGCGGCCAGGGTGCCGAAGTCCTCGCCGCTCTGCAGGCGGTTGTGCAGCATATCGATCTTCTTTTTGGCCTCGGCGTCGTTGGTAGCCTTGCTGTTCTGCAGGTTGCCCACACCGCTGGTTTGCCCCGGCGGCTCCGGGCTTGTGGTCACGACGATCTGCGCGAGATGGTACTGCGGCTCGTTGATGTCATAGTCGGCCTTATGGGCGTTGTAGTACGAGGAAATGTCCTCGTCGGTGATATTGATCTTGGAATTGATTTCCTTGTTGAAGAGCTTTTCCGTGGTCTTGGCGCGACGAATGTCCCGGCGCAGGTCGTTGAGGGTGAGGTGTTTTTGGACAAGCTGCTGGTTGAACTGTTCCTGGGTGAACGGCGCCTTCATTTCGTTAATCTGCGCGTCCACTTCTTCATCGGTCGCGGTCAGGTTGAGCTTGGCCGCGCGCTGCGCCAGGATCTCTTCATCGATGAGCTCGCGCACGATGCCCAGCCGCACAATCGCCGCCTGCTCTTTCGAGGGCGTCGGCTGGTTCGGGGTCAGCCAGTTCTCGTAGTACGACTGGACGTCCTTCGCGTAGATCGGCTTGCCGTTGACATTGGCCACGACATCGGCGCTATGCGAATGGGCGCAGCCGGCAAGCGCCAGCGTGACCGCGAGCAGCGCCGAGGCACACAGGGGACGCCTGCGGCGCTGCTGCGTGGAGGATAAGCGAGTTCCTGACACCATGACTCCTTCGCAGCAAGCAGCGTCACTGCAATTCAAAGGATACCGGGCTGCCGGGCGCAACGCCACAGCCGGGCTATTTTGCCGGCGCGCCTGCCGGAGCAGTATCCGGCGCGGCTGCCGCGGCGGGGTCGGGCGGCGGCGTAATTCCCTGTGCGCGGAGGGCGCGGTCAATGGCGGCCCACAGGACGGGAAGCGGCTGCGCCCCGGACACGCGCTCGCCGTCGACGAACAGGGTAGGGGTGCCGTCGATGTTGAGCCCGGCAGCTTCCTTCATGGAGGCCTGCACGGTGGCGTCATCCTGGCGGGTCACGCAGCTGTCGAGCTTCGCTTTGTCGAGCGGGTTGCGTGCGCCTTCGTCGCGGGCCAGCTTGTCGAGCATTGCGTCCGATTTTGCGACGTCGCGGTCGGGCCCGGTGATGTCTTCGCCGTGGGTGTGGAGGTAGTCGACGTAATTCCAGTAGGCGGTGCCGTTCTGAACAGCGAGGCAGTTTGCGTCGACGGCGGCGTGCAGCGCCCAGGGATGGATTTCCGTCAGCGGGTCATCCTTGTACACGATCTTGATGAGGCCCTTGTAGTGGTCGAGGGTTTCGGGGAAGAGCTCGGCGTGCATGCGGGCGCAGAACGGGCACTCCAGGTCGTCGAAGTTCACGATCTCGACCTTGGCGTCCTTGTTGCCGCGGACCGGCCGTCCGGCGGTCGGCACATCGACGCCGGGAATGTTGGTGAGGTCGTACTTGACGAGCCGGGCGAGGGTCTTGCCGTCTTTCGAGAGCAGGAAGTCCACCGGTTGCTTGTGCGCGGGGTCCGTGGCGGGATAGAAGTCAATGCGCAGCGTGCTGTACCCCGGAACGTCGCTGGGCGTCAGGGCGCCGGGAGCGACTTCCCAGTCGGGCGGAACATTGAGCTGCGAGCGTACCAGGAGGGCGACGTTGCGGTCCTGCTGCGGTGTGAGCTGGTCGACTGTGGACTTCTGTGCACGGCACCCGGCGACCGGGGCGAGACAGAGAGCGACGAGCAGCAGGCGGGCGGTCAGGAAGCGGTAGCTGGGCAAAGGGTTTGGAAGCCTCTCGAGTCGATGGCTTGATTATCGCATCGCGGTGTCGAGCCTGTTCAGGAGGCCGGGGTGTGCACGGCGGGGGTGCCGGGTGGGAAGTCGCGGGTGTTGTAGGTGACGAGCGTGCGGTGCGAAACCAGGGCGGTCGCGTAGATGATGG
>CAXTMY010000099.1:0-7079 GCA_964245565.1 uncultured Acidobacteriaceae bacterium | reverse complement strand
CACGTCCCGAATAGCGCTATGCGCCAGAAGGGACCGCCAGCCGCGCAGGCGGTTTGGCCCTTTGCCCTTACACAAACACCAGGCATTGCGGCTTCGCCTGCGGCACCATCGTCCCATGCGCTGAAAGCCGCCCCGTCTTCGGGTCCCGCGCATAAATCGCGATATCGTTCGAGTCCTGGTCGGCCGAGAGCAGCCAGTGCTCCGTCGGGTCCAGCGTGATAAACCGCGGCGTCTTGCCCAGCGCCGGAATCCGCTCGATCTCCCGCAGCTCCCCGGTCGCGGGCGCGATCGTGAAGCTGTAATAGCCGTCGTAGTACCGGTCCGCCGCGTACAAAAAGCGGCCCGTGCGGTCGATCGCAATCTCCGATGCCTGCGAGCGCCCCGTAAACCCCGGCGGGGTCAGCGGCGCCTGCTGCCGCGTCGTCAGCACGCCCCGCGCCTCGTCCCAATCCATCAGGATCACCGACGAGCCCATCTCGGTAATGCAGTAGGCCCACCGTCCGTTCGGGTGGAAATGCAGCGAGCGCGGGCCGGAACCCGCCGGCGCATGCCAGGCGGCCGGCGTGTGCGGCGTCAGCTTCGCCGTCGCCGCGTCCAGCGCGTAAATGTGGATCAGATCGAGGCCCAGATCGTTGAACAGCGCAAAGCCGTTCCCCGGCGAAACCGTCGCGCGATGCACATGCGGCGCTGCCTGCCGGTCATGGTTCGGGCCATGCCCCGTGTACTGGAAGTGCGAAACGATCGGGCCGATCTCGCCCGCCGCCGAAACCTGGAACGACGAAGCGCTCCCTCCGCCGTAGTTCGCCGCCAGCAGCGTCCGGCCTGTCCGGTCGAGCGTGATGTTCGTCGTCTCCGTGCCATCCGCCGCCCGGCTGTTGATCGGCGTCAGCTTCCCCGGTCGTCCGTGCGCCTCGGTCACGCGAAAGCTCGAAACAAACCCCGTCTTGCTGCCCTGGTAGGTATCCGTCTCATTGGCCGAGAACAGCAGCCGCTTATCCGGCGCCAGCACTAGGAACGTCGGCATCAGCGTTTCAGCCGCCAGCCCCAGCAGCTTCAGCGTCCCGTGCGCGGCATCCCAGCCGTACACGTAAATCCCGTGGCTGCCGTCCGTCGTCTGCGTCCCGACAAACAGCGTGCTGCCCGCCTGGTACTGCTCCTGCCCACGCGCAACAAAGCGCCCGAACCCGGAGCCAAAAAGCGGTGCCAGCGCCGTTGCGCCCTGCAGAAACCGCCGCCGGTCAAAATGCATGACATACACCCCGAGACATCCAGGAACAATCCAGACAAGACACCATGCACTCGTTCTACTCAATCAACAAACAGTTTGTCTATACGCTGCGCAACCGCAGGTACCTGCCTGAAGACGGTCTACCGAATCAAAAGACAAAACCGCCTGCGCGGCTTTAATTCTCCCGATACGCTTCATGGGCCGGCAAATGTGAGTGTGGCCTTTCCGTAAAGAAAGGCCACGTGCAGCGTATTCAAGCGCGGAGACAGTCGGGAGAATTGAACTGGCGCCCACTTGCGTGGCGAGGGTAATTACGCCTTCGGCGTGGTGCAAGAGCAGGAGGCCCGATGTTTCCGGGGCCTCCTGCTCTTGCATTTCTCGCGAAGCGACAAGAACACGTCCCGAAGGGACCGCCGGCCGCGCAGGCGGTTTTGTCTTTGATCCTTAAAACCCTCCCGCCAGCTCCGCCGCTGCGGAACGCTGCTCCATCCGGTGCGCGCGCACATACTCCGCCATCCCGTAGCGCAGCGCCTCCACGCCTTCCCCCGTCACCGCGGAGAGCGCGTAAAACGGCAGCTTGCGCCGCTTCGCCATCGCCTGCAGCTTTTTCAGCTTGTCCGGGTTCGCCACATCCGCCTTCGAGGCCACCACGATCACCGGCTTTTCATCGAGCCCGTGCCCGAAGCTCCGCAGCTCTTCCGTAATTACCTTGAAGTCCTCCACCGGGTTCTCGCGGCCGCTGCCGTCCGACACATCGACCAGGTGCACCAGCACCCCGGTCCGCTCCACGTGCCGCAGAAACTGCACCCCCAGCCCCGCGCCTGCATGCGCGCCTTCGATCAGCCCCGGAATATCCGCCACCACGTAACTCTCCTCGTGCGGCGCCTCGCCGACCGTCACCACCCCCAGGTTCGGCTCGAGCGTCGTAAACGGGTAGTCCGCGATCTTCGGCTTCGCGGCCGAGATGCGCGCGATCAGCGTCGACTTGCCCACATTCGGGTAGCCCAGCAGCCCCACATCGGCCAGCAGCTTCAGCTCCAGCCGCAGCGGCAGCTCTTCGCCTTCAAAGCCCAGCTCGTGCTCGCGCGGTGCCTGGTGCGTCGGCGTCGCGAAGTGCTGGTTGCCGCGCCCGCCGCGCCCCCCGTGCGCCACAACGATGCGCTCATCGGGCTCGCGAAAATCGTGGATCAGCTCGCCCGTCGCATCGTTGTACACAGCGGTGCCCACCGGCACCTTCAGGATCACGTCCTCGCCCTCGCGCCCGGAGCAGTTCGAGCCTTCCCCATGCCGGCCCCGCTCCGCCTTGTGCTCCGGGTTGTAGCGAAAGTGGATCAGCGTGTTGTGCCGCTGGCTTGACTCCATCACCACATCGCCGCCGCGGCCGCCGTCGCCGCCCGAAGGTCCGCCCTTCGGCACGAACTTTTCCCGCCGAAAAGCCATGCAGCCGTTACCGCCGTCACCGGCTTTTACTCGAATTCGCGTCTCATCGATAAACATTTTGTATCCCCAGTCTAGCGAATCGGCTATGCTCGGTTCACTTATCCGCACCACGTGTTGCCGTATTCCTGCCGTTGCGTGGCTTTTTTGCCGCCCCGCAGCCGTCAGCCTGCACCGCGCCTTCGCCACGCAGCGAAGACTGCTGCAGCTGCCTGTCCCCTGTTGCGCTTCTCCCTCTCCCGTCTGCGACTCTGACCCGCTCTGCATGGGGAGCCGCGTTGACGATCCACCGCAGTCTTTTTCGAGAGAATCCGGGCTTCCCACGCTTTCTGCTGGCCGCCCTGCTCAGCGCCCTCGCGCTCCCCGGCATCGCTGCCGGCCAGGCCGCCGACCGCGGCGCCATCCAGGGCACTCTGCTCGACCCCGCCGGCCGTCCCATCGCCGGCGCCGCGCTTTCGCTCACCAACCCGGCCAACGGCGCCACCGTCTCTGCGGTTTCTGACCAGCACGGCCTCTTCCACTTCGACGGCCTCGCCGCCGGCGACTATCGCCTCACCGCCGCCGCCGCGTCCTTCGCCGCCTGGCAGGCCAACGCCACCGTCGCCATCGGCACCGTCACCACCGTGCGCGCCTCCCTCTTGCCCGGCTCCACCCAGGAGTCCGTCCGCGTCGCCGACCTCGCGCCCGTGCTCGACACCACCAACGCCACCGTCAGCACCACCCTCGACTCGGCCGCCGTCCACGACCTTCCCTCCAGCACCCGCCGCTGGTCCGACTTCGCCCTGCTCACCCCCGGCGTCACCCCGGACTCCAGCGCCAACGGCCTGCTCTCCTTCCGCGGCATCGGCGCGCTGCTCAACAACAACACCGTCGACGGCGCCGACAATAACCAGGCATTCTTCTCGGAAGAACGCGGCCGCACCACCATCGCCTACTCCAACTCCGAGGCAGCCGTCCAGGAGTTCCAGGTCAATACCTCCAACTACAGCGCGCAGTACGGCCGCGCCGCCGGCGGCGTCATCAACACCGTCACCCGCAGCGGCGGCAACACCCTCCACGGCGATCTCTTCTTCTACGACCGCAACAGCGCCTGGGCCGCCACCAACGCCTTCGTCAACGGCACCCTGCTCAGCGTCGGCACCACGGACACCTCCACCCAGGTCGCCCTGCGCCTCGAAAACACCATCACCCAGGCCGGCGCCTCCGTCGGCGGCCCCATCCTCCACGACAAGCTCTTCGGCATCCTCACCTTCGACGACTACCACCACGTCTTTCCCGGCCTCGCCCGCGCCAGCAACGCCGCCCAGTTCTTCGATACCCCCTCCCAGCAATCCATCCAGACCCTCGCGTCCCGGCTCGACCTGCTCCCGGCCCAGGCGCTCACTGAGTACAACGGCGTCCTCACCGGCCTCGCCTCGCTCCTCGGCCAGGTGCCCCGCACCGCCGATGAAACCACCATCTTCCCCAAAATCGACTGGCAGATCAGCGACCGCAGCCACGCCACCGTGCAGTGGAACCGCCTCCGCTGGAACTCCCCCAACGGCGTCCAGACCTCGCCCTCCGCCGAGTACGGCAGCAGCTCCTTCGGCAACTCCATCACCCGCAACGATGTCGTCATCGCCCGCTGGGCCTACTTCCTCTCCCCCAACCTGCTCAACGAGCTCACCTTCCAGTACGGGCAGGACTTCGAGAGCGAAACCGCCAACCCCCCGTCTGCTTTCGAGCAGCCCCTCGCCACCAACATCTACAGCCGCCCGGCCGAGGTGCGCATCGAGAGCTACGGCTTCACCTTCGGCACTCCACCCACCCTCAACCGCGCCGCCTACCCCGACGAGCGCCGCTACGAAGCCGTCGATACCCTCACTTTATCCGTGGATTGCACACCCTCAAGGCCGGCTACTCCGTCGATTTCGTCAACGACTACAGCGACGCCCTCTACAACGGCAACGGCACCTACGTTTACTCAAATGCAATCGACTTTGCGACAGATTACCTGTCGCCCAACCACTGCGACAACGCGAGTACCGGCGCCGGCGTGCTGCCCTGCTACGCCTATTACACCCAGAGCTTCGGCCCCACCACCTTCCAGTTCCAGTCCGCCGACTACTCCGGCTTCGTCTCCGACGACTGGAAAACCCGCCCCGGGCTCACCCTCTCGCTCGGCCTGCGCTACGAGTACGAGCAGCTTCCCAACACCAACGCCGCCCTCGTCAACCCAGACATCCCGCAATCCGCCTCGCTGCCCCACGACAAGAACAACTTCGGACCGCGCCTCGGCCTCGCCTGGGATCTCTTCGGCAAAGGCCACACCGTGCTCCGCGCCGGCTTCGGTGTCTACTACGGGCGCATCATCAACTCCACCGCCTTCTCCGCGCTCACCCAGACCGGCGCGTCCACCGGCCAGCGCGCCTACTACTTCAAGCCCCTCGATACCGGCGCGCCGCCGTTCCCCTTCGTCTTTTCAGCCACGCCCTACCTCTCCGTGCCGCCTTCCGCTGTTTACTTTGACCCCCACTTCCAGAACCCCCAGATCGAGCAGACCGAGCTCTCCATTGAGCAGAAACTCGGCCGCGGCACCAACCTCACCTTCGTCGGCATGTTCTCCGCCGGCCGCGAGCTCCCCAACTACATCGACACCAACATCGATCTCTCCTCCCCGCAGACCATCACCTACTCCGTCGTCGACCCGCTCCAGGAGGGTCCGCTCGGCTCCACTTACACCACCCGCTTCTACACCGCGCGGCTCAACCCCAACTACGCGCAGATCACAAAGATATTTTCCGAGACCAACTCCAAGTACCTGGCCGGGGTCGTGCGCGCCTCCCACGACCTCACCCGCTCCGTCGACCTCCAGTCCTCTCTGACCTACTCCCACGCCGCCGACTGGAACCAGAACGCCACCGCGCTCACCGACACCAACGATGTGCTCGACCCCGCGGACCTCGCCCTCGAATACGGCAACTCCAACGCCGACATCCGCCTTCGCTTCACCGGCGGCCTGGTCCTCAAGTCACCCTGGAAGCTCGGCGGCCGGCTCGGCAAATGGACCAATGGCTACGAGCTCAGCTCCACCGCCGAGCTGCGCGACGGCCTGCCCTACTCCATGCAGACCTCCGGCTCCATCCCCGCGCTGCACTACACCAGCACGCTCAACGCCGAGACCGAGCTGAGCGGTCTCGGCGCCTCCATCAACGGCTCCGGCGGCGCCACCCGCATCGCCCAGGTCGGCCGCAACACCTACCGCGAGCCCGCCATCATCAACGCGAACCTCCGCGTCTCCAAACGCACCCAGCTCACCCCGAAGATGACCCTCGAAGTCCTCGCCGAAAGCTTCAACCTGCTCAACCACGAAAACATCACGAGCATCGACCAGACCGGCTACTCCATCTCCAACTCCAGCACCGCCGGCAGCCTCCCCAAGCTCACCTGGCAAAGCGGCACCACCGTCGGCTCCTCCGAGTTCGGCACCCCGCTCAACGGCAACAACACCAACCTCTACCAGGACCGCCAGATCCAGGTCTCCGCCCGCCTGCACTTCTAGCTCTTCGCGCCCCGGCGCTAAAATAAAATCTGCCATGGCCTGGTCCGAACAATTCGACGTCGCGGTCGTCGGCGCCGGCCACGCCGGCTGCGAAGCCGCCGTCGCCGCGGCCCGCATGGGCCTGCGCACCGCGCTGTTCACCCTCAACCTCGACCTCATCGCCCAGATGAGCTGCAACCCCGCCATCGGCGGCGTCGCCAAGGGCCATCTCGTGCGCGAGATCGACGCGCTCGGCGGCATCATGGGCGAGGTCGCCGACTCGGTTGGCATCCAGTTCCGCCTGCTCAACACCTCGCGCGGCCCCGCCGTCTGGAGCCCCCGCGCGCAGTGCGACAAAGCCCTCTACCGCGTAGCCATGCGCCGCGTCCTCGAGCGCGAGCCCAACCTCTCCATCAAGCAGGCCGAGGTCACCGGCTTCCTCTTCGCCGCGCCCGACGGCACAGAACTCGCCGCCGCAAAGCAATCCGGCAATGCCGAACAGCCCGGCGAAGGCGCGCGGCTCCTCGGCCTCACGCTGCGCGACGGCCGCCGCGTCCGTGCCCACGCAACTGTCATCACCACCGGCACATTTTTAAACGGCCTCATCCACTGCGGCGAGCAGCAGTATGCCGCCGGCCGTTCCGGCGAGCCCGCCTCCGTGCTGCTCGGCGAATCGCTCAAGGCCCTCGGCCTGCGCAACTGCCGGCTCAAAACCGGCACGCCGCCGCGCCTCGACGGCCGCACCATCGACTGGTCGCAGCTGGAAGAACAGCCCGGCGACGCCGAGCCCACCCCGTTCTCCTTCACAACCGCCTCGCTCCCCCTGCGCCAGGTCTCCTGCCACATCGCCCACACCACCCCCCGCACCCACGCGATCATACCCGCCAACGTCCA
>CAXTMY010000098.1:0-7418 GCA_964245565.1 uncultured Acidobacteriaceae bacterium | reverse complement strand
TCGGCGCCGGCACGATTAGCGAGATCATCGCGTAGGCGGCTGGGCGCGAAACTGGCAATGGCGCCTCCGGCGCAAAAGCACCAGGAAGCAGAATGATCCTCAAGTAAATGGCGGCAGGGCTCACCCTGCCGCCGGCTTGTCGCTAGGAATGCGACGGAAGTTCGGATAGGATAAAAACATGCGCGAAATCATCACACTGGCCTGCGGGGAGTGCAAAGAACGCAACTACTCAACGACGAAGAACAAGAAGACGACCACCGGTAGGCTTGAGTTCCAGAAGTTCTGTAACCGTTGCCGTAAGCACACGCCGCACAAAGAAACGAAGTAGCACGAGAGAGAGCGGCTGGCCGTCGCGCAGCGGCGCTCATGGAGCGCAGGGGCGACCCGGCAGGCCAGATTCCAGGGGTTCACCGAGCCTGGAGAGCAGAACAGGGGCGTAAGCTCAATGGTTAAACTGTCGGTCTCCAAAACCGAACTTCTCGGTTCGAATCCGAGCGCCCCTGCCAGTTTACGAGTGTTCCGCCGCCGCAGGCAGGCGGTTGTATGGACGTTTTGTCCATGGAAGAGCGAGACAAGGCAATGGCGAAAGCGGCTGTACTGGCCACAACACCGGAAAGCCCGCGCGAGAACCCGCTGACGCGGGGGCGCAATTTCCTGGGTGAAGTGCGCGGCGAAATGCGGAAAGTCACCTCACCCTCGCGGGCGGAGGTACAGTCGACCACGACCGTGGTGATTCTGGCCGTGTTTGTGTTCGCGGCTTTCTTCTACGTGGTCGATACGATCTTGAACTACGTGCTGCAGATTCTGCTGCACTGGCTGGGCGGGGCATAGAGCCCGGGTTTTGGCGGGTGCCGCTGTCGGCACCGGTTTTAGGTTTGTGAGGATTGATGGCGCAGGATCGGCAGGAGCGGCAAGAGCGGCAGGATCAGCAGGACGGGGTGCAGGCGCCTCCCGGGGCGAGCGAGTTGTCGCCCGAGGAGCAGGCTGCGGCAGAGGCTGCCGTAGACGGCGCACCGACCCTCGAGCCGCCGACGAATGAGCGATTCAAATGGTATGTGATCCACGCGTACTCAGGTTTTGAGCGGAAGGTCAAGGAAGCGATCGAGACGCGGAAGCATGCGTATGGGCTCCAGGATAAGATTGGCCGGATCGAGATCCCGCTCGAGTCGCATACGGAGTTGGTGAACGGCAAGAAGAAGATTACGGAAAAGGTGTTTCTTCCCGGTTATGTGCTGGTCGAGATGGATCTGGACAACGACCTCTGGCACACCATCAAGAATACGCCGCGGGTGACTGGATTTCTCGGCACCGGCGACAAGCCGGTCTCGATGAGCGAAGAAGAGGTTTCGTCGCTGTTGTTCCGCTCGGAAGCGAGCAAGGAAAAGCCGCAGCTGAAGATCAAGTTCGAGAAGAACGAGTCGGTGCGCATCACCGAAGGCCCGTTTGCCAATTTCAACGGCCTGGTCGACGAGGTGAACGAAGACCGCCAGACCGTCAAGGTGATGGTCACTATCTTCGGGCGGTCGACCCCGGTGGAGCTCGAGTTCGGCAAGGTCGACAAGGTCGAAGGCTAGCGCGCAGGCGCAGGATTCGCAGCAGGATTTGAATCGCCGTACGAGCCGGCCCGCAGGGGCAGGCCTGGGCACAAGAAAAGAGAACAGGACAATGGCCGCACCAACCAAGAAGATCACCGGGTACGTCAAGCTCCAGATTGAAGCAGGCAAAGCCACCCCGGCGCCGCCAGTCGGCCCCGCACTGGGCCAGGCCCAGGTCAACATCATGGAGTTCTGCAAGCAGTTCAACGCACGGACGCAGAACAAGGAAATGGCCGGGCTGATTATTCCGGTCGTCATCACGGTCTATGTCGACCGCACATTCTCGTTCGTGACCAAGACACCTCCCGCCGCGGTACTGCTCAAGAAGGCGGCAGGGCTGGCCAAGGGTTCGGGTGTCCCGAACAAGACCAAGGTCGGCACGGTGACTGAAGCGCAGGTGCGCGAGATCGCGACCCAGAAGATGCCGGATCTGAACGCCGCGTCGGTCGATACGGCGGTGAAGAGCATCAAGGGCACCGCGCGCTCGATGGGCATTGAAGTCGTAGCCTAAGGGTTTGTTCGCGGAAAGCCTTGCGTCCAGGCCGGGCTTTCAGCGATACTCAGAAGGTTGTCCCTGGCCTGGCCGGGCGATAACGGGTTCGTCAGCAGGACTTCGTCAACAGAACCACGGCCGGCGCGGACAGCGCACTCGCGGTGGGAGACAGGATCGATGGCACAGAAAATCACAAAAAACATTGCGGCTGCGCGCGCGCAGGTTGAAGCTCGTCCGTACACCCTGCAGGATGCAGTCCCTCTTCTGCAGAAGATCAAGTTCGCCAGGTTTGATGAGACGGTGGACCTGACTATGCGCCTTGGCGTCGATACCCGGCATGCGGACCAGATGGTTCGTGGCACGGTCGTTTTGCCGCATGGGCTGGGTAAGACCAAGACAGTCGCGGTGATTACGACCGGCGATCGCATCAAGGAAGCCGAAGCAGCCGGAGCCGAGTACGTGGGCGGGGAAGAGATGGTCGAGCGGATCCAGAGAGAGGGATGGACGGACTTTGACGCCCTGATCGCAACTCCGGACATGATGAAGTCGGTCGGGCGGCTGGGCAAGGTGCTCGGTCCCCGCGGGCTGATGCCGAACCCGAAGACGGGCACAGTCACGAGCGACGTGGCAGCGGCGGTTCGCGAGATCAAGGCCGGTAAAGTCGAGTTCCGCGCGGACAAGACGGCCCTGGTGCATGTGCCGGTGGGCAAAATCTCGTTTCCGCCGGAGAAGCTGGTCGAGAACGCGATGACTGTGATCTCGAGCGTGATGCGCGCCAAGCCTTCGGCTGCCAAGGGGAAATACGTAAAGGGGATCACGTTGTCCTCGACGATGGGGCCCGGTATTTCTCTCGACCAGTCGGTCGCGGACACCGCAGCCAAGGCATAACCCGGCTGCCGGGTTTTATTCTTCGCTCCGCGGGGCAGGGCTGCTAGCCGCACCTGCCTGTTCCGGAGCGCTCCAGACTGGCCCTGGGTTCAGCGGCCTCTCGGAGAGTGGAAGAGGTTAGCACGATTGGGGTTTGCCGCATGGCATTGACACGGGCAAAGAAGATAGAGAAGGTGGAGGCGCTTGCGGCTGAGCTGCAAGGCTCGACCAGTGCGATTGTCGGAACATTTACCCAACTGACCGTTGCGCAGGATTTTGAGCTGCGCCAGAAGGTGCGCGAGGCGGGTGGCCGGTACCGCGTGGTCAAGAACAAGCTGGCCAGCCGCGCGTCGGAAGGAACCGGGATCGCTGAGGCGCTCCAGGGACTGAAGGGCGTTTCGTCCGTGGCGTACACGAGCGGCGACCCGGTCGCCCTGGCCAAGGCGCTTTCTGCCTGGGTCAAGGACAACGCGCAGTTCACCTTCAAGCTGGGCATTGTGGACGGCAAGGTGATCAATGTTGCCGAGGTGCAGGCCCTGGCGACGATGCCGGGCAGGGAAGAGCTGTTCTCGAAGCTGCTGTTCCTGATCAATGCACCGGCACAGCGCCTGGCGACGGTGATGGCGGCTACCGGCCGCGACCTCGCGATCGTCGTGAGCCAGGGGGTCGAAAAGAATAAATTCGCTGCCGGCAATGCGTCTGTTGTTCCTTCCGGGGCTGCGGTCGCCGAAGCGCCGCAGGCGGAAGCGGCTGTGCCTGCGCCGGAAGCCCCGGAGACGCCGGCCTCGGCCACTGAAGGAACGCCTGCGGAGGCGTCTGGAGAGCGGCAGCCTGAGGAAAAGCAGGCGGAAGCTGCGGCGACCGAAGCGCCGGCCGAGGGCTAGGGCGCGCTACCAAGTTCGGCGTGGAAGGCGGAAGCAGGGTGCCAGGTCTGGGCACATCGGAAACTGTTTTCTGCTCGACCCGCCAGCCGGCGAAAGCCGGTAGGGCACACAAGGGAACACCATCGGGGCCGCAGGGTCCGGATGGATCAAGATCGAACGGATTTAAGGGAGAAGAAACATGGCGGATCTCGCGCAGTTGGAAGAACAGATTGTTGGGTTGACCCTGCTGGATGCGGCAGCCCTGGTGAAGAAGCTCGAAGAGCGTCTTGGTGTTTCGGCAGCAGCGGCGGCCCCGGTGATGGTTGCCGGCGGCGGCGCAGGTGTGGCGGCGGAAGCAGCGCCCGAGCAGACCGAGTTCACGGTCATCCTCAAGGATGCGGGCGCGAACAAGATCAATACCATCAAGGCGGTTCGTGAAGTGACGGCGCTTGGTCTGAAAGAAGCGAAGGATCTTGTGGACGGCGCACCGAAGCCGCTCAAGGAAAATATCAGCAAGGAAGACGCTGAAGCTATCCGGAAGAAGTTCGATGGCGTTGCGACGGTCGAAGTCAAGTAGCCGGTGAGCCAGGCCCGGATCGGTCCATCCCGGTTCCGGCCTGGCCGCTTGCAATGGCCCTCAAAGTGCAGTACCATTGTGCTTGTGCCACTTCAACCCGAGCTGCCGCTTGGTCCTTCTGCCCGCAAGCAAAATCCTGGTCTCCTTCCGGATACACCCCTTTTCCGGGAGGTTTTCGTCGTCTCCCGAAATAGGGGGCGTAGCGTTCTACGCCTGAAGAGGCAGGGAGCGGTTTCTCGTATTACGACCTTCTTGTAGCTCGGCTCTCCCGTGCTTGTGGCGCCTTCGGCTCACAAGCCATTTCGCATTGCGGGCGCAACTCCGCTTTCCGGCTCCCGCCGGGTGGGTGGAATGAGTCGTAGCAGCCTTCTCCGTGTGGAGCAGGTTGTGCAGATGTGACCTTCTTTCAGGTTTGCCGGGCGGTTGCCGGCAAGCTGGTTTCGCGGGGCGGTTTTCGGCTGAACGAGGCAGCCGGAACCGATTGCGCCCCGCATTGGCTAGTGTGCACAGGCTGCGTGGTTCCGGGCCGCCTGTCTTCCTCTCGTGTTTCCGGGCCATGAGGAGCAACCGATGCCGAACGAGATCCGAGCCCTTCGCAGCCGACTCGACTTTTCCAAGATCCCGACTCCAATCCAGATTCCCAACCTGATCGAAGTGCAGCGCCGTTCATATGAGCGCTTTCTTCAGATGGACAAGCTGCCGAGCGAACGAGACGACAACGGTCTCCACTCGGTGTTCACCTCTGTCTTCCCGATTACGGATTTCCGCAACATCTCGCAGCTTGATTTCGTTGATTTCTCGATCGGCAACTGGGAATGTAAGTGCGGCCATCTCAAGGGCCTGCACCACCTGCGCACCGCCTGCTGCAACTGCGGCAACATGGTCATCACCGATCCGTTTCACCCGGGTGATGTGCTTTGCCACAAATGCGGCACCTATAACAAGAACACCCCGGATTTCTGTAACAAGTGCGGTGACCCGGTCGGCCTGCAACTGAAGTACGACCAGGCAGAGTGTGAAGAGCGCGGCATGACCTACTCGGCGCCGTTGAAGGTGACGGTGCGGCTCACGATCTACGACAAGGATCCGGACACGGGCGCCAAGAGCGTGCGCGATATCAAGGAGCAGGAAGTGTTCTTCGGCGATATTCCGCTGATGACGCAGAACGGCACCTTCATCGTGAACGGCACCGAGCGGGTGATCGTGTCGCAGCTGCACCGCTCGCCCGGCGTCTTCTTTGAGACGGCGAACAACCGCACCTATTTTCTGGGCAAGATCATCCCGTATCGCGGCTCGTGGGTGGAGTTCGAGTACGACCAGAAGAACACCCTCTACGTCCGCATCGACCGCAAGCGGAAGTTTCTCGGTACGATTTTCCTGCGCGCGCTCGGACTGCGTACCGATGAGCAGATCCTGAAAAGCTTCTACACGGTGGATACGCTCAAGCTGCGGGACGGCAAGGTGTTCTGGCAGCTCTCCTCCGACGCGAGCCAGCCGACAAACCTGCTGGGAGTTAAGCCGGCGGCTGCCATTGCGGCAAACGGCTCGGAGATCGTCGCGGCAGGCCGCAAGATTTCGCCGTCCATCCTCAAGAACCTGCGCGCCGCAGGCATTGCGGAGATCGAGGTGGAAGGCGCGGACATCGATGGCGCGATGACGGCTGCCGATGCGCTCGACACCGAGACCGGCGAGGTGTTCCTTGAGGCCAACCTCGAGCTCACGCCGGACAAGCTGCACAAGATTGCGGAAGCGGGCATCGGCGAGGTCCAGGTCTTCTTTCCGGAGAAGGACGACGTCGGCAACATCATCACCAACACGCTGCGCCGCGACTCGGTCCACAAGCCGGAAGAGGCGCTGATCGAGATCTACCGCAAGCTGCGTCCGGGCGACCCGCCAACCCTTGACACCGCGACTGCGCTATTTGAAGGCATGTTCTTCGATCCGCGCAAGTATGACTTCTCGCGTGTCGGCCGTCTCAAGTTCAACATCAAGCTCTACGAGAACCAGGACGCGACCTCGCTCGATCACCGGACGCTGACGCCCGATGACTTCTACGCGACCATCCGGTACCTGCTCAAGCTGCGCAAGAACATCGGCGCGGTCGATGACATCGATCATCTCGGCAACCGCCGCGTGCGCGCGGTCGGCGAGCTGATGGAGAACCAGTTCCGCATCGGCCTCGTGCGCATGGAGCGCGCCATCAAGGAAAAGATGAGCGTGTACCAGGAGATGTCGACGGCGATGCCGCACGACCTAATCAATGCCAAGCCGGTGATGGCGGCGATCCGCGAGTTCTTCGGCTCCTCGCAGCTGTCGCAGTTCATGGACCAGACCAATCCGCTCTCCGAGATCACGCACAAGCGGCGCCTTTCGGCGCTTGGGCCGGGCGGTCTGTCGCGTGAGCGCGCAGGGTTTGAAGTCCGTGACGTTCATCCGACACATTACGGCCGCATCTGCCCGATCGAGACGCCGGAAGGCCCGAACATCGGCCTGATCTCGTCGCTGTCGTGCTTTGCGCGCATCAACGAGTACGGCTTTATCGAGAGCCCGTACCGCCGTGTGCGCGGCGCGCAGATGGTCGATTACGTCCAGGTCACCAACGCCGGCGAAAGCGGCATGCGGGTCGGCGACCACCTTGAAAAGAACGAGGCCGCGCAGAAGAACGAAGAGCTGCGCAATGCAGGCAAGCGCGAGATCGAGTATGAGCCTTTCTCGTTCTATCTGTCGGCGTGGGAGGAAGATCGCCACACGATCGCGCAGGCGAACGTTGAGCTCGACGAAGAAGCCCGCATCACGAGCGAGCTCGTCAACGCGCGGCGCCAAGGCAACTTCGTGCTCGTGTCGCGCGACGAGATCGACTACGTCGATGTCAGCCCGAAGCAGCTGGTCTCGGTGGCTGCCTCGCTCGTGCCGTTCCTCGAGCACGACGACGCGAACCGCGCGCTGATGGGTGCGAACATGCAGCGGCAATCTGTGCCTCTGCTGGTGGCAGAAGCGCCGTTTGTCGGCACCGGCATGGAAGG
>CAXTMY010000097.1:0-7490 GCA_964245565.1 uncultured Acidobacteriaceae bacterium | reverse complement strand
ACCCCCGAGGGCTTCATCGGTGGATTTGTATCAAACGGTATTGCATTTTTGTTTACCGTGATCCCCGCCGCGCCCAGCGCATCCTCCGCCTCCGACCCCAGCATGCCCTTCTCAAACACATCCATCAGCACCACGTGCGTATCCGTCCCGCCCGAGATCAGCCGGAACCCGTGCGACTGGAGCGCCGCGGCCAGCGCCTTCGCATTTGCCACAATCTGCGTTGCATATTCGCGGAACTCCGGCGCCAGCGCCTCTTTAAACGCCACCGCTTTCGCCGCCACAATGTGCATCAGCGGGCCGCCCTGCTGCCCTGGGAACACGCACCGGTCATACACCTTCCCCATCTCCCCCACGCGTTCCGCGCCCGCCAGGATCAGCCCCGACCGCGGCCCCCGCAGCGTCTTGTGCGTCGTCGTCGTCACCACGTCGGCATGCGGCACCGGCGAAGGATGCGCCCCGCCCGCCACCAGCCCCGCAAAATGCGCCATGTCGATCATCAGCTTCGCGCCGACCTTGTCCGCAATCGCCCGCATGCGCACAAAATCGAACTGCCGCGGATACGCGCTCCCCCCGCCGATCAGCAGCTTCGGCCGCTCGCGCTCCGCCGTCGCCTCTAGCTCGTCATAATCGATCGTCTCAGTCCCGCGCGCCACCCCGTAGCTCGTCGCCCGGTACAGCTTGCCCGAGAAGTTCAGCTTGTGCCCGTGCGTCAGGTGCCCTCCATGCGCCAGGTCCAGCCCCAGGATCGTGTCCCCCGGCTCCAGCAGCGCCATCATCGCCGCCGCGTTCGCCTGCGAGCCCGAGTGCGGCTGCACATTCACATACCCGGCCCCGAAGAGCCGCTTCGCCCGCTCCCGCGCCAGCTCCTCCACCACGTCCGCGTTCTCGCACCCCCCGTAATACCGCTTCCCCGGGTAGCCCTCCGCATACTTGTTGGTCAGCACCGACCCCGCCGCCTCCAGCACCGCCTCGGAAACAAAGTTCTCCGAAGCAATCATCTCGAGCCCCGCATGCTGCCGCGCCGCCTCAGCCGCCAAAGCCCCCGCAACGTCAGGGTCCTCCTGCGCCAGTGTCCGTGGTGTCTGGTTGAATGTCATAAATGTAGTCTACAGACGAGACTTCAAACTGATTAGGTCGGCTGTTTTAGGATAGAGGCTACTCTGAGGTCGCGCATTCTATGATCAGGTCTCGAAGCACTTGGAAGCTGCGGGAGGTGTTTTTGCGAGAATCCATTTTTGATGCGATCTTTTCTGCGGCTTCAGTCTTGCGCAAACCGCCACGAAAATAGCCGGCCTCTGATGCGAGGCGTTGGAAAGCCTCGGCGGTTCCCCCTCGTATAGCGTCTGGATTCCGAAATTTAGCTTTAGCGGGAACCGATGCTGAGATTCTTGGATATGCCGAGCAGACGGCGGCCCAGTCGCCGAAGTACCACGCCTCTAATTCCTCTACGACAATTCGGTTCGCCACTCGCCAAGCACTACCCAAGCTTGAGGATCGAGTCTGAAGTCCAGCGCCGTGAGCCGCTTTTTCTAGCCGCTCTTTAAGAGCAGTACAGTTGTCTGAATCGCGGTCGACTACGACAACTATGCGCTCTGTTGGACGGAGAAAGTGTGAATAGCCACGTAGCCTATCCGGCAGCTTACTTAGAAGATCTGGCTTGCCTTGAAAGGTGATTATTTCAAAGGTAGTCTGGCTCAGTAAGCGTGGCAGCAGGGTTTCGAGGAAAGCCTGCATTGATGGTTCTTCTACTAAAACGTATAAGTGCTCAGCGCTCACGGGTAACCCTCAAGGTCGCCGGTGCTCCCGAATTCATCAGCGGGTCCCCAACTCCAAACTGGCCCTCGGCCCACAACGAGCCGAGGAGCGCACCTTCGCTAACAAATTCCTTAATCCCTTTGATATCCAAAGTGCGTACGATATTTGTAAATCCACTTACATCTCTATAGAGCACTCGAACTTCAGGTGGCTCCATCGCATTCAGGAAAAACGGTGAGTGAGTTGTCACTAAGATCTGGGATCTCTCGCTTGCTCTTCTGCACTCTTCGCCCAATCCGGAAAGCAAGCGAGGATGCAGAAAGTTTTCTGGCTCTTCAATTCCTATAAACTGAGCGGAGTTGGGGTCGTGAAAAAGGAGCAGGTAGGCGAGCATCTTTAGAGTTCCATCGGATACATAGCGAGACAGGACTGGTCGCTCAAATGGTGCGTCCTTTATCTGAAGCAGCAGCCTTCCGTCAGGCATAGGCTCTGCGAAAACACTCTCTAGCCTTGGTACCCTCTTCCCAAGAGCTCTAAAAACGTCTTTTAGGCTGTCTGGATGCTGCTCATTGTAGTATTGGACAACGTTTGCGAGATTATCGCCTGTCTTGCTGAGCCTCTCCTGTGGTCCAGCCTCCGGCTGTCCACGCGTGTCGTCGATCGCTAAGTATGATACGTACCAGTCAGTAATGAATTCTCGCAATGCTGCCACCCTGGGATGCTCTGCGAATTGCCCCAATGTGTTGACTGCTATTAAGTCTGGAGAGCGAAGGTCTAGCGTTTTGCGAGTATCGTCCTCGTCGGGCATTTCGCCGCTTGTTGCAAATCCCGTACCGCGTTGAAAACTCAGAAAGCGAAAAGGTCTACCACTTTGTGCCCGCCTCCATTGAAGCCACTCTTCCACAACAACAGGCCCGCGAGCCGAATCGTCTATCGCTAAATGGTAAGTAATCAATGGAGATTGTGGTCGTTCGCGATACTTGAGCTCAATGACAATAGGCCCTTCCTGTCCACGAGTCTTAAGTTCTTTTGCGCGTCCGCGCCTGTCCCAGGCGTATCTTAGGCCAAACTGGAAGCACTCGGCTAAAAAGTTAAAGGCATCAAAGAGCGTGGACTTGCCGCTTCCATTCGCGCCCAATAGGACCGTCAAAGGCGTAATGTCTTTTAGTTCGACTGCCCTTAAGGCACGGTAGTTTTCGACCCGGAGATAAGAAATGCGGGCGCGTTCAGGGTTGTGCTGCTGACGATGAATCCGCCTGAATTGTTTCATTTATTCTCCTGCTTAGGGTGAAGGCGCATTTTCTTAATATGCCGCGCAATGCATTTATGTGCATAAATCTCGCCTCGAAGTGCGGGTTCTTCACAATGCAAGCGCTAGGCTTGGTGGAGAACTCTCTTCCGTTTCTGAGGGCAAGGCTTTTGCTCTTTGAGTCTCACGTTCATAAAACCAAAAACCGTCACAGCCTCCGGTCACTCTCCGCCCGCAGCCCGCGAACCCATGCTCCCGATCCACCGGCCAGCTCAGGATGGTCCTCATCCCGCCACGCAGGCTCGTCGCTCTCAAGAAACGCCAGCAACCTGCGACGCTTCAGCTCCTTCTCCGCCGTCTCCGCCAAAAAGGCGCTTCGCCCCCGTGCTCCAACCAGCGCGTCAATCTGGGCGACAAGCGTCTCCGGCAACACCACGTGCGCCTTTCGTGTGCTCATAAAAAAAATTCCCACTTTAAGTGGGCCATAAAAGTCCCACAAAGCAAAGCTACACCCCATCCACAATCCGCTTCGCCGCCATCCGTGCTGCCCTCAATCACGAGCATACGTCTCGCCCGCGCCGCGCACTGCGGAGCCGCTCAACCCGCCGAAGGCTTCTGGAATGAAGTCCACACGCCGCGAAGCCGACGACTCACCCCAGCACCGTCACCTGCTCCACCGCGGCCGCCGCCCGCAGCTCCCCATCCAGCGTCGCCAGCGGCAGCCCCCGCCGCAGCGCCAGCTCCAGGTAAGCGGCGTCGTACACCGTCAATCCGTGCCGCTCTGCCAGCCGCAGCGTCGCGCCCCATGCCTGCCGGTCCGTCTCCCCGTCCACCTGCACCGGCAGCAGCGCCAGGTCCGCCATCGTCGCATCCCGAAACGCCCTGTCGTGCCGACCCCGGCGAACCCCCATCTCCAGCACATTCGCAACCTCCAGTCGCCACAACGACGGCACCCACGCGCCTTCGCCGCTCAACCGGTCAAACACCGCGCGAATCCCCGCACTCGTCTCATCGCCGTAAACCCACGCCAGCGTCGCCGAAGCATCCAGGACCAGGCTCACGGACGCCCCGCGTCCCGATCAGCCTTCAATCTCGCCCAGTCAAACGATTCCTTCGCCAGACCGGCGGCTCGCTCCCGCATGCGCGCCATCACTGCCTGCGACTGCGCCCGGTCAATCCCGCCCGTATTTGGAACCAGCCGCGCGACTGCCTTCCCATGCCGCGAAATCACAATCTCCTCTCCCTTTTGCACCCGATCCAGCAAGGATCCGAGCGTATTCTTTGCCTCAAACGCTCCAACCGTCAGCATCGCGCCTCCTCAAACCAGCTTAAGCCAGCTTATCTCAAGCGGAGCGCCGCCCACCTCACTCCCGAAACGCCCGGTACACAAACGACCCCAGAAACCACCCATCCATGTACTTGTAAGGCGTCTCTCCCGTCGTGTAATGCCCGCACGGCAGCACCCGCGACTCATGCCGCACCCCCAGCCGCCGAAACTCCTCCATCACCTTCAGCGAAAACTCCTCCAGGAACGTCAGGTCGTACGTCGCATGCACCACCAGCGTCCGCCTGTGCTTCGCCCTGGCCGTCGCGGCAAATCGCTCCATATAGTGGATCGGCGAAATCGCCCCCCACAACCCGTTCAGCCGCGCCTGCGTCAGCCCAACCTGCTCCAGCGCCGCACGGATATGCCGCGTGCTCTGCCCCGTCCACACCACGTCTCCAAACGAAGTCGACGCATGGTTGAACGCGCACACCTCCAGCCGCGCATCATGCGCCGCCGCCAGGAACCCGTAGCAGCTCCCGAGCGACGTCCCCAGCACCCCGAACTCCGTATACCCCTGCGCCGCAAGCCAGTCCACGCAGCACCGGATATCCACCACCGCCTGCCGGCACGCCGCCAGCGTCCTCCCCAGGTTCGACGACACCGCGTAATCCGACCGCTCCAGCTCCGCCGGCCGCCGGATATCGTGGTACGGCTTCGACAGCCGCAGCGCCGACACCCCGAACCGGTTGAACAGGCTGCACAGCGCGTTGTGGCTGAACGCATCCGCATTCCACTGCGGCATCACAATGATCGCCTTCCGCGCCTGCTCGCCTGTCTGTTTATCCTTCGGCGCCGGGTACCAGCGTGCATTCACCAGGTCGTTTTCGGGAAACGGCGTTCGCACCGGCGAGGTAAACCGCAAAAACTCCGCCTCCGCCAGTTCCCCGCGCGCCGCCTTTGCCTTCAGCTCCGCATCCGCGGCCAGCGTCTCCGGCCGCACATTGGTCGGGAACAGCTCCGGATGCCGCCGCTCCAGCCGGTAATCCGTCGGCGCCGCGTACCCGAAAAACGCATCGCTGTCCGCCACGATCGCCGCATTCACCGCCAGCATCGCGCGCTCCGCCTCAGCCGCCGTCAGCCGCTCTTCCGGCACCGCCGCCAGCCGCTCCATCTCCCCCGGCAGCGCATCCCGCAGCCATCCGAATCCCCACTCCACCGGCCGCACAATCCGGTTCTCGTCCCGGGTCGTTAACTCCGTCTCCCACCGGAACATCCACTCCGCGTACCACTCTCTCAGCATCGAGTCCTATCCTAGCCGACCCTCCCACGCATCCCATCCAACGACGACCAAATCACAGGAGGCAACAAGCAATGGCAGCAGCCAAACCCCTCGGCATCAGCCTCAACCAGGCGCGCGAAATCATCGCCGCTGCCGAAAAGAAAGCCGAAAGCATCGGCCAGCCCATGAACATCGCCGTCGTCGACCAGGGCAACAACCTCGTCGCCTTCGCCCGCATGGAAGGCGCCTGGCTCGGCTCCATCGACATCGCCATGAACAAGGCCTTCACCGCCCGCGCCTTCGATCTCCCCACCAAAACTCTCGGCGAAAACGCCCAGCCCGGCCAGCAGTTCTACGGCATCCACGCCTCAAACCAAGGCAAAATCATGATCTTCGCCGGCGGTGTCCCCCTCCAGCGCAACGGCGAAATCGTCGGCGCCCTCGGCATCAGCGGCGGCTCCGGCGAACAGGACCACTCCGTAGCCGAGGCCGGCGCCCAGGCCTGCCGGTAGTACCGTGACCGGATAATCTCGTACGCTCGCCCAAAACATCTGGCTGCCTCAGATTCTCCCGGGTGCCGGGTGCCCACTTCTCGCTTTTGAGAAGTGGGAGACCACGAATCTACGCAGTCGCGGTACGATCGGCCTGCCGGTATGAACCTCAACCGAGTTATTCTAACCTCACATACAAACGCTTTGACTAACTAAGGAACGCAGCAATACAAAAAGGCTTTATTCCCACCGTCGCCCACACGGCTCCGGCATGTCCACCTTGGTCCGAAAAAATCTTCGACCCCTTCTTCACCACCAAAGGAATCGGCGGCACCGGCCTATGGGTCAGCAAGGAACCATAGCCCGGCACCTCGGAGAAATGTACGTCCGTAGCCGGCAGGAAAAGTATTCACCTTGTTCCTGCCCTTTCAAGCCCACCGGCGCTCATAGTAACTTCCGCACACCCTCGGTATGTGCGAGAGCATGTTATCGACTTCTATCTGCTCTGATTCTTCGCTCCGGACTGCGGCTATCGAACTGGTAAATCGTCGCCGAGGGCGAAAGGGATTGCCCGGCCGAGAGCGGACGGCACGACTGAGAAATGATCTTCGTCGGGAAATTCCACCAACTTAGTCTGGACATGCGCGGCCGCAAGCAGCGTAGCCATCTGACGGACGTTGTCGACCATGGTTTTGCTGTCGAAGGATGCTTTCATCTCGGCCACTTCCCTGTCGGCGTCGGCATCCGTCTTGCCTTCGGCCTCGTACCTCTGCCGTTCCACGTCGCGGGCATGAGCAATGTAAGCGGGCGTCATGTCCTGTTCAAGGCTGCCGACGGACAGGAACACTCGTAGCTTGCGCGGACGGTCGGGTTTCCTGACGAAGTCTTGCGCCTCCCGAAGTAGCACGCGGTGGTTCCACCAGATGGACGGGCTGAGCGCGACATAGGTCTGGAACGACTGCGGCCGGTTGAACATGGTGCTCAAGGTGAACAGGCCGCCCAGCGAGTGGCCGACCAGCGTCTGGCGAGTCCGGTCGATTTTGAAACGCGCCTCGATTACGGGTTTTACCACCATATCGATGAAATCCATCAACGCGATGTCACCCCCGTTGGGATCGCCTGGATGGCCCGGAAAGGGAGAGGTGAGGTCCAGGGTGCGTCTGGTCAGATCTATGGCGGCATCCGTGGGGTAGCCAATGCCGACGACAACTGCGGGCTCGACCCGGCTCGCGATGCCCCAGTCGATGTTGGTGCGGATAATCTCGGACACAAGCACTGTCCATGCATTGCCATCCACGACGTAGATCACCGGATAGCCCCTGGCTGGTGCTGGTCCCGCAGGTGTTGCCACCACAATCCTATAGGGAGCGCCCGCTGCCGACGTTAGACAGTTATGATACAGCTGTGGAAGAATTAACGTTACAAAAAACCCGGATTGAGCTTTGGCGA
>CAXTMY010000096.1:0-7536 GCA_964245565.1 uncultured Acidobacteriaceae bacterium | reverse complement strand
GGCGGCCAGATGCCGCTGCACCGCCGCCTGCCCAAGCGCGGCTTCACCAACATCTTCCGCGTCGAGTACACCGTGCTCAACCTCAGCCGCATCGCCGAGATGGGCGAGACCGAGCTCTCGCTCGAACGGCTTAAGGCGCTCGGCTTCCTCAAGCGCCGCGACGAGCTGCTCAAGGTGCTCGGCACCGGCGAGCTCACGACCGCGATCACGATCCATGCGCACAAGTTTTCGAAGTCGGCGCAGGAGAAGATTGAAGCCGCCGGCGGCCGGGCTGTTCTAATCGGCTAGCTCCAAGCCATCCGCATGGGAGTCCAAAAAGGCAGTGCGCCCGCAGGGCCACTGCCTTTCCGCTGTATCCTGATCAAGACCCGCCCGCACCAGACTGCTTGAGAGAAGAGCCACCAGCATGCTTGAGAAGTTTCTCAACATCTTCCGCATCCCCGAGCTGCGCAACCGCGTCCTGTTCACCTTCGCCATGCTGGCGGTCTACCGCCTGGGCGCGCACATCCCCACGCCCGGCGTCAACGCCTCCGCGCTGGCCAACTTCTTCAACTCGCAGAGCGGCTCGCCGCTTGGCATGGTCGACCTGTTCAACGGCGGCAACCTGCGCCGCATGACCGTGTTCGCGCTGGGCATCATGCCGTACATCACCGCGTCGATCATCTTCCAGCTGCTCACCGTCGTGTATGAGCCGTTGGCCAAGCTGCAGAAGGAAGGCGAAGCCGGCCGCCGCAAGATCACGCAGTGGACCCGCTACGTCACCATTCTGCTGGCCATCGTGCAGTCCGGCTTTATCGCCGGCGCGCTCTCCCGCGGCAGCGGCGGCGTGCAGCTGGTGCTGCACCCCGGCGCCGGTTTTGTCCTGATGACGATCCTTACGCTCACTACCGGCTCGGCGTTCATCATGTGGATCGGTGAGCAGATCACCGACCGCGGCATCGGCAACGGCATGAGCCTGCTGATCTTCGCGGGCATCGTGGTCGGCCTGCCCCACGGCATCGCCGAGCTGGTCCAGACCGCGCGCACGGAGAAGTTCGGCGCCCTCACCGTTCCGGCCCTGATCCTGCTCGTCGTCGCCATGATCCTGCTCGTCGCCTTCATCGTCTTCGTCGAGCGCTCTGAGCGCCGCGTGCCGGTGCAGTATGCCAAGCGCATCGTCGGTCGCCGCATGATGGGCGGCCAGTCCACGCACCTGCCGCTCAAGGTCAACTCCGGCGGCGTCATGCCCGTCATCTTCGCGGCCTCCGTGCTCTCGGCGCCGCTGCTCTTCGGCCAGGCGGCGTTCGTCCGCAACAGCACCGTGCTCACCAATATCTTCGACGGGCTGCGTCCGGGTGAGCCCTGGTATGTCCTGCTCCAGGCCGTCGCCATCATCTTCTTCGCCTACTTCTATATCTCGATCGTCTTCCGGCCCGACGATATCGCCGACAACATGCGCAAGTACGGCGGTTTCATCCCCGGCATCCGCCCCGGCAAGCGCACCTCGGACTATATCAACGACATCCTCACCCGGCTCACGCTGGTCGGCGCCATCTACCTCATCTTCATCTCGCTCGTGCCCACGGTGCTGATCTCCGGCATCCACCTCAACCATCTGCCGCTGATCGGCGGCGTCTTCGAGCACCTGCCGCTCTGGATGACCAACGGCCTCGGCTTCACCTTCTACTTCGGCGGCACTTCGCTGCTCATCGTCGTCGGCGTCGCCATGGATACGGTCAACCAGGTCGAGTCGCAGCTCATCATGCGGCACTACGAAGGTTTCTCCACCAGGAGCCGGGTGCGCGGAAGGCGGTCCTGGTAAGTTGACGCAGCCTGACGAAGCATTGCAACCGGGCCCCATCCTGCTGATGGGCGCGCCCGGTGTCGGCAAGGGAACCCAGGCCAAGGAGTTGGTCGCCCGCTGGAAGATCCCGCAGATCTCCACCGGCGACCTGCTCCGGGCCAACGTCGCCTCCGGCTCCGACCTGGGCCGGCTGGCGAAGCAGCTCATGGACGCCGGCAAGCTCGTTCCCGACGACCTGGTCAACCGGATGGTCGAGCAGCGGCTCGCCCAGCCCGACACCGGCCGCGGCTACATCCTCGACGGCTACCCGCGTACCCTGGCTCAGGCCGAGTGGCTCGACACCGCGCTCGCCGGCAGTGCCGGCCGGCTGCCTCTGGTTGCGGTGTCCATCCGGGTCGCGTATACTCAGTTACTGCGCCGAATTACGGGACGCCGCATCTGTCCCGTTTGCGGCAGTATCTACAACATCTATCTGCAGCCTCCGAAACAGGACTCCATCTGCGATCTGGACGGTGCCCGGCTGCAGCGCCGCGACGACGATTCCGAAGCGGTGTTCCACGACCGCATGCAGGCCTATGAGGCTCAGACCGCCCCGGTGGTCGAGCATTACTCTGCGCTCGGGCATCTTGCGGAGATCGATGGAGAAGCGCCTCCCGACGCGGTCACCGCCGAGGTACAGGCAGCTGTGCGAAAGTTGAGGACGTAAGCGCGGGAATGGCGGTCATGCTCAAGACGAAGGTCGAAATCGCCAGGATGCGCCGCGCCGGCGAGGTCGTGCGCGAGCTGCTCGAATCCGTGCGTCCGCACGTCCAGCCCGGCGCCACCACGATGGACCTCGAACAGGTCGCCGCGGCCAAGGTCAGGGAGCTCAAAGTCACCCCGGCCTTCAAGGGCTACCACGGGTTTCCCTGCGTACTGTGCACCAGCGTCAACCAGGAAGTGGTCCACGGCATCCCGTCCAGAAGCCGGATCCTGCAGGACGGCGACATCGTTTCGGTCGATACCGGCGTTGTGATCGACGGGTTTTACGGGGACTCGGCAACCACGATCGGGGTCGGCGTGAAGCTTGATGGGAACGCGGCGCGCCTGCTCGCCGTCACCGAGGCATCGCTCCAGGCCGGCATCGATGCCGTAGCCGGCGGGGCGACCCTGGGCGACGTCGGCGCGGCGGTACAGCAGATGGTCGAGCGCGAAGGTTTCAGCGTGGTCCGCGAGTTTGTCGGCCACGGCATCGGTACGCACCTGCACGAAGACCCGCAGGTGCCCAACTACGGCCAGCGCGGGCGCGGGATGAAGATGCGCGAGGGGATGGTCTTCTGCATCGAGCCGATGGTCAATGCCGGCAAGTCCTATTTCTAGTTGGTTTAATACGTCTTGAAATCATTCAGGTTCGACGGCAGCCTCAGTGCTCATTTCGAGCACACGGTCGCCGTCACCGCCAACGGGGTTGAGGTGCTGACACGCTGAAGCGCGTCAGCATGGGTTCAGGTAGGCAGCGCGGTCCGGAGCATGCGCCCGGCAGCGCGGAATTGGGACAAGGGTGTCGAAGGAAGACGCAATTGAGGTAATGGCAACGGTCGTTGAGACGCTGCCGAACGCGATGTTCAAGGTGGAGCTTGAGAACAAGCACCAGGTACTGGCCCATGTCTCCGGGCGTATGCGGAAGAACTTTATCCGCATCCTGCCCGGCGACCGGGTCGCCGTCGAGCTGAGTCCCTATGACCTCACCCGCGGCCGCATCGTGTACCGCTACAAATAGAGTCCGGCCGCGCGTCGCGCGGTGGAAGCAGCGCAACAGGAAGGGAACAGGCAATGAAGGTTCGTGCGTCCGTCAAGAAGATCTGTGACAAGTGCAAGGTCATCAACCGCCGCGGCGTCGTGCGGGTGATCTGCGAGGTTTCGAAGCACAAGCAGCGCCAGGGTTGAACCCGGCAGTTAGGGCCGCATCCCGCGGCCGGTTGTCCCCAGGCGAGTTCGCTCCGGCACGGTGAGAGCGTGCGATGAACCTGCCGGACAAATTCACGCGAGCCGGGACACACCCGGCGTAACCGCCCAGACGGACCAACTCCGAGTCGAGGCCCAAAGAGGAAGCATGGCACGTATTGCTGGTGTCGATCTGCCCCGCAACAAGCAGGTTCGGATCGCCCTTACTTACATCTTCGGCATCGGGGATCCGCGCGCGCTGCGCATCCTCACCAAGGCAGACATCGACCCCTTCCGCAAGCTCAGCGACCTGAGCGAGGAGGAAGTCAACCAGATCCGCCAGGTCATCGAGCAGGAAGGCCAGATCGAAGGCGATCTGCGCAAGGACATCTCGATGAACATCAAGCGGCTCATCGACATCCAGAGCTACCGCGGCCTGCGGCACCGCCGCAACCTGCCCGTCCGCGGCCAGCGCTCGCACACCAACGCTCGCACCCGCAAGGGCCCGCGCAAGGGCACGGTAGCCGGCAAGAAGAAGGTGACCAAGTAATGGCGAAGGCACAGAAGAGCACCCAGGGCAAAGGCTCCGCGGCGAAGACCGGCAAGAACAAGAAGTTCAAGAAGCGCGAGCGCAAAAACGTTCCCTACGGCCTGGTCCACATCCAGGCGACCTTCAACAACACCATCGTGACCATCACCGACGGCCAGGGCAACACGCTTTCCTGGAAGTCCTCCGGTTCGCTCGGCTTCCGCGGCTCGCGCAAGGGCACCCCGTTCGCCGCCCAGCAGGCTGCGCAGAACGCGGCCAACCAGGCCCGCGACCACGGTCTCCGCTCCGTCGACGTCCGCGTCTCCGGCCCCGGCTCCGGCCGCGAGTCCGCGGTCCGCGCCCTCGCCGCCGCCGGCATCGATGTGCGCTCCATCCGCGACGTAACGCCAATCCCGCACAACGGCTGCCGTCCGCCCAAGCGCCGCAGGGTCTGAGTTCCAGACCCTTGCGCAACCCATGATCCGGATCGGGATGGAACGCCCCCCGCGGCGCGTAAACCGATCGTCACCCGCAGTTCCGAGGAGAGTACCCAGTGGCACGTTACACCGGACCCGTCTGCCGTCTTTGCCGTCGCGAAGGCATGAAGCTGTTCCTGAAAGGCACCCGCTGCTTTTCCGACAAGTGCGCCATTGAAAAGCGCAACTTCGCCCCCGGCCAGCACGGCCGCGACCGCAAGGCCAAGATCGTCGGCTACGGCCTGCAGTTGCGTGAAAAGCAGAAGGCCAAGCGTATCTACTTCGCGCTCGAAGGCCAGTTCCGCGCCTACTACGAGAAGGCTGCCACCACCACCGGCGTTACCGGCGAGCTCCTGCTCCAGCAGCTCGAGCGCCGCCTGGACAATGTCGCCTACCGCCTCGGCTTCGCTACCTCGCGCCGCCAGGCCCGCCAGATCGTTCGCCACGGCCACATCGAAGTCAACGGCCGCAAGGTCAACATCCCATCGTTCCAGGTCTCGGTCGGCGACGAGATCAAGATTCGCCCGAACTCGTCCAAGCTCACGGTGGTCGAGAGCTCCCGCGAGTTTGCCTCGCACCAGCCCGCGCCGGCCTGGCTCGTGACCACCGCCGCCGAGCTGTCCGGCAAGGTCATCGCCCTGCCGCGCCGCGAAGACATCCAGATGCCCGTCAACGAACAGCTGATCGTCGAGTTGTACTCGAAGTAGCACTTCGTGCCGTTCTCGGCTTCGCGTGGGCTTCCCGTTGGTCAGCATTCAAGTTCCCGACCAGCGGGAGGGTCACGCAGGCATGCAGTTCATCACCAACGAGTACCCGTCCCGAAGGGACCGCCTCCCGCGCAGGGGGGCTAAGGTTTTGTACTACCGCACGAGCCGTGCAGAATGCTTCGCACGGCCGCTGCCAAGGAGAGCACCATGTTGTGGAGAGGTTTTCAGCGCCCCAAGCGTCTACAAGTCGACACCGAAACACTCACCGACCGTTACGGCAAGTTCAGCGCCCAGCCGTTTGAGCGCGGCTTCGGCACCACGATCGGCAACTCGCTGCGCCGCACTCTGCTGAGCTCGATTGAAGGCGCAGCTGTCACCGCTGTCCGCATTGAAGGCGTGCTGCACGAGTTCCAGTCCATCACCGGCATCGTTGAGGACGCGACCGACATCATCCTCAACCTCAAGCAGGTCCCGTTCAAGCTGAGCGGCGACGGCCCCAAGGCGCTGTACCTCCGCGTCGAAGAGCCCGGCGTCGTTACCTCCGGCATGATTGAAGCCGACGGTGACGTCGAGATCCTCGACAAGGACGTCTACATCGCCACTGTCAGCGAGGGCGGCAAGCTTGACATGGAAATGCGCCTCAAGCGCGGCCGCGGCTACATCTCCGCCGACAAGAACTTCGACCAGGATCTCGGGCTCGGCTTCATGCCCATCGACTCGGTTCACTCGCCCGTCCGCAAGGTCAACTACGCGGTCGACGCCGCCCGTCTCGGGCAGATCACCGACTACGACAAGCTGACGCTCGAGGTCTGGACCAACGGTTCGGTGGTTCCGGCCGATGCCGTCGGTCTCGCCGCCAAGCTGCTCAAGGACCACATGAGCATCTTCATCAACTTTGAGGAAGAGATCGAGCTCGAAGGCCACATGGACGACGGCCGCGGCTTGCTGCGCAACGACAACCTCAACCGTTCGGTCGAGGAGCTCGAACTCAGTGTCCGCTCCTACAACTGCCTCAAAAACGCCAATATCCAGTCCATCGGCGAGCTCGTCCAGAAGACCGAAGCCGAAATGCTCAAGACCAAGAACTTCGGCCGCAAGAGCCTGAACGAGATCAAGGAAATCCTCGCGCAGATGGGCCTGTCCCTCGGCATGAAGATCGACGAGCAGGGCAACGCCGTTCCCGGTCCTACCAGCATTCTGCCGTCGCAGCAGCTGGCCGCCGGTCAGTACAGCCGCTTCGATGACGAGGAAGACGAAATCCTCGACGATGAAAGCGACATGCCGCTCCAGAACGAGCCGGAAAACTTCTAACCGGCCCGCTTTACTCCTTCGCTTCGCCCGGGTGCTCCCGGGACGAAGCGAAGGATGCGTTACTGCCACCACAGACCAAGTTCGCACCATAAGAGAGACCCACCATGCGCCATCGCAAAGCAGGATTCAAACTCGGACGCAAGACCCCGCACCGCCGCGCATTGCTGCGCAATCTCACCACCTCCATCCTCATGGAGGACCGTGTCGAGACCACAGTCACCAAGGCCAAGGCCGTCCGCTCGCACGTCGAGAAGATGATCACCCTTGGCAAGAAAGGTGACCTCCACTCCCGCCGCCAGGCGCTGGCTTACCTCATGACCCGCGAGTCGGTCACCCGCCTCTTTGACACGGTTGCGCCCCGCTACGGCGAGCGCACCGGCGGCTACCTCCGCATCGTCCGCACCGGCTTCCGCAAGGGCGACGGCGGCGAAACCGCGCTCATCGAGCTCCTCGGCGCCGAGCAGGTCCTCGACGAAAAGCGCCAGAAGCGCGCCGAAGCCCGCGAAAAGCGCCGCGCCGAAATGCAGGCAGCCCTCGCCGCCAATGGCCCCACCCCCGGCACCGAAGGCGAAGAGCCCCAGCAGTAAACACTTTCCACACTAGGACAACGCGGGCCGGCAGATGCGCCGGCCCGCGTTGTCGCGTACCTGCTTGCTATCCGAACACCAAAACCCGCGCCGGTCTGAAACCCGCGCGGGCCGCTCTCTGTTGGGCAAAGCTCACCGCCTCTGCGCCACCATCTCCTTCGCCGGCGCCGTAGATGCCCCCTCGGAAACCGTCACAGCTTCTCCGCCCGCCCGCAGATAC
>CAXTMY010000095.1:0-8285 GCA_964245565.1 uncultured Acidobacteriaceae bacterium | reverse complement strand
GCCAGGGCCAGCCCTGCCGCCGCTGCGGCACGGCTGTGCTGATGCGCAAGCAGGGCGCGGGCGCCCGCTCGACCTACTGGTGTCCGCAGTGCCAGCCGGGCGATGAGAAAATTGCGGGCTGGGCTACGAGCACCGGGCGGAAGCGAGTCGGCTGCTAATCTGCCACCGCCGCAGTGGCTAGATCTCAAGGCTGCGACTGCTGATTTGGCTGCGGCGCTGGTTCCTGTTTCGGCTTGCGTCCGAAGAGTCTGCCGAAGAAGCCGGGCTTCTTTTCTTCAACCGGCGGCTGCGTCGGTGCGGAAGGAGCCGTTGCGCTCTGTGCGGGTGTGGCCGTTGCCGGCGCCTGGGCAGGCGCCGGCACGCTTTGGCCGGCAACAGCCGGTTGTTGCTGCTGCGGCGTCACGGACTGGTGACCGATACCGAAGATCTTCTGGAAGATATTGCGCTGGTCGTTGCTGGGGCCGTCGCAGGTATTTAGTGGCTGGGTGCCGTCGAGAAACGCGGCCGTGTAATCGTCGGGGCAGCTTGCGTCGGCAAGCAGGTTGGTGGCCTTGTCGAGGCTTACCAGCGATACACCGGCGGGTACCGCGAACTCATGCGCATCGCTATACTGCGGCAGCGCGACCGCGCGCTTCATGAAGTTCCCCCAGATAGGTCCTGCGGCATCCGCACCTTGGATATGTAAAACGGAGTAGTCGTCGTTGCCTACCCATACAATGCAGAGCAGGTTGCTGGTGTAGCCGGCGAACCAGGCGTCATTTTCGGTGCCGGTTTTGCCTGCGGCCGGGGCGTTGAAGCCCATGCTGCGCACGCCTGCACCGGTGCCGTTACCCTGCAGCACGGCCTCCATCATGTTCGTCGTCAGGTAAGCGACGCGGGGATCAAGTACCGAATGCGTCTGTGCGGAAAAGTCCTGGATCGGGTCGCCGCTCGACGTGCGGATGGAGGCGAGCAGTTGTGGCTTGATGGCGACGCCGCCGTTCGCGAACACTGTGTAGGCGCCGGCCATCTCGATCGGCGATGCGGCGTAGGCGCCGATCGCCATCGACGGTGTGGCGCGGGTCGAGAGAAGGCCGGCATCGCGGGCGAGCGCGGCGACATTGCCGAAGCCGACCATCTGCGCGAGCGCGATGGTTGCATTATTCAGTGAACGCTTCAATGCGTACTGGGCGGTGACCTGGTCCTGGTACTCGCCCTCAAAATTACGTGGCGTGTACGTCTGGCCATTGCCGAACGTGAAGGTCTGCTGCTGGTCCGGCAGCAGCATTGCCGGGGTAAACACGCCGGAAGTACCGTCGGTGTTCGTCAGCTGCGTCCCGGCAAGCGAGGAATTGAACGCCGCCGCATACACGAAAGGCTTGAAAATGGAGCCGGTCGGCCGGTGCGAGACCGCGTGGTCCAGCTGGCTTTCGCCGTAGTTGCGGCCGCCCACCAGGGCCAGCACCTGGCCGGTGTGCGGGTCGAGCGCAACCAGCGCAACCTGCGGGTACGTCACCGGCCCGCCGGCATCGCCCAGCCGGGCGCGCCTTTTGTCGATGAGCTCATCCACATGCTTCATGCCTTCATCCACGGCAGCGCTGGCCGCGGCCTGCAACTGCGGGTCGAGCGACGTGTAGATGCGCAGCCCCTCCTGGTTCCAGTTGCTGTCGCCGAGGCGGGCGGCGATCTGGTCGCGAACAAGATCGACAAAATACGGAGCCTGGTCCTGCTGCACACTCAGCGGCGCAAGGCGCAGCGGCGTGGCTTTGGCCTCCTCGGCCTGCTCCTTGCTGATGTCGCCGGTCTCGACCATGGCGTCGAGCACGACATTTCGGCGCTCGACCGCGCGCACCGGGTGGCGCATGGGGTTCAGCCGGCTGGGGCTCTGGATCATCCCGGCCAGCAGCGCGCACTCCGGCAGGTTCAGCTTCGATACGTCTTTGCCGAAGTAAACCTGCGCGGCTTCGCCGAAGCCGTTGATCGCAAATGAGCCGGCCTGCCCCAGCGGAATTTCGTTCGCATACATCTGGAAAATCCGCTGCTTGTCGAAGTGGTTTTCCAGGTGCCAGGTGATCAGAATCTCAAGAATCTTGCGCTTGAAGTGCTTGGCAGGCGACAGGAAAAAGCCGCGCGCCAGCTGCATCGTGAGCGTCGATCCGCCCTGGCCGAGCCGGTGGTGCAGCATGTCATCCCGGAAGGCGCGGGTCAGGCCGATGTAGTCGACGCCGCCATGGGTAAAGAAGCGGCGATCTTCGATGGAAGTGACGGCCGGCACGAGGTATTTCGGCAGCTCGTCGTAGGTGATTAGGCGGCGCTTGGTGCGCGACTGGTCGGAGAGGCCGGTGATCAGCAGCGGTTCGAGCGCATAGCTGGCGAGCTGCTCGCCGTTCGACGCCGTAATCTCCTGGACTTTACTTGTTCCGTCGGCGTGAGTGTCGAACGTGATGGTCGCGTCTTCCGGCGCGTGAAAGCTCTGCGGCCCGGGCCGAATCGTAATGCTGTTTTCGTTGAGAGAGAAGGTACCCATCGGCGAGCCGGCGGACGGCTCACCCTCCGTATAGCCGGCCGCCCGCAGCTGCGCCGCAACCGTGCCCGCGGTGAGCTTCTGCCCGGTGCGTACCTGCCGCGCCGCGGCGTAAATCTGAGCGGTATTCGCGAACAGAGGCTTCTGGAGCCGCCGGTCCACGATCACGCCGTACTTGTGGTAGTAAAACCCGAAGACCGAGAGCGCAGCGATGACAACCACGGCCGCGGCGATACTGAGGGCAACGAGCAGCCGACGGGTTCGCGTCATGCCGGGCGAGGTGCGGGGAATAGAAATTCGAATGGCCAAGCAGCTTACCGCCTTTTGCTTATTCTATGGACTGTTGAGGCGCTGCCGTGACTTCCGGCTTCGCAGCCGCTGCCTTCCGGGAGTGCAGCCTCTGTTGGACGCTGCCGGTTGCCGATTGCGCCTACCGGTCGTCCCGGAAACTATCCTGCCGCGAGTCGCTGCGCTATCCCGTCAAAAGCGACATCTTCAACCGTGCCGTGCGCCAGGTCGACCAGCTCAACCATGCCATGGGCGGCTTTCTTGCCGACATTCACGCGGTAAGGAATCCCGACCAGGTCGGCGTCCTTGAACTTTACGCCTGCTCGCTCGTCCCGGTCGTCCAGCAGCACATCCATGCCGGCCGCTTCAAGCTCCGCGGCGACTCGCTCTCCGGCGGCGAGCAGTTGAGCGTCGCGGACGTTGGTGATGGTGACGACAACCTCAAAGGGCGCAATCGAGCGGGGCAGGGCAATGGGTCTCTGATCGTCAGACGCGGCGGACAGGGCTGCGGACTGTTCGATCGCCGCCGTCAAAATGCGCTCAATCCCTATCCCGTAGGAGCCCATGATCGGGGTGACTTCTTTGCCGTTCCGGTCCAGCACCCGGGCGCCGAGCGCCTCGGCGTAGCGGTAGCCCAGCTTGAAGATATGACCCACTTCAACGGCTTTGCCGATGCGCAGCGGGGCCGGGACACCCTCCGGCGCGTTCGGCGCGTCTTCGCCTTTGAGGGCATTGCGGATATCCGCTGCAACCGTCCAGGTGAAATCCCGGCCCGGGGTCACGTTGCGGTAATGGTGGTCGAGCTTGTTCGCGCCGCAGACGAGGTTCCTGCGGTGCTCAAGGGCTGCGTCGAGGACAACGGTGATGCCGCCGTCGTGCAGCGTCTTCGCCGGCACCAGCCCAACAGGACCGAGGTATCCGGCCGGCCCGTGGAACCAGCGCTCCAATTCTTCGGCATCCATGGTGCGCAGCTCAGAGCCATGCACCGCGGCCAGCAGCTTGGTCTCATTTACAAAGTGGTCGCCGCGCAGAAATGCCGCGACCGGCTGCCAGCTCGTCTTGCCCGCGGAGTCGCGGGCCTCGGCCATGTAGGCGACGCATTTGATATCCTGCGCCGGAAGGATTTTGAAAAACTCTGCCACGGCCGCTATGGCGGCTTTGCCGGGGGTGTAGACAAGCTCGGGCAGGCCGTCGCCAGTGGGTTCGAGATCGTCAACAGGCGCGAGGCGCGAAGTCGCTTTCTCAAGGTTGGCAGCGTAGCCGGTTTCAGCGCTGCTCGCGATCAGGTCTTCGCCCGCCTCGGTGTATACCATGAACTCCTGCGACTGTGACCCTCCCATTGCGCCGGAGTCGGCCTCAACGGCGACGAACTGCAGCCCGCAGCGCGTGAAGATCGCGCGGTACGCCGCGTCATGCCGGTCGTAGCTCTTGTCCAGGCCGGCCTGGTCGATGTCAAAGGAGTAGCTGTCCTTCATCGTGAACTGCCGGACCCGCAGCAACCCCGACTTGGGTCTTGGCTCGTCGCGGAACTTGGTCTGGATCTGGTACCAGATCTGCGGCAGCTGCTTGTAGCTGCGCAGCTCCTTCCGCGCGATGTCGGTCATGATCTCCTCATGCGTCATGCCGAGACACAGTTCCGCACCCTTTCTGTCCTCCAGCCGGAACATGTTCTGGCCCATGGTCGTCCAGCGGCCGCTCTGCTGCCACAGCTCCGCAGGCAGCAGGGCGGGCAGCAGGAACTCCTGGCCGATCCGGTCCATCTCCTCGCGGACGATCGCGATGATCTTGTTCACGGACCGCTGCCCGAGAAACAGGTGCGAGTAAATCCCGGCGCCGAGCTGCCGTACATACCCGGCGCGCAGCAGGAATTTGTGGCTTGCGACTTCAGCGTCCGACGGCGCTTCGCGCAGTGTAGGAATAAACAGTTTTGACCAGCGATGCATGCGGAGGCGCGTACCTTCCTTCAGCCCTCGCAACGCGCGGGCGTACTTCCGCATTCTAACCGGCCTGTCGCGGCGCCGGTATTTCAGGCCTTGATCGAGATAGCCGTAAGCGGGACCGTGGTCGCACTGGTCGTGCTGGTCGTCGTAAGCCCCAGCTCTGACTGCACCAGCGCCAGCGGCAGACCCATCTGGTCTGCGATCTGAGTCGCGGACTGGCCCTGCTGCTCCAGCTGCTGCATCTGCTGAGCCGCTGTGGGCTGCTGTTGCTGCTGCGCCTGGCTGGGAGTCGGCGCCGGTTTGTCGTAGGCCGAAGAGGACGGATCGTAGGCGGGAAGCGCGGAAACGAAAGAAGCCATGCATCACCTCGTGAGATAGAGAACCTGCAAATCCCTTATCGGCAGCTTCTGTTCGGATGTTCAGAGCATTTGAAAAAATAATTCTTCAACGCAAATCAACAGAACTGACCTCCAGTCGATTCCTAAAGTGCGCTTTTCAGCGCACGCTTCCTCATGTAGAGCTTGTTTGGCCAGATGAGCTATGTCACTGTAGTGCGCGTGTCGACGCTTGGTTTGTCGGGAAGGACCGAGAGCTCAGATGGTTTGTGGAAAGGCCTGTTCTGGCCAACGATCCAGAACGCGCAAGATGCGGATCTTGCGTCTACGCGAGGCTTCTGGATTTGTTTTGCGCTGGCGTTTGTTTCCGGTGCGGCGGGTTCCACACACGCGACTATCAGTGTTGGAATCGACCTTGAAAGCTGCATGGACTGGGCTGTTTTCTTCTTTTACTTTCTAGGTGCGACGGGTGTGCGGCAAGGAAGCCTGACGGCCGCAGGCGCAATGTTTGCAAACTATCTGCTAGGCACTGTCCTCTATTTCCGGCTTTCTCCTTTTCACTTCAGCTTTCTTCGGCTTATAGGCCTGGCGCTGCTCTTGACGAACCTGCGAGCAGTGTTGCTAGTTCGGAAATGGCAGAAGAATCCTTCTCTAGAAGATGATGCTGCCTATGAGCCGACAAGGTTAAAGGTTACGTTGCGAGACAAGCTGGTCGACCAGATGCCGACACGAGTGTGGCCCTGGGGTCGAGCTGTTTTCTATGCGCTCGCGGCAATTTTGATTCCGCTCGAATGCGTGGGAATAGCGAGACTCCTTTTCCATCCTTCCTGAAGGTGAACTCCCCGTTCAGACCAGTCCAAGTCCCCAGAGCGCATGCAGGTGCAGCACCCCCGCAAGCTCGCCCCCTGCGCCCGTCACCACCAGCGACGTGATCCGGTGGCGCTCCATCTCAGCCAGCGCCCGTGCGGCCAGCTCCTCTTGGTGAATGGTATGCGGCTCGCGGTGCAGAACCGCCGCTGCCGTCAGCCCCAGCGCCGCTCCCCCGTGCGCCACCAGGAGCCTGCGCAGGTCGCCGTCGCTTACGACCCCGGCCAGCGCCCCCGCCGTATCCAGCACCACCGTCATCCCCAGTCCCTTGCGCGTCATCTCGTCCATCACGTCGCTCATCGGCGTGTCGAGCCGAACCAGCGGAATCCGCTCCCCCGTGTGCATCAGCTCGCGCACCGGTGAAAGCTGCTTCCCCAGCCGACCGCCCGGGTGCAGTCGGGCGAAGTCCTCTGCTTTGAACCCCTTCCGCAGAGAGACGGCAATGGCCAGCGCGTCGCCGAGCGCCAGCATCGCCGTTGTCGAGGCGGTCGGTGCAAGCCCCAGCCCGCATGCCTCCCCGGCCACGCTGCAGTCCAGCGCGACATCGCTCGCTCGGCCCAGTGTCGAGCCGGTCGCGCAGCAGAACGTGATCAGCGCATCGCCAACTCTCTTGATCGTTGCGAGCAGCCGCAGCAGCTCTTCCGTCTCGCCGCTCGCCGAAAGCGCCAGCACCACATCCCCGGGGGCCAGCATGCCGATGTCGCCATGCACCGCCTCTGCCGGATGCAGGAACAAGGCCGGGCTGCCGGTGGAGGACAGCGTCGCAGCGATCTTCTGGGCGATGATTCCGCTCTTGCCCATGCCGGTTACCACCACCCGCCCGCGCGCTTCGCCGCACTGCAGCAGCAGGGCCACCGCTCGCTCAAACACCGCCGCCATGGGCCCGTCGAGCCGGTCGGCAAGCGCCGACAGCGCTGCCGCTTCCGTACGCACAAGCGCTGCTGGAGTCGCCGGAGCCATCCGTACCTCATCAAAGCATCCGGCCGCCGCGCATGCAAGCCGGCAGCTCCATCTAGAATGATAAGGATGGCACAAGGAGCAGCATTGGCTCGTAAAGCATTAGTGGTTGCCATGATGATCGCGGCGGTCGGTCTGATCGTCTGGGCCGGGATAAGCAACTACCGCGCACGCCTTGCACAGAGCTCCGCGGCGCCCCAGCACCTGGTCCTGACCCCGGAAACCGGGCCGCCCGCCGATGCCTCTGCCGATGCAGACAGTGCCGGCATGCCACCGAACCCGCTGCTTGGCCAACCGGCGCCGAACTTTACGCTTGAAAACCTGGCCGGCAAAAAAGTCTCGCTGGCCAGCTTTAAAGGTCGCCCCGTGCTCGTCAACTTCTGGGCTACCTGGTGCGGCCCGTGCAAGTACGAGATTCCGTGGCTTACGCAGCTGCGCACCCAGTATGCGCCGCAGGGCTTTGAGATTCTGGGCGTCTCCGGCGACGAGCTCGACCTTGACGACAAAACGGCGCTCGCCAGGGAGAAAGCCGCGATCGTCAGGTCTGCAAAGACCCTCCAGATCAACTACCCTGTGCTGTTCGACGGCGACGCCATTGAGAAGGCATACGGCGGCGTCGATGTCTTTCCTGAGTCGTTCTACCTGGACAGGACCGGCAAGGTCGTCGCGGTCATTACCGGCGCCGGCTCGAAGCAAGAGGCCGAAGCCGACATCCAGAAGGCGATCCATGGCGGTGCGTAAGCGGGTGGCGCGTAAACGGGCGCTCGGAGCCGTTGCGCTGCTGGCGCCGCTTGCCCTGGCAGCGCAGCAACTGCCGTGGCAGGTAGGCGCAAAGCCTGCCACCGCCGGCGACCCGGTGCAGTATCTCTATCCCGAGCAGGTGCAGCTTCCCGTCGGCAAGCCGCAGCAGGTCGATCTCCACTTCCGCGTACGCGACGGCCTGCACATCAACTCCCACACGCCGCGTGACAAATCGCTGATTCGAACGGAGCTGATCGTAGCCGAGCCCCCGGGCGTGCATGTGCAGGCCGTCACCTTTCCCGAGGGCAGTGACTATGCATCGGCGGCTTTCCCCGGCCACAAGCTCAGCGTCTACACGGGCGAGGTGGTGCTCCACGCCCGCATCGTGGCCACCAGGCCGGGTGAGCATATGCTGGAAGCCGCGCTGCGCTACCAGGCATGCGATGCCGGTACATGCTTCCCACCGAAACAGGCGCCCGTCGCGCTGGACTTGGTCGCGCACTGATGCAGCTTGTATAAACAAAAGCAAAACCGCCTACGCGGCTCGCGGTCCCTTCAAGACGTGTCTTTGTCGCTTCGCGAGAAGTGCAAGAGCAGGAGGCCCAAAGTTTACGGGCCGCCAGCGAGTGCGCCCCCCCCCAGGCGGTAAAACCC
>CAXTMY010000094.1:0-8454 GCA_964245565.1 uncultured Acidobacteriaceae bacterium | reverse complement strand
GATCTACACGGAGCGCTACCTGGGCTTGCCGACAGCGCAGGCAGGCATGCCGGCCGAGACGGCAGTGTACGACGCGGCGTCAGTCCAGACGACTGCCGGGCACCTGCACGGGCATCTGCTGATCGCGCACGGCACCGGCGACGACAACGTGCACATGGAGAACACGATCCAATTTGTGCAGAAGCTGATCGACGCGCACGAGCCGTACGACCTGCAGTTGTTTCCGCGCAAGACGCACTCGATTGCCGGGCCAGATGCGCGGATTGAGCTGTACAACCGGATTCTCGCGCAGTGGGAGACGTACCTGATGCCGAAGGAAGACGCGGGCCCGGCGGCGAAGTAGCCTTACGCGATCGGCGTTGCGTTCACGATCGAGTGCTCACCGAGCGGGACCCAGCGCCGGGCCCGGGCGTCGTAGGTATCGACGCCGCCCGTGCCGATGTCATAGACCCAGCCGTGCAGGCGCAGGCGCTTCTCGCCGAGCGCTTTGGCGACGGAAGGATGCGTGGCGATGTGGTCGAGCTGCGCGAGCACGTTCTCGCGGATGAGGGCATGCAGGCGGTCTTCGTCGGAGGCGTTTGCATAATCGCGGGCGACGGCATCGCGCGCCGTGTCGGCGTACTGGAGCCAGCGGGCGACGGCCGGGAGCTGCTCGAATTGTTCCGTGCCGCGCAGGATGGCCGTCATAGCGCCGCAGCCGGAGTGGCCGCAGATGACGATGTCGGGAATCTCGAGCACGGCGACCGCGTACTCGATCGAAGCGGTGACGCCGCCGGGCTCAGGCGAGTGCGGCGGCACGATGTTGCCCGCGTTGCGCACGACGAACAGTGAGCCGGGGCCCTGCTGGGTGAGCATTTCGGGCACGACGCGCGAGTCGGCGCAGCCGATGAACATGGCCGAAGGGGATTGGCCGCGCGAGAGTTGCTGGAAGAGTGCGGTGCTGTCGGCGTGTACCTCGCGCTGGAAGCGCAGCACGCCGTCGATGATATGGTCCATGCGCTCAACCTATCGCATTCCGGCGCGCGGCGCACATCCGCCCGCTTAGAATCGAACGATGCCGATAGATTCGCTGGTGCGCGCGCGTTGGCAGCTGGGCGCGGATACGGAACTGCTGGTGCTCTCCGACGGGACGGCGCGCTTTGACGGCGGCGCGATGTTCGGCGTGGTGCCGAAGGCGCTCTGGAGCCGGGTGACCGCGGCGGACGTTGAAAACCGGGTGACGATCGGGCTGAACACGGTGGTGGTGCGCGCGGGCGGCAGGACGGTCGTGATCGAGACGGGGTTCGGCGAAAAGCTGCCGCCGAAGCCGGCCGCGATTTGCGGCGCACAGGCCCGCTTGCTCGACGCGTTTGCCGAAGCCGGGATTGCCCCGAAGTCGGTCGATACGGTCATCAACACGCACCTGCACTGGGACCACTGCGGGTGGAATACGCGGTTTTCCGCGGATGGCGCGCGCGTGGTGCCGACGTTCCCGAACGCCCAGTATTACGCGCACGCCGGGGAGATCGCGGCCGGGCGCGCGCAGCGCGAGCGGGACGGGGTCTCGTACGTTGCGGACAACTATGAGCCGCTGCTGGCTACCGGGCAGATGCAGGCGCTCACGCTCGGCTGCGGCGAGGAGCTGGAGCTCGCGCCGGGAGTCGCGGTGGAGTTGTTTCCGGGGCATACGCCGCAGATGATGGCGGTGCATATCCGGGATGGCGCGACGGGCAGACGCGCCTGCTACATCTCTGACCTGGTGCCGACCGCGGCGCACCTGCCGCTGAGCTGGGGGCTGGGCTTCGACTTGGACCCGCTGCGAACCATTGAGGAGAAGAAGCGCTTTTACAAGCGTGCGATCGCGGGGGAGTGGCTGGTGCTGTTTACCCATGAGCCGGGAACGCCGGGCGGGTATCTTGAAGCTGCGAAAGGCCGCGGCGCGCAGCTGAGGGTTTCGGGCTGAAGCCTTTCCCTTGCAGGTGTCGCGGGACCGTCGGCTTTGAACGTGTGTTTTCGCCGGGCAAAGACACAGGAGCGTGCCTTCGGGCCTGCACGCAGGAAAATCACTTTGAAGCGCATCCAAGACGACCAGGCAGAGCCGCTCTGCCGCAACGCCGGGTGACCATGAGCGAACGAAAACCGATTGATGCAGCGCTGCGCCGCTTCCTGGATGAGCAGGCGGCAGCGTCGGCCGGGCCCATCCGTTCCGCGGAAGAGGCTCGCGCCCGCATGGTGCGGCAACTGGAGAGCCGCAGCATTGCGGGGCTGCCGAACGGCGTCGAAAGCCGGGATGAGATGATCCCGAAGCAGGATGGCGCGGGGCTGCGCATCCGCGTGTATACGCCGCCTGGGCGGAGGAACGATACGCCGAGGCGCCTGCCGGTACTGGTTTACCTGCACGGAGGCGGATGGGCGGCGGGCTCGCTCGAGACGCATGACCCGTTCTGCCGCCTGCTCGCTCCCTTGGCCGGCATCAGCATTGTTGCAGTCGATTATCGCCTCGCCCCCGAGCACCGGCACCCCGCGGCGCTGGACGATGCCGAGGCAGCCCTGCGCTGGACGGCCGAGCATGCGGAGGACTGGGGTGCGGATCGAAAGCTGCTGGCGCTGGGCGGCGACTCGGCAGGCGGGCACCTGGCTGCGGTACTCGCGGTGCGATGGCTGATTGCCCGTGCCGAGCCTGCGCTGCGGGCGCTGCTGCTGCTGTACCCGGTCACGGACCACCCGAGCGGCCACCATGGCTCGTATGCGGAAAACGCCACGGGCTACGGGCTGGAAGCGGACACGATGCGCTGGTACTGGGGGCTGTATGCGCCGTATGCGAACCCGAACGATCCCGCGATCTCGCCGCTGCGCGGGCCGGTGTTCCCGGAGTTGCCGCCCACTCTGGTCGCAACCGCGCAATATGATGTGCTGCGGGACGAGGGGATTGCGTACGCCGGTAAGCTGAAGAACAGCGGCGTGGCCGTGACCCACCTGCACGCACCGGACATGCACCATGATTTTCCCGTAAGCCCGGGTACCGTGGCGCGCTTCCCGCAGAGCGAGCGGGCGCTGGGTGAGATCGCGGCGTGGCTGCGGCAGGCGCTGGCCGCGCGGTAGAGCTGCAATGAGAAAGGCCCGCTTTGTTTGAGCAGAGCGGGCCTTTTGGGTGCTTTATTCGTTTTCGTGCTTGTGTTTTTTCTTGTGCGCCGGCGGCTCGGTGGGCTCGGTGGGATCGCCGCTGCCCGGGGCCGTTCCTGTTCCGGTGGGCGGCGCGGTGGTTGCGGTAAGGGCGGCGAGCACCGCGTCGCCGTTCGGTGAGCCCAGGCCGGTACACGCGTCCCAGCCGGGGCCTGCCTTGAAGGCGCCGTTGGAGCCGCTGGTGATGTCGCGCAGCGCGGAAGGCGTGGCGTAGAGCGTGGGATTGGCGAAGCCGACAGGGCTGCCGCCGGCCTGCACCTTCTGTTGATTGATAAGGGTGATGAGCCCGGCCCACAGCGGGGCGACGGCGCTGGTGCCGCCGACGACCTCCCGGGTTCCATCGACCAGTACGCTGTAGCCGGTCTCGGGAGAGGCGTCGCCGGAGACGTCGGGCACGCCGCGTCCGCCGGTGCTGACGGACGGGGCCGGAACCCCGGCGTTGGCCTGCCAGCTGGGCAGTGCAAAGGCGGTGCTGACGCCGCCGCCGCTGGCTCCTCCGCTGGGCTGGTCGTTCCACACGATCTCCGACGAGATGGTTGTGCCGGTACCGGTCAGACGGGTGCCGCCGCAGGCCAGCACGTGCGGGCTGGACGCAGGGAAGTCGACGTTGTTGCCGGTGCCGCCGTCGCTCGAACCGTTGTCGCCGGAGGCAACGGTGATCGTGACGCCGAGGGCTGCCGCGGACTGGCAGGCGTCGTCGAGCGAGGTGCGCGAAGCCGCGCTCCAGCTGGACTCCGGCCCGCCCCAGGAGATCGACAGGACGCCGGGCTTGTTGGTGGTGTCATGGATCGCGGTCGTGATGCCGTCGATGAAGCCCTGATCGGTGTTGGTGGTGAAGTACACCGCGATCCTGGCGCCCGGCGCGACTGCGCCGGCAACCTGGATATCGAGGGCCACCTCGCCGTCGGAGCCGGACGGGTCGCCGCCGGGAACGTTGGTCGCGCCATCGACGGAAACGGCGGTGACCGTAGGCGGGGTGAGACCGAGATCGTCGAAGAAGGTGGTAATGTCGCTGGTCTCGTAGCCGCCGCCGAGCTCGAGGATGCCGATGGTTTCACCCTTGCCGTTGAGGTTGGAGGGGAAGCCGTAGAGCGCTGCGACCTGGAGCGGCGAGTAGCTGGTGCTGGCAGCGTTGGCGCGAATGATGCGTTCGCCGCCTTCCGTCTGGTTCAGCCATCGAAGATGGGACTTCGCGATGGGTCGCGTGTCGAGGCCGAGCACAGCCTCGATCCGCAGGGCGTGCTCGCTTGGGACCGAAACGGAGCCGGTATAGCTGTGGAAATGCTTGCCGCTGCCCTTGTGATGGTAGGTGTGGAGGGTAACGCCGAAAGCCTGCTCCATGCGCGAGGCCGGTCCTTTGAGGACCATGGTGCGGCGAGCGAGGCTCGATGCGGCTTCATCAACGGTAAGCCCCTGCGCATGGGCGAAGGCGCGGATGGCGTCGAAATCGGTCGGGTCCGCGGCATAGTTTGCGGCGTACTCTTCACGGGAAAGAATGCGGCCGCCGAGCGCAGCAAGGTCAAGCGGCTTGCGGCGGCGGACAATGACTGAAACGAACAGGATGGTAGCGGGAGCAACGGAGCCGGTCTGCGAAGCTTCTGCGGGTAGGGGGTTTGCGCTGGCGGCGAGCGATGTGCGCGCCTGCTTCTTCGGGTCGGAACCACTCATGGACTGCACCTCTGGCTTTCACGCTAAAGCAAAAGCGTGGAACCGTGCAGGGTACGGGCAGCGGTAAATTTTGGCACAGTATTTCAGGAGGGTATGCGTGCGTTCCGCGTCGGGCGGCGCGACCGCCGTTGCGGGACCGTCAGGAGACGTGACGGTGAAACAGATCGTCCTTTTCCTCGCACGGACTGCAGGCGCAGGAGGCCGCGCAACCGACGAGCAGGGCAGCGCCGCAGGTGATGGCACCTTCAGCCCAGTGGGAGCTGAGGTGGGAGAGATGCGAAAGAACGTTGTTGAGATGAAGAAACCACATGGCACTACCTCGTCTGCTTCGACAGGATCAGAGACCTGCTCCCCCGATACGAGCTTCTGTCACGCAGGATCATGCTGTCACTATTGAGATACGTATGGAAATAAAAAATGTTGCTTTTTCGCGGGAAGTGGTAGCAGCGGTGCTGTTTCGGGACATCCTAAGCACTCAAGTTCCGATTCGGGCATTACCACTCCTGAAAAAGCTGGCGGTACGGCGAATGTAAGGCGAAGATAGAGAAATGGACGGAATGCGGAAAGCGGCTGGGTACCCCTCGGGCGGTTCGGGCGATCCGCGGGTACGCTGGCTGTTTCTCGATCTGAACTCATATTTCGCGTCGGTGGAGCAGGAGCTTCGAAGGGAGCTGCGCGGCAGGCCGGTGGCGGTGGTGCCGATGCTGGCCGATACGACGGCGTGCATCGCGGCGAGCTATGAGGCGAAGGCGTTCGGCGTAAAGACGGGCGTGAAAGTCGGCGAGGCGAAACGCCTGTGCCCGGGGCTGGTGCTGGTCGAGGCCCGGCACAAGGAGTATGTCGAGTACCACCACCGGATTATCGAGGCGGTGGAGCGGTGCTTGCCGGTTTCGGCGGTGATGTCGATCGACGAGATGGCGTGCTCGCTGATGGGCCGCGAACAGGAACTGCTGCGGGCGCTTGCGCTGGCGCGGACCGTGAAGCAGGCGATCCGGACGCACGCGGGCGCGACACTGCGCTGCTCGATCGGGCTGGCGCCGAACCGGTACCTGGCCAAGATCGCATCAGACATGGAAAAGCCGGACGGCCTGGTCGCGCTGACGCCGGACATCCTGCAGCCTGCGCTCGCGGGCCTCGCGCTGCGCGACCTGCCGGGGATCGGCGCGCAGATGGAGCGGCGCTTGCAAGCCGAGGGGATTCGCACGATGCCGCAGCTGCTGGCGCTGGGGCGCGAGGGCATGCGAGCGATATGGAACGGCGCGGCGGGGGACAAGCTGTGGTTCTGGCTGCAGGGCGAGGATTTTCACGATCCCACCCTGGAGCACCGGAAGTCGATTTCGCAGAGCCATGTGCTTCCGCCGCAGCTGCGTACCCCGGATGGAGCGTATGCGGTGCTGCACAAGCTGCTGCACAAGGCCGCGATGCGGCTGCGCGCGGCCGGGCTTTGGACGACGCATGTAACGTTATCGGTGAAGTTCGGGACTGGCCGTCCAGGCGGGACTGGCCGTCCGGGCGGTATTGGGTCCGTCGGACGAGCCGGCAGTGTCCATAGCTCCGGGATTCGGCAGGAAGTGTGGTCGCAGGGCGCGGCCGTGATTGAGTGCCAGGATACGCAGACGCTGGTCGAGGCTGTGGCGAAGCTCTGGGCGCGGAGGCCGCAAGGGACGCAGCACCAGGCGCCGTTCTATGTCGGCGTGGGACTGGGGCAGCTGGTGCCGAACCATTTGCATACGCTGTCGTTGTTTTCGGGGTTAGAGACCGAGGCACGGCGCACACGGCTGTCAATGGCGATGGACGCGGTGAACGCCAAGTACGGGACAAACACGCTGGGGACGGCGAGCATGCTGGCGGCCGGAGCGTCGGCGGCGACGCGGATCGCGTTTACAAATATTCCGGATCTGTTTTGAATCTTGATTTGATGCGGTCTTCGCGGACTTTCCGAGAGGACCATGGCTTCCCATCGGGGCTGGTCTTCTGCGGCGATCTGCTGGTGATTCAAGCCCGCGGCCACGTTCGGGCAGCTCGGCGGCCGCATCCTGTTTGCACAGCCGGAAGCCATGCAGGGCTATCATCCGCACCTGTTCGCCGCTCGGCTTGCGGTCCGCTGCACCATCCTGCAGCGCGCCGCAAATGGGTCCGTTCGCCGTCGACTCGGGTGAATCCATAAGGTTCGGGCGCTTTCGCTCGTACTGGATGCATGTGCAACGGAATGCGCCGCAGGGTCGGCATCGCTCTCAGCGAATGGCGGCGAAGGAGGGCGCGGTGGTGCTGCGGGCGTAGATATCGCTCAGCGGTTCCTCATGGCCGCGAACAAGGGCGAGCGCGGAGGCAAGCGTTGTGGCTACGTTGTCTTGCCCGGCGGCCATACCGAAGCGCTGGCGGAGCAGAGCCGGTTCAATGGGGCTGCACCAGAGGCCAATGAGGAGAGGGTTGCCGGGGACTTGGGCGCGCAGTCGCTGGTACAAGGCGCGGGTACCGGCAAAAGCAAAAGGCGGCATGGCGGAGATGCAGAGAACGGTCTGGGGTTCTTCAGCGAAGCGGGCGAGCAGCTCCGGGGTGAGCGCGGAAGGTGGCAGCAGGAGGGTCTTATGGCCGCCGGCTTCGAGAACCTGGGCGAACATGGTCGCGGCAAGCTCGTCGGCCTGATCGCCGGCCGGGATGCAGACCACGGGGCAGCAGAGGCGGGCGGCGACCGCGGACGGCAGTTCGTCGTCAGCATCGCCGGTGAACGGAAGAGCGGTGGAGCCGACGGCCGGGACGTTGACCGCGTAGGTGGTCAGCTCGGCGACGAGCTCGGAGGCGCTTTGCATGAAGAAGGAAGCGCGATTGTCCTCAAGCGCACCCTTGTGACGGTCGTTTTCCGCGAGAGCGAGCGCAGGAAGCAGGACGGTGTCGTAGAGCTCGATGGGCGTATGCCGGGCGCCGATCCGTTGCCGGCCGGAGCGGTGAAGGCGCCCTCGCGGGGCACCGGCGTGTTGCGAGCCGGGTCGGGAGGCGAGAAAACGCTCCGCGATGCTGCGGGCTTCGGCCTGGTCGAGGGCCAGCATGCGCTCGTAAAAGCGGGCCTCCGGGGCGAGCTCGGCGTCGTCGCCGAGCAGGATGTGGAGGAACGACATCTGCGGCATGGTGCGTCCGAAGACGACAAGGCAGACGGTGAGCGGGGTGGAGAGGGCGAGCCCGGGCCAGCCCCAGAGCAGGGTCCACACGATGGCCATGGCGAGCAGGGCGAGCTCGGAGATGCCGGTGTGGCTGCCGTAGAGCCAGGGTTCGAGAAAGTTGGAGACCAGGATTTCAAGCAAGGCGAGCAGCGCGAAAACCGCCCCGGCCTGCCACCAGGTGGAGAAGTAGATGAGCGCGAACAGCATCGGCAGGCCGCCGCCGACGAGCGGACCGATGTAGGGCACGGTGCGGAGCAGGGCAAGCAGCGCGCCCCAGAGCACGAAATATGGAACGCCAATAGCATAGAGGGCTGCGCCGAAGACGATGCCGAAACCGGTGTTGACGGCGACATTCGCGATGAGATAGCGGGAGATGCGTTCGGCGGCGTCATCGAGCGCGTGGGAGATGAGATTGAGGCGGCCGATGCCGGCGAGCAGGAGCAGGCGGTTGCGCAGGTCTTCCCGC
>CAXTMY010000093.1:0-8966 GCA_964245565.1 uncultured Acidobacteriaceae bacterium | reverse complement strand
ACGCGCGCTGCGGGGGCGGCGGCGGCCGGTGAGAGCGCGGCGGCGAGCAGCACGGCGGCGATACGGCGGCGAGCGGACGGCAGGGGCATAGATTCGAAGCGGGGGAGCACTGCCCTCGGCGCGCATACGACCCGGGGACCCACTCCTAGGAAACCATTTGCGCGGGCGAAGTGGCGGGCGGCGCGCATTTTCGCAGGTTACCGAGGGAGATACCCGGCGATGCAGGTCTTATGGCAGGCGCCGCAGCCATGAGCGATTCGGGCCATTTTCGTGAGACGTCGAAGGACCGGCAGCGCTCCCCCTTTCACCTCTACGAAAAATGACTTAGCCCAGCAGCTCGCCGACGATGCCGGGGGCGGCGGCGAGCGCGGAGGCGAGCCGGGCGACGTCTTTGCCGCCGGCTTCGGCGAGGTCGGCTCGTCCACCGCCGGAGCCGCCGACGAGTTTGGCGACGGCTCCGACGAGCTTGCCGGCGGGCACGCGGGCGGTGAGGTCGGGGGTGACGCCGGCGACGAGCGCGAGCTTGCCGTCCTCGGCCGCGGAGCCGAGCAGGACGACGCCGGAGCCGAGCCGGGCGCGGAGGGTGTCGACGAGGGTGCGCATCTGGCCGCGGTCGAGGCCGTCGACGCGCTGGGTGAGCAGCTTGACGCCGTTGATCTCGACGGCCGAGCCGGCGGCCTCGGCGGCGGCGGTGGAGGCGGCTCTCATGCGGGCCTGGTCGAGCTCGCGGCGGAGTTTTTTGAGCTCGTCTTCCTGCGCGGTGAAGCGGGCGCGGAGGGCTTCGGAGGGGTCGGCTTCAGGGCCGGCGCCGCCGAGCTGCTGCGCGAGCCGGGCGGCGCTGAAGCCGCGGCGGAAGTGGTCGAGCGCGCCGGTGCCGGAAACGGCCTCGATGCGGCGGACGCCGGAGCTGACGCTCGATTCGCCGAGCAGCTTGAGGACGCCAATTTCGCCGGTGGCGGCGGTGTGGGTGCCGCCGCAGAGCTCGGTCGAGAAGTCGCCGATGCGCACGACGCGGACCTTGTCGCCGTATTTTTCGCCGAACAGGGCCATGGCCTTGTACTGATTGACGGCGACGTCGATCGGCACGTCCACCAGCGTTTCGACCGCTGCATTGCCGAGGGTTTCGCGGTTGACCAGGTCTTCAATGTCCTGCAGTTCCTCGTCGGCGATGGGGGCGAAGTGGGAGAAGTCGAAGCGGAGACGGGTGGGGTCAACGAGCGAGCCGGCCTGCTTGACGTGCGGGCCGAGCACCTGGCGCAAGGCGGCGTGGAGCAGGTGGGTGCCGGTGTGGTTGCGGCGCGTGGCGTTGCGGCGCTCGGCGTCGACGACGGTGTCGACGCGGTCGCCGAGCCGGAGGGGGAGACGCAGGGTGGCGCGGTGGGCGCGGACGCCCTGCACGGGCTGCACGCAGCCGTGGACCTCGGCGACGACGGCGTTGTGGTCGTCAGAGAGCAGGACGCCGTGGTCGCCCTGCTGGCCGCCGGAGTCGGCGTAGAAGCTGGTGTGGTCGAGGACGATGTCGACCGCGTCGCCGGGCGCGGCGGACGGGACGCCGGCGCCGTCTTTGACGATGGCGAGCACTTCCGAGCCGGTAGAGGTGAGCTGGGTGTAGCCCTCGAAGGTGGTTTTGGCGAGGTCGCGATAGACGGGGCTGGCGGATTGTTTGGCGCCGCCTTTCCAGGAGGCGCGGGCGCGGGCCTGCTCTTCGGCGCGGGCCTGCTCGAAGCCGGTGAGGTCGAAGTCGATGCCCGCGTCGCGGGCGGCGTCCATCATGAAATCGAGCGGGAGGCCGTAGGTTTCGTAGAGGTGGAAAGCTTCGGCGCCTGAGAGGTATGGCGTTCCTTCAAACGAGGCGATAATCACGTCCAGCTGCTTGCTTGCCGCTTCGAAATGCTCATCGTTTCCGGCGTTATGTGCAGCTTTCTCTATCAGCCAGTAGTCAGGATGCTCGCGCAAGTAGCTATCGAGCGCCGCCTGCTTCGTCGCCTGAATCTTCTCCTCCAGCTCGCGCGCGCCGACCTCCAACACGCGAGCGAACTGGCGCTCTTCGGCTTCGACGGCCTTGGCGATGCGGGCGGCGTTGTCGATCAGCTCAGGGTAGGCGGCGGCCATTTCGTCGCGGACGGCGAAGACCATTTGTGCCATGAACGGTTGCGATTGGCCGAGCAGGCGGCCGTGGCGGATGCCGCGCCGCAAGATTTTGCGCAGCACGTAGCCGCGGCCTTCGTTTGAGGGATTAACGCCGTCGGCAATGAGGAATGTGGCAGCGCGGGCGTGGTCGGCGATGATGCGCAGCGAAGCATCTCCCGGCGCATTGCCGTCGCCGTAAGCAGTGTTGGTGAGCTCGCCTGCTTTTTGTAACAGCGGGGTGAACAGATCGGTTTCGTAGTTCGAGAGCTTGCTTTGCAGCACGGCGGCGACGCGCTCCAGACCGGCGCCGGTGTCGATGGATGGGCGCGGAAGCAGCTCGAGCTTCGGCTCGCCGCTCGGCGCGATGGAGCGGTCGAACTGCATGAAGACGAGGTTCCAGATCTCGACGTAGCGCTGGTCGTCTTCGCCGAAGGGTCTATCTTCGCCCGTCTCGCTGGCCTCCAGCCCCATGTCGTAGAAGATTTCCGAGCATGGGCCGCAGGGGCCGGTTTCGCCCATCTGCCAGAAGTTGTCCTTGGCGGACATCTCGAAGATGCGGTCGGCGGGAACTCCCTGGGCGAGCCAGAGGTCGTAGGCTTCGGCGTCCCTCGGTACGCCGTTCTCACCCTTGAAGATGGTGACGTAGAGCTTGTCCTTGGGCAGGTCGAACCAGGCGGGCGAGGTGACGAGCTCCCAGGCGTAGGCGATGGCGTCGGCCTTGAAGTAGTCGCCGAAGGAGAAGTTGCCGAGCATTTCAAAGAAGGTGTGGTGGCGGCGGGTGAAGCCGACGTTTTCAAGGTCGTTGTGCTTGCCGCCGGCGCGCACGCATTTTTGCGCGGTGACGGCGCGGACGTAGGGGCGCTGCTCCGCGCCGAGGAAGACGTCCTTGAACTGGTTCATGCCGGCGTTGGTGAACAGGAGAGTGGGGTCGTTCGCGGGGACGAGCGAGGAAGAGTGCACGCGGCGGTGCCCCTTCTGCTCGAAGAAGTCTAGGAACAGCTCGCGGATTTCAGCGCCGGTGCGGGATTGCATACGTCACCCAGTGTACTTGCCGGTCGCCAGATGGCTCCTTCGAGACGCGTGGTTTGATCGTGCGCCGGGGCGAGCGCGGCGAAACCGGCGGCGTGCTCGCGCATGACGATCGCGGAGACGATGGCGTCGAAGGCGTCTTCGCTAGTCTGGGCTTCCCGGCGCACCGGCTCCGCGAGGTGCGAGAACCGCGGCTGGCGCAGGTAGGCGATGCGGGCTGCGGGGCTGCTCTTAACGACGGGGCCGGTGAGCAGGCGGGGGTAGATTTCGACCAGCAGCGGGAGCGCCGGCGGATCAAACGGCCAGATGTGCCAGCCGGCGGCGCGCAGGCGGGCAAGCATCGGCATGCCGCGCAGGGTGCCGGTGCCGACTGCGCCCGCGCCGCCGATCTGGAAGGAAGAAAGCGGCAGGCGATGGGGGACGGCGCGCTCGCATTGGCGATAGCCGAGCCAGCCCGGCGCGCGATGGCCGACGGGCAGGCCGGAGCCTTTGCGGCGACCCCAGAAGTGGGGGTGCGGCGCGCGCAGCCACTGCTCGCCGTGCTCGGCGGCCAAAGCCCAGAGCTCCGGGGCTGAGGCGCAGCCTGCCTCGCGCAGAAACCAGGCCGGGTAGGAGAAGGAGAAGTCGAGGCCGGCGACGACCGGTTCACGGCGTGCGGCGAGCAGCAGCAGCATGGCTTCTATTTCGCTGCGCAACCGGCCGGGGAGCAGGTCGAGCTGACCGGTGGCGACGCTGCAAGTTGCGGCGCGGATGCCGCGGCGCTGGGCTGCCGGGGACTGCGCGCCGGACCAGTCGATGGCGAGAACGCGGTCGCGGAGGGCTTCGGTCACAGGTCGTCCGGAGCGGATTCCGGCTCGATCTCGGGCATGGCTGCGGCGGCGGTACCCCAGTGGCGCAGCACCTTGTAGGCGGTGCCGAGCGAAAAGCCGGCGGTGACGAGGCGGCGGATGACGCGCGCGGATTCTTTCTCGTTTTCGGGCTTCTTCATGCGTTTGCGCTCGAGGAACTGCTTCGCCAGCGCTTCGTCGTCGACGTTCTCGTAGGCGGTGTCGAGCGCGGAGGCCACGACTTCCCCGTCGACGCCTTTGCGCTCGAGGTCCTGCTGGACGCGGCGGCGGCCGAACTTTGCGCCTTCCTGGCGGAGGCGGGTGTAGTCGGCGGCGAAGGCGGCATCGTTGAGGTAGCCGCGCTCGAGGAGCCGCGCGAGGACAGCTTCAATGCGCGCCTGGCCGGTTTCGCCCGGCTCGACGCGGGAGCGCATGAGACGGCGCAGCTCGGCGACGGTGCGCATGCGGCGGCCGAGCGCGCCGAGCGCGTAGTCATGGAGCGCGGCTTCGTCGAGCGGCTCGCGCACGCGCGGTGTCTTCCAGGCCATCGGCGTCCCCCCTCCTTTAGAACATGCTAGCTGGATTGCATGGGCCGGCGGGATTCCCGGCGCGGTACTTCCGTTTGGTTTCGCCGCGGGGTTGGGGGTTGCGAGGCAGGGTGCGGATGCTAGTTTCGTCGGTAAAGCAATCCGTACTTTGTATTTTGAACGCTTGGGGAGAGCGCGATGTCCGGTCCGGGGCTGCGGCGGATTTTTTCCTGTGCCGCGGAGGTGTCGATGCTGTGCGTGCTGTGGCTGCTGGCCGGCTGCGGGGTGACGTATACGGGCGGCGCGGCCGGGAGTGGTACCGGGACGACGGGGGCGACGACGACGCTGAGCTCGGTCGTGTTCCTGGGCGATTCGCTGACGGCCGGGATGCAGAACGGCAGCCTGTTCGACACGGGCCAGGCGCACAGCTTTCCGGCGCTGCTGGCGGCGCAGGCGGGCTTTTCGCTGGTGCAGCCGCTGATCGCGGCGCCGGGGATTCCGGCCGAAGAGCAGCTGACGAGCAGCGCATTTCCGTACGGGGTGTACGGGCTGACGGGGACCAGCGCAGGCCGCGAAAACACGACCGTGCAGGCGACGAACCTGGCGGTGCCGGGGGTGACAGCGGGCGAGCTGATCTCGCTGTCCGCGCAGTCGAACGGCGGGAACGCGCTGGTGAGCCCGATCCTGGGCTACCCGGCCGGGAACACGAACACGCAGCTGACCGAGGCGGCGGCGCTGAAGCCGACGACGATTTTCCTGTGTATCGGGGGCAGCGACCTGGTGGGGGCGGAAACGGCGGGCGACCCGGCGGTGCTGACGCCGCTGGCGACGTTTACGAGCGAGTTTACGCAGATTATGACGGCGCTGAAGGCGACGGGCGCGCGGCTGGTGGTCGGGAATATCCCGGACTATACGCTGGCGCCGCTGCTGACGCCGGCGACGGTGCTCTCGGCCGAGGTCGCGGGGGTGACGGGCATGCCGGCCGCGACGGTCGAGGCCGACCTTGGGCTCGCGGACGGCGACTTTGCGACGCCGAGCGGCTTGTCGGCGGTGGAGGCCGAGCTGCCCGCGATGGAGAACGGGACGGCGCCGACGGCGCTGACGGCGGGCGAGATCCTGACGGCTGCCGATGCCGCGACCCTGGAGGCGATGCTCCAGAGCTATAACCAGGTGATCGCCGAGCAGGTGAGCGCTGCCGGGGGCACGCTGGTGGACCTGTACAGCTATGTGAATACGTTGAAGGATGGGCTGCCGGTGAACGGGACGACGCTGACGCTGGGCTACCTGGGCGGGTTTTTCAGCGTGGACGGGATAAGCCCGACCAACACGGGGTACGCGCTGATCGCGAACCAGTACATCGCTGCGATGAATGCGGGGCTGAATCTCTCGATCGCGACGGTGAACGTGGCGGGGGTGGCGGCGAGTGATCCGCTGTTCGGGACGAACCTGCCGGCGGCGGTGCGCCCGCGGCTGGGTCGAGGAGGTGCGGGCAGCGCTCCGGTGCTTTGAGAGGGAGCGTGCCGGGAAGAAAACTGTTTTTCGGCGGGCCGGAGGCGTTTAATAGGGCAAGGGAGTTTCTTCGTGTCTGTCTACCGTTTTCGTTTTGCTCTTCCGTTGGCGGCTGCGGTGCTGGTCGGTGCGCTGGCGTCGGGGCATGCCCAGGTTTCGTATACGCCGATGCCGCTTGACTCGGGGTTCGGCAAGCTGGACCTTTCGCAGCCCTCGGTGTCTCCGCAGCAGATTATCGACCGGTTCACCGAGAAGGAGTCGACCTTTCGCGAGGCGATGGCGAACTACAGCTACGAGCGCAGCGTGCGTGTGGACACGGTCGATGACGACACGGGGAAAGTGGACGGCGAGTATTACCAGGTGACGGACATCAGCGCGGACCCGGACGGCAAGCTGTATGAGCACGTGGTGCTGGCGCCCGAGAGCACGCTGGAGCGGGTGATGATGAGCCCGGCGGATTTCCAGGATATCGAGCACCGGCTGCCGTTTGTGCTGACCAAGGAAGACGCGGGCCAGTACGACCTGACCTACGTGGGCAAGCAGAAGATCGACGAGGTGGATACGTATGTCTTCGATGTGCGGCCGAAGGTGATCGAGAAGAACAAGCGGTACTTCCAGGGGCGCATCTGGGTGGACCAGACCGATTACCAGATCGTGGTGACGGACGGGAAGAACGTGCCGGACGACCTGCGCAAGGGCCACGAGGACCTGTCGCCGCCGTTTATCACGTATCGCCAGCAGGTGGACGGCAAGTACTGGTTCCCGGTGTACACCAAGGGCGACGGCATTCTGCACTTCAGCGGAGGCCGCGGGTACATGAGCCAGGATGTACACATGCGCGAGGTGGTGAAGTATACGAATTACAAGCGGTTCGGCTCGTCGGTGAAGATTACGTATGACGGGCAGGATGTGGGGAAGGATACGCCGGGTACGGCGCCTGTGGCGCCAGCGCCGCAGCAGGGGAACGGACAGCCTCACTGAGAAGCGCCAAGGGGTGTTGGCGGAGATTCGGGACAAACGGGATTGTCGTGGGTTATCACCCATCAGCTTGCCCCATACAATCTCCTGGTCACTGGAGATGTTCAGCAATGAGTTTCTTTCACGACGCCGTAATGGATACGGATCAAAAGGAAGTAGCTGCGGGCGACACGCTCGACGTCAAAGCGGGGATTCTTCTGGCCCTAATTGCCGTTCTCGCCAGCATCAACGGCGTCCTCCTAGCGTATCCACATTTAACGAAACGCCTTGTGATGATTCAACTCACGTCTCTTATGGCAGCAGCACTGGCTGCCCTCTTGACGTTCGCATCCCTCATTCACTGGGCCTACGACCGCCCGATATCCTTTTCGGCGTATAAGGCATATTTGGAAAAACTAGAGGCATTGAAGATCGCCGCGGTGGATGCTGCAGTCAACACTATCTCGACTACGACAGTCCGTGAGGCTTGGGCGCGCATTGAGAAAAATAGTTCTATCAATCGGGGGCGGAGAATTCGTTTGTTGGTCGCTTTCTTGGCAGCCGCGCTTGCCCTTTCACTTGACATCATCACTTTAGGGTTTACTGCAATCATCCAAATGCGTTCTTAATCGTCCAGGGGCGAGCTCAATACGGGGCGCATTTCCGTTTGTCGCCTTTGAAATGTTGTCTCTAATCGTTGTATTCGCAATCAGGATCGTTGACCGCCGTAAATCTTTCCGTCGCATTGTCATAGTGACGGCAGGTGGATGTATTTCGGGCTACCCCAAGATCGTCGGCGTATTCGGCGTAACCCCAGAAGTAGACTCGATCCGTCCTCTGATAACCGGCTGCAAGCCCCGTGCTCCCTATTATTCGCAGGATGTCAGTCAACTCTTGTCCAAGCTCAATGGAGAGTTCTTTTTCCTCTCCTGACTCCAACGAAAATGGTGGTCCTGCGATCTGCTCGGCAATGGGGAATTTGGCAGGAGTTTTCGTCTCCAACCGGTCTATCGCAAAGCGACAAGCTTTAATGTGGGCTGCGCTTCCTCCGATATTGGCTATGTTGAAGTCGATCTTCCAGGGATGTGCGTCTGGGATTCCCTGAGTTGGTATTTGAGTCCCGCTGCGAATATGAACCTTGCGAATGATGAGTCTTGGCCGCTGTATTGAAAGAAGAGTCTTATTGGCGATATCAGCTTGCCGATTGGTAGCTCTCAGCGTGTTAAGTGCGATGGAACCAGCCCAGCCAGCAAGAGCGGCCAAGGCCCAATTCGACCACGTTGCGGGGCAGAATGCTTCTTGCCAGTGGTGCATGACTGTCGACTATAAATGGCCGGCTACAAGTTTTGTCACCTTTGAAGCGAGGGGTTTCACCAATTGCCCCCTGGCGTCTTTACCTCTTGTCATCTCTGAAACGTAGTTTCAGGCATGGACAGGTTCACCTTGCCGCCTTGCAACGTTCCATTCACGACGCGGCGGGGCTGCAGGCTTACTCGGGAATCAGTAGTACAAATACTTGCGCCACTTCTGGTCGGAGTTGCCGATCATGCGCATGATGTGGCGGGAGGTGTGCAGCGAGAAGGGGCGCGGCTCGCGGAGCAGCTGCATGTTTTCGAGCTCGTGGAGCAGCTGGTTGCCCTTGCGGCGGTTGCAGCTGTGGCAGCAGGCGACGAGGTTCTCCCAGGTGGACTGGCCGCCGCGGGAGCGGGGCAGCACGTGGTCAAGCGTGAGCTCGCCGGCGGCGAGCACGACGGCGCAGTACTGGCAGGTGTTGCGGTCGCGCAGCAGGATGTTTTTGCGGGAAAGAGCGCGGGTCTGGTGGGGGATGCGGCGGTACTCGAGCAGGCGGATGACGGAGGGCAGCGGCATGCGGACGCGGGCGGCGTGGAGGGTCGCGCCCTGCTCTTCTTCCGTCCTGGCGACGCCTTTGAGCACCAGCACGAGGGCGCGGCGGGCGCCGCAGATATTGATGGGCTCGTAGGAGGCG
>CAXTMY010000092.1:0-9012 GCA_964245565.1 uncultured Acidobacteriaceae bacterium | reverse complement strand
TGGTAGACCTGGGCGCGGGGGAGCTGAATGCGCGGTACTTCGCCGGTCGCGGGTATGGGCTGGCGGTGCGCGGGATGGCGGCGCGGGTGGTGCTGGCGGTGGTGTAGAAGCGGCGCTTCTCTGCTGCGAGGCGGTTACGGCGATTTGTAGGTGGGCACGCCATCTTTGAGGTGGTGAGACTGCCGGGGATGGCTGCTATGCTGCTCGACATGTGCGGGAGGGTGCGGATGCGTGTGGCTGGAGCGGGTGTGGCGTTGTGGTGTGTGCTGGCGGCTGTGCCGGTATTTTCTGCGGCGGTGAAGGATGCGCCTGCTGCGAGCGCGCCTGTTGCGGCGGCGGCGCAGCCTGCGGCTGAGACTATCGACCTGGCGATGTATGGACGGATTCGCGATGAGGGGTTCAACCATTCGCGGGTGATGGAGTATGCGAGCGCGCTGGCGGATGATATCGGGCCGCGGCTGACCGGGTCGCCGGAAATGGCGAAGGCGAATGCGTGGACGCGGGACACCTTGACGGCGATGGGCTGCGCGAATGCGCACCTGGAGGACTGGGGCGAGTTCGGGATGGGCTGGGAGCAGGAGGCGAGCGCGCTGCGGATGGTGGGGCCGGAGCCTGCGGTGTTTATCGCGCAGGCGGCGCCGTGGTCGCCGGCGACGGTTGGGGCAGACGGGAAGCCGGGCACGGTTGAGGGCGACGCGGTGCTGGTTGTTCTGGATGAGAGCAAGGACGCGCCTGCGATCGCTGCGCAGATGGAGAAGTACAAAGGCAAGTTGCGCGGAAAGATCGTGCTGCTGGGCAAGCCGCGCGAGGCGGGCGAGGTGGACAAGCCGCTGGTGGAGCGGTACACGGATGCGCAACTGGAAGAGTTACAGAAGGTGCCGCTGGGTCCGCATGCGGAGTATCCGGGCGTGGCGGAGTACTTCAGCAAGATATTGCCGGAGCGCGAGAAGCTGGGGCAGATGCTGAAGGATGAGGGCGTGCTGGCGGTGGTGGTGCCGAGCCGGGATGGCGCGGACCATGGCGGGTCGGGCGGCACGATCTTCGACGATTCAAACGCGAATTTTTCGTGGTTCTCATACGAGCGGGCGCATGCGACGCCGCTGCCGCTGCTTGTGGCCTCGGTCGAGAACTATGGCCGGGTGACGCGGCTGCTGGCGGCGAAGGTGCCGGTGACGCTTGCGGCAGACGTGGAGGCGAGGTTTACGGGAGACCATGAGCACGGGTTCGACACGATCGCGGAGATACCGGGGACGGACCCGGCGCTGAAAGACGAGGTGGTGATGGTGGGCGGGCATCTCGACTCGTGGGCGAGCGCGACGGGGGCGACGGATAACGGCGCGGGCACGGTGGTCGCGATGGAGGTGATGCGGATCCTGCTGGCGCTGCATGTGCAGCCGCGGCGGATGATTCGCATCGGTTTGTGGAGCGGCGAGGAAGAGGGGATTTTCGGGTCGGCGGGGTACGTGGCGCAGCACTTCGGGACGGTTCCGCTGGCCGGGGATGCGGGTGTGCCGGACTTTCTGCGCTCGCCGAGCGGGCCGCCGGTGCTGAAGCCGGAGCAGGCGAAGATTTCCGGGTACTTTAATCTGGATAACGGCTCGGGGCGGATTCGCGGGATTTATACGCAGGGCAATGCGGCGATTGCGCCGATCTTCGAGCAGTGGATTGCGCCGCTCAAGGACCTGGGGGTTTCAACTGTAACCAATGCCGATACAGGTGGGACGGACCACCTGAGCTTCGACGCGGTGGATGTGCCGGGGTTCCAGTTCATCCAGGATCCGCTCGATTACGACTCGCGGACGCACCACTCGAACATGGATGTGTATGAGGGGCTGCGGGCGGATGACCTGCGGCAGGCGGCGGTGGTGGAGGCGATCTTTGTGTACAACACGGCGATGCGGGATGGGATGCTGCCGCGGAAGGCGATTGGCAGCTTTGGGGAGCAGAAGCCGCTGGTGTTTCCGGGGGCTGGGTTGAAGTGAAGAGAGATTGCAAAGGGGAGGAGCCATGATTGGCATAAAGCAAGTTGGGCATGTGTGGCTGTTTGGCGCGGCAATGTGTGTGCTGCTTCCTTCGGTTGTGACGCGGGCGCAGCAGGGCGGCCAGCCGAGTGTGCCCGCGCAGCAAGGCACGAAGACAGAGATTGGGCCGAAAGTGATCTACGTAGTCGCTCCCGAGTTTAGCGAAGAGGCGCGAAAACAGAGGATACAAGGTAAATGCACCGTATCCCTAACAGTCGATGAAAAGGGCTTGCCACAAAATGTTGTTGTGGTGCACTCCATTGCCGAAGATGTGCCGCCAAAGAAGCGGGATGCCGCGGCGACTCTGGACGAAAAGGCTGTAGAGGCTGTTCGGCAGTATCGCTTCAGGCCGGCGACGATAGACGGAAAACCCGTAGCCAAGGAAATTGATATGGATGTCAACTTTCAGCTGTTTTAAAGCAAAAGCACAGATACTGTGGGGTGGATGATGCAGCCGTTCTTTGCGGAACGGCTGCGTTCATCTGGGTGCCTTACCTTACGCCATCTGTACTTTTGCTCCAGGGTGTAGAGGGTGGACTTCACGTTCACATTCGCCGCTCCCTCTGCGGATGGAGTGAAATTGCTCTCGCCGCGCGAGCCGGGATGGTGAGCAGTTGCCATTGAATGTCGAGGTATTGCGGAGGGTCACCCCCTGCGACGGCACCTGCTGTATGCGGCGGAGCGGGGCTGAGCAAGAAAGCAAATGAAGTGGTGCGCGCGGCATTGCTGTTCCAAATGCAAACGGCGTCCCGGGAGGGACGCCGTTTGCGTGTGCAGGACTGCCGTGGTTATTTTGTAACCGCGGCGGTGACGGCATTGAGGAAGGTGAGGCCGTACGGGGTGCCGTAGCCGGTCACGTTGTCCCATCCCTGGGTGATGGTGAGCGAGGTGTCGAGACCGAAGCCGAAGTCGTACGCGAACGGATCGCCCGGGGTGGAGAGATCCCAGACGGCGGCGGAGTAGCCGGTTTCGGCGCCGACCAGGGTGCCGAGGATCTGGTTGCTCGAATAGTACTTTTCACCTGCGCTGTCGAAGATCACGCCGATGGGGTTGGTGGGGCTGGTCAAGGGCAGAACGTCCTGAATGCCGCCGGAGGGCGCGATCGAGGCGACAAGCGGCGCGGCCTGGCCGAGCGGGCTCCCGGCGCTCTGCTGCGCGATGGCCCAGAAGGCGGTGAAGATGGGGCTGGCGAGGCTGGTGCCACCGTAGCCCAGCTCGAGCTCCTGCACACCGTCGACGGTCGTGACGATGGGCACACCGGTGTATGGGTCGGCGAGCGCGGAGACGTCAGGTACCTGGCGGCCGGTGCCGGGCAGGGCTGCCTGCCAGCTCGGCTTGGCGAAGTAGGTGCTTTCGCCGCCGCCCGCGCCGCCGAGGAACCCGTAGGGGAGCGGCGGGTCTTCGAGGCCGTCCGAGGTGAGCAGGGCGACCGAGTCGCCCCAGCCGAGGGGCAGGAAGCTGTTGTTGCCGTTCACGTTGTTGAGCAGCGCGGTGCCGCCGACCGCGGTGGCGTGCGGCGCGTTGGAGGGGACGCCGGGCGCGCCGAGGGGTGTGCCGAGGCCGCCGTCGCCGCCGTCGCCGCTGGAGAACTGGAAGGAGATGCCCTTGGCCGCGGCGACTTCGAGGATGTCTTCATACGATTGCTGCTCGAGCGGTCCGGCGATCAGGTCGGTATCTTCTTCCCAGCTGTCGGAGACCGCGTAGCCGAGATTGTTGTCGATGATGTAGTCCATCGAGTTCTGGAAGTCTTCGTTGTCCTGGCCGTTGGTGGCGACGACGACGATCTTGGCGCCGGGTGCGATGGAGTGGGCCCAGTCGATGTCGAGCGAGATCTCGGCCGGCCAGCCGGTGAGGTTGGCTTCTTCATCCTGGTTCGCCGGAATGCCCTGGGGGTAGACGATGCTGAAGTTTGCATCGGTAAGCGCGGGCAGTCCGTTGAGGGAGGCGAAGGCATTGGCATCGCTCTCGATGGTGGAGTAGCCGTAGGCTTCGAGCAGAACGATGGTCTGCCCGGTGCCGTCGAGACCCTTGGCATAGGCGGCGGGCAGGCCGTAGGCGGCTTCAAGCTGCGGGGCTGTGAAGCCGACCACGAGCGACGAGTTGACGTCGTACTGGTTGCCGTAGAAGTAGCCGACGGGCAGGCTTGCGCCGGGGGTGTTGTAGTTGAAGAGGGAGGGGGTCGAGAGCGCGTACGGGGTGAGCAGGGTGCTGAGCTCGCCGCCGGAAGCCTGCAGCTTGGCGAGCGTGACGGAGGGGTAAGGCTGGCCGGTTTTGAGGTTGACGGCGCGCTTGAAGAGGGGTTTCGAGGTATGGCCTTCAAGGCCGGAGACGGAGGAGACGAGCGCGCCGGCGGCACCGTCGAGCTGGGCGGGCGCGGTGTTGGCGCGGAACTGTACGCCGGCCTGGGTGAACTCGTGGAGCGGGGTGTGGAAGGCTGCCTCGACCTGCGAGGCGGTGCCGGTAACGCGGATGGAGAGATTGTTGGAGCTGACGGAGAGCACCTGGAGCCCGTGGCTTTCAAGCGCCTGCTGCACGGTCTGGAGCTGGTCGGAGGTCGGCGCGTACTGCTGCAGGTCGGAGTCGGTCATCCACTTGTGGAAGTTGGGCGAGGCCGGGTTGTAGCGGTCGGCGACGGCGGCATGGAGGGCGGTGCTCGACTGCAGGCGGACGGTGAGGGTGAGCTGCTGGGAGGCGGCGGTGGGGCCGAGATCGGTAGCGGTGGCGAGCGCGGGAGAGGTCCGGGCGAGCGCGGAAACGGTGGCGGCGGCGGCAGGCACGACCTGGGCGGTAGCAGCGACGGTGGAGGCGAGCGACAGGGTGGCGACGGCGAGCATGGCTCGGAGGAGGGGCGAGGGTGTCTGGCTCAAGGCTTAACTCCGCGAAAGGTTAAATTTTCAGGACGGAAGCGCCGGTGCTGCGCGCAAGCAGTCAGGGGGAAGCGTTGAGGCCACCGTCTGGAGCGGTGTTGATGCGGCGAGGCGCCGCGAGAGCGCAGTGTGCAAGGCTCTCGATCTTCGCAACATGCGCCGAGGAGGCGGATGCCGTGCGATCACGAGCTGGCAAGCCAACGGGAACTGCAGTTAGCGCGGAGCGGGCTGCTCCCCGCGCTGCGCCTGACTATATCCGCAGTGATTGAGAATGGAAATCTTTTTTTTCTGAAGAGAAAGGGCGGCGCAGCTCTCGGAGAACGCGCTAGCGGTTGAGGTAGACGATGCCCGCGTTGAGGTAGGCGGCGAAGAGTGTCCAGGCGAGGTAAGGGGCGAGCAGCCATGCGGCGAGCGGGCGGATGGTATGGAACGGGCGGATGGTCTGCGCGATCGCGATGAGGAGCAGGACGAGGTCAAGCAGCGCGAATGCGGGGGAGTGCATGCGGAAGAAGACGACGGTCCAGGCGAAGTTGATGAGGAGCTGCGCGCCCCACATGCGCAGGCCGCCAGTGCGGCAGGAGCTGGGACGGGTGGTGAAGGCGGCTGAGGCCGCGCAGGCCATGAGCAGGTAGAGGATGATCCAGACGGGCGCAAACAGCCAGTCGGGCGGCGAGAGCGGCGGCTGATGCAGCGTGCGGTACCAGCCGTGGACGGAGGGCGCGGCGAGCAGGCCGGAGAGGGTAGAGACGAGGAGCACGGCGGCGAAGAAGCCGAGGATGGCGAGGGGAGTGCGGGTGCGGCTCGGGCCCGGCATGGGACGAGTATGCGCCGTGCTGTTGGCGGCGGGCAAGCGGAGGGCGTGCCGGCTGACGGGCGGGTAATCGCAGTGCTGCGCTATGCCTGGCGCGCGGTGCCGGAGTTTGCTTGCTCGCGTACCTTCTCGCGCATCTCGTCGAGCATGGCCCGCGAGCGCCGCCGCTGCTCTGCCTGGCGCTGCAGAAGCGCGTGGATGGCGGGCGGGGTGGATCTGGACCCGAGTGCGGCGCGGTAGTAAGCCGCGGCAATGTTTTCGCAAGGGACGACGGCGGACAGCAGCGAGGCGTCGCCTGCGCCGAGTCGCGCTTTGAGGGCAAGCCAGCGCCGGTGCGCGGTGCCGATGCGTGTGCCTTTTGGGTGAAAGTCGGCGCCGGTGAGCGCGGCGGTGATGCGCTCGAGCTCGACGGCGAAGGTGGCGCGGAGAAAGGATTCTTCCTGGAGAAACTCGCGGCAACCCGCGTCTTTGACATGCACGGCAAGCTCATAGAACCCCTGTTCTCCATCGCGGAGAATGGCAATGAGGTTGCGCAGTGCGGAATAGCCTTCGGCCATGGCCCGCTCCCTGAATAGAAGAGGGGACAGTCTAGCAGCAGTCTGACCGATCTGGCCATGGTGTGCCGAAGCGGCACACGCAGAGCATTTTGCCGTCATGATAAACAGCCCGACTGGAGCGGCAGGCGGCTTTCCTGACGGAAAAGCCGCGCCGAGTTGCGCGCGGGGCTCGCCGTCGCGATGAAAAAGGGTTTGGCGGCCGGCGGCGGGATGGGCGCAGCGGCGCAACAGGCGCTATTCTGAGGCCTGACTATGAACGCACACGAACACACATATGGCAACGGCGAAGCGGGCGCGGCGGACGCGACAACAGGCAGGGAAGCGGGCGAGCGAACGATCCGGGTGCAGCTGCCGGACGGCGCGGTGCGCGTGGTGCCGGCCGGGACGACGCCGCTCGAGATAGCGGCGGGGATTTCGCCGCGGCTGGCGGCCGCGGTGGTGGTGGCGCGGGTGCGGCCGCTGCGCGTCGCGGAAGACGCTGCCAGGCGGGATGCGGCGACCGAAGCGGGCGTGACGGAAGAGGCGATGTATGGCGCAGACAATGCGTATAGCGCAGAAGACGCCGCGGCGGAGCGGCTGGTGGACCTGAGCGCGCCGCTCTATGACGACGTGGCGCTGGCGCTGCTGAAGGAGACGGATGCCGATGCGTTGCAGGTGGTGCGGCACTCGGCGGCGCATGTGATGGCGACGGCGCTGCTGGAGCTGTTTCCGGAGACGAAGCTGGGGCATGGGCCGGCGACGGATGCGGGTTTTTTTTACGACGTGTACCGCGAGACGCCGCTGACGCAGGAGGACCTGAAGCAGATTGAGGCGCGCATGAACGAGGTGGTGGCGCGCGATGAGCGGTTTGTGCGCGTGCATGAGCCGCGCGAGCAGGGCCTGGCCGAGTACGCGGAGCAGGGCGAGTTCATGAAGGTGCATTTCATCGAGCGCTTCACGAAGCCGGGCGATGCGATCTCGCTGTACCGGAACGGTGCGTTTACGGACTTCTGCCGCGGGCCGCATGTGCCGTCGACGGGGCGGGTGAAGGCGTTCCGGGTGCTGTCGCTGGCCGGGGCGTACTGGCTGGGCGATGAGAAGAACCCGCAGCTGCAGCGGATTTACGGGACGGCATTTTTCTCGCAGAAGGCGCTGGAGGAACACTTCGCGCGGCTGGAGGAGATGGCGAAGCGCGACCATCGCTTGCTGGGGAAGCAGCTGGACCTGTTTTCAATCCAGGAGCTGGCCGGGCCGGGGCTGATCTTCTGGCACCCGAGGGGCGCGATGATCCGTAAGACGATGGAAGACTGGATGAAGGAAGAGTGTATCCGTCGCGGTTACGAACTGGTGTACACGCCGCACGTGGCGAAGGTGAACCTGTGGCAGACGAGCGGGCACGAGGGGTTCTACGCGGCGAATATGTTTACGCCGATGGAACTGGACGATGCGGATTACCGCATGAAGCCGATGAACTGCCCCTTTCACATCCTGATTTACAAGAACACGCCGAAAAGTTATCGCGACCTGCCGGTGCGGTATGCGGAGCTGGGCAATGTGTACCGGTATGAGCGCTCGGGGACGATGCACGGGCTGCTGCGGGTGCGCGGGTTTACGCAGGATGACGCGCATATCTTCTGTACGCCGGAGCAGATCGAGGACGAGGTGGTGGCGTGCATCGACTTTGCAGAGCAGGTGCTGACGACGTTCGGGTTTGCGGAGTTCCAGGTGGAGCTTTCGACGTGGGACCCCAAGGAGCGCGCGAGCTGGGCCGGGTCGGACGAGAACTGGGCGCTGGCGACGGGCGCGCTCCAGCGGGCGCTCGATCGCAAGGGCATTGCGTACCGGACGATGCCGGGCGAGGCTGCGTTTTACGGGCCGAAGATCGACATCAAGCTGGTGGATGTGCTGGGGCGGCTGTGGCAGTTGTCGACGGTGCAGTTCGACTTCAACCTGCCGGCGCGGTTTGAGCTGGAGTATGTGGGCGAGGATGGCGAGCGGCACCAGCCGGTGATGGTGCACCGGGCGCTGTTCGGGAGCGTGGAGCGGTTCTTCGGGGTGCTGATCGAGCACTATGCCGGGGCGTTTCCGCTATGGCTGGCGCCGGTGCAGGTGGGGCTGGTGCCGATCTCGGAGCGGCACCACGCCTACGCGCAGGAAGTGAAGGCGCAGCTTGAAATGGCTGGGCTGCGGGTGGAACTGGACGCGCGCAACGAGAAGATGAATGCGAAGATCCGCGAGCTGACGATGCAGAAGGTTCCTTATGTGCTGGTGATGGGCGACAAGGAAGCGGAGACGGCGGCGGTGAGCGTGCGGACGCGGGGCAAGGGCGACGGCGGGTCGATGCCGGTGGTGGAGTTTATCGAGAAGGCGAAGGCGCTGGTGCAGGGGCACTCGATGGAGCTATAGGCAGAGCGCGGAGTGCAGAAAGCGGAAGCCTGCGGGCTTCCGCTTTTTTGCGTTCCGGGTGCAGGACGGATCAGTGTCCGTGGTTGTCGCCGGTGGCGTGGGGAGCGGGGTGTTCCTGCGGCCTGGGCTGCTGGTGCTGCTGTTGCGGGGCAGGCCGCTGCTGCGGCGCAGCCTCGCGCTGCTGTGGCTGGGGCGCGCGCTGCTGCGGGGCGGGCGCGCGTTGCTGGGGCGCGGGCTGGGCGCGCTGCTCCTGCTCCGGACGGGCCTGCGGCTGCGGGCGCACCTGGTTCTGCGGGCGCTGCTCGGTTGGGCGGTGTGGGGTTTGGCGCTGTTGGGGTGGCTGTTCGTGGTGGTGGGTCTGCGGGGCGCGT
>CAXTMY010000091.1:0-9200 GCA_964245565.1 uncultured Acidobacteriaceae bacterium | reverse complement strand
ACCGGCTGGAACGAGATGAAGTTGATGCGCTTCGGGTTATCGAGCGCGAACTGGATGATGCGGCCCACCTGCTCGTTGTTGATGCCGTTGATGATCGTCGTCACCGGGACGATATCGACACCGGCTTCGTGCAGGTTGTGGATGGCCTGGAGCTTCACATCGAACAGGTTGCCGACCTTGCGGTGCGAGTTGGCAGCGTTGCCAATGCCGTCGAACTGCAGGTAGGCATAGCGCAGACCGGCCTCGGCGGCAGCACGGCACAGCTCCTTCGACTTCGCGAACTCGATGCCGTTCGTTGCAGCCTGCACGGAGTTGTAACCAACCTTGCGGGCATAGGCGACCGCGTCAAGGAAGTAGGGCGACAGCGTCGGCTCGCCACCCGAAAACTGGACCGACATCTGGCGACGCGGCTTGATGGTGATCGCGTTGTCCAGCATCGTCTTGATCTCGTCCCACGTGAGCTCGTGGACGAAGCCGACCTGGTTCGCGTCCATGAAACAGGGGTCGCACATCATGTTGCAGCGGTTGGTCAGGTCGATGGTCAGCACCGAGCCGCGTCCGTGCGTCACGGTCGATGTTCCGTGATTGTGCAGGCCCTCATCGTTGTGCGCCTTGATGTCGCGGCCCGGGAACACCTCTTCGAGGTGACGGAAAAAGGCGGTGTCGATCGACATCACATCTTCAAAGTGGCCGTGCTTTGGACAGTCCTTCACCATCAGGATCTTGCCGTCGCGCTCGATGATCTGCGCCTTGATTTCGCCGACCTTCTCGTTCAGCAGAATCTCATGCGGAAGCTTGCCGTCGACGATCTGCTGGCGGATCTCAGGAACGCACTTGGGACACAGCGAATCCGTCGTACGCGGCCAGCCGAGGGGAGGCTTCTCTTTCTGGTAGCTCTTGAGCAGCGGCTTGTCGGACCACTTGGGCGTAAACGAGGCATTCGGCTTGATGCTGTTCAGCTTCTCGAAGACCGTCCACGCGCCCTGGGCGGCGAGAGTCAGTGTGCGTTCGGCGTACTTGTAGGCTTTCGGCATGGTGGCAAGACACTCCTGAAATTCGGAACTGCGGGCTGCTGGGCCTTTGAACCCAACGGTGTAGGATGCATGCCGCCCATCGAGGACAGGCTGCGACCAGTGACGCGACGGAGAGGAGCAGGTCACGCTCCGGTTCCCTCTGCGTCGAAAGGCTGCATGCGACATGCGGCGCCCTCCACAAACGATACAGTCTCATTCCCTAAAAGCAGTACGTCTCCCGAGCGAACGGAGGCAGTTCGGATCTGAATGGTGTTTAAAGCAGGTTGAGCGGAACCGTGCGAACCGCTCCCGCATCCTCACTGGTGCCGGGAGCCGCATGGCTGCAAATGCTTTACTGCGAGAGATGGAAAAGCTTCTGCTTGAGGTCCGGCCAGAACTCCTCAAAAAGATTACCTCCGCCCAGTGCCGCCAGCGACAGACCCCAGGTCTTGAGCGGGACCTCCGGGCGAATGCTCGCCGAGGGATAGTACGTCTGCGTCAGAGCGGCCGCGATACCGTTGCCCAGCACGCCGGAAAAGTTGAACGTGTACGCGCCCGCGTCGGTCTGGGTAATCACGATCCTCCGGATCGCGTGTTCTGCGCGATCTTTGTAGGATCCATAGGCCATGCGAAAGTAGCGCGGGTCCTCGTGGAAGACGATGGGCAGAAGTCCATCCGAGAGTGTGCGGGCCATCGCCTGGCGCGCGGCTGTCGCGCCCACGCGCTCCCCGAACGCTTTGCTGTCCGTGCCGTATTCCGGGTCTGAGTTGGCCAGCAGTCCGTATCCGCCCTCGTAGAGGATCGGCACCAGCGTGGTCCAGCGCCCCTCCTCATGCACAGGAAACATCAGCTTGTCGCGTACCAGCATGGGAGGGATTTTTTCGCCGGGCTCCACGACAGGCGACCACTTGCGCTTTTGAATGGCCTGCGGGGTCGACGGGCGAGTTCCGGGCACAACGACATGCCCCCGCGGTGTGGTGGTGTCTTGCGGAGGCGCCTGCTGTGCCGTGGGCGCGTCGGGCAGAGCTGTTTCGGGTGGATTCGCAGTCGCGCCAGGACTCGCGCTCGCATCGGCGACTCGTTGCGCAGAAGCCGCCGCAGCGGTCGCAAAAAAGGTAGAGCTCAGCAGCAGAAAGCCGCAAGCGAAAAATTTCTTCAACAAACGCCCTCAATTCTCTTTTTTCTACAGTTCTCGATTATTTACGGCGAAATATCTATCGCTCACCCTCTATCGGCATCCGTTCACCCGCAGTTCAGCCCAGGTTACCGGATTGGACACACTTCGCCGGCCAAACGCATCATTTGAATTGCGCTATTAAGGGCAGATGCGAATACTGAAGCAGAGGGAAGCACATGAGCGAGCAGCGGTGGGCAGGTGAACCTTGGCGGCGCAGCCATGGAAGCAGCGCAGCCGTGGAAGCGGAGCGGCAGTTCAGGCGCGTCATCCGCTATGTGAATGACCGAATCGTGCCGGAGGTACGAAGTGAGGCGCAGGTCGCGTCGCGGGATATTGCCGCGGGTCTTCGCCGGCTGGCGGATGCGCTGGAGCCGCGCCGTTCGCCGGATTCCCGACAGACATCCGGCGCGGAAAGATGAACCGCGGGCTGCGCGTCCGGGGCGCTGTTGCGCGGGGGCTCGCGCCGGTGTTTGCGACCCTGCCGCTTGCGGCCTTGCTGATGCTGGCCTCCGTCGGCTGCGGACACCGGCAGCAGGCCGCGTACGTGCCGCCGCCGCCACCGCCCGCGCCGGCGTACGCACCCGGTGGGCCGCCCCCGCCATATGAGACGTTTCCGCCTTCGGGAGCAGGCGGGGCAGTCACTGCTCCTGCCGCAAGCATGGGTTCTGCCACCGCTACAGCGGCTGACTCCGCCGCCGACCTCGCGTTTGTCCAGACGCACCAGCCGATCTGGACGCAGACCGGCGTCGCCAGCTGGTATGGGCCGCCGTATGACCGGCATCGCGGCGCCAACGGCGAAATCTACGATCAGAACATGCTCTCTGCCGCGCACCGCGAGCTGCCGCTGGGCTCGCTGCTGCGCGTTACCAACCTGCGCACCGGCCAGAGCTCGGTAATGCGGGTCACCGACCGCGGGCCGTTTGTGCCCGGGCGCGTGCTCGATCTTTCACTTGCCTCGGCCAAGGCCATCGGGGTGTGGGCGCCGGGAACCGCGACCGTGCAGATTGAAGTGTTCGCCGCGCCGAAGCCGATCGGCGAGGGCGGCCGCTGGTGCGTACAGATCGGCGCGTTCAAGGACGAGCACAAGGCACTGTCGCTGCAGAAGCAATTGCAGCGCGAGTACGCGCAGGCGAATGTGATCGAATTCACCGGGCCGACCGGGCACTGGGTGCGGATTCGCCCGGCCGGGGACGACAAGCAGCAGGCGCAGGCGATTGAAGCCGGCCTGCAGCCGGAAGAAGGCGCGGCTTACCTGACCAGGCTCGACTGACCATGCTGGACTGACGGGGCTCGACTGACAGGAATAGACCGACGCGGCAGGTGCCCGCGCCCGCGGTCACCTGGTCTCCGGCGCGACCGGCTCGTTGCTGACCGGCATGGTCGTTAGCACCGCCAGCTCGCGCTGTACCGCTGCCCAGGCCCTGGGGTTGTCCCGGGTGGTGATCGGCGCGTTCGGGTCAGCATAGTAGCGGAGCACATCGGTGCGCAGGCCCGGCGGAATGGTCTCGCTCGGATGCTTCGTGATGCGGCCCAGCAGCTCGGCATAGGTGGCATCGGTGAGCCGGTAGCCGCCGGGCCTGGTCGGCAGGCCGGTGTCGAGATCGAGGTTCGCGAGCCCCTGGTGCGGGCGGCCGAAGCGGGCCAGCGCTGCGGCCAGCCGGCTCACCGAGCCGTTGACGCTGGCGATATAGTCGTTTTCAGTCTCAGGCGTGGGGCCCTTGATGGAAACAAGCTTGAGCGAGCCGAACTTCGGCAGCACCCGGATCAGGCCGGCGAGCAGGTACGTGCCCGGGCCTGCCGTTCTGCGGTATCTGGCCCAGTCGTTCTCCCGCGCAATCGTGTCGACTTCGCCCTGCAGCGAAGCCAGCTCCGGCGTAGGGGTATCGGGCGGCTCGCTGCCCCGGTGCAGCAGCGTCACCGCGTAGGCGATACGCGGCAGAAAGCTGTGCACCGCGAAGCGGTAGCCGCGGATGTTGATGTGGTTCAGGTGGGCGCCGGTGAAGTGCGAGTTGAGCCCGTAGGTCTGGTAGAGCGCGAGCGAAAGCTGCTCGACCGGGACCTTGAGCCCGACGTGGCGCAGGTAGTGGACGGGCGCGAGGCGGTGGTGCGCCACTTCATCGATGTCGAAGGCAAACTCTGTCTGCACGTGCGCGTGCTCGCCTTCTCCATAGGAAACGGACTGGCCGTACCGGGCGCGCAGCTTCGGGAACTCGACAGGGACGGCAAGGTTGGTGGCCTCGGAGTGGCCGGTGGAGTCGCCGTAATAATGCGAAAGCGCGCCGATGGCGAAGGCCAGCTCGTCGACGTTTTGCGCGTCGCGGAAGAGATTGACCACGAAATCGCCGGACCGTACGTAATGCGTCAGCTCGGAGAGGAACACGTCGCCGAAGGGATAGTAGCCGATGTCCTGGATGACGCAGCCGCCGTAGGCGTAGGCGCGCGCATTTTCGAGCTCGGCCGGCGTAATGCCCGGGTAGCGCGCCTGCAGCAGCGGCTCGATAGACCGTTGCCAGGTCAGGTCGATGAGCTGCTCATGCGTCAGGACGGAGTAGGCGCGCGCGGGCCGCGCCGCGGGCAGCAGCAGGGCTGCGGCAGTGAGCGCCGGGGCAAGCGCTCGCCGGACTCGCTGGAACGGCTTGCAGAGGCGGTGCATCGCCACAGTATCGCACTATGCGGCTCGCAGCCGCCGGATCGCAGCAGCCGGCGGCCTCGCATATGCTGGAGGGCATGAGCTTCTGCTGCCTGGCGGCCGCGATCCCCGCGTACACCCTGCCTCCGGCGCTGCTGGTGCAGGCGCGGGCGCTTGAGCACCTGCGCGTCGCGCTCTACTTCGGCGGGACCGCGTGGCAGCTCCTGGTGCTCGGCATGCTGCTGCGCTGGCGCGTGGGCGCGGCCATCGCGGAGCGGGCGCGGCTCGCGACGATGCGCCGCGGCGGCGGTCCGTTCGCATCGCGGCCCTGGCTGGCGGGGCTGCTGGTCTCGCCCGCTTGGCTGCTCATCCTCACAGCCATTGCCCTGCCGGGCGCGATCGTCGCGCACACTGTCTCGGTCCGCTTCGGGCTCTCGGTCGAGCACTGGGGCGGCTGGTGGGTGGACTGGCTGGCCGCGGAGGTGGGCACGCTGCTGCTCGGCACCCTCGTGCTCACCGTGCTGTTCGCGCTGCTGCGGCACAGCCCGCGGCTGTGGTGGCTGTGGTTCTGGGCGCTGCTGCAGCCGGTCGTCATCCTCGGCGTCTACCTCAGCCCCATCGCGATCGACCCGCTGTTCAACCACTTCACGCCGCTGGCCGCGAAGAACCCGGCGCTGGTCGCGCGGCTGCAGCAGGTCGCGCGCATGGGCGGTCTGCGCATCCCGGCGAACCGGATGTTTGTGGAAGACGCGAGCCGCCGCTTAACGGGCATGAACGCGTATGTGACCGGCATCGGCAGCTCGAAGCGGATTGTGGTGTGGGACACGACGCTTGCGAAGGTTCCGCCAGACGAAATACTCGCGATCTACGCGCATGAGCAGGGCCATTATGTGCTGGGGCATATCTGGAAAGGCATTCTGTTCTCGATGGCGCTCACGCTGGTTCTGCTGGCACTGCTGGCCCGCGTGTACCAGGGGCTCGCGCGGCGGCACGGCGGCCGCTGGCACATTAGAGATATCTCGGACTGGGCGGCGCTGCCCTTGCTGCTACTGCTTGCGACCGCCTTCACTTTCCTGTCCGAGCCGGCGTCCAACGCCTTCAGCCGCAGGATAGAGCACCAGGCGGATGTGTACGGGCAGACGCTGCTGATACGTCTGCTGCCCAACGCCGCCCAGGTTGAGGTCGAGGACTTCAATCGCCTGGGCCGCGCTTGGCTTGAGGATCCCGCGCCGAACCGCTTCGTGGTGTGGTGGATGGACACGCATCCGCCCACCGCGGACCGGGCGGCAGAAGCCGCGGCGATGGGCAGCAAGTGAGCGCTTTATAATCGGGCGGAACGCTATGACGACGCCCGAGAACGAACCGAACGCCCCCAAGCCCGCAGGCCTGCATGACATCGCGGCCATCATGGCGCTGCTGCCGCACCGCTATCCGTTCCTGCTCATCGACCGCGTGCTCGAGGTGGAGCCCAAGCAGCGCATCCTCGCGCGGAAGTGCGTGACCATCAACGAAGGTTTTTTCGAGGGCCATTTTCCCGGCTACCCCATCATGCCCGGCGTGCTGCAGGTGGAGGCGATCGCGCAGGCCGGCGGCCTGCTTATCCTGCTCGAATACGAGCGCCCCGGCGACACCCTGATGCTGTTCACCGGCGTGGAGCGCGCGCGCTTCCGCCGGCCCGTAACCCCAGGCGATGTGCTGGAGATTGAAGCGAAGATCCTGAATCTGCGCTCGCGCGCCGTGCGGCTCGAGGGCACCATCCGTGTCGATGGCAAGCTGGTGTGCGAGGCGACGGTGACCTGCCAGCTGGTGAAGCGCGAAGGCGGCGAAGGCGCGCCCACGCTTGCGCCGCGCCCCGGCGCGCCGGTCCCGGCATCGACCCTTCAAGACGCGCCGGTGCCGCGCGAATCGCTGGCGGTGACGACCGAGTGAGCATTCATCCAACCGCGATCGTCGCCGATGGCGCCATCGTTCCGGCATCCTGCGTTGTCGGGCCGTTCTGCACCATCGGGCCCAACGTGGTGCTCGGCGAAGGGTGCGCGCTTACCTCGCACGTGGTGTTGGACGGGCATCTGCGCGCGGGCGACCGCAACCGCTTCGCAGCGTTCGCGGCGATCGGCGTGCCTCCGCAGGACCTGAAGTACAGGGGCGAGCCGACGGCGCTCGTCCTTGGAGACGACAACGACATTCGCGAGTATGTGACGATTTCGCGCGGCACCGCCGGCGGCGGCGGCACCACGCGCATCGGATCGGGCTGCCTCATCATGGCCTACGTGCACATCGGGCATGACTCGGTGATCGGCGACGGCTGCATCCTGGCCAATGCGGCGACCCTGGCCGGCCACGTCACGGTAGAGGACTACGCCTCGGTCGGCGCGCTGTGCCCGGTGCACCAGTTTTGTCGCATCGGCCGTTACAGTTACGTGGGCGGCGGCACCACCATCACGCAGGATGTGCTGCCGTTCTCGCTCACCTCGGCCAAACGCGAGACGCATGCCTACAGCATCAACAAGGTTGGCTTGTCACGCCGAGGCTTTGGCGCCGCGCGCCTGCGCGCTCTCCAGAATGCGTTCCGACTGCTGCTGGCAGGCAAACTCAACACAAGCCAGGCGGTCGAGCGGCTGCGGACCGAGGGCGCGCCGACCGAGGATGTCGCGTACCTGCTCGCGTTCATCGAGTCCTCCCAGCGCGGCATCCTGAAGTAGGCTATGCAGGCATATGACAGACTCGGACAAGCTCGGTCTGATCGCCGGTAACGGCCGGTTCCCGTTCCTGCTGCTCGATGCGGCGCGGGCGCACGGCCTTTCGGTCGTAGTCGCGGCGATCCGTGAGGAGACTGACGCGGAGATGGACGCGCGCGCCGCGGCGGACGCCGGCATCACGGTGCACTGGCTTTCGCTCGGCGAGCTGTCGCGGCTCATCACGACGTTCCAGCAGGCCGGCGTGCGCCGCGCCGTGATGGCAGGGCAGGTGCGGCACAAGCAGATCTTCTCAAGCATCCGTCCGGACTGGCGCCTGGCCAAGCTGCTGCTTTCGCTGCGCACCAGGAACACCGACATGCTGCTGGGCGCGATCGCCAGGGTTCTGGGCGATGAGGGCATCGAGCTGGTAGCGTCCACCGCGTTCCTGGAGCCGATGCTGGCGCCTGCCGGCGCTTTAACCGCGCGCGCGCCGTCGCCGGAAGAGCAGGACGATATCGCGTACGGGCGCTCGGTGGCCGAGGGCATCGCCGGCTTCGACATCGGGCAGACGGTCGTGGTGGCAAGCGGCGCCTGCGTCGCGGTCGAGGCAATGGAGGGAACCGACGCGACGATTGCGCGCGCGGGCGCGCTGATGGGTTCGCTCCAGGGCGCGGCGTCAACGCTCGCTCGCAGCCTTACCGTGGTCAAGGTCGCCAAGCCGAAGCAGGACCTGCGTTTCGATGTCCCGGTCATCGGCGTAGCGACGATCGAAGGGATGGCGCAGGCCGGTGCGGGGTGCCTCGCCATTGAAGCCGGACGCACGCTGCTGTTTGACCGCGCAGCGCTGGTGGCGCGCGCCGATGCGGCAGGCATTGCGATCGTGGGAGTGAAGCGCCCATAATCGTTTGGAACGAAGCTCGCCCGCCCCCGCGGCGCTTCGGAATGCTTTCCGGAGGATCACCCGAATGCCGAAGCTCTCCCTTGCCGTTGCATCCCTCGTTCTGCTCACCGGGCTCGGCTATGCCGGTGCCAGCGCCATTGCCGCGCGGCCTGCTGCCGCTGCCGATACCGACTCCATGCCGACGGCCGGGCAGATGGCGCCGAACTTTACCCTGCCGTCGCAGGAAAACAAACCGACCAGCCTGTCGAGCTTCCACGGCAAGTGGGTCGTGCTGTACTTCTATCCCAAGGACATGACCAGCGGCTGCACGATCGAGGCGCATAATTTTCAGCAGGACGCCGCCAAGTACGACCGGATGAACGCGGTGATCGTCGGGGTGAGCGTCGACTCGGTCGACAGCCACAAGGAGTTCTGCGCAAAGGACGGCCTCGCGTTTCACCTCTTGAGCGATACCGACAAGAAAGTCGTCGCCGAGTACGGCTCGCTCGCGAACTACGGCGTGATGAAGATGGCCAAGCGCAACACATTCCTGATTAACCCCGAGGGCAAGATCGTGAAAGTATGGACCGGCGTCGACCCGGCGCACCACAGCGCGGAGGTGCTGGCGGAACTGCAGGCGGACGAGCACCGGGGCTAGAGCATTTTCCCTCCACATGTAGATGGACCAGCACATATGCGCGTGGCTTTTCCGCCGGGAAAAGCCACTGGAGCGTGAACTAGGATCTCTACACCAAGAGGGAAAATGCTCTAGGAGCTTGTTGAAGAAGGTATCTCCTGAGCGAGCGGGAGCGGGGTGTTTTGG
>CAXTMY010000090.1:0-9267 GCA_964245565.1 uncultured Acidobacteriaceae bacterium | reverse complement strand
GCAGATCACCGTCCGAGAGCACCCCCAGCAGCTCTCCATCACGCTGCACCGTCGTCATCCCAAGCCGTTTGGCGCTCATCTCGTGCATAATCTCAGGCAGCGCGGCGTCCGGCGACACCACCGGCACGGCCTCGCCGGTGTGCATCAACTCCCGCACGGGCGTAAGCCGCCGCCCCAGCTGACCGCCCGGGTGCAGTTCGGCAAACTCCTGTGGCGCAAACCCAAGCCGCTGGCTCAACTCGATAGCCAGCGCATCACCCAGCGCCAGCAGCGCGGTGGTGGAGGCCGTCGGCGCCAGCTGGTGCGTGCAGGCCTCGCGGTCCACGCTGACATCCAGCACCAGCTCGCTCCCGCGCGCCAGCGTCGAACCCGGGCAGCCGCAAAAGCTGAGCACCGGGACATTCATCCGCGCCAGAATCGGCAGCAGCCGCAGCAACTCCTCCGTCTCGCCTGAATACGAGAGCGCCAGCAGGACATCGCCACCGCGCAGAAGCCCGAGATCTCCGTGCAATGCCTCGGCCGGGTGCAAGAACAGAGCCGGGACGCCAAGCGAAACAAGCGTCGCGGCAATCTTGCGCGCGACCAGCCCGCTTTTCCCAATGCCGCAGAGAGCAATGCGTTGGCCCTGCTCAACGGCCTTCGCCAGCCGATCGACGGCACGCTCGAAAAGCTGCTGCCCAGGGCCTTCGAGCCGCTGCGCCAACAGTTCCAGGGCGGCAGCCTCGATCCGCACCAACCCGGCGGCGCGCTCGCCCGGTCCCGTCTGCCCTACGCTGCGATTCGCACTCATCCGGAGGTCACCGAGGGGATGCTAGCAGAGCGCGGCCGTCCGGCGCGGACGGGAGCGCTAAACTGAAGTTGGCGCAACCGTCTCCGCGCCACAGAAGGAGCACCCCGTGGCGCGCAGATTCGGAGTCCTGGCGGCGATGTTGGTGGTAATTGTTGCGCTGTTCTGGGCAGGGGTTCATAATCTGAGGACCCGTCGCGCCGCCATGCAGGGGGCTCACATCAACCTGATTCCCGCCAACGGAAGCGCACAAGCAGAAGCCCCACCCGATACGGAAGGGGCAGAGCTAAAGGGCAAACCCGCACCCTCTTTCGCGCTAACGGATACCAGCGGCAAGAAGGTTTCGCTAAGCGATTACAAAGGGCATCCCGTGGTGGTGAACTTCTGGGCCACCTGGTGTGGCCCATGCAAGCTGGAAATGCCCTGGTTTCAGGAGTTTTCCACCAAGTACAAGTCCCAGGGGCTGGTTGTGCTCGGGCTCGCGGAGGACGACGGCGCCACGCGCGAGGACATTGCGGGCGCGGCCAGAAAAATCGGCGTGAGCTATCCCATCCTGATGCCGAACGAAAAGGTCACCAAATCCTACGGTGGGGTCGACTACCTGCCCGAAACATTCTACGTGGATAAAACGGGCAAGGTCGTCTTAATTGCGGCCGGCGCTCCGACCAAGGACCAGATGGAGGCCGAGATCCAGGAGACCATTGCGGCGGGGGGCGAGTGAACGCCCGGAATGCCTCCTGCACAGCCCTGCTGCTCCTTTGCGCGGCCGCGTGCCTGGCGTCGACTTTCGCAACGAGGGCTGGCGGCCAGGAGATCCAATGGGGCGATCTCTCCGGCAATAAAACCGCACCGGCGCAGCGCGTCAGTGTCGACGCCGAGGCAATTTCCGTCACCGCCAACAGGCCCGACTGGGTCGAACTGCGCTTCCACGTCGCGCCCGGCTTCCACATTAACTCGCACACGCCGCATGACGAGACGCTGATCCCGACCGCGCTGAAGCTCAGCCCCTCGCCGAACTACCGGGTGGTCAGCGATAGATATCCGGAAGGCACGCCGTTGCGCCTGACCACCGGCGCCGGCGAAACCCTGAGCACCTATGAAGGCGAGTTTCGTGTGCGGGTACAGATCGTCGCCACCAAGGGGGATGCCATGCTCACCGGTTCGCTGCACTATCAGGCCTGTAATGCCGCTTCGTGCTTTCCGCCGCGCGATCTGCCGGTCAGCGTGGCGCTCTCCGGTCGCTGACACGCCCCCATGCTTCGCGGCCTGAGCCCATCTCCGGTACACTCGCCGTAACTCTTCCCCGGAGCACCCGCCATTGGCTCGTTTTACCGGTCTGCTCGGACTTGCTGTCCTGCTTGGCGTCGCCTACGCTCTCTCCACGAATCGCCGCGCCATCCGCTGGCGCACGGTGGCCTGGGGCTTGAGCCTGCAGATTTTGTTTGCCTTTCTGGTGCTGAAGTGGACCTTCGGCCAGACCGTGCTGCACGTGGGTGCCGCTGCCATCACTTCGCTGCTCGGCCACTCGGCCGATGGCTCCACGATGGTCTTCGGCAAGCTCGGCGATCCCTCGAGTCCGCTGCAGGTGCTTGCCTTTGCGGTCCTGCCGACGATTATTTTCGTGTCCGCTCTGTTTGCAATGCTCTATCACCTCGGCGTCATGCAGCGCGTGATTCGGGGCGTTGCCTGGATCATGCAGCGCACGATGGGCACCAGCGGTGCAGAGTCCACCAACGTTGCCGCTTCCATCTTCATGGGCCAGACCGAGGCTCCGCTCACCATCCGCCCCTTTCTCGACGGCGCCACGCGTTCAGAGTTGATGACGATCATGACCTCCGGCATGGCGCACGTCTCCGGCGGCATCATGGCGGCGTATATCGCCTTCGGCATCCACGCGCAGGACCTGCTTTCGGCCGTGATCATGACCGCGCCAGGCACCATCCTCGTCGCCAAAATGCTGGTACCCGAAACCGAGGTCCCCGCTACGCTCGGCACCGTGCATATTCCAGAAGAAGAGGCGCACAAGAACGAAAACCTCATCGGCTCCATCGCACGCGGCACCATCGACGGCGGTGCACTGGCGTTCAACGTCGCCATCATGCTGATCAGTTTTCTGGCCATCGTCGGCCTGATCAACGCCATGATGCTCGGCATCTCGGACGTGCTGTGGGCGCATGGACACATCCCGTTTCCACACTCGCTCGGCAACGCGCTGGGCACGCTCTGCGCGCCGGTTGCGTGGCTGATCGGCATTCCCTGGGCCGAGGCCAGCAAAGTCGGCAACCTGATCGGCACACGCGCGGTGTTGAACGAGTTCATCGCCTACACCGAGCTCGGCAAAATGGCCGCAGCCGGACAGGTCTCGCCGCGCACGCTGGCCATCGCGACCTTTGCCCTCTGCGGCTTTGCGAACCTCGGCTCGGTAGGGATGCAGATCGGCGGCATCGGCGCGCTCATCCCCAACCGCCGCAACGAGCTTGCCAAGCTGGGCCTGCGCGCCATGCTCGCGGGCACCATGGCCAATCTGATGAGTGCCAGCATCGTCAGCATGCTGATCAGGTAAGGCCGTGCAAACTGATACCCTGAAGCGACTTTGACCGTCACACCCATAGTGAACACTGCCCTCAATTTTCTCTTTCTGCCCACGCTGCTGAGCTTCTTCGGCGCCGAGACCCGGCGTGCTCTCCTCTTCCAAATCGTGAAGATCGGCGGCGTGGCGATCACGCCCATCTTCCTGCTGAAAGCGGTCATCTTCCTCACCGCGCTGATCCTGGTCTCCAAGCTTGTGCAGCGGCTTCTCGTCATGCGCATGCTGCGACACATCAGCATGTCGGAGTCCGCGCGCTTTGCCTTTGGCCGCTTCGCCACGTACCTGCTGTTTCTCGGCGGCCTGTTCGTGGGGCTGCAATCACTCGGCCTGAACCTGAACTCGCTTGTCGTCTTCGGCGGCGCGATCGGCGTCGGCGTTGGCCTCGGTCTGCAGAATGTCGTGTCGAACTTCGTCGCCGGCTTGATCCTGCTCATCGAGCAGCCGATCCGCATGGGCGACCGTATCGAAACCGACGGCACACAAGGCGATGTCGTTCGCATCGCCGCGCGCTCCACCTGGGTGCGCACCAATGACAACGTCGTCATCATCGTGCCCAACTCCAACTTCATCAATAATCCCATCACGAACTGGACGGCCAACGATCCAACCGTGCGCATCTCCGTTCCCGTTGGCGTCGGCTATAACTCCGACCCCGACAAGGTCCGCACAATTCTGCTCCAAGCCGCTATCGCGCACCCGGATGTGCTCTCGCAGCCACCCGCCGATGTGATCTTTACGGACTACGGCGACAACAGCCTCAATTTGTCCCTGCGCGTCTGGACCATGAACAAGGCTCACGTCAGTGCCACCCTGCGTTCCGACCTCTACTTCGATCTCTTCCGCCGCTTCACCGAGGCCGGCATCGAACTGCCCTTCCCGCAACGCGATCTGCACCTGCGCTCCTCGGATATTCCGCTGCCCTTCAAAGGCCCGGAGAAGCGGCAGGACTTCAAACAAACACCGCTGTAGGGCGATACACTCGTTTCACTTTTTGAGAGATCCCGTTGGCGCCTTCATTCGATCAGTACGCAAGAGTCTCCGCAGCCACTGAGTTCATTCGCTCACGTCATGCGGGACAGCCCACACTCGGCATCGTGCTTGGTTCCGGTCTCGGCAACTTCGCCTCGCAGGTCGAGAACGCCACAACGCTCCCGTATGCCGAGATTCCCGGCTGGCCGTTGTCTACGGTCGAGGGTCATGCGGGTAGGCTGCTCCTCGGCACCGTCGCCGGCACTGAGGTCGCCGTGATGGCTGGCCGCGCGCACGCGTACGAAGGCTACAGCATGGCCGAGGTCACCTTCCCCACGCGTGTGCTGGCGCAGCTCGGCTGCAAAGGATTGGTCCTGACCAACGCCGCCGGCGGCATCAACACAAGCTATGCCGAAGGCACACTCGTAGCCATCAGCGACCATATCAATCTCACCGGCACCAACGCCGCGCTCGGACCCAACGAGCCCAGGTTTGCCACACGCGAAGGCACCGGCCTGCGCTTCTTCGATATGTCCGCGGCCTACTCACCAACGCTCCGCAAACTCGCACAGAAGGAAGCCGCAAAGCAAGGCATCCCGCTCCCCGAAGGTGTTTATCTAGCCGTGCTCGGACCCAGCTTCGAGACACCCGCCGAGATCCGCGCCTTCCGCACAATGGGTGCCGATCTGGTCGGCATGAGCACCGTGCACGAGGTCATCGTCGCACGCCACATGGGGCTCGATGTGCTGGGCCTCTCGCTGGTCACCAACATGGCCGCCGGCGTCTCCGACCGCACCATCCATCACGAAGAGGTGATGGAGATAGGCGCCCGCACGGAGAAGCAATTTACAGGCTTGTTAGAAGCGCTAATCCCACAGCTGGCAGCCGAAATGTAAAGGTAGCAAAGACCGGGTGCCCCACCCTTTGCAGCTTCACCGCAAAGGGTGGGGTCCAGCCGGCAATGCCTCCGGAGATCAAACCGTGCAACCCCGTAAACTAAAGCCGTGAGCGCGCCCGAAAAACTCAGCCTCCCGCAAATCCCGATCCTCATCGGCATCGCAGGCTGCTCCGGTTCCGGCAAGACAACATTAGCCCGCGAACTCGCCTCGCAACTCAAAGCCACGCTCTTTCCCCTAGATCTCTACTACCGCGACCTCTCGCAGTTCCCTCTCGACACTCGCCATCAGCGAAACTTCGACCACCCCGACGCGCTCGAAAGCGAGCTCTTCATCGAGCACATTCGCAGTCTCTCGAAGGGTCATATCATTCAACGCCCGGTCTACGACTTCCGCACGCACGCCCGTGTACCGAACACATTCGTCGAGGTCGCGCCTGCACGCTTCATCATCGTCGAAGGCATTCTGGCGCTGCACTTTGCGGAGCTCTGCAGCTTGTACAGCGTCTCGGTCTATGTGCATGCGCCGCACGAGGTATGCCTCGTCCGGCGCATCCATCGCGACATGCGGGAACGTGGCCGCACCGAGCAGTCCGTACGCGAACAATACGAAGCCGCCGTAAGGCCGATGGCCGATCTCTACGTCCTGCCCTCGCAAGCGAACGCAACCCTGCGTGTATCGGGCTGTGAACCTCTGGATCGGTCCGTCGAGATCATCCTGCGCGAACTGCGAACGCGAGACCTGCTCGATTAACTTGTGCTGACGCCGTCACAGCCGCGTCGAGGTGCACCGTGCCTCACTTATCGTGGAGAAAGTCAACCAAAGCACCAAACGCACCCGCAACAGACGCGTACACAACCCCATTTCCCAGGAACACCGCAAGCAGGCGCAGAAAGTCCCAGCTATTGCCGTCCGACCAGCCCGAGAAATCCAGTCCAAGAGCCGTCGATGGCCAAAGGATGTGCAGTTCGTACTCAGGAATCGGCCGCTGGTTTCCAATCGCCGTCAGTGCGAGCGCTACCGCGATGCCCGCAACAAAACCTACCAGGGCAAAACTGAGCGCTGTTCTCACGATCGTCCTCCGCACGGCTCTGATCCGTTCTCCGCTCAGCTTCGGTCATTTCCTTGTCTCAGCCGTTCCGCCGCAGCAGGAAAGAGTTGCAGGGCGTTGCGCCCGATGGTCTCCACCTGTTCACGGCTCAGGCCGGCATAGCTCAACAGCGCGGAGAGGTTTGCATTCATCGTCGCATCCGTTGTGCAAGGCACGCCACAATCCGATCCATACACAAGCTGCTCATAGCTCGTCATCGCGAGCGCCGCACCCAGCGTCGTCGGACAGGTTGCCGCGGTGTCCAGAAACAGCCCGCGCAGGTAGGCCTGCATCTCGGAATGGGTCACCTTATTGGGGTTTGGCACCCAGTTCTCGTTGCCCAGCAGGAGCAGCCTGCCCGAAAGCGCCGGCAAGGCACCGCCGCAATGGGCAATAACGAACCGGATATTCGGAAAGCGGCGAAAGGTGCTCGCATACAGCATGTCGGCGAAGGTACGAGCCGTCTCGAAGGCCACCTCCATCAGCGCGCTCGGGCGGCCCATCACGCCCGGCGCGTAGGCATCCGGATGCGCGAACACCACAGCATGGCGCCGGTCCAACTCCGCCCACACCCGGTCCAGGCGCGGTTCGCTGAGGTACACGCCGTTGTACCGGCAGGTCACGGCGAAGCCATCCGCCTGCAGAGCACCATAGCCCCGCTCTATCTCTTCAAGCGCAGCTTCCGGGTCGTCGGTAGGCAGCGCGGCCAGCAGACCGAACCGCGAGGGGTGCTTACGCACCAGCGAGGCCGCGTATTCGTTGGAGGAGCGCAAGGCGTCCAGCTTCTTGGGGATACTGCTGAGCATCTGCATGGCGATGCCGGTGCGATCCATGTAGGCCAGCGTGCTTTCAGGATCCCAGCGCGGCGGCTCGGCGGTCAGCCAGCAGCTTTCTTTCATCGCCTGCCAGCGGGCGGTGCGCTGTTCCTCCGTCTCCGGCGGGTAGAAGTGGGCATGCACATCGATCCATTGGTTTACCACCGTCGCGGCCTCCTGCGCTGGACGCAGCCAGCACACGAGTGAGACGCGGTTTTCTTCCCCTGTGCGCGGCTTGCGATTGCCCGGGCTTCCCGTACAATTGACCCTGTCGCCCGTGGTGGGGCGGTTAGCTCAGTTGGTTAGAGCGCCTGCCTTACAAGCAGGATGTCGGGGGTTCGAGTCCCTCACTGCCCACCAATCCTCTTCAGAACTTTCCAAAATGCCTGAAAAGCGCTTAATAGCGTTTGTGCGGGTTCGACGGCTCCCGTTGTGAGCCAGCGTGAGCCTTCGAATGTCTCCGTTATGCCGATTTTCAACGTTAACAGGTAGCCAAAACGGGTAGCCATCGAAAACCTGGGTACCATTTACCATGGCTACCCGTTTTTTGGCGATGGCTACCCGTTTGGCTCCCATCGTCAGCGCGACGCCTGAGCTCAGGTGCCGATCTGACCTGAGGTAACTCCACTAATGTGGGACAGACGACCGCCTTCCACTGCCTAGAATGTTTCTATGCAACTCACCGTGTCGGGATACGGTGCCGAGACCACGCGCTATCGGTTTCTATGGGGCTTCTACGTGCGTGGATTCAAACCTTGGGAGCGCTGCCAGAAGTGTTTTCGCGGCACACGCGCGAAGGAATCAACTCCAATAGGGAAGACGCGGTGATCCGGCCGGATAGAGTCACGGACTACTTCTATTCCACGGTATTGCGAAGACGGACAGACGCAAGAACAACCTACACTTGGGCGTCCGGCCGAAGACGGGAGCCACTGCGGAGATCGTTTCGAAGTACGGGCCTGTATTCACTATGCAGGATGCAGAAGAGCTCCAGCTTCAAGGCCCGATTCGGTACTTTCGCACCTGGACGGCTATTGTAAGTGCCCAACTTTCCGCTTCGGGATGCAGGTGTATCCAACGCCGCTGGCGCCCGTTGGCCCGAAGACAAAGTGAGCGCGAAGACTCGCGTTTCTCTAAAGACACTCAGATTCGCAGAGGTTTGCATTCAGCGAAGAAGCTTGCAGTTACTCGGATCGAGCCACCTTACCGAAAACCGGTTGCACACTCTTTTCATGCGTCCTAGAATGCGTTCAATGTCAAGCAGAGTGGGTGGCTGGATCGCAGGAACCTGCGTCTTTGTGTCGTGCTTTCTCGCGGGTTGCTCCACCGGAAACTCCGGATCGTCGTCCCCTCCGCCGTCGGCGCAGCCGACCATCACTTCCATTTCTCCTGATTCCGTACTCGCCGGGGCCGCGACAACGACGGTCACGGTTACCGGAACGGGCTTTACAGCTTCTACAGCTATCGAAGTGGCTGGCATACCGGATCCGACGACTTACGTGAGCAGCACACAGGTCACCGCTGTCGTTCCGACCAATCAATTGACGACGGCGGGGACTGCATCTATTGCGGCGAGTAACACCGGCAGCAGCGTTTCACTTAGTTCGACCAGCCTGCAGATCAACAATCCCCTGCCGGCCATAGCGCAGATTTCACCGAGTGCGTTGACTGCCGGCTCGGCTTCGGCTTCGGTCACCATCACCGGAACTGGTTTCGTGAGCGCAACGTCGGTGCAAGTGGACGGCAGCGCCCGGCAGACCACATTTGTCAGCGGCACGCAGCTCACGGCTGTGCTGACAGCTGCTGATCTCGCGACGGCGGCAATGCATTCGATCAGTGCAGCAAATCCGGCACCGGGCGGCGGCACTTCGATAGCAGTCACCCTGCCGGTGAGCAATCCAACGCCGTCGATCACGGCACTGAATCCAACCACGGTCGTCGCCGGCACCACCACACCAACAACGGTCACCGTCACAGGCACAAACTTCGTTACCGGAGTCACGGTGCAAGTAAACGGCTCGGCAAGAACCACGGCATTTGTCAGTGCGACCCAGCTCACCTTTCAGTTGACGGCTGGCGATCAGGCGCTGGGAGCAAACCTCAGCGTAACGGTGGTTAAC
>CAXTMY010000089.1:0-9278 GCA_964245565.1 uncultured Acidobacteriaceae bacterium | reverse complement strand
ACCTACAACCCTTCGGTTAACAGCCGAATGCTCTGCCATTGAGCTACTGAGGAGTATTGTGCGAAAGCGCCGGATGAAACCGCGTTGCGCCTGACCTCTTTGTTTTACCAAAGGGGAGAGGCGGCGTCAAAACAACAAAGTAACCGGCTCATCCACCGAGTGCGCCGCGCTGGGCGAGGATGGCTTCGGCGGCGCGACGGCCGGAGGCGAGCGCGCCCTGCAGGGAGGGGGTTTCCTGGGCGTCAGAGCAGCTGTAAACGTTGTCCGTCACGCGGGTGGCGCTCGACTCCCACTGCGTGGTGCGGGCCAGCGGCAAAGCCTGGTGAATGGGGTAGCCGGCGACAAGCTGCCAGGTCTGGACGACCGGCGCTCCGAACCAGCGCTCGGCATGTTCGCGCACCGCCTGATCCAGCCATTCCATCGATCTGTCGTCGAAAGGCGCATAGCCGATCACACTCACGGCGATGAGCTCCTGGCCTTTCGGCGCGTAGCGCCTGGAGACCTGGCTCATGACGGCGAGGTTGTTGATGGGGCCGCCGTCGGGGCCTTCGCCGTTGAGCGCGAGGATGGGTCCGGCAATGGGAGAATTCGGCGCAGTGTAGTAAAGCGTCGTCGTACAGTTCCACTGGCGCTGCTCGCGCGCCTGGGCGCGGGTGTGGGGCAGCAGGTCGGCGAGCAGCGGCTTCAGCGCGTGTTCGGCTACGGCAAACACAAGCTGCTTGGCCTCAATGGCGCTGCCGCCTGCGGTCGTGACGGTAAAGCGCTGCTGGTTGCGCTTTACCTGCGTGACCCGGGTGTTGAGCTCAAGGGTACCGGGCTCCAGGCGAGCAGCCATTTGCTGCGGGATGCGCTCCATGCCTTCCGCCGGAACCGCGGTCGAGCCGCCCGCGAACATGCGAAAGAGGAACTCGAAGTAGCGTGCCGAGGTCTGCAGTTCACCCTCAAGAAAAACTCCTCCGAAGAATGGGGAAAAGAAGCGGTCGATCATTTTGGGAGAAAAGCCGAATCGGCGCAGAAAGGTGTGGGTGCTCTGGTCGGGCCGCTGGAACAGGGAAGCCAGCTCGCCGCGACTGACGCGTGCGCGAAGCCGGGCGATGCGCCACTTGTCGCCCAAGGTGACCACGTCGTCAAAGAGGAACTTTGCGGCATTCACGGGTTCGCGCCAGGGGTCAGAAAAGCGGTGAAAGCGACCGCCGTGCCAGACCAGCGCTCCGGGGGTGAAGCGTCGCAGCTTGAGAGCGCGATAGCTCAGCGCTGCCTTGGTCTCAGGGTACCCGGTCAGCAGGACCTGGAAACCCCGGTCGAGTCGAAAGCCGTCGACGACATCGGTGCGCACACGGCCGCCGGGTGCGTCCGCTGCTTCGAGCAGAAGGGTGTCAAAGCCGGCCTGCTGCAGGAGCTGGGCGCAGCGCAAGCCGGCCAGGCCTGCTCCCACAATGACGATGTCTTTCTCCACGGTGCTTGCCGGTACCTTTCTGCCGGTATGCCGGCCCAGCGTTCTAGTGTAGTGCGATTGGATGCAGCATGCCCTGGTTTCTACTGCGGGTTGAAAGTCCGGCGACTCTTGTTTCATGCACCGCAGCTTTGCTGCCGTGATTCCTTCCTGTTCACAGAGCCGTTTCGCTGTCTCCAGCCGCTTTACCGCTTTACGGAAAGGCTGTCTCGGGGCTGCTCAAGGAGCCAGGTGAGGTGCGCGCGTATGGTGGGCCATTCAGAAGCGATGATGCTGTAAACACAGGTATCGCGCAGCGTACCGTTCGCTGCGATGGAGTGGCTGCGCAGGATACCGTCGAGTTTAGCGCCGAGTCGCTCAATGGCACGGCGGCTCTGGTGATTCAGAAAGTGGGTGCGGAGCTCGACGGCAGTACAGCCGAGCCGGTCAAAGGCATGCCCCAGCAGGAGCAGCTTGGCTTCAGTATTAAGTGCGGTGCGCTGCGCGCGGGCGGCGTACCAGGTGGAGCCGATCTCAAGGCGGCGGTTCGGGAGATCGATATGCATGTACGTGGTCATGCCGACCGGCTGGTCTGTCGCGGTGTCAATGACAGTAAATGGCAGCATGGAGTGCTCGGCCTCAAGAGCGAGGCGCCGCTCGATTTCAAAACGCATGGCCTCAGGAGCAGGCGCGGAGGTGTACCAGAGCTTCCAGAGCTCGCCGTCGCGGACGGCATCGCTCAGCGCGTCGTGGTGATCGGGCGCGAGCGGAAGAAGCGTGACATGCCGGCCCTGCAGGGTGACGGGCTGGAGCGGTTCGAGTGGCATCCTCGACAGTTTATAGCGCTTTCGCTTCTTATAGCGCTCCAGCGACCATCAGCCGGGGAGCTTGTCATAGGTGACCTTGGCGAGATCTTCCACGCAGCGCTGGGCATACTGCCGGAGCGCCGCGCGCTCCTGCGGAGATTTTTTGCGCAGCGTGCTGTACGGCATGCTCATGCGGGGGTTGCGGCCGAGCAGCGGCTCGTGTTTCTCAAGGAAGCTCCAGTAAAGCGCGGTAAACGGGCAGGCATTGTCGCCGAGAGCGATTTTTGGATTGTAACGGCAGCGGCTACAGTAATCGCTCATGCGGTTGATGTAGGCGGCCCCTGAGACATAGGGCTTGGTGGCGGTGATGCCCCCGTCGCCGAAAGTGCCCATGCCGAGGACATTGGGCTCGACAACCCAGTCATAGGCGTCGATGTAGCCGATCCAGAACCAGTCAGTAAGCTCGCGCGGAGAGTAGCCGGCGAGCGTAGCGAAATTGGAGAGGACCATGAGGCGGGTGATGTGGTGAGACCAGCCTTCGCCGACAACCTGACGGACGACGGTGTCGAGGCAGTTGAGGCCGGAGGGTACGCCCCAGTACACCGCCGGGAGTGGAAGGGCTGCATCGAGCGCGGATGGGCGCGCGCCCTGGTCTTCGCGCACTGCGAGTGGCGCATTCGCCCGCTTGTTCGCGTTGCCTGTTTTGCGGCTTGCTTGTTTCTCTGCGGCCGTCGTTACGTTGCGGTAGCCGTCGGTGACGCGATGGATGTGGCGCATGAACTCGCGCCAGCCGAGGATCTGGCGAATAAAACCCTCGGCACTGGCCAACGGGATGAGGCCCTTCCCTGCCGCGTTAACGACATCGGTAACGACACGGCGCGGGAGCAGGCGGCTGATGTTGAGGAAGGCGGACATGCGGCTGTGAAACATATCCGGCTCCAGGGTCTGCATCGCATCTTCAAACGGGCCGAAGACCGGGAGCAGGTTCCGCAGGGTCCAGGCCCAGGCGTCTTCAATCTCGCCAAGCGCCAGGGGGAGCTGCCAGCCCGCCGTTGAGCCGAAATGATCGGGAAACTCGCGCTCGACGAGCGCGATGGCCTCCCTGGTAATGGCGTCCGGGACGTACTGCGGACGAGTGGGCACGGCCGGCTGTCCGCGGTAGGGCTTGCGGTTTTCAGCATCGAAGGAGAACTGGCCGCCTTCGGGCTTGCCGTTGCGCATCAGGTAGCCGGTCTGCTCGCGCATGCGGCGATAGAAGCGGTCCATCAGGTGGTGCTTACCGACGGGCTCGCCGAAAGGCTCGCCGTACACCCGGTCGAAATCTTCGTTCCTCGACAGCCAGGTGGTGTTGGGCACGCGCTCGATCCTGATGCCGCGTCTGATCGCGTCTTCTATATCGAGGCGCATCTCGCGCTCCGCGGGTTCCATCATGGTCAGCGGCGGCAGCTTGTACCGGTCGCTTGCGTCAGCCAGGCCGTCGGCAAAGATGCCGGGGGTGAACTGATAGATGACCTTGACGCCGCGCTCTGCCTGCTCGAGCGCGAAGTGCCGCTGGCTAGCCAGGATAAGGACCAGCTTTTTCTTGTGGTACTGGCGGCGGTGGGCTTTCGCGAGCGCCTCCAGCATGACGATCCCGGTCTCGTGAGGCGCGCGTTCGGCGAGCGGACCGGTGGCGTCGGTCAGCTGGTCATAGGGAACGTAAATCCATTGACGATCGTGAATATCTGAAGCCGCGGGCGCGGCGGAGCGGATCTGGCTTTCAAAACCTTCATCAACAGCCGGCATGCGGACCTCGCATTCTCTTTAAGCGTAGCGCGGCTCAGGCGCGGCGGGTAACGCGGTGTCCATCTTATTGACGGGCGTAAATCAGTTCCATGTCCGGCCGGACCCAGGACTCAAAAAAGCAGAACGGCGACGCGGTAGGCGGTAAAGCCGGCATTGCGGGGATTGGTGGGCGGGCAGGCGGCGACAGCGGCGCGGGTGTACTGGTGGCTGGCGATGGCGTCTGCCAGCGGTTGAGGGAGGGTGCTGAGGTCTGAGCTCTCCCAGCGGACGACAAACCGGGCATGCGCGCCCGCGTTGCCTTCGAACTGGGGGCACGCGGCCTGGGCAGCAACCTGCTCCTCGCTATCGGCGGGAGAGATCTGCAGGCCCATGGCCGCAAGCCGGCTCGCCACGGTTTGCTCGATCTGCGACGGCGAACGTTCCGGCTCACCGGCGCTGAAGTCTTCGACGGCCCAGAGCGTGCCGTCGGCGTGGACCAGGGCGATGCCGATGGAGTTCATCCGGGGGTCGAGGATATTGGCGCGGTGCGGCGCCGACTGCATCCACTGGCGCTCGATCGATGGCGCGGAAAAGCCGTAGGCGATGTTCTCAGCGATCGCCTGGAAGTGAGCGCCGGCCTGGGCGGCGCGGGTCGTGAGGTCCGGCTCGCCCGGTAGCTGGTGGGTAAGGTTGTTGGCCTGCGCGATGGCCTGCGCATGGAGCGCAGCCGCCCTGGCCAGCGCCGGGCTCCAGGTGAGCGGCGGAAGACTTTGGGCCGCGCGCTCGTTGTTCGTCAGGTCAAGAATGAGCTGTTGCTGCGTGTCCGGAACAGCGGCCGGCGCCTGGGCGAGGGCAAAACACGGGAGCGCGCCAAGCCCCAGGCACACCAGCTTCGCAGCCCGCTTAATGAGTTGCGGAGTGCGCTGCATCGCCTCGGCTGCCACTTTGCGCCGGCTGGTTGTTGAGCGTGTAGATTACCTCGCCGGAGCGGGTGTAGTGGAGGCGCTGGCGGGCGACCATCTCGATCGTGTCGGGATCCGTCTGAAGATGGTCGACATGGTCCTGGAGCTTGGCATTTTCGTCGGTCAGCTTCTGGATCTGATTTTTCAGGTCGCGGTCTTCGCTGCGCTTCTGGGCATACGCCGTAATGCCGTTCTGTCCGAAGAAGGCGTGCCAGCCGAAAACAAGCGCAAGCAAGAGGGCGAGCGCCGTGGCGATGCGGCGGCCGCGAAAGATCGAGACGGTCGCCTGCCGCACCGGATTGTTCCCCTGCCCCGCCATTGCTGCTCTCTCCCCTGCCGCGTTTCTACTGCATGACCCAGGCCTTCGCCGCTTCGCTGAACTTCGCCGAGTCTTCCTGCCTGCGCACTTCGGTATAGACGCGCACGACGGGCTCGGTTCCGGATAAGCGATAGCAGACCCAGGAGCCGTCCTCGAGGATCAGCTTGAGCCCATCGGTCCGCACGATGTTCGCGACCTTCCGGCCCGCAAGCTCGGTCGGATCACCCTTCACCTTTTGAGTGAACTTGTCCTTGACCTCGGGGGTCAAGCGGAAGTTCTCCCGATGTGGGTAGAAGGAACCTACTTTGGCAAATAGCTCGTTGAGCTGGGTACTTAAGTCCTTACCGCGGCGGGCGACCATCTCCGTCACCAGCAGTCCGGCCAGAACGCCATCCTTCTCGGGCACGTGGCCGCGGATCGTGAGGCCGGCGCTTTCTTCGCCTCCAATGGCGATCTTGTCCGCGTTGATGAGCTCACCGATGTACTTGAACCCGACCGGTGTCTCGTACAGCGGCACATTGTGCTTTTCGGCAATGGCGTTGATCAGGTTGGTCGTGGCGACGGACTTGGCGACGCCGTTGTTCCAGCCGCGCGTCTCCATCAGGTATTCAAACAGGAGGGCGACGATGTAGTTGGGCTGGATGTACGTTCCATCGGCATCGACAATGCCGAACCGGTCGGCGTCGCCGTCGGTGGCAATGCCGATGGCCGCGCCGGTCTCCTTCATTTTGGCGCGGCAGGTGTCCAGCAGCTCGCCGTCAGGCTCCGGCGCGTGGCCGCCGAAGAGGACGTCCCGATAGTCGTGGACAACTTCGACAGAGACGCCATGCTCGCGAAGGATATGGCAGCTGTAACCGCGCGCCGCACCCCAGAACGGGTCGAAGACGACCTTGAGGCCCGACTTCTGGATGACGCCGAAGTCGACCAGCTCGGCGATGCGCTTGAGATAGCTGTCTTTGATGTCGGTCTCTTCGTACTTGCCGGCGGGTGCAGCGGGCACGACCGCTTCCCCGAGCGCCTCAATGTTCGCCTCGATCTGCTTTGTGGTGTCAGGCAGTGCGGGGGCGCCATCGGGGGTTGAAAACTTGATGCCGTTGTACTCCGGCGGATTGTGCGAAGCGGTGAAGTTGATGGCGCCGGAGACCTTTTGCTGGCGAACAGCGTAGGCGATGGCCGGGGTGGGCGCGGGCTGCGGAATGATGCGCGGCGTGACGCCGTTGGCCGAAAGAATAGCAGCGGCCTCGGCGACGAAGGTTTCGCCCAGGAAGCGCGGGTCGCGGCCCACCAGGACGGTGTGGCTGCTGCCGGGCTGCTTTGCAACAAACTGGGCGATACCGGTGATGGCGCGGCGGATGTTGGCGAGGGTGAACTCCTCGGCGACGATCGCGCGCCAGCCCGAGGTTCCGAACTTGATGGGTGTAGCCATGCTTGATTGACTCCCTTTAACCGCAGATTTGGATGCGTGTTGTTGACCATGCGATTGCGGGATGGACCCGGAACGGCAGGCGACCGCTTCCCAGGCGACTGGTTCCGGAGAGCTTTGCTATTCTGTTGGTTCGCCCGGGCATGCGTCTACTCGTCTTCGTTTTCGCCGCAAGCTTTCTTGTGCTGCTGCTGGCATGCTGGGGGGTGCTGCGCGTGGTGTGGCGGCACGGCACCAGGCGGCCGAGTGGGAGTGGGAGCCTGCTGCTGCGAGAGCCGCGGCCCGAGGCAGAACTGGAACAGGATGTCGACGAAGAGTAGCGACACAGTGGTGGAGAGCGAAGGAGCGCGACCGGTGATGAATAGAACTCTGGACCAGACGTCAACGCAGGCTGCGGAACGGCCGGGCCTGGCATCGCAGGGCGGCTTTGCGACCGCCTTTTTAGCGACAACATGGGGCCGTGCAGCGGCTGTCCTGCTGGGGTCGCTGTTCGTGGCGCTCTGCGCACAGGTGGCCGTGCCGCTGCCTTGGACGCCGGTGCCGATGACCATGCAGCCGTTCGGCGTGCTGGTGGTGGGTCTGCTGCTCGGCCCGGCCCTGGGCGCCGCGGCGATGGCGGCTTACCTGCTCGAAGGTGTGGCGGGGCTGCCGGTATTTGTACCGGGTTTCGGCGGGCTGCTGCCGCTTGCCGCGAGCGCGGGTTATCTACTCTCGTACCCGGTGGTCGCCGCGGTAACCGGCTTTCTCTACGGCAGGCGCGGCGGTTTTCTGCGCGCTCTTGGAGCGGCAGCCGCGGGCAGCGCCCTGATCCTGGTGAGCGGCGCAAGCTGGCTGGCCATGATGACGCATGCGAGCGCGGCGGCCGCGTTTCGGCTGGGCGTGCTGCCGTTTGCAGGCGGCGACGCGCTGAAGGTGGTACTGGCAGCGATGGTTGCGGCAGGCCTTGCCCGCACAAAACGCTTTGACCGGACCGACGGCAGGCTGCCCGCGTAATTGCCGCCCAAGCGTATTCTGGAGCTACACCTGACCAGCCTTGCGATGCATCGCGGACGGCGGATGATTGCTGAGAGTTGAACAACGGGCGCACAGAGGATGCCCGCAAGGAAAGGAACAAGCCAAGTGAGTGCTACCCCAGTGATTCCCAGGGTCGACACGCCGGGAAGTGTGCGCCAGATTTCCATTGCGCACAGCCCCGATTCCGACGATGCATTTATGTTCTACGGGCTTGCCACCAACAAGGTGCGCGTGCCCGGCTACAAGTTTTCACACGTGCTCTGCGACATCGAGACGCTGAACCACAAGGCCATGCACGAGGCCTTTTACGACGTGACGGCGATCTCGTTCCACGCCTACCCGTACATCCAGGAGAACTACGCCCTGATGGCCTGCGGCGGCTCCGTCGGGGAGAACTACGGGCCCATGATCATCGCGCCCCACCGGCACACGATCGATGAAGTCAAGAAGCTCAAGATCGCGGTGCCCGGCACGCTGACCACGGCCTATCTCACTCTCAAGCTGTTTGCGCCGGAGATTGAGACAGAGGTGGTTCCGTTCGACCAGATCATCCCCCAGGTGCTGGCGGGTAAGTACCAGGCCGGGCTGATCATCCATGAAGGGCAGCTGACCTACGGCAGCAATGGACTGAACAAGATCATCGACCTGGGCGTGTGGTGGCGTGAGCAGACTGGCATGCCGCTGCCGCTGGGCGGCAACGCGATCAAGCGCTCGCTGGGCCCGGAAGCGATGCGGGTGACAACCAAGGCGCTCAAGGACTCGATCCAGCATGGCCTGGACCATCGTGAACCGGCACTGGAGTACGCCATGCAGTTCGCGCGCGACCTCGACCCGCGAATGGCCGACAAGTTCGTGGGGATGTATGTGAACGAGCGGACCCTGGACTACGGCAAGGATGGGCGCGCGGCGATCGAAAAGCTTCTGGCCATGGGGCACGAGCGCGGAATCATCCCGCAGGCGGCAAAGCTGGACTTCGTCGAATAGGTCCTTGCCGGACGGGCGGATACGCCTTCGGCGTAAGAGCAAAGGCTTCGCGATCATGCGAAGCCTTTTGTTTTTGCAGGAGGACGAGTTCTGAGGTAAGCGGGCAGATGACCGGTTGTGCTTCCACCCGAGGTGACCGGCCTTGTGCCACCATTGGCGGCAGTCGGCGGAAGTTCGATCGGCGGCTCGATAGCAGCTGCCTGCATAATGGATAGAAATGCAGGCCCCCGCTCCCAGCGCTCTTGCTCCCGATACTCCGCCGGTCCAGTCTGTCGCGGCGCGGCGCGGTCGCACCCTCTCGAATGCGTTTCGACGGCAGCCGCTGGCCGTCATCGGGCTGCTGCTGGTGGGGCTGTTCTGCGTACTGGCGCTCTTCGCTCCAGAGATTGCCACGCACGCGCCTGCAGCCATCGACCTGAATCATCGGCTGGCACCGCCGAGCGCCGCACATTTTTTCGGCACCGATGAACTGGGCCGGGATACGTTCTCGCGCATTGTGTATGGCGCGCGTATCTCGCTGCTGGTCGCGGTCTCCGTGGTGGCATGTTCGCTTTCGCTGGGGCTGGTGCTGGGG
>CAXTMY010000088.1:0-9394 GCA_964245565.1 uncultured Acidobacteriaceae bacterium | reverse complement strand
CAGCGTGCACGACACCGCCGGCTGCGCGGTTGCCGTGGAGGCGCTGCCGAGCGTAAAGCCCTGGTTGCGGGAGCCGCCTCCCGGAAGGTCGTAAGCGTTGACGGCGGACTGTGCATCGGTCAGGGTGTCGCTTTTGACGTTGGCGGAAACGTCGGCCGCGGAGAAAGAAAAGTCGGAGGGCGAGAGCGCCGAGCCCAGCAGCTGGGAGTGCGTGGGGTCGGAAACGTCGGTATGGATCTCGCCCTGGGCGAAATTGGCAGTCGGATCCGGGTCGAAATCAGTCGTTAGACCAGAGATAGGCGTGTCGTCGGCGAGGGAGCCGCTGACCGAAGTGCCGTCATCCTGGGCCAGGGCGCGGCTGGGCGAGAGCGTAAAGAGCGAAGCGGCAGCGAGGATGGCGAAGAGGGTACAGAGACGAAGGCGCATCAGATATCCATGTTGTTGATACGGAATTCGGGGAGCGACATCACAAACCAGACGACGGAACCGAAGACGATGGCATTGCGAAAGATGAGGAAAAAAGCTGTCGTGGCGATCTCCGGCTCGAGCGTGGTGTTGAGCGAAGCGATGATGATGAAGCAGGAGACGAAGACGGGCAGGTACTGTGCGATCACCTCAAAAAAGATGCGTATCATGCCGACGATCAGGAGCGGGTAGACGAGGATGCCCCAGAAGCCGAAATCGACGGCGCCGGTGGTGAGAATGGAATTGGCGCGGTCGCCGAAGTTGGAGCCGAAGACCTCGTTGGCAAGATTCTCTTCCGTAAAGAAGATGTCTTTTTCGCCGTAGAGCACCGACGGGATGGCGAGCTTAGCATTATCGATCAGGTCCCGGCCATGCGCGCCTTCCATGGTTTCAGTGTAGCCCTCGAGTTCGCCCAGCCAGCCGAGGATGAAGGTGCGCTCTTCCACATTCTGGGAAAACTGCTTTTTGACGTCGGAAAGGTCGTGGTCCTCAAAGAGCTTGATGGCGCCCTCAACCCGCTGCAGCAAGGTGGGGCGAAGCATACTGTAGCCTGCAACGCGGAGGAAAAAGAAGCCGAGCGTGGCGACATAGATGATGCCGCCCAGGACCGCGAGCAGCACGATCTTCTTGAGCGGCGAGAAGGGTACTTTGTACCGGCCGAGGCGAAGCCCGACAAGAGCGAGAACCACGGCATAGATCATCTGTCGGCGGCCCAGCGGAAACACCATGAGGAAGAGCAAGACGCAGAGAATGCGGGCATAATTGCGGGCCAGCCTGCCCTTGACATTGAGCGCGATACAGACGGCCATGGCCAGGAGCGAACCGGAGAGCCATTCCGAAAGGCTGGCGAGATAGCCGACGTGGCCGGCGTCGCCGCTGGTGATATCCCCGACCGTCCCGCCCATGAAGCCGGTGGAGCCATGCGCGAAGGAGGCGCCGAGAACGAGGGTGCCGAGGGTGACAAAGGTAATAGATCGGTAATTGAAGAGGAGGATGAACTCTTCGCCGAAGATTGGTTTTTCGATCACCTCACCGAGATAGACCAGCAGCGCGTTGGAAAGCAGCACGGCGGCCATGGCATGGGCCAGGTGAGTGTTGTCGATGTGCATGAAATCGCCGAGGGTTTCATTGGCGCGCGGCAGGGTGAACCAGGTATTGGCTGTTCCGAGGCCGTAGGCGAGGCCGAGGGTTGCGGCGAGGATGGTGGAAACGCGAAGCGGGGCGCGCCTGCCCAGCAGATCGAAGAACAGGTAGAAGGCGACGGCGGTCAGCACGAGCGCGCCGGTGATCATGGCGAAGTCGTCGCCGAGGGCCCAACAGAAGATGGCCGCGCCCATAAGGATTGCGGGCATGGTGATGACGTAGGCGCGGCGCAGGGGTATGAAGAGCGAGCCGAGGCGTCGCGGCTTGGGATCCCGCAGGAGAACACGCCGCTCGACTCGCTCTGCTGTGAGGCTCTGGATCATCCGTAGCTTTCGCGTCCGCCATGGGCGCGCTGAATGCAGGCGCGCCGGCCGGGGGGAGGTTTATAGCATTTCACTCTTTTGGTGGACAGGGCTGAGTTCACGCTCACCCTTGCCGGTCTCTCTACGTACGGAGTGAAAATGCCTTAGTGGAGATAGATCGCCTCGTTTGCCGCAATGGCGAAGGAGGCTTCGATGCCGCGGTAGAGCAGGGTTTTGCCGAAGCTCGAGGGGACGTACAGGATGTCGCCGTCGGAGACCAGGATGTCAGCCTGCTTGCCGTAGAGGACGTGCTTCAGGTCAAGATCGATCTCGGCTCTGCCGGTCGGCAGCTTGCGAATGAGCCTGGTCTGCGAGAGAGCGGCGGTCTTGTTCATGCCTCCGGCGAGCGCAAGCGCTTCAATGAGGGTAAGCCGCTCGTTGTTATCGACCAGAATGCCGCCGGGACGCAGGACATCGCCGATGATATAGATGACGCCCGACTTGGCGACGATAACGGTATCGCCGGGGAGAATAACGGGATTGGCCTGCGCGTGGAGGGAGGCCGGGGTGGGTTGCAGAGCGATCTGGACCGGGTGCTGCGGGTCGCCGCGATGCACGATGGAGACGAGCCTTCCGGAGGAAGAGGAAACCCCGCCGGCGAGTGAGATCATGTCGAGCAGGCGGCGGGAGCCGAGCGTGGGATAAACGCCGGGCGAGCGAACCTCCCCGAGGACCGATGCGCCCTGCGAGGCAAACTCAGTCTCAGAGACAGTGACGTGCGGGTCGAGCAGCAGACCTCGGTCGCGGTAAGCGGCCTGGAGAGCGGAGGCAGCCTGCTGGGAGTCAAGGCCGGCGACGTGCACCGGACCGAGCACGGGAAGGTTGATGTCGCCATCCTGGGTGACACGGGCCGAGGCGCTCAGCTCCGGCGTTTCAAAAACGGTGATGTTGAGCAGATCGCCCGGACCGATGAGGATGGCCGGAGCATTGCCGATCTGGTCCATGGAAGCTTCAGACGAGGGCTGAGCGCTTGCGGACGGGGCTGCGGTCTGGGAACCGAGTTGGGAACCGGGTTGGGCAGCCGTTTGAGAACTGGTCTGGGCGGCCGGGACCTGCGCGACTGCGCCGGCCAGGGCCGCAGAGAAACCAAGCATCGCCGTGAGCAGAAGTTTACTGTTCAGCATCCATGCCTCCGCCGTAGCCAGCGCCGTAGTTCGAGCTGTAGCTGTAGTTGTAGCGCTTGGAGTAGGTGTAGTAGTTCTCTAGGCGCAGGTCGACATCGTTGACGATGATGCCCTGAATCCTGGCGCCCACGCGGCGCATTTGTTCGCGGGTCCGCAGCAGCGCCTTTTTCCGGGTGACGCCGGAGCGTACGAGGATAAAGCAGGTATCGACCTGCGGCGCGATGCTGAGGGTGTCGGCGACGGCGAGCACCGGTGAGGTATCGAGGATGATGTGGTCGTAATCCTCGCGCCACTGGCGGATGAGCTGCTCCATGGACTTCGACGCAAGCGCCTCACCGGGGTTGACGGTGACGGGACCGCGGGTGACGAGGGTCAGGTTGGGCAGATCGGGCAGCGGATTCTCGTAAGCGTTGCCTTCGCCGTCGCGGGCCAGAAGCGTGGAAAGCCCGAAGCGGTTGGAAGTACGGAACTTCATGTGCAGCGTTCCCTTGCGCAGGTCGGTATCGACGATCAGCACGCGGGCCGAGCGGCGGGCGAAGGAGATGGCGAGGTTGGCGGCGCAGGTGCTCTTGCCCTCGGTGGCGAACGAGCTGGTGAGCAGCAGCAGCTTGGGCTCGCGATCGACGGCGGAGAGCAGGATGGAGGAGCGCAGGGTGCGGAAGCCTTCGGCAACGTAGGACTGCGGCTCGGTGTAGGAGATCAGGTCCGGAGAAACGCGCGACATGCGTTCCCGCTCCGCTTCGGCGGCCGGGGTGCCTGGAGCGGCGACTACCTTCTTCTCCGCCGGCTCGAAGTGCGGGATAACGGCGAGCGCCGGCAGCCCGGTGACGGACTCGGCGTCGTCGGAGGTACGGATGGTGTCGTCGATGGTTTCGGCAAACAGGGCGAGGGCAAGGCCGAGAACGATGCCGGAGCCGAGGCCGATGCCGGCGTCATTGCGCTTGACCGGGAAAACAGGCCGTGGAGGCGGTGTGGCCTGATCGACCACGTCGATCTGGTTGGCGTTGAGGCCGGCGGTGATGCCGGCTTCCTTGAGCCTGGTCTGGAGCGCGTCATAGAGATCGGAAGCCGAATCCGCGCCGTGCTTGAGGATCTGGTACTCGGCCGAGGAGCGGTTCTGCTGGTAGGCCTGCTGCTTGGCGTCGTCGAGGCGGCCGCGCATCAGGTTTTCCGTATCGAGCGCGGTCTTGTATTCGACCTGGAAGCGGCGCTGCATGTTCGCGATCTCGCCATTGATGTCGTGGCGAACCTGATCGAGCGAGCTCTGGACTTCCTTGACCCGCGGCCAGTTGGGGCCGAACTTGGACTGGAGCTGCGCCTGCTGGACGGTCAGCGCGGCTTCCTGCTGCTGGAGCTGGGCGAGGGTGGTGGAGGGGGCGACCGAAAGCAGCAGCTCCGGGTTTCCGGTCATCGCCATGCGATACCGAGCCTCCTTGACGACGCGGTCCGCCTGGGCTTCCGAGAGCTGCTCGTTGGCAGTGCGCAGGTTGTCAAGGGTCAGATCCTCGCCTGCCCCGTTCGGGTCGACGCCGATAAGATTGTTGTTCTTCTGATAGATAGAGAGCTTGTCCTGGGCCTCGGTGACCTGGTTCTGGAGTTTTTCAAGCTGCTTGGCCAGCCAGTCCGAAATCTTCGTGCTGCCCTCGTAGCGGACGCGGAGGCTCCGTTCGGTGTAGCGGTCGACGATCGCGTTGGCGACCCTGGCCGCGACTTTCGGGTTCTGGTTGCGAAAGCGGACTTCGACGAGATCGGTGCCGGGCCTGGAGGCGATCTTGCTGGAGCCCTTGAAGATCGCGAGAATGCTCTTGCGTTCTTCCGGAGTGAGGGTGCCTTTATACGGATTGCGCACAAAGACCTGCGAAAAGGGCTCAACGCCGTAGAGGTTGAGCGTGTTGATCACATCGAGCGAAACGGTATCGCTCTGCATGATGGCGATTTCTGTCGCCGTTTTCTCGAGGCTTTCCTCGAGACCGCCCGGCTCTTCCTGGACGAGATCCGAGATGCCGATGTTGCTCTGCTTGCCGGAGTTGATATCGATCACCGCGAGCGCCTCGTACTGAGGGATGGTGGTGAGGATATAGACGGCAGCGAAGGCGAGGCCGACGACAATCCCGGCAAGGATGAGCCACTTGCGCTTGATGAGGATCTTTCGGATGTCAGTGGGCGTGATGACTGCCTGATCCTGAGCAAGCATGGGGGCTGCTCCCACCTGCCTGTCGGATTGAACGGCTGGGCCTTCCATCTTAGTGTGCTCCTTGAAAAACGATGTATCTGTGCTGGAAGCGCCGGCGACAGCCAGCGAGGAAGAGCCCGAAGCCGCGCGGCACGGGTCTCGTCCCGGTTACCGGCCGGAAGCTGCAGGGCTTGCGATCGTCAGCGAATTGCGGCATGGAAGGAACCAGAGGGAGCCGCTTGCCGAACGATGGAGCCGGATGGTAAAAAATACGCTGCCTGGACACGCGGGAAGACGTCGAGGTGGGTACAGGGATACAAAAGCGTCGACGCAGATCCTTCCGCCTTTCGTTGCCGGTCGCGACCGCGCTGCGAGCGTTCGCGCGGTTCGCCGTTGCCGTGATGCGGCCAAAAGTGAGAGTGAGCCACTGCTGTTTTCTCCCTTTCGGCCAAGCCGGTGTGCCAGATTACGAGACAAAGGGTAGCAGAGCCTTGCTGCGCCCTACCTTCGTGCATTTTGCCTGTAATCGAAGCGTCCAAGCCCTGAGTTCCAACTGAGTGTAGCCAAGAAGCAACATGGGGTCAAACAAAGGTGTGCGCAGGAAGACACCCTCGGCACCTGTTGCGGCACCGGTTTCTGCGGTACTATGCGCGGCGCTTCTCCGCGGACGGGGCGGCAGTGAGGACCGGTGCGGGGCTGACGCGCTCCATGAAGGCTGGGGGAAAAGGCTGCGGGAACTCCTTTGAAGTCAAATGGAGTGTCTTTATCGATGGTCCAGCTTGCTATACTTGTATAGCAATATGGGGAACCCTACATACTCGCGATCAGACTTCCCGCGGATGTGGAGCACCGCCTGAATGACCTGGCTCGAAGAACAGGACGAAGCAAAACCTTCTACGCCCGTGAAGCTATCCTGGAGCATCTGGACGATATGGAAGATCTGTACCTGCCTGAGCAGCAGATGGCCGAGATTCGAGCTGGAAAACTGAAGACCATTCCGCTCGAAGAGGTCATGAAGCGTTATGGGCTGGAAGATTGAGCTGACGCCACGAGCGGAGAAGGATCTCGATCAGCTCGACCCGTAGATCGCCCGGCGTATTCTTTCTTTTCTGCAGCGCCGTCTCGCCATCCTCGAAGATCCTCGCAGTTTGGGGCAGGCACTGAAGGGTTCTGAACTGGGAGAGTTTTGGAAGTACCGCGTCGGCGACTATCGAATGATCGTCAGCATCGAGGACAAAAAGCTGACACCCTACGTCGTTCGTATCGGCAATCGCAGGGAGTTTTATCGCAATGCCTGAACGAAACCGAGGCTGAGTGTCCGCGCATGGGCTTCCGCTTACGGTGAAGAACGCTTCAGAGCATTTCTCGCAGTGGTGTGAACCGCGGAGAGCATCTTTACAAGGCTTTTCTTTACGGAAACGCACCACTTGCAGCCGCTGGCCGGTCTAGAGCTGTACGAGGAGTGTTTCAGCGGACGCCTGAAAAGAACTGCCGACGGTTGCCGCCGCTCTGCTTGGCGCGGTACATGGCGGCGTCGGCCATGTTCCACAGCTCGGACGGGGTGAGGCCGTCGTCCGGGAACAGCGCGATGCCGATGCTGGCGCTCAGATGGATGCGCTGGCCGTCACAGGTGTGGGGCAGGCTGAGGGAAAAGAGCAGATCGTTGACCACTTTGCCGGCCTGCTCCGAGCTGCCGACATCCTCGAGAATGACCATGAACTCCTCGCCGCCGGTACGCGCGGCGGTGTCGACACTGCGAAGTCGGTGCTGCAGCCGGCGGCCGACCTCGCGCAGGCAGCTGTCACCGGCGGCGTGGCCGTAGGTGTCGTTGATCTGCTTGAAGCGGTCGAGATCGATACAGAGAACGGCGGCCTTGCTGCCGTAGCGGGTCCCGCCGGCGACCGCGGACTCGAGCCTGTCCTGCAGCAGGAGCCGGTTGGCCAGGCCGGTGAGCGGGTCATGGTTGGCCTGGTGCAGCAGCTGGGCGCGCACCTCGACTTCAGCGGTAATGTCCTTGGCGACGAGCAGACGGGCCTCCTTTTCATGAAAGCTGGCGCGCTGCAGGGTGACCTCAACGGTACGCTCCTCGCCTGACTTGGTGAGGAAGCGCATGGCGGGGGCGCTGACGGACTGCTCGCGGAAGCCGGTGTTCGTGGAAGCATCGGTGTCGCGGGGCGAGTCGGCGGCCAGGCGCCAGTTCATCTCCTCCAGGCCGACTGGCGAGCTCTGCTCTTCGGCGGCAAGGTTGCTGATAGTGAGGGTCCCGAGATCCTCGCGTCCCCAGCCGAAGTCGCGCCGGGCGGCGGCGTTGGCGAGCTGCAGCCGGGTCGAGTCCTTATCGAAGATCCACATGGGGAGAGGGTTGGCGTCGAACAGCTGCTGGTACTGGGTGCGTTCGCGCTGGGAGGAGATGAGCTCCTCCTCAAACAGGGTGACGAGCATGCCGAAGGCGACGACGACCTTCGGCACATTCCAGATTTCGGGGTCGATGGGGACCGCGGGCCAGTAACGGTCGAGCAGCATGCCGATGGGAAAGACAGCGGCCCAGGCGGAGAGCCCGGCGATGGTGGTCCAGATGCCTGCGGAGCGGCGCTTGAAGTCGTGCGCGAACAGAAGCGCGTACATCGCGAACAGCTCCATGAGAAAGACGCCGAGCGCGTCATCGGAGTGATGGGCGACGATCTCGACCGAGCTCCACTCAGAACAGGCGAGCAGGAGCGCAGTCGCCGGGATGGTGACGGTGAGCTGTTCGCGATAGAAGCTCCACAGCAGGACGAGCGCAAGACCGTGGGCGGCGAGGGCGACCAGTAGAAACACGCTGACGGCATGGAGATGGAAGGCGCTGCAGAAACCGAAGATGAGGCAAGGAGTGCCCAGGGCGAGCGCAGCGGTGCGTCTTCGGCCGGTGGCGCCGATGACCGGCAGCGAGAGGATGAAGCAGATGCCGCAGGCCATGAGCGCGACATCGGAGAGGGCCTCGACCGCCTGGCTGCCGCGAACCGACGAGGGTTCCCAGAGCAGCACGGCGAAGTGGAGGACAGCAGCCATCCAGGCGGCGATCCAGAGCCTCAGCCGCTCGGAGGGGCGCCGCCGGTAGACCGAGTGGAACAGCAGCACAAAAAAAGCGAGAACAACAACATTCAGCAGAACGGTCTGGCGCATGGGCAGCTCTCAGGCAAGTCAGTGAGATGGCGCGAAGCGGAGCAAAGATGGTCCGAAGAGGGTGAAACAACTGCTGCCGGAGGCTCCAGCGGGTGGAGATGGTGGGCGGTGAGGGACTTGAACCCCCGACATCCTGCTTGTAAGGCAGGCGCTCTAACCAGCTGAGCTAACCGCCCGGACCGTTTGCCCGGACGCCTGTCCGGACCGTTGCCCGGCCCCGGTGGGGACCGCGCTGCACCGTCTCAGGCCCGCGGACCGCGGATGAGATATTTACCGGTGAACTCGGATTCTAGCAGGCATGGAAGCCGGCGGGCATCCCTTGCCGGCGTTTTGTCCCGCATTGGTACACTCGGGCGAGATGAGCCGGTTGATTGTGAACGCGGACGATTTTGGATACACGGCCGGTATCAATGAGGCGATCGCGGCGTTGTTCGGGAGCGGGGCTGTGTCGTCGACGACGGCGATGGCGACAGGGGCGGCGCTGCCGCTCGATGCGGGACAGGTGCCGGAGGGGCTGCAGGTGGGATGCCACGTGGTGCTGGTGGATGGGCGACCCGCGGCGCCGGAGACTGCCGTGGCTTCCCTGCTCGGACGGGATGGGCAGCTGAGGCCGACGCTGGGGCGGTTTGCGCTGGAGCTGCAGATGGGGCGGCTGCGCGAGCGGGAGATCGAGGCCGAGGCGGCGGCGCAGATCCGGGCGCTGCAGGCGAGGGGCTTCGCGGTGACGCACGTGGACACGCACAAGCACACGCACCTGTTTCCGCGGGTGCTGCGGCCGGTGCTGCGGGCGGCGCGGGCGTGCGGGGTGACGGCGGTGCGGAACCCTTTTGAGCCGAAGTGGGCGCAGGCGGCGACGCCGGGCGGTGCGACCGTGCGAAGGATGGAGATGCGGGTGCTGGCGGGGTTTCGCCGTTTTTTTTTGCAGGAGGTGGCGCGGGCCGGCATGCGGACCACGGCGGGAGCTC
>CAXTMY010000087.1:0-9609 GCA_964245565.1 uncultured Acidobacteriaceae bacterium | reverse complement strand
GGGGTGAGCGGCTCACCGGGCAGAAAGGCGTCTTCGAGATGGAAGGGATTCTCCTCCCGCTCATCGAGCAAGTCTTCCGGGGGGGAGATGTCCCAATCGTCTTCAGGCGACGACATGGCGGCAAGCGCGATGGCGCGCTGGGCGGCTTCGCACGTGATCGGGTCGGGCTGGTCTGCACCCTGCTTCGCAGTCTGGTTCAGGGATTGCTTCACGGTTTGCTCTCCAAAGGGGCCGGTCTTGTTCATGCGCCGCCGCTGTGCCACGGCTGGCGCTTTTCCGCGGCTGGTCAGCCGTGCATCCCGGCGAGACGCAGGCGCAGTTTGCGGGTGGCGCGGAACAGGGTGTTCTTGGCGGTTTCCTCGGTGGTTTGCAGCATCTCGCCGATGGCGCGCAGCTTGAGGCCCTGATAGTGTTTGAGCTCGAAAACCATGCGTTCGCGCGGGGTGAGCTGGCCGAGGGCTTCCTGGATTTTCTCGCCCAGCATCTTGCGTTCGAGCTCGCGCGCGGGGTTGGCGCCGGAGCGGGTATCGGAGACATTGCCGAGCAGGTCCATCTCCTCGCCGCGGCCATCGACGACGACCGACTGCTCTTCGCGCCGGGACTTGCGCCGGCGCAGGTGGTCGAGGCAGAGGTTGGTGGCGATGCGATAGATCCAGGTATAAAAGGAGCACTCGAAGCGGAAGTTCTGCAGGTAGCGATAGGCCTTGAGAAAGGCTTCTTGGTGGATATCCTGCGCATCCTGCTCGGAGCCGGTGAGGCGGAGGGCGAGCCGGAGCACGGCGCCGTCGTACTGGCGCACGAGCGCGTCAAAGGCGGCGCGGGAGCCGGCCTGGGCTTCGCGGATGAGCAGCACCTCGGCGGCGCGGCTTGCCTCGTCGGCCACGGAGCCTGCACCGATGCGGCTGTCGGCCCGGCGCTGCGGGAGGGCGACGGATGGAAGCCTGTAGGTATCAGAAGAGGACATGAAGCGGCGGCTCCTTACCGGCAAACTGCCGGTGAAAACTTATATGACGTTTGGATGAAGGCGGGGTGAGCGCAGGCTCGCCAATTTGTGAAAAGCGGTAGCGGGAGCTCAGGCATCTTCAAGGGTGCCCTCGGTCATGAAGCGCTCCATGGCCTGGAGCGCGCAACCCTGGCCACAGAGGTGGTACATCTCGGGGGTCTGGCTCTCGGAGACGGACCAGCGCATGAGGGTGAAGCGCTGATCGCGCGGGTCAGGGCCGCCGTTGTCTTCAAAACACGGCACGGGGCCGAGCGCGGCCATCCACCAGTGGTTAGCCTCGCCCTTGTTCTTGCCGCAGATGTCGCAGGTAAACGTCACGTCCCAAACCATAGTTTCCTCGCCGCGTTGAGGAAACAGGGCCGGCGCAGCGCCTGGGCCTTGTTCCCCGTTAAAATAGTGTTGAGCATGCCGCGGACGTCCGGGGCATGCGGGAGCTTTCCTTTTGGCCGAAGAAACCATTCCTGTGCTGCATTGCCCGACGTGCTGGTCCAGCAAGTTTCAGTTGTCCCGTGTGCGCCCGGAAGATCGCTGGCAGCTGCTTTTATTGCGCTACCCTGTACGTTGCCGCAAGTGTAATGCCCGTGTGTACGCAAATCGTGCGTATGCCAAGTACCTTCGTAAGATCGGCGCGGTGTCGCCGAAGGCGGGGGAAGTTGCGGAGAAGGAACCGGCGGACGACGAGTAGGGCTGCGGTCGCCGAAGCGCCGTTCCGGCAGGGGAAGCGGAAGGAGAGAAGCTGAACCCGGTCCATGCCGGTTGATACGGATCGATACAGCGCGGATTGGCGCTGCGGTGCGAAATCCGCGAATTTGGTCGGGACGGGCAGATTTGAACTGCCGACCCCTCACACCCCAAGCGAGTGCTCTACCAGGCTGAGCCACGTCCCGACATGACGTCTTTCCGTACCTGAGTGTACACCAGCGGCGGCCGGTTTTCGCCTGGCCGGGTTACCGGGCGGGCGGCACGTAGTCCTGCGGCAGCCCGGAGCCTTCGCCGAAGAAGTAGCCTTCCATCTGCTCGACGAGGAATTCCTGGGCCTGCGGGGTCCAGGGCTGGAGGCGGTACTCGTTGAGGATCATTTTCTGGTGCTCGACCCACTCGCCCCAGGCCTTGCGGGAGACGTTGTTGTAGATCTTGTGACCGAAGTCGCTGTCGAAGGGCGGCTCGTCGAGCCCTTCCATCTGCTGCTTGTAGCGGGAGCAAAAAACCATGTGTGCCATGCGGCGTCTGTGTCCTCTGAGCTTGATTGTAAGCGGCGGTCAGGCGCCTTCGACCGGCCACCAGTCCGCCACGGTAACAAACCTGTAGTTGGCGGCATGGCCGCGCTCGAGCAGGAAGCCGAGGGCGGCGACGGTGCGGATGCGTTCGGTCTGCGGGTCGTTGGGACCGCCGTCGTGGAGCAGGATGGTGGAGCCGCGGCCGGCGTCGCGGTTGCGCCGGATGCCCCGCTCGACGGCCTTCATGATCTGCTTGGGCGGGCGGCCGCTGCGCCAGTCGAAGCCCATGCTGTTCCACATGACGGTCTTGAGGCCCAGCTCCGCGGCGATGCGCAGCACCGCGGGCCGACGCTTGCCGTAGGGCGGGCGGAAGTAGCGCACTTTTTGCCCGGTGAGGTCTTCGAGCACGGCGGTGCAGTCGGCGATTTCCCGGCGAATGACGGCGGCCGAGGCGAGGCCGAGGCTGATGTGCCGCATGGAGTGGTTGGCAATGACGTGACCTTCCTCCGCGACCCGCCGCACCAGCCAGGGGAGCTGGCGCGCATACTTGCCGACGAAGAAGAAGGTGGCCTTGACGCCGGCATCGGCGAGTTTTTCGCACACTTCCTGCGTGTAGCGGTCATTGGGCCCGTCGTCGAAGGTGAGCGCGAGCTCGCGCGGGCGGGGGCCATGCACGAGCGTCCTGCCCCAGATCTGCGAAGTACACCATTGCGAGCGCGCCCAACCGCCTGCCAGGGCTGCGACCGCCACGCCTGAACCGGCTGCTTCCAGTTCCCAATTCATAAGCCTCCAGTGTACTGCCCGCCGCGAAGGCGGGCATGATGTCGGTGTGATGAAGAAAACACTTTCGTTTGCCCGCGCTTTCGCCTAATATTCGCTTTATTGAGATTTTGTATACAGAAAGTGAGGCTCCCGTGCCGAAGCGCCGCTCCAACGGACCCCGTGAGGCATCCAACGGGATGATGTTGCACCTTTTCCCACTGGATTCTCCGCTGAAGGATGCACGGCAGGCGGGCGCGGCTGTTCCGGCCTGGCCGGTGCCTGCCGTGATGCCGGCCAAGAGGCTGCCGGCTGCAGCGCGCGGCGCTGCCTGGGGCACGGGGAAGGCTGAGACGCCGCTGCGCATTGCGGTGGACGGGCCGCTGCGCGCCGGCAAGAGTACGCTGGCAAAGCTGCTGGCGGAGCGGATGGGCGCAAGCTGCATCGCCGAACCCGAGGGGAACCCGTTCCTCTCGCGGTTTTACGCAGGCGAACCGGGGATGGCGCTGGCAACGCAGATGTGGTTCCTGCGGGAGCGGCTGGCGCAGATGGAAGCGGCGGCGAGGCTGACGGGGCCGGTGGTTGCCGACTACCTGTTTGAGAAAGACAAGCTGTTCGCGTTCCTGAACCTGTCGGATACGGAACTGGCGGTGTACCGGACGTACCATGCGGCGCATCCGGTGCAGGGCCCGAAGCCCGACTTGGTGGTATACCTGCAGGCCAGCCCGCACGTGCTGAGCGAGCGCCGCCGCCGCAAGGGGATCACAGAAGAGCAGGGGTTGAGCGAGGAATACACGGCGCAGGTGTGCGAGGCGTATGAGCATTTCTTCGCGCGCTACACGGCCAGCCGGCTGCTGGTGGTGGATACCTCGGCGATTGATTTTGTGCATAGCGAGCGGGAGCGCGACATGCTGCTCGACCGCATCCTGGCCCCGGTGCATGGACGCGAACACTTCGCGCCGCTGGCGGAGATTGCCTGAGGGGGTTCGGCCCGGGCCGCACACCCTCGTTTAGTCTTGAAGAGGATACAGGCTGCATCCCGCTTCTCGGGAGCAGCACTGGAGCATACGCATGAGCCTTTCCAATGCGCGGGAAGCCTCCGCCGCGCCGCCGCTGTCACAGAAAGTCACGTTCCCGTCGCTTGCAGCGAAGAAGCGCGCGGGCGAGCCGATCGCCGCGCTGACCGCCTACGACTATCCGACGGCGCGCATTGTGGACGAGGCGGGCATCGACCTGCTGCTGGTGGGCGATTCGCTCGGGATGGCCGTGCTGGGCTACGACTCGACGCTGCCGGTGACGCTGGACGAGATGCTGCACCATACCCGGGCGGTGCGCCGGGCGGTGCGGCGCGCGCTGCTGGTGGCCGACATGCCGTTCGGCACGTACCATGCCGAGGAAGCCGAGGCGGTGCGGAACGCGACGCGCTTCGTGAAGGAAGCAGGGGCTGAGGCCGTGAAGATCGAGGGCACGCGGGCTGCGCTGGCCGCGCGGCTCGTGGAAGCGGAGATCCCGGTGGTGGCGCACCTGGGCCTGCTGCCGCAAGGCGTGCACCGGATGGGCGGCTACAAGGTGCAGGCGCGGACGCTTGCCGCGGCGGACGCGCTGCTGAACGATGCGCTGGCGATGGAAGGCGCGGGCTGCGCGCTGGTGGTGCTGGAGGGCGTGCCGCGGGAGGTGGCGGCGCGGATCACCCGGGCGCTCCACGTGCCGGTGATCGGGATCGGCGCGGGCGCGGAGTGCGACGGGCAGATCCTGGTGCTGCACGACATTCTTACGCTGACCTTTGCCCCGGCGGCGAAGTTCGTGCGGCGCTACGCGGACCTGGCCGGGCAGATGCGCGAGGCGGTAACGCAGTATGCCGGGGATGTGCGCGAACGCCGCTTCCCTGCCGAGGAGGAAAGCTACCACCTGCCAGCCGAGGCGCGCGCCGGCTGGGAGCAGGCGGCGGACGGCGCGGTGCAGGCTGACCGCCGGGCGCAGCCTGATAGTAGCCCGGCACAGGCTGAGCCCGATACGGCAGCGGCGCGCTGATGCAGATCGCGCGCACGGTCGCGGAGGTTCGCGGGTTTCGCCGCGGCGCGGGCACGGTGGGATTTGTGCCGACGATGGGCGCGCTGCATGCCGGGCACCTGTCGCTGGTGGCAGCGGCGCGGGCAGGCAACGAGGCGGTCGCCGCCTCTATTTTCGTGAACCCGACGCAGTTCGGGCCGAGCGAGGACTTCTCAAAATACCCGCGCACGTTTGAGGCCGACTGCGCGCTGCTGGAGCAGGCGGGGGTTGCGCTGGTGTTCGCGCCGACGCCGGAGGAGATGTACCCGGAGGGATTCGCGACCGCGATCGACGTAGGCCCGGTCGGCCGGCGGCTGGACGGAGCCTCGCGGCCGGGCCACTTTACCGGCGTCGCGACGGTCGTGGCCAAGCTGCTCAATATCGTGATGCCGACCCGGGCCTACTTCGGGCAGAAGGACGCGGCGCAGGTGGCGGTGCTGCGCCGGATGGCGCGCGATCTGTCGCTGGCGGTCGAGCTGGTGGTGTGCCCGACGGTGCGCGAGCCGGACGGGCTGGCGCTCTCCTCGCGCAACCGCTACCTGTCGGAGCAGGAGCGGGCGCGGGCGCGGGTGCTGCGGCGCGCGCTGCTGGCGGCGGAAGACAAGGCGCGCCACGGCGCGGACGAGGCCGAGGTGCTGCTGGAAACGGCCCGGGCGGTGCTGGCGCAGGAGCCGGGTTTTCGCCTGGACTACTGCGCGCTGACGGACCCGGACACGCTCGAAACGGTCGCCGGGCTTGCGCCGGACAGACCGGCTTTGCTGGCGATTGCGGGCTGGGTCGGCGGCACCCGGCTGATCGACAATGCCTTGCTGAGGGCATTTTCACGCCCGGCGTAGCGGCCCGGCTTTTCCCGGCGGAAAAGCCGCGCGCAGGCCGGCTGGCGTGAAGATGCTCAGCCTGCGCTGACCGGTTCGTCGCTCCGGCAGCTGGTGACAAACATTTCGCGTACGGCCGCGTGGATGCGCGCGACGGCGGCGCGGCGGTAATCCCAGCAGGGGTCGTCGGCGGGCTGCTCGACGACCATGGTCGCGTTGGCCTCGAAGAGCAGCAGGTTGCCGTCGCGGTCGAGGCCGAAGTCGATGCCGCCGTAGTCGAGGCCGAGCTCCTGCTCGATGCGCTCGAGCGCCGCCATGGTCCGCGGGCCGAGGACCGCGGGCATATCGGCGAGGAAGCGCGCTTCTTCGGCGCGATGGTCCGGGTTGTCGGCCATGTCGGCGCTGAAGTAGTGGACCTTCCAGCCGCGGGCGATGGCGAGGTGCAGGGGGTAGAGCCGGCCATGGACGAACATGACGCGGTACTTGCGGGCATCGCCGTCGGGGCTGCGGGCGTCGAGGTATTCGATGGCGAGCACCTCGGCTGCGGCGCGGCCTGCCTGGGCAAGGCCGGCGAGGGAGAGGGGCAGGGACGCGGGTTCCTGCACCTGGACGAAGTGCTGGCCCATGTGGAAGCCGGGGCTGCGGAGCAGGAGCGGGAACCGGAAACCGCGGGCGGCGAGGGTCGCGGGGCCGTCTTCGCCGGCCAGCAGCGCGCGCGGAAACAGGGCGGTGGCAGCGGTGCGGACGCCCGGCACATGACGCAGCCGTTCGGCATTGTGACAGCGGCCGGTGGCGCGAACGCTGCCGGGGCGGTTGAGGACCGGGGCGCCGGTGAGCGCGAGCAGACGCTCGGCCGCGGCAAGCGCCTCGTCACCGACCTCGACATCGCCGATGCCGTTGACGACGAGGCGGTGCGCGGGCAGGGGCGTTCGAGGGTCGTAGAAGTCGGCGACGAGGACCGAGACCTGGAAGACGGAGGGGTCGAGCAGCTTCTCGACCGGCGTGTTGCCGCCGCAGGAGGCGACCAGCAGCAGGACCGGGATGGGCGGCGCCTCGCCGCGGTAGCGGGAGGTAAAGATGTTCTGCTGGCCGAAGGCCCGGCGGCGATGGCGCTCGGCGGCTTCCGGCTCGCCGAGCCGTTCGAGGGCGTAGTAGAGGCCGCCGTGGGCCTGCGGGAAGTCGGGGTCGATGGCGAGCGCGGCCTCGTAGTGCACGCGCGCGGCGGCGGGATCGTCGCCGTGGAGCAGCGCGCTGCCGAGGTTGACCCGGCAGACCAGGTCGCCGGGATGGTGCCGGATGGCCTCTTCATAGACGACCTGCGCGGCCTTGCGATGACCGGTGTCGAGCAGCAGGCGGCCGAGGGCGGCCAGGTTGGGCAGGTGCGCGGGGGCAAGCTCGAGCACCTTGAGGTGGTCGATGCGGGCTTCGAGGGTGCGGCCCATCTGGGTGAGCACGATCGCTCGCTCGGCGCGCAGGGCGACCTGGTGTTCGATGGGGAGAGGCACAGGGCCGTCGAGCGCGGTGGACAGCTCGCCCAGGCGGGCTTCGCGCACGAGCCAGGGCTGCCAGCCGGCGGCGGGCGCTGGAGGGGGCGGAGCAGGCTGGAGGCGCCGACCGGCCGCGAGGGTGTCGGCGACGAGGCGGTCGAGGTCGGCGCGGGTGGTGCGGTGATTGACGAAGGCGGCGCGGATGGCGACGCGGCCCGCGAGCACGGTGGTGGACGGGGCGACGGCGCCGGCCTGCTGGAGCTCGAGGACGAGCCGGCGGTTGAGGCGGTTGAGGAGCTCGTCGTGGTGTTCCTGATGCTGGCCCGGCGCGGCGTGGTCCGGCGCGGTGAAGCGGTAGCGGAAGCAGACAATGTTGAGCTCGACCGGGGCGAGGAGCTCGAGCTCCGGGCAGGCGGCGATGCGGCTCTCCAGCGCGCGGGCCAGCTCGCAGCAGTGGCGGACGACGGCGCCGAGCGCGGCGGTTCCGTAGGTTTTGAGCGTGGCCCAGGTTTTAAGGGCGCGAAAGCCGCGGGAGAGCTCCGGGCCGAAGTCGCAGGGCCAGGGCGAGCCGGCGGCCATGCCGTGCGGCTCGCGGGCGAGGTAGGCGCAGGGCTGGGCGAAGGCCTGGCGATGGAGCTCCGGGTCGCGCACCAGCAGGAAACCGGCTTCGTAGGGCACCTGCGCCCATTTGTGGAAGTCAAAGGCGAGGGAGTCGGCTCGCTCGATGCCGCGGAGCCGCGGCGCAAGCCCGGGGGCAAGCATGGCGAGCGCGCCGAAGGCGCCGTCGACGTGGAACCAGAGCTGCTGGGCGGCGCAAAGCTGCGCCAGGGCATCGAGGTCGTCGATGGCGCCGGTATCGACGGTTCCGGCGTTGCCGACGACGAGGAACGGGGTGAGCCCGGCGGCCCGGTCGGCCGCGATAGCGTCGTGCAGGGCAGCCTGGTCGATGCGGTACCGGTTGTCGACGGGCACCGGACGCAGCGCGTCACTGCCGAGCCCGGCGAGGTCGAGCGCGCGGGCGAGGCTGCCGTGCACCGCGGTCGAGGCATACGCCGTCAGTTTTGCCGGCTGGACCGCCTGCTTTGCCGGCTGGGCCAGGCCGGTGCGGCGGACCTCCGAGCCGAGCCGCGCATCGCGCGCGACGATGACGGCGAGGAAGTTGGCCATGGACGTGCCGGAGACGCAGAGGCCGGAGGCGTCGGCGGGGAAATGGAACAGGGTCCGCATCCAGGCGGTGAGCTGGCGCTCGACTTCGAGCGGAGCCTGGTCGCGGCCGCCGGTGTTGGCGTTGAGACCCGCGGCCAGCATCTCGGCGAGCATGCCGACGGGGGTTCCGCCGCCTTGCGCCCAGCCCATGAAGCCGGGGTGGGCGTTGGCTGCCGCGTAGGGCAGGATGGAGGTCATAAATTCCTGATGCACCGCTGCCAGGGGAGTGGGCTGCTCGGGGAGGCTCGCGTCGCGGAAGCGCTCGCGCACCTCGTCGGGAGTGACCTGCCAGACGGGTCGGGCGCGAAGGTTCCGGGTGTAGTCGAGCATGTCGTCGAGCATGCGGTGGGCCTGCGCGCGCAGCTTGCTCCAGTCGCCGGGGTCGAGAGACGGCGGGGTTGGTGAGGGGTCGGCCGGTCGGGCCTGTTCGCTGGTTTTGTGCACGGCGTTCCCTGTTTCACCGCTCGAAGATGGGCGAGCATGGGCATGCAGGCCTGTGCCTGAGGCTGGTGCAATTTGAAGGCCAGAGTCGGCCTCATGGAAAGCTCATGTGGGGCTGGGGCGATTGCCGGAATGTCAGGTGACTTTGCCCGGCCGGCGCGGGCTGGAGACGCACGGGCTGCCGGCGACCAGGAACCGGAGCGGGCGCTCGGCGGCCTTGCGGATGCCGGTGCGCGGCGTTACTTCGATTGCGCCGGGCTGCCAGCCGTCGTCGGCCAGCTGCAGGTCGGCCGAGGGGTCGAGCAGGTCCAGCCCGTTGATGCCGGCGCGGGTGATGTCGAGCGCCTGGCAGAGGCGTCCGGGGCCGCCGGTCAGCAGGCGGGGCACGGCGCCGGGGGGAAGGCCGCGCAGCGCTGCCATGTGCGGCAGGCCGTCGAGCGGCTCGAGGGCGCGCACCAGCACGCAGCCGGCGGAACCCAGAGGCTCGCAGCTGACGTTGAGGCAGCTGTGCATGCCGTAGATGAAGTAGACGTAGGCGTGGCCGGGCTCGCCCCACAGCACCGCATTGCGCGCCGTGCGGCCGGAGGCGGCGTGGGCGGCTGCGTCGTCGGCGCCGAAGTAGGCTTCGGTTT
>CAXTMY010000086.1:0-9729 GCA_964245565.1 uncultured Acidobacteriaceae bacterium | reverse complement strand
AACCACGGATGACTGCTGCCGAGCGCCTGCGCGATCAGGTCGTCGTCCGAGTCCTGAAAGACGGCTTCGTCAAAACCCATGCGACGTCCGAGTTCTGCGAACAGCCATGGATTGGGGCGAGATTCGCCAACCGGCTCGATCGCCCGCTCGGAGAGTTGCGCGAAATAGTGTCCGTAAGCTCCCATCACCTCCTTGTGCTCCAGAAACGTGGTCGCGGGCAGCACAATATCGGCGTAGTCCGTGGTATCGGTGAAGAACTGCTCGTGTACGACGGTGAACAGATCGTCGCGCCGCATTCCGGCCAGCACCTGGTTCGAGTCGGGCGCGACTGCGGCAGGGTTGCAGTTGTATACAAACAGGGCCTTCACGTGAGGTTCCGCGGCGGACTGAGAAGCAGATCCCTCCGCTGCGCTGCGGGATGACAACAAGAAGGATCCACCGGCGGTCACATTCTGATCCCTGACCCCCACTTCCTGCTCGCCACTTCCGATCTCCTGCTCACAACTTCCTGCTCCCTGGCCCCAGAGCCCTGCACCCTGTGCCCTGTGCTCTGTGCCCTGCCGCCCCAACTCCGTCAGCGCCCACCCGAGCCGGTTCATGTTGATCATCCGCGAAGGTTTCCCAAGGGGACTCTTCAGCATCAGCTCGGGCATCTGCAGCCGGGCGGAGTTGAACGGAAACGCGCCCGAGGTCGACAGCAGCAGTCCCCCACCCCGTGCCTGCCACGAACCGGTGATCAACGGCAGCATGGCCACGGCACGCGCGGCGGTTCCGCCATTTTCGCTGCGCTGGATGCCATAGTTCACCCGGATGACCGCCGGGGCACAGCCACCTTTTCCCGCCTCGCCGTAGGCACGCGCGAGGCGCTCGATAACCTCCGCGTCCAGGCCGGTAGTCTCGGCGGCGCGCGCCGGTGCGTGCTCTGCCCCCAGGGCATGCGTCCGCAGCGCCTCCCATCCGTCCGTGCAGGCATGGAGGTACGCACGGTCCTCCAACCCGTCGCGGAACAGGACGTGCATGATCGAGAGCGCCAGCAGCACGTCCGTACCCGGCCGCACCGCCAGCCACTCGTCCGCCAGCGCCGCCGTGCGCGTGCGGTACGGGTCGATCACGATGAGCTTCGCCCCGTTCCGCCGAGCTTCTTCGATAAAGGGCCACAGATGAATGTTGTTCCCGTGAATGTTCGCGCCCCACGCGATGATCAGGCCGGCCTGCGCGAAGTCCTGCGGCGTGGTACCCAGACGCGTGCCATAGAGGCTGTTCAGCGCAGCCACACCGGCACTCGCACAGATGGTGCGGTCGAGCTGGGACGCGCCCAGGCGGTGAAAGAAACGTCGGTCCATCGACCCATACCCCAGCTGCCCGATGGTGCCGGCATAGCTGTAGGGCAGAATGCTCTCCGGCCCGTGCTCGTCGCTGATGCTCTGCAGCCGCGCCGCGATGGTGTCCAGCGCCTCGTCCCAGGAGATGCGCTCGAACGCTTGAGCCTCGCGCCCTTGCGGCAGCGGCCCTTTTGGAACACCGGTGCGGCGGCGCATCGGGTATAGCAGCCGTTGGGGCGAGTACACCCGGTCCAGGTACCGCGCCACCTTGCCGCAAAGAAAGCCCCGCGTTACCGGGTGCGCCGGATCGCCGGCGATCTTGACCGCCCGCCCGGTCAGCTCATCGACCGTGACCAGAACGCCGCAGGAGTCCGGGCAGTCATGCGTGCAGACAGCGTGAACCTGGCGTGTGGGCATAGTCCATCTTATGCTGGTGCGCAAGCCTTTCAGGAGTCCGCATGCTTCGCTCGCCTCGTGTTTTTGCCTCCATCGTCTGTCTTGCGGCGCTCAGCTCGGGCGGACGAGCCCTCCGTGCCAGGACTACCGCTCAAACAGCCGCCGGCAGTCCCGCCTCCGCCATCACCGCGCTGCTCGATCGACAGGCGGGGGACTGGAACCGCGGCGACCTCGACGCCTTCGCCACCGGCTACAAGAACTCGCCCGAGATCCTGTTCATCGGCCGCACGGTGGAGCACGGTTACGCGGGTATGCTGGCCGGCTACAAGGCACACTACGGCACGCGCGCGGCCATGGGCACACTCAGCTTCACGCAGCTTGCGGTGCAGCCGCTCGATCCCCGCTTCGCCACCGCGACCGGGCATTTTCACCTGGCACGTACGCCCGCGGGTGGCGGAGACGCGGACGGCTATTTCCTGCTTGTGTTGGAGAACACGGCGGATGGCTGGAAGATTGTGCGTGACGACACAACCGCGCTCCCCTCTTCGGCCCACTAAATGCCTTGCAGGCAACCACCATTCATCCCATATGGTGTGGCCCGGTGGGAGGCCCCAACCATGCTTCGCTGCTTCGCTCTGCTTCTCTTGCAAACTCTTCTTTTCTCGGCTGGCTTTGCGTCTGCCCAGAATGGCAACCAGCTCTATACCGCCAGCCGCGAACAGCTCGATGTGACCAAGATCGTCCTGGCGCAGGAAGCGGCTTGGAACAACGGCGATCTCGACGCCTATCTCTCGCACTTCAAAGACGCCAGGGATACGGAAGCGGTCCTGAATGGGCCCGTGCGCGGTCTCGACAACATCCGCTCGGCCTACCACACCAGCTTTCCGAACAAGGACGCGATGGGCACGCTGGAACAAAGCGAGGTCGAAGTACGCGAAATGGGGCCTGACTTCGCGCTCGCCACGGGAAAATATCGTCTTACCCGCTCCAAGCGCAGCGGTGGCGACGCCGAAGGCACCTTCACCGAGATCTTCGAAAGAACGGCGGCGGGCTGGCAACTCATCTTCAGTCAAACGGCTTAGACGATGCTCAGAGGGCCGCGGCGGAGTTCGACAGTGCGTCTGGAACATCCGATCGTTTCCAGTCGAAGACCAGCTGTTCCTTGAAGCCGAACCGTTGAAGATGTTCAGCGACCACATGCTCCATGCGTTCCTGGTCGGCTTCGGCGTTCAGGTCCAGCCTCACGCGCAGGCTCGCCGCCGCCGCGTCCAGCGTGCACACCGTTGCGGGCAGCTCGATTCGCCCATGCGCATCGTCAAAGGTGACCGCAAATTTATGCGACCAGTGGCGGCAAAGCTGCCGCAGGTAGCTCACCGCATGTTCAGTCGGTACATCTGCCTCGGAGATCTTCATAAAGTCCCTTACTCTGACGTTACGTGAACGCGAAAAACGCACAATCCGGCGAACAGGCGACCTCGCCGGAACCTTCGGAGGAGCCCATTCTCCAGGCCCGTGGTCTCGTGAAGGAGTACGGCGCGAGCCGTGTGGTGGACAATGTTTCGCTCGCTCTCCGGCGTGGCGAGACGCTCGGTCTGGTCGGCGAATCCGGCTCCGGCAAGAGCACCGTTGCGCGCATGATGCTGCGGCTGATCGAACCCACCGCCGGAAGCCTGCTCTACCGCACTGAAACCGCCCAGGGCCGTCCCGAAACGCTGGATCTGCTACACCTGCAGCCGCGTGCCATGCGGCGGCTGCGGCGGAAGCTGGCCATCGTCTTCCAGGACCCCTACGCCGCACTCGATCCGCGCATGACGGTACGGCAGTCCCTCGCCGAACCCTTCCGCATTCACGGCGAACGTCCGCCCGAAGGCATGGAAGCTCGTCTGACGGCGCTGCTGGCCGAGGTCGGCCTCGACGCCTCCGCGCTGCCCCGTTACCCGCACGCCTTCTCCGGTGGCCAGCGCCAGCGCATCAACATCGCCCGGGCGCTGGCACTGCGGCCTGAGCTGGTGGTACTCGATGAACCCGTCAGCGCGCTGGACGTTTCCGTGGGGGCGCAAGTCATCAACTTGCTGCGCGACCTGCAGGCACGTCATGGGCTGACCTGCCTATTCATCTCGCACTCCATGCCGCTGGTGCGCTACCTGTGCCACCGTGTAGCGGTGCTGCAGCGCGGCCGGCTGGTCGAGGAAGGCACATGGCAGCAGGTATGCGAACACCCGCGCGAGCCCTACACACAACAACTGCTCGCTGCCACACCGGAGTTGCCCAGCCGCTAATCTCCCTTGTCATCCTGAGCGAAGCGAAGGACCTCGTATTCCGTCGCAGCGCCGCAAACCTGCCCGGATGATCTCAAACCCTCCTGCTGCCGTTCACCACAAGGCTCGACCGGCGTTCCCCACTCCAGACTCAGATCCCGCCAAGCCGGATTGGCTCCCACAAAGAGCGCGAGTTTTCTTATCCGCAACCAGTCCTTCAGCTACTTCTCACGAGCTATCGCCGCAGTCAACGTCCCAAACCGCTCGAAGTAGACGAGCTGATCAATGTTGTACCGGGCGCTGAACGACCACGGATGTACCTTCTGCTTATGCTCCCGCCTCCTCCGCTCGATCCCGCTGTTCACGCCGGTGTAAAGCCGCTTACCCTACTCGCGAGGATGTAGACGTAAGCGTTTTCGGCTCTCATGACCGTCCCGGCGCACGAGGAAAATCAGAGGTCTTTCGCTGCGCTCAGGATGACGGTCTCATAACGATAGCCAACATCCCATACACCTGGAGTGCTATTACCTCGTTTGCTGCCGCCCCGCCTCGAAGTCGCACACATTCCGCAGGTAATCCCACGAATACAGCCCGGACTCATGCCCATCGCTCCAGCGGAAGCGCAGCGCATACTTGCCCACCGGCTCTACATCGAGCGGTCTCACCGGAGCTTCGTACAACGGCAGTAACGAAACGGGCTTCGGCTTCGGCACACCCGGTGCGCGTCCTTCAGCCTCACGCGGTTCGTGGCAGACCGCGCAGGGGCAGGCTTCGCGTAGCCAGCGAAAGCTCCAGTGGCTCTGGTGGCCATCACGCCAATCGATCGTCACACCCGTCCCGCCGGTCTTGTCCACGCGCACCTTCGCCGGCTTCAGCGCCTCGCCTGTAAGCCGGCGCTGCTGACGTTCGTTGTCGGCGGCAGCCTCTTCGGCACTGATAAAGCGAACGCCTTCGTGACTCATCTCTTCTCCCCGGTAAACGCTTCCAAAGTTCTGCCTGTCACTTGTCGTGCTTTTCCCGGCGGTCGAAGTACAGCTTGCAGATCAGGATAGCGCTCGCCAGCAGCAGCGTGACGGAGTTGGCGATCAACACCGGCATCGCATGCGCCAGCAAGCCGTAGATCAACCAGCACAGCACGCCCGCTGTGAAAATCGTGAACATCCCCAGCGAGATATCCCCCGCCGAGCGCGTCTTGAGCACCCGGACCAGCTGCGGCACGAGCGACACCGTGGTCATGGCCGCCGCACAGTAGCCGATCACGTCGATGATTGGCTTTGAAAGGCTCACCCGTAACGCTGTCTCCAGAAGAAGTAGCCGGCGATCACACAGCCCACGACCACTACGATGGTCCGCAGCACGCTCCCGTTCACACGTTTGGCGAAACGCGCGCCGATGTATCCGCCCGCCGCGGCGAAAAGCATACTGACCACGCAAAAACGCCATTCAATAGCACCCCGCACGATGAAGGTCAAGATGGCGCACAGGTTGGAGGCGCACGCCGCCACGACCTTCATCGCGTTCAGCGCATGCATCTCTTCCATGCCAAACAGCGCCAGAACCGTCATCACCATGAAACCGCCGCCCGCACCGAAGTAGCCGATGTAAAACGTGATCGGAAACAGCGACAACGCCAGCGGCCATAACGGAATCGCTCTCTCATGTTCAGCTCGAGACTCGCCGGCCCGCTTGCGCAGCCACTTCGAAACCGGCCCGGAGATCCAGAAGATCACCGTCCCAACCAGAATCAGCCACGGAATCAGGTGGAGAAACGTGCGCTGACGGGTGTGCAGCAGCACCTCCGCGCCCGTGACCCCACCAAGAACGCAGGTCGCCAGCACCGTCGGCAGGATATCCCGGCGCACATCGCCGCGCAGCGTCGCCAGCGACGTCAACTGCCCCGGCCACAGCGCGACGGTGTTGGTCGCATTTGCCTGCACCGGCGGCACGCCCATACCCAGCATCGCCGGAAACGAGATAAACGAGCCGCCCCCCGCCATCGCATTCATCACCCCGGCGATCAAGGACGCAGTCACCAGCCAGAGATAACGGATGTGTGGATCGGCAAAAAACGGCATCCTCCCATTCTATTGGTCCGGGCGTCTCCACAGAGCGGCCAGCGCGGCCAGCGCGGCTAGCTGGACGCCTTCTCTTCCTGGTAATGCCCGATGTGGCTGTAGGTCTCTTTGGGGAAACGCAGGCTTTTGTACACATTCCCGCAGTCCGGGTCATGGCGGTTCGGGATGATGGAGAACTCCTGCTCGGCCTGCCATTCCATGATGCGTTCGCGGCGCGGTGGCGAATAGTCCCGGCCCTCAACCTGCACCAGCATCTGCTTCGCTTCTTCCTCGGAGAAGTCCTTGTCCTTGGTGAGCTCCGCCAGCACCTCGTCGTCCGAGAGAAAATGCCGCGCAATCATCGAGAAGACCAGCCGGCCATAGTGACCGATATCCTCGCCGCGGTCGAGCGAATCCAGCAGATGTGCCATCATGCTGTCCTCGCGCAGCGCCGCCACGCCATGGGTCTGCGGCTCGCCTACGGGATGACCCTCGGGCGACTGCGCCGCCGGCTGCTTGGTCCGGTCCATCGAGCCCGGCTCGACAAGGTGCTCACCCTTGGCATCAGGCCGTGCCGTGCTGCCAGTGCGCTTCGGCGCAACACTCTCCGCCTCTTCAGGACCGTCAGCGTTCGCTGTACCGGCATCCGACCTGCCGAAATCGAGTTCGCCGGAGCTTCCAGCTTCGGCCGTGTGCTCCTTATGCGGCACCTTCTCGGTGCTCGCCTGCGGCGTCTTGGATTTCATCCTGGCAAGCTCGGCTTCCGCTCGCTCGGCCCGCTCGACGGCACTTTGCAATGCCTGGCTCTGCTCGTCCATTACCGGCTCATCCAGTTCTACGGTTCGTTCACTCATCCTGCACCTCGCAGCATTGTCCAAGCGAAAACGGCTTCGCTTTATCTTCGCCTAATGAGAGCGCTCTTGCAAGGCTGGAAGTTGCCCGGCGATGCAACTTTTGCGGCAGTCGCTTGTAGCCGGCGGACAGGGCGGCGATTCCAGTGAGCTTTCCTCAAGATAAGGACAGGCGCTTTCTCCTTCGCTCGTTCGCTCATCCACAAACATCGCGGTTGCAGGCCTACAGCAGGGCACGCACAAATGCCGGATCCAGCGGTCTCTGGGCGCCGAAGTGCTCCCTTGTGAGCCGCAGCGCCCTCGCCTGCTGCTCCCGCCGAAGCGTCTCATCCGTTAGAAGGCGCACGATCGCAGCGGCGAAGCCCTCGGCGTCATCCGCAATGGCCAGCGCCTGATCGGCCCACGCCTCGAGCCCCTGGACACCGATGCTGGTCGACACGACAGCCTTGCCGAAACCAAGCGCCTCCAGCAACTTGACCTTAATGCCTGTTCCGAGCAGCAGGGGCACCAGACAGACCGCCGCGCGAGCATACTCAGCCTCGAGCGTGGGCACAAGGCCCAGCGCCTCTACCCCTAGCGAGGCCAGGCTCACTGCCTCCGGGCCGCCACCTAGGTTCTGGCCTACCGTTCCCGCGACGGCCAGCGTGGCTCCTGGCACTTCGGCACGCACACGCGGCCAGACAGCATCCAGCAGAAACTGCAGGCCCGTCTGGTTGGGAGGAATATTTGAGCCCACAAACAGACACCGGCCAGAAACAACTCGCTCCTCGCCCAATGCCCGTGGCTGCAGAACGACGGGCGTCACCAGCACACGGCCCTTTACCCGTGGCCGGATCGCCTCCGCTTCGCGCTCCTGCGCGGCCAGAACGGTTTGGGTGCCGGACAGCCAGTGCATCTCGTCGGCCTCGCTGATGAAAGGGCAGTCGAGCGGCAATCCGGCCTCGCGGAACCGCACAACCCGGGCGGACAACAGATCGTGCATTAGGATTGCCGTGCGGCGGTCGCCCAGACGTCCGTCCGCCAGCAACGCTCCCCAGATGCAGTAGTTGGCAACCACGGCGGTAGCACCCGACGACGCGACCTCGCGCACCGCTGCCTCACACTCCGCCGGCGTCGGCACGGTGAGATCCCAGGCGCCGGTATAGAGGGCTTCGCCATACAACCGCGCGAGCATATTCCCAACAGGACGCAGCCATTTACGCCGCACCGCCAGTCGGGAGATCATTCGCGCCCACGCCCTGGCTCGCAGCGGAAGCACGTAAAGGCCGCCAATCCGCAGGTAGCCGGGAAAGCGAAGCCGCAGAGCGGGAGACGTCGCCGCCACCGCGCGGAAAAACGGCCGGGGCGAGCGGCTGTACGCGGTGGTCGCGACCAGCGTAACCTCCGCACCCTGCGCCCGCAGCAACTCCAGCAGCCCAAGCGCATAAGTCGTGCTGCCGCCCTGTTGATGCACGACCGGATCGCGTGTCAGAAACACGATACGAGCGCCCGGCGGCAGAAAGGGAGGAGCCATGCCCGGTGATTCTAAGACTGATGGACGGCGCTGAGAATGCCTCTTTTGGCGTGCGTGATTGCTGGTGTGTTCTGGTTGGCATCGGAACTCGCCCGGTGCGAGGCAGAGCGACAGCCTCGTCCGTGAGGTCTGCCGCCCTTGAGTGCCGCTGTTTAGCTGATGACGAGCGTGTTGCCACCCAGTTCGTTGGTGACGGTCGTGAGAACGCTGCCCGCCGCGATACGCGTGGTTCCGTTCACGGTCGTGAGTTGCGTTCCCGCCGGAAACTTCACGGTCGCCGATTTACCGGGCTCAATTGTGAACTGCTGGTCACCAGCCTTGACGGTCTGCGTCATGGCTGAGTCGTTTCGTACGGTAAAGCTTACAGTCTTTACCTTGACTGGCTTATCGCTTGAAGAAGGACTGTGGGGAGCCGGCGGAGCGGCAAACACGCCTTGAGCGGCAAACACGGACAACGACATAGCCATGGCGGCTGTGATGATACGACGATTCATATACTGCCTCATTTCTTGTTACACCGCCGGTTCTCCGCCGCCATGGTTCGGCAGAAAACCAGCGCCTCCTGATATACGCCGCCGAACATAGAATGTTCAAGATCCAGAGCACCTTTTTTGACATATCTTTTCCTATCTGGGAGGGTTGTCCCGAAACGGGAAGACATTGTCAACAGAGCCTTAAAATAGAGGCGTGGCTAACCTTCTCGCCAACATGAATCCGCAGCAGCAGGACGGTATCACGTCGGTCGACGGCCCTGTACTGCTGCTTGCCGGCGCTGGCTCCGGCAAGACACGCGTGATTACGCATCGCATCGCCTATTTGATTGAAGAACGCGGCGTCTCGCCTGACGCCATTCTCGCCGTCACCTTTACCAATAAGGCCGCCAAGGAGATGCAGGAGCGCGTCGACAAGATTCTCGGTGCGAGCACCCTCGCCAAACCAACGCTCGCCACCTTTCATAGCTTCTGTGTGCGTGCCCTGCGCCGCGACATCGAGGCGCTGCGCATCAACGGCAAGGGCCTGACCCGCACCTTCGCCATCTACGACGAGACCGACCAGCAGGCGGTCGTGAAATCCGCGCTCAAGCGCCTCGGCATCGACGACAAGCAGCTGAAGCCGCGCGTGGCGCTGGGCCGCATCTCCTGGGCCAAGAACCACATGATCGACCCGAGTGAATACTTCCTCGCCTCCACCAACCCGCTGGAGGAGAAGATCGCGCACATCTTCAAGATTTACCGGGACGAGCTCTTCAAGGCCAATGCCTTGGACTTTGACGACCTGCTGCTCGAAACCGTGCGCCTGCTCAAGAGCTCCGCCGAGGTGCGGGAGCGCTACAAC
>CAXTMY010000085.1:7599-10028 GCA_964245565.1 uncultured Acidobacteriaceae bacterium | reverse complement strand
GCCGGCAGCTCCGGCACCTATTACATTGCCGACCGCGGCTGCAGCACTCCACGCTCTGCGGGCTTTGACGCCTTGCTCGCCTCCGATAATATCGCCATCCAATGCACGGCGAACAACGCGGTCGGCAATGCGCAGAACCTCAACTTCGCTCCGCGCGTCGGCTTTGCCTACACCCTCGGCACGCACATGTCCGTGCGCGGCGGCTACGGCATCACCTACGGCGCGCTCGACAACGTCGGCTTCGGCCCCGTCATCGGCAACAACTATCCCTTCGCCTACACACTCAGCTTCAACGCGCAAACCTCCCAGACAGCGCTCACCGTGCCCGGCGGCGCAACCGCGACGCTTGAGAACGCACTGAGCTCGCAGAATTTTGAAAGCCCCACCGCGGTGCCGGGCGCAGGCGTCAGCTTGCAGGGCCGCCAGTACAACTTCCAGACGCCCTACCAGGAAACCGCCAACCTCACCTACGAGGACCAGTTCACCCCGCACGACGAAGTCTCCATCGGCTACGTCGGCACCTACGGCCGTCACCTCGACAGCCAGGGTACCCAGAACTCCACCTCCGCCATCATGCCGCCGGGCACCAATCAATACGACACCACGGTGACCGGGCACATCCCTTTCCCAACGCTTGCGCCCAACGCGGCCTTCATGACGACCACCTCCACCAGCTCCTACAACTCCATGCAGCTCATCTACCAGCACCAGCTCAGCGACGGGCTCACCGTGCTCGCCAACTACACCTTCTCGAAATGCATGACCGATGAGCGCGCCGCGCAGGCCCAGGGCGAGCCCGGCTACCGCGCCGAGTGGCTGCCGGGCTTCGGCCAGTCTGCGGACTACACCCTCTGCTCCTACGACGTCGCGCAGGTCGTCCACGCCTCGGGAACCTACAACCTGCCCGTCGGCCGGAACGAGCCGCTCTTCTCAAATGACAACCGCCTGGTCGACAGCTTCATCGGCGGCTGGGTCACCAACTTCATCTACTCGCACCAGACCGGCGCGCCGTTCACCATCGACTGCCCGGTCGCCACCACCGCCAACTTCGGCTGCTTCGCCGACAAGGTCCCGGGCGTCGGTCTCTACACCGGTCCGCACAACGAGCGGCAGTGGCTCAACCCCAAAGCCTTCGTCAACCCGCCGGTCGCCACCGCCGTCGGCCAGGTGGACTACTCGCCCCTCGGCGGCTCACCCAACCAGGTACGCGCCCCAGGCTTCCAGGATCTCGACATGTCCCTCTTCAAGGAGTTCCCCGTGCGCGACACCGTGCACTTTGAGTTCCGCGCCGAGGCCTTCAACCTGGGCAACTGGACCAGCTTCGGGACGCCGAGCAATCTCGACTTCCAGAACACCACCAACTTCAGCGAGATCACCTACGAACGCAACAACGCACGCATCCTGCAGCTCGCGCTCAAGCTGTACTTCTAACGCACCTGCCGGCCGGCGAGCATACGGCACCGGGCGCATCTCTGCCCCGGTGCGGTATGCTCGCTAGAGCTTTTTCACTCCACACGTAGAGGCGCCGGCAAAGGTGCGCGTTGCTTTCCGTCGGGGAAAGCCACTGGAGCGTGAAGTTGGCCTTCTACACCAAGAGTGAAAATGCTCTAAGATCAGCGCCTGCTGCGCAGGAGAACAATACAGTTGAACTCTCTTCTCATGAGGAGCGCGATTGTCGGCGCCCTGGGTGGCCTGCTCTTCGGCTTTGACACGGCCGTTATCTCCGGAACCACCCACCAGCTCACCCAGATCTTCTCGCTCTCTGCCGGGCAGCTCGGCTTCACCGTCTCCATCGCGCTCATCGGCACTGTCGTCGGCGCGCTCGGCGCCGGGCCCATGGGCCAGCGCATCGGCGCGCGCGAAGCCTTGCGCTGGATGGCGCTGCTCTACATCCTCTCGGCGCTCGGCAGTGCGCTCTCGTGGAACTGGACCTCGCTGCTCGTCTTCCGCTTCATCGGCGGTCTCGGCATCGGCGGCTCCTCCGTGCTGGGCCCGGTCTACATCGCTGAAATGGCGCCCGCGCGGCTCCGCGGGCGGATGGTCGGCCTGTTCCAGATCAACATCGTCGTCGGCATCCTGCTCGCCTACGCCTCCAACTTTGCCTTCGCCGGCGCCCACCTGGGCGCGGCCACCTGGCGCTACCAGCTTGGCATCGCCGGCCTTCCTGCGCTGCTGTTCCTGCTCATGCTCTTCGGCGTCCCGCGCTCGGCGCGCTGGCTGCTTACGCAGAACCGTATTGACGAAGCGCGCGCCGCGCTTGGCCTGCTCGGCTCGCCCAACCCGCAGGCAGAGATCGACGAGCTGCGCAGCGCCATCCACGCCGAAGCCGCGCACAGTCACGCACCGCTGTTCACGCGCCAGCTCGCGCTGCCCATCTTTCTCGCCGTCTCCATCGGCGTCTTCAACCAGCTCTCCGGCATCAACGCCAT
>CAXTMY010000085.1:0-7499 GCA_964245565.1 uncultured Acidobacteriaceae bacterium | reverse complement strand
TCTTTCTCGCCGTCTCCATCGGCGTCTTCAACCAGCTCTCCGGCATCAACGCCATCCTTTATTACCTCAATGACATCTTCCGCGCCGGCGGCTTCTCTTCGGTCTCGAGCAACGCGCAGGCGGTCATCATCGGCGCCGTCAACCTCGTCTCCACCCTGCTCGCAATGAGCGTCATTGACCGCATCGGCCGCAAGCTGCTGCTGCTCATCGGTTCCATCGGCACCGGCATCTGCCTGTCCGGCGTGGCGTATATCTTTCTCACCCAGCGGCACATGGCCGCGCTGCTCTGGCTGCTGGTCGGCTTCATGTTCTTCTTCGCCATCTCGCAGGGCGCGGTGGTCTGGGTCTACATCAGCGAAGTCTTCCCGACGCGCGTCCGCTCCAAGGGCCAGAGCCTCGGCAGCAGCGCCAACTGGATCGCGAACGCCGCCATCTCTTTCGCTTTCCCGGTCATCGCGAAACACTCCTCCGGCGCACCATTTATCTTCTTCGCCGCCATGATGTTCCTGCAGTTTCCCATGGTCCTGTTCTTCTATCCGGAAACTAAGGGCGTTTCGCTTGAGCAGCTGCAGCAGCAGCTCGGCACCGGCATGGAGTAGCTGTCCAGTGTTGAGGGCACCGGCGACCATGAACCCGCAGCGACGGGGCTGGGCGCTCCCCACTGCCACGGTGCTGGAGGTGGAAGAAGTAATCTTCTATTGCCCGGGTCGAGCGGCATCATCCTTGCTCCGAAAGAAAAACACGCAGCGCCCAGCCGTCTGGAGAAGCCATGCATGAGTCAGACAGAGACCCTGACCTCCGTGAAACCGCGTCTGGGGCGGTGACCCGCCGTTCATTCCTGAAGACCGCCGGCAGCCTCACCGCCGCAACAGCCGCGGCTCCCCTTGCGAGCGCCCAGGTGCCGGTCTCCCGCGCCTCATCCTTTCTCGACATCTTGCGCGTCCCGGATGCCATCACCGTTTACACCGGCTTCAACAAGACCGTGCCCACGGGCAGCCTCGCGCTCGAGCGCAGCGGTGAGCAGTGGGGCAGCGCCGGCGTCCTTGTCGAGAGCAAGCTTCAGCAGGACTCCCTCATGCTCACGTTATCGGCGCCGTCGACCCCGGTCACTGTCGTGCACGTGCGCTGGCGTGTGCCGGTACCGCCCACCCTGCGGGCGCTCGGCGACGCGTGGGAGCGCAGCTACGGCGACCTGGGCTGGCGCAACCTCATCCCCGAGCGCGTGATGCCCTGGTACTTCGCCACGCACGACGGCGCTCTCTGCCACGGCTACGGTGTCACAACCGACGCCGCTGCTTTCTGTTTCTGGCAGCTCGACCCGGAAGGCGTATCGCTCTGGCTCAACGTCACCAGTGGCGGTGATGCCGTCGAGCTCGGCTCCCGCCGGCTTGCCCTGGCAACCGTCATCTCTCACCGCGGCAGCGATGGCGAAGACGCACAGCAGTCCACCGCCGCCTTGTGCCGCGCCATGTGCGCTCGCCCCTCCCGCTTCGCCGGACCCGTCTACGGAGCCAATGACTGGTACTACAGCTACGGCAGCAGCACCGCCGAAAGCATCCTGCGCGACACCGACTTTGTCGTCGCGCTCTCTCCTCAAAACGGCGTCCGCCCATTCTCGGTGATCGACGGCGGCTGGACGAACGGCACCCCCGCATGGCCCGATATGGGCGCTCTGGCCGCCGCAATCAGGCAGCGCACCGCGCGCCCAGGCATCTGGATTCGCCCGCTCGAAGCTCTTGCCGGCACGCCGCAAACCCTGCTTCTGCCTGCCGCCCGCTTCGGCGACCGAACCGCCCGCGCCGCCGCGCTCGCGTATGACCCGACCATCCCCGAAGCCCGCGAAAAAATCAGCGCGAAGCTGCGCCAACTCGCCCATTGGCACTACGAAATGGTGAAGCACGACTTCAGCACCTACGACCTGCTCGGCCAATGGGGCTTTGAGATGGGCCCGCAGCCGACCCTCCCCGGCTGGTCATTCTCTGATCGCAGCCGCACCAACGCAGAGGTGGTCGCAGCCCTCTATGCGCTGGTGCGCGAGGCGCTCGGCCCGCACACCCTGATCGACGGCTGCAACACGGTCGGCCACCTCGGCCAGGGCATCTTCGACATGCAGCGCACCGGAGACGACACCAGCGGCCGCCAGTGGGAACGCACCCGGCGCATGGGCGTCAACACCCTCGGCTTCCGCATCCCGCAGCACGGTACGTTCTTCACCCAGGACGCGGATGCCGTCGGCATCACCGATGCTGTTCCGTGGGAGTTCAACCGCCAGTGGCTCGATGTGCTGGCGCGCAGCGGCACCGCGACCATTGTCTCTGCCGGACTGCCGGCCCGCGGCGCAGAGCAGCGCGCTGCTCTGCGCGAGGCATTCGCAATGGCAGCCGCAGGCGATGCTCGCGCCAGACCTCTCGACTGGCTCGATACCAGCGCACCTGAGCAGTGGAGCGCAGCAACGGCGCATGCGCAGGAACAGCGCTACCACTGGAGCGGCAACTCCGGGGCCAGCCCGTTCCTCAGCCCGTAGTGCCTCTGGGGCCTGTCAAAATCCGGCCGGACGATGCGGAGCGCGCAGGCTGGCTGGACCAACTTCAATGGCTACAACGAAGGCTGGCCGTTCCAGTTCGACTGGCACCCCAGTCCTGACGTGGTGCATCTGCGCCGCAAGCCGGTGCGCGCCGGGGTCGCCTGGTCCGCACACGCGAGATCAAGAGATCAACCGGATGCGCGCCTGGACCGCGCGCCTGGACCCTGGGCCGGAAGCTGCCGAACGCAAGCGGGCAAGTAAGCTCAAGCAACCCCCTCTTCCTTAGCATAGAAGTTGCATAAGCGAAATAAGCAATCTCCACAAAAAACTACAAACAGGGTACTTTAGTGTGAGACTAAGCCAAAATTGGCCAACAGTGATGCAACAAAAGAGGGAGGAGCGACAGGATGAACACAAGCATGACGAGTCTCATCCCCAGGCACATTCCGACACTGGATTACCTGCGAGGAGCCGCGATCCTGATGGTTATGCTGTTTCACTCCTACGGCGGCGTCACCTGGACGCACGCACTCGGCACCTTCTTCGGCGGAATCGCGGCGTCTGCAGTCGGTGAGTTGAACTACGGTGTTCAGCTATTTTTCCTGCTGTCCGGATTCCTGATCACTTCGATCCTGATCCGGGGTAGAGACAAGCCCTCGTACTACAGCACTTTCTACATCAAGCGGGCACTGCGCATCCTGCCGGTGCTGGTCGTGATTCTGATCACAATCAAGCTTTACCTGCCGGTGAGCTGGGGTTTCTTCGTGGCGAGCTGCCTGTTTCTCTCGAACTTCGCGCCTCTGTTCGGCGCGCGGTCCGGTGAGTACGGGCCCCTATGGTCGCTCTGCGTCGAGGAGCACTTCTACCTTCTCTGGCCCACAATCGTACGTCGCTGCGGATTCAAGTTCCTGACCGGTCTGCTGCTGTTCTTCATTGTGGGCGAACCGGCCCTGCGTGTCCTCGCGATCAATCACAACGCGCATACAGATATTCGCTTCAAGACACCGTTCCTGCTCGATTACCTCGCCTATGGCGCATTGCTCCCGATTCTGATCCACCGTGGCAAGCTCCATGCAGGGAACATACGCAAGGTAGGACGCACGCTGGTTTCCATCGGGACACTGCTCGTGCTTGCGACGCTTTATCTGACGGCATTCCACGATAATGTAACTTTGATCGCCTTACGCGCGGTCCCCTGGATGTGGCTTTGCACGGGTGTCCTGCTGCTCGGGCTCCGCAAGGATGCACTGCATGCATCGGTTCCGGCCAACGCGGAAAAGACGCCGGGAGTGCTGGGCTTCTTCGCTTGGATCAGCTACGGGCTCTACTTGATTCACCCTATTGTCAACATAAAGCTGGGGCGGCACGTCGCCGCTTTCCTGACCGGTCACGGGTACACAAACATTGCCCTTGCGACCGGCGAGTTCCTTGTCTGCGGCGCCGTAGCGGTCGGGATCGCTTTTCTCTCGCGCCAGTTCTTCGAGGGCTCCTTCGACAAGCTGAAGAAACGGCTGCTTGAGCCCAAAGCGCCAACTGCCCTTATCCCGCCCCAGGCCGAAGAGATTCTTGTAGTCGCAGGTTCACGCTAGAGCAAAAGCACAGATGGCGTAAGGTAAGGCATCCCGCTGAACGCAGCCGTTGCACAAAGAACGGCTGCATCGCGCGGAAACTCTCCACCTCACAGGAACTGTGCTTTTGCTTTAAAAGTGCCCTACCCTCCTGCGGGGACATGGCAGCCGCAGGAGGCGCGAGTCACCAGGCGGCTCGCCAGCATGACCGACTCCTGCGTACGCGCCCGCACCCGCGCACTCGCACCGCCTGGCCGTGCCAGCAGTCCAAACAGAAGCTCAGCCGCCCGACGCCCTACCTCGGCGACCGGCTGTTCCACCACCGTAACTGCCGGCCTGAGTGTGCCGGCCAGCTCGAAATCATCAAACCCCAGGAGCGCAACCTGCCCGGGCACCGGCACCTTCAGCTGCTCCAGCGCCTGGAACGTTGCAATCGTCGTGCTGTTCTTCAGGCTGAAAATAGCATCCGGAGGATTAGCTGCAGCCAGATGGGCCTTCAGGGAAGCGACCGCCGAATCCCCCTCCCCACTGAACTTGGTATCGATCAGGCGAGGCAGCTTTGCCCCCTTCATGGCGTCGCGGTATCCACGCAGTCTCTCGCAAATCGTATACAGCTCTTCTTCCCCGCCAAAGCAAAGAATTCTCTTATAGCCGTGCTCGATCAGGTGGACCGTCGCATTACGTGCGGCCTGATAATTGTCGGTAATCACGCCGATGCACCCGCTGTCGGGCAACGGACGGTCGAACGTCACGATCGGCACGGCGGCCTGCTTCAGCAACGCGGCAAACTGCTTTGTCGGGGAGCCCGAAGGCACAATCAGCAGTCCGTCCGGGCGGTGCCGCATCAGAACGGCCAGATCAGTCGTCTCATTTTCCGGCTCATTGCCGGTGACTGCGACGATCAGCAGCGAATCATGCGACCGGGCAACCTCTTCCGCTGCTTCGGCGCAATGCGCAAAGAATGAGTCGGCAATGCTCGGCACCAGCAGGCCGACCGTCTTCGTCCGTCCGCCCTTCAAAATACGGGCCGCGTGGTTCGGCACATAGCCCAGCCTGCGGATCGCAGCTTCGACTTTCTTGAGCGTGGCCGGACTTACGTTCACTCCGCCGTTGATCGCGCGCGATGCAGTCCCGACTCCAACGCCGGCCGTGCGCGCGACATCCGACAATGTCGGATCAAGGGTGCGTTTTTTCATTGCCGGCTCAGTACGCCCATCCTCATGTGCGAGACTCTACTCCCTGCATCGCCGTTGCACAAGTATCCATAACTCGCGCCCGTTGACGGCTTCCATTCACTTCTTTGTTGACATCCATGCCGCAGGCTCCTTACGATGGCGCGACTTGGAAACGTTTCCGAACGCCCCCTCCGCCAAACGGAGGGACCACGCCCGTCACGATGCCAACCGCATCGTGCGCAGTTCGCTCGGGAACCGGGAGGTTTCCGGGCGGAAGCCTTCAACTTCACTAACCACCAGAACCGGGACTCACCCAATGAGACCCACTTACGTCGACCTTCGGCGAAATTACCTCCAAGACAGCTTGGACCGTGAGCTGCAGTTCAGCCTGCGCTACGCGTTCTAGACCAGCGGCAAACAGCAAAGGCGCCATGCCGCGACCGCGGCATGGTATTTTTTGATATCCGCGCAGGCCCGTTGTTCCGCACCCCCATCCACGGGTGTTACCCTTCCGCCAGCCCCGGAGACAAGAACGATGATGCGCGTAATCACGGTAGAGCGGGAATACGGCAGCCGCGGCGGTGAGTTCGCTCACCTGCTCGCGAAGCACCTCGGCTGGCGCCTCATCGATAACTGCCTGGTCGACGAGATCGCCCACCAGACCGGGCTCACCGCCGGCATGGTAGCCGGCTGCGACGAGCGTTTCGATCCCTGGTATTACCGGCTCGGGCGCAACTTCTGGCATGGCAGCGTCGAGCGCCTCCCTGCCATCATGTCTTCCTCCGAGGTCTTCGACTCCGAACGCATGAACACCCTGGTACGCACCTATTTAAAGGAGCGCGTTGCGGAAGGTCACTGCGTGGTCGTGGGTCGCGGAGCCGCCGCCGCCCTGCGCGGCACCCCTGCCGTCTTCAATCTATTCGTCTACGCCGCAACCTCGCGGAAGCTCGAATGGTTCCGCGACCGGTTCCCGGACCGCGCCGAAGAGGCCGAAGCTGAGCTCACCGCGACCGATCGCCGCCGCGCCGCCTACATCCGCCGCTACTACGGGCAGGAGTGGAACGACTACCGCCTCTACCAGCTCATGCTCAACAGCTGCATGGGCTTCGACGCGATGCTCGGCGCAACCCTTCAAGCCTCCGGCCTGCAGCACCCCGCGTCGATGCCCTGAGAGCATTCCACCCCGGCGTGCAGGCCCGAAGCGCGCTCCAGCGGCGTCTCAGCGAAAAGCCGCGCGCACGGTTGCGGAATCGCTTTACCGTCGAGTGAACAGGCTTAAACGTGCGCTGCCGCAGCTCCCAGCATCACGCCATCCCGCATCTGCAGCGTACGGTCCGCAAACGCAGCAGCCTCGGGGTTATGCGTAATCATCAGCACCGTCTGCCCAAACACCTTATTTGAGTGCCGCAGCATCTCGAGCACCGCATCCGAGTTCTTCGTGTCCAGGTTTCCGGTCGGCTCATCCGCCAGGATGATCGCCGGCTTCGTCACCAGCGCGCGCAGAATCGCGACCCTCTGCTGCTCGCCGCCCGAAAGCTCGGAAGGCCGGTGCTGCAATCGCCCGCTGATTCCCAGCATCTCTGCCAGCTCACCCATCCGCTTGCGGTCCAGTGGCGCGCCGCCGTCCGCAATTTCATGGGCAATCTCGATATTCGCCTGCGCTGTAAGCGTGGGCAGCAGGTTGAACTTCTGGAACACAAAGCCGATCTTTGTTTTCCGCATGCGGGTCCGCGCCGCGTCCGAGAGCGTTGCGAAATCCACTCCATCGATCCTGACGCTGCCTGATGTGGCTTGCGTCAGACCGCCCAGGATGTAAAAGAGCGTCGATTTCCCGCTGCCTGAAGGCCCAATGACCGAGACAAACTCACCTGTCGCGACCGCGAACGAAACATCGGTAAGTGCCGGTACCTGGACCCTGCCCACACGGTAGGTCTTGCCCAGGCGTTCGGCGTGGATGATCGGTCGCGTTACAACACCGGAAGCGGAAGCGGACGAAGTCACCCGAGTATTCTAGGCCATCTCTACCGCGCACCGCTTTCGCCCGCTCAGGCATGCACGGCAGGCGCCGCCGCAAAGCCCGGCACGGGCGCCGGTACGCTCCGCTTCGGTCCCCGCTTGCGCACCAGCAGCAGCCGGATCCGCTCCATCATCTCCGCCGGCGTTGCTGCGCCCTTCGGCAGAAATGCGTCCGCGGCCGAGGCCCGCGCAAAATCCTTTACGGTGGAGCTGACC
>CAXTMY010000084.1:0-10309 GCA_964245565.1 uncultured Acidobacteriaceae bacterium | reverse complement strand
GGCTGCGGGCTGGGCGAAGGCGGGCGCGAGGCAGAGCAGAAAGAAGGCCGAGCAGAGCGGCGCAAGGCGGATGCGGCGCAGGGCGGAGCGACGGCTGGCGCGATGGGTCGCGCGGGCGACGGCACGCTTCCTTATCCCGATCCTTATCCCGATCCTGATCCTGCGAGCAACCAGCAGCTTGCGAGCAACCATCGGGGCGGCACCTGCCTTTCCACTTTGACTTTCCACTTTGATCGGTTCGCGAAGAAATGGCAAGGGGGGAAAGACGGTTGCGGAGCGCGGGGCGGCGCTCACTTACGCGATTGCTCTTGCGTGTCGGGCGGGGCTACACTCATCTGCTTCGAAGACTTTGAAAAACCCGTCGGCGGTGCATGCCTTTGATCCCCTCGCACGTAAGAAGTCTTTGCCTGGTGCTGCTGGCTGCCGGGCTGGGGGTTGCCGGCTGCCGCCGCGCAGCGACGGTGCCGGTGATTGCGGTGATTCCGCAGGCAGCGCCGGAAGAGTTGTGGGAAGACGAGCGGGAAGGCGCACTGCTGGCCGCGGGCAAGGACGCGGCGCAGATTTACTGGAACGCAGCGGACCGCGAAGACGATGTGCAGCGGCAGGTCGCGCTGGTGGACCAGGTGGCGGAGGGCGACTACGCAGGCCTGGTGCTGGCGCCGGCACAGGAGCTGGCGCTGATGGTGCCGGTGCGCCGGGCGCTGCGGCGCGGGCTGCCGGTGGTGGTGGTGGGCTCTCCGCTAACGATCGCGGCAGGCGCGCACCTGGTGTATGTGCTGAACGACGAGGCGCAGACAGGAGCCGATGCGGCCGAGAGCGCGGGCAGGCTGCTGCACGGAAGGGGCCGGGTGGCGGTGCTGGGCATCGACCCGACGCAGGCCGGCGTGATGGCGCGCATGCGTGCGTTCGAGCTCGACCTGCACCGGGAGTTTCCGAAGATCGCGATCACGGCGCGCAAGCTGGGGACGTTCGACTCGCTGTGGTCAGAACAGGTGGCGGACGAGGTGCTGGCCGCGCGGCCGCGCGTGGATGCGCTGCTGACGCTGAACGTGCCGGCGACCTTCGGCGCGTACCGCGCGGAGCTGCGCCTGCCGAAGCGGCTGCGCCCGAGGATCATTGCCTGCGACCAGGAGGGGCCGTTGTTTACGCTGCTGCAGAACGGAAGCATCCAGGTGCTGATCGCGCAGGATACGTTTGCGATGGGCTACCGGGCGGTGGAGGACATTGCGCGCATGCGCCGGGGCGAGCCGGTGCCGGCGCGGGTCACGATCAAGCCGATCCTGATTACGGCGGCGAACGTGCACGACCCTGCCGTGCTGGCGCACCTTGCAATTTTGCCGGGGGCGCTGCAATGAGGTGGACGCGGCGGCGAAGCTGGTGCGTGGCGGCGGCGCTGGTGTTGTGCGGGGTGGGCGGGCTGGCGGCCCTGGCATGGCTGCATGCGCTGCCGCGGCTTCCCTACCGGGATCGTTTTGCCACGGCAGGACTGGCGGGCTGGCAGAGCATCGGAGGGACATGGTCCACGCGCGGAGGGGTGCTGACCAACGAGTCGGATGAGCGGGGAGCGAAGCTGCTGACCGGCTCAAGGCAGTGGAGCAATTATTCGCTCAGCGGGGACGTTGAAATTCTCGGCCCGGAGGGCGATGCGGGGCTGGTGATTCGCTCGAGCGATGAAGAGCTGGGCTCGGACTCGTACAACGGCTACTACGCGGGGCTGCGCACGCTGGACGGCACGCTGGTGCTGGGCAGGGCGAACCACGGCTGGATTGAAGCGCAGACGGTTCCGGTGGCCGGAGGGGTGCACGTGGGGCGGTGGTATCACCTGGAAGTGGTGGCGGTGAACTGCACGATCGCGGCCGCGGCGTACGACCTTTCAACCGGCATGCGGACCACCGCGCTGATGCAGGACCACCACTGCGTGCAGCGGGGCAGGATCGGTCTGCGGTCGTACTCCACCGGCTCGCGATGGCGGGAGGTGAGGGCAAGCAGAAGCGGCTACGCGGAGATTGCGGCGCTGCACGCGGTGGAGCAGCCGTGGAGGATGGCAGTGCTGTACCAGTCGGGGGTGGATTACCTGCAACCGAGCCAGCCGCCGGGCGGCTACGCCGCACCGGGCCGGGAGCACAGCGGCGGGGCGCCGGTGAGCATTGCCGCGCTGCGCTACGCGAGTGCTCTTGAGCACCGACGGGTGAGGATTCGCGGGACGATCGTTCTGCGACGGCCGATGCTGTTCGTGCAGGATTCGACCGGAGGGATCGCGGTGCCGGTGGCCGACCCGGAGCGCTTTACGGCGGGCGAAGAGGTCGAGGCGTCGGGGATCCCGGTCAACGACGCCTTCAGCCTGGCGCTGCGCGATGCGGAGGTGCAGATCCTGGGTGCCGGCAAGCCGCTCCCGCCGAAGTCCGTCACGGCGTCGGAGGCGGCTACGGGCGTGTATGACGGCCAGTATATCGAGCTGACGGGGGAGCTGCGCGGCAGGGAAAAGAACGCACCCGCGCCTACGCTCTGGATCGACGCCGGCTCGCAGTCGTTCCGGGCCGTGCTTCCGGACGGGCCCGGGTCGGCGGCGCTGCCGCGCCTGCCGGTGAACGGGCTGATCCGGGTGCGCGGCGTGGAGGCGGTGGACCCGCGCTACACGCAGAACCTTACCCCGTTTGTGCTGCTTGTCTCATCCTCGAACGGGGTGGAGCTGCTGGCGGGTCCGCCGTGGTGGAGTCTCGAGAACATGGTCTGGCTGGGGCCGATCCTCGTGATCCTGATCCTGGTGTTCCAGATGGTCCGGGTGCATTACCGGCACAGCAGGATACAGGCCGTGGCGGAGGAACGGCAGCGGCTGGGGCACGAGCTGCACGATACGCTGGCGCAGAGCTTTGCGGGGATCGGCTACCAGCTGCAGGCGATCCACTCGGGGCTGGCAACGGGCGACAGCAGCGTGAGCGAGCATGTGAAGCTGGCGAAGGAGATGGTGCGGCACAGCCACCAGGAGGCGCGGCGCAGTATCGCGTCGATGCATCCTGAGCTGACGCAGTCGGCGCCGATCGCGGCGGCGCTGGAGCAAGGCGCGCGGCAGATGGTGCAGGGCACGACGCTGCGGATCGTGGCCAGGACGACGGGCGAAGCGAAGCCGCTGCCGCCGCGCATCCAGGACGCGCTGTTTCGCATTGGGCAGGAAGCGATCAGCAACGCGGTGCGGCATGGGCTGCCGAAGCTGCTGGAGATCGTGGTCGCGTACCAGCCCCGGACGATCCGGCTGGTGATCCAGGATGATGGAAAGGGATTTGATACCGCGGCTGAGCTGCCGGGCTTCGGGCTGCGGGGGATGCGGCGACGCGCGGATGCGATCGACGCCGAGTTTAACGTGACGAGCAGGCCGGGCGAGGGGGTGCGGGTGGAAGCGCGCGCGCACCTGAAGCCGGAGTTTGCGCTGGCGACGCGGCTGGCGAGGCGCAGGCGCCAGGGGGCGACGGCGGTATGAGTGAGAAGAAAAGCCGGATCCGGCTGCTGATTGTGGATGACCACCCGGTGGTGCGCGCAGGGCTCTCAAGCATGCTGGGCATGCATGCCGAGATCGACGTGGCGGGCACGGCGGCGAGCGGCGCGGAGGCGCTGGGCGCACTGGCCTTGAAAGCGCCGGACGTGATCCTGCTGGACCTGCGGATGCCGGCGATGGACGGTATCGGCTTCCTGGAGCAGATCGCGAAAGCGGGACATGCGGCGCGGGTGATTATCCTGACCAGCTACGAACGGGACGAAGAGATTTATCGCGCGATGCAGGCAGGCGCGCAGGGATACCTGACGAAGGACGCGACCGAAGCGGAGATGGTGAACGCGATCGTGACGGTGCATGGGGGCAGACGCTTTCTGCCGCCGCACATTGCGGCGCGGCTGGCGGACCGGCTGCTGCGCTCGAACCTGACGGCGCGCGAGAACGAGATCCTGGAGATGCTGGCGCGGGGGCTGACGAACAAGCAGATCGGCAGAGAGCTGCAGATCAGCGAGAATACCGTGCGCAACCACGTGAACAGCGTGATTGCGAAGCTGGAAGTCTCGGACCGCACCGAGGCCGCGACTGTGGCGATGCAGCGCGGGATTATCCAGATCGACCCGTGAAGCTAAGTTACCGTGAACTCCACCTTACCCTGGGTGGCGAAGAGCGTTGGCGCCAGCACGATGCGGTCCTGCGCGAGGGCGCCGGCGGAGCTGCTGCGCAGCGGGCTGCCGTCGGCGGGGCGGATGTAGACGACGAGCTCCGCAGCGAAGCCGGCGGGCACCTCGACGGACACCTTCCAGGCGTGGCCGGCGGTGGCCTCGGTGCTCCACGAGACAGCGCCCCAGCGGGTGGGGCACTGGCGCACGCGGATGCGCTCGCCGGCGGCGAACCAGTGGCGGGGCGCGGCTTTTTGCAAATGGCACCGCGGCTGATCGCTTTCCTCGTAGCAGAGCAGCCAGCGAAGGCCGAGGGTGGGCTGCAGGGTGCTGTTGACGACCGCGGACCAGCCGTAGCGGCTGCCCTCGCCGGGATAGCTGCCGGGCACGTAGGCGTCTTCCGGCGAGTAGCGGCTGCCGGAGTCGGCGGCATAGCAGGCGAGGGCGTAGAGGGTGAGCAGAAAGGGCCGGTAGTCGGACTGGCGGATGCGGACGGCGAGCGTGCCGTGGGACATGAAGTTACTGGTGCGGGGTACGTCGCCATCGGTGTTGAGGCCGCAGATCTGCTCGCCGGCGAGCTCGCGATGCCTGAGATGGCCGAGGTCGAGCGCCTGGTCGCCCCAGTCGGCGAGGAACCAGTCCATCATGAAGCGGTGGTTCTCGTAACTGGAAAGCTGCGTGGGAAGGCGGCGCGTGTCGTTGGTCTCAAACGGAGTGATGCCGGCGGCGCGCATGGCTGGGTCGCCGGCGGCGATGGTGGCGGCGAGGGAGACGCGGATGTTTTCGCGCATCTCTTCGGCGAGCGCGGCATAGCGCTGGCCGAGGGCGGTGGCTGCCGGGTCGCCCGCCTGCGCGCCGAGCTTTTCGAGAGCGGCTGCGTGCTCATGCAGCCCGCGCCACACGCACGCGGCGTTCTGGTAGTAGAACGGGTGCGAGTTGGGCGTGTCGTTGTTGACGGCGCCGAGGTCTGCTTCAGGCGAACCCCAGATGAGGCCGTAGCGGCGGTCGGGCAGAGGATAGTGCTGCTTGCCGTACTCATAGCGGGCCAGCACATAGGCGAGGATGCGCTCGAGGGCGGGCAGCCGTTTTTGAAAGGCGGCCGCGTCGCCGGTGTAGGAGTAACTGCGCGCGGCGTTCCATAGGAAATACCCGGCGTTCATGGGGCCTTCAACCTGATCCTGCGTGTTGTACAGGAAATTGCCGTCGGGCAGGATGTAATGGTCGAGGTAATGCTGGAAGTAAGTGTCGCTGTCGGCGGTAAGGTTCCAGAGCTGGTGCGCCCAGATGAATTCATAGTGGGCTACGGGAAACAGGGCGTGGCTGCGCTCAGGGATCATGGTGTAGCCGCCTTCGCCTACCTGGTAGGTGGGATTGAGCCCGCGATAGGAGCAGCGGCAGAGAGTGATGCCGGCGCGCGCGGCATCGAGCAGCCATGGGTCGGGAATTTCCACCGGCATGGAGGCTTCATAGAAGTTACTCCAGTGGTTCCAGATGCCGAGGATGTTTTCGTAAAAGCTGCCGGGGCGGCAGTTCCAGTAATGCGCTTCGTCAGCGGCATGGCCGGGCCGCGTGTCGGCTGCGGGCTGGGCTGCGCCCTGGCTTGTGCCTGCCGCGAGCCGGATCCTGGCCATGGGCTGGGCATCCGCGCCGGGCGGCAGCAGCATGATGACTTCATACCCGGCGCCGTGCTCGTCGTTCCAGACCCCGGTGCAGGCGACCGGCAGGAAGCCGCCCAGCAGCGTGCGTTTGCTCCAGCCCGGCTGGTAGGCGTAGCGGTCGGGATCAGGAAACGGGAGGTAGTCCGTGGGGTCAAAGAGAGCGCCGTCGCGGTCGGGCGCCCACTCTTCCTGGGGAGTTTTCTTCGGCTGGCGAGAGCGTCCGGAGGCATCGAGATAGACCGAGCCGAGGGGGCCGGCCTGCTCGTTGGCGACGAGGGACCAGCCGATATATTCCGGCCCGAGCGCGGCGACGTTTTCATAACTCGGGTCTTCGTTTGCGTGGAGGATGTAATCGCCGGCGATGTCCGGCCCGGGCACCTGGGCGCGGCTGAGGCGGACGCCGTGGGGCGTGCTGGTCTGCCGCGGCCGTATGTTCTGAAGCTCGCCGATTTGTTTGGGGACCAGGGCGATGGTGCCGCCGAGCTCCGTGACATAGGCGATGGCACCGCGGTGGGTCGCGTGTTTCTCAAAAACAGCGGTGGCGATGCCGTTCATCTCGGCGACGAGCATGAGCTGCCAGCCGGAGACGCTTTGGCCGGTCGTGACTTCGCGCCAGTCGCCGTGCAGGCTGGCCTCGAGGGTTCCCTCGCCGAGGTTGCGTAGCAGGTTGCGTACCTGGGGAGGCTGGGCGAGCGCCTCGCGCTCGCCGGGCAGGAAGAGGGAGTATTCATTCAGGATGCGACCGGGTTGATAGGGTTCGGAGGGCAAGGGCGGCACAGCGGAGCCGCGCGCGGACTGCGGCAGATGGAAGGCGAAGCCGGCGGCACCGAGCAGTTGCAGAAACAGGCGTCGATCCATCGTGAGGAGCCCTCCGCTCAAAGAAAGTAATCGCTCCTGTGTACAGGAACTTAGAAGGTAAGTCGAGCACCGAGGAGCATGTTACGGGCCGGGTACGTGCTCGGGCTTTGCCCGAAGCCTCCGTCCTGCAGGTTGGTGTCGAGCCCGGGCAGTGTGCTGAGGCCGGCGCCGGTGGTGACGGCCGAGCCGGAGTTGACCAGGTTGACGCGGTTGAACACGTTGAAGGTATCGAGGCGCAGCTCGAGTGCGACGCCTTCGGCAATCGCCGTGATCTTCTTGATCGTTATATCCGTGTCCGCATAGCCGGCGTTGCGAAACTGGTCGGGCACCTCGTTGCCTTCCTGCCCGAAGGCGGGCAGGGTGAAGTTACTGCAGGGCAGCGCGCCGCCGGCGCAGGAGCCGAACAGGCCGCCGTTTTTCGGCTCAAAGGCGCTGCGTTTATGCGGCTGTTTGTAAGAGGTTACATCGGGGTAATCGTTGTTATCGCCGTCGGCGTTGAAGTCGCCGCTGCCGGGCGCGTACCTGAGGTTACCGGCGACGGCGCCGAGGGCCGGATTGATCTCCTGCGCGGCGAAGGCTGCGCCGGTGTAGACCGTGAACGGCTGACCGGATTGCAGCACGGTGATGCCCGCCAGCGTCCAGCCGCCGAGCACGCGCTTCTCGTAACGGTTGGCGAGGTTAGCCCCCGGCAGCTCATAGGACACGCCGAGTGAGAAGCGGTTGGGCACGTCGTAGGGCGAGATGGCATAGAACTGGGAGTAGGGATAGGCTACCGGGTAATCCTGCCAGTCGTCCTCTGACCGGGAGTGGGTGTAGGAAGCGACAAGAGAGCCTTGCCGGTTGAACCTGCCGCGCGCGGAAACAATCAGCGCGTCGTAGTTGGCGATGGCGCCGTTGAAGGCGTAATCGATACTGCCGAAGCTGGTGTTGAGACGGGTCTGCACGCCGGTGCAGGCGTTGGTGGTTGCGTTCTCGGTGCAGGTGATGTGCTGGATGAGGTCGCCCTGGTAGGCGTTTACATCGTTGCCGTAAGCCGTGGCGCTAGTGCTACCGCCCGCGGTGACGAGGTTGCCCGAATGAGAGCCGACATAGCCGAGACTCACGACAAACTCCGGTGTAAGCTGCCGGTCGAGCGCGAGCGAATAGTTAATAGTGAATGGGCTCTTGAGGTTTTCGGCGACGCCGCCGACGCTGATCTGCGAGCCGACGACGCCGCCTTTTGCGTCGAGCGGCTGGCCGACGAGCGCCGGGTACGGGAAACCGAAGGGGTAAGTGTTCTGGGTGCCGTAGCCGAAGATAGGCGCGGCGGTGGAACCGTTGTTATAGAAGGTGGGAACGGTGTAACCGGGCGGGTTGGAATTGAGACCGTTTTCCGAATTACCGAGAGTGAAGTAGTCGTGATACAAACCGATGCCGCCGTGGGCGAGCCATTTGCCGCTGGTCCCGGGCGACCAGGCGAAGCCGGCGCGAGGGCTGAAGACCCAGTTGAGGTCGTGGTTGTAGACGTGACTTTGCTGGGTCATGACGCCGTTGGCCACTTCTTCCGGAAAGCTGGAGGCGGTGGCGAGGTGGAAGTTCGCCAGCGTGGTTCCGGAAGCCGGGTAAGCATTGCCGAAGTTGTCGTAGCGGATGCCGTAATTGAGCGTGAGGCTGTTCGAGACTTTCCAGGTATCTTCGGCGAAGGCGCCGCCGGTGGTCTGCTCGTAGTCGTAGTTATGCGCCTCGGGCTGGCCGGTGGTCAGGCTGTAGGATAGGCCGGTTTCTGTATACGGGTCGTTGTTGATGAGGTCGATGAGGCTGTTGAACTGGAAGGTGGGCTGGGCATAGGCGCCGGCAAAGTTGGCGATGTCGTCGCCGTGCCAGCCCTCATAGCCGACGCGCATGTCATGCGAGCCATGGATGTGAGTGAGGACATCGCGCCAGTGGTAGCTGTGCTGGACGTAGTCGCCGAGGGCGAAGCCGTCGCCGAAGCCGACGCCGAGGCCGGTGACGTTGACGACCGGCACGGTGAACAGGCCGCCCGAAGGCGCAAAGCCTTCGATGCGGTTGTACCCCATGAATGCCTCGTTGAGGGTATCGGGCGAGAAGGTGTGGGTTTCATTGCCCTGAACGGAGAAGGTGTAGTAGTTATCCGTTTCGGCGAAGGCAGGCCGCACTGCCGGACCGCCGGTGCTGATGGTATCGCGGTAGAACAGACCATAGACGCGGTCTTTGTCGAAGTACTTATCGATGCGGACATCATACTGCTTGGAGTTGTTATAGCTGCTGGAGTTGAAGTTGCCCTGGTCGAAGACGGCGGTGCCGCAGGGGATGTTATCGGTGCTCGGGGTGCCGCAGCCGGTATTGCCGGCAAGGTTCTGCGCGCCAAATGCCTGCGCGGCGGTTTGCAGCACGTTTCTGAAGGTCGCGTTGGTGGGCATGTACTTATCGAGCAGCTGGACCTCGGGGCTGCTCGGCTCGGTGGCGTTAGCGAAACTTACAAATGCGGGATCCTCATAGGTCTGCAGCGTCGCGCCGGTCGAAACGATGGATAAGTAGGGCTCGTAGCCCACAAAGAAGAAGAACTTGTGGTGAGGGATGACGGGTCCGCCGACGCCGAAGGAAAGATTGTTGGTGTGGTACGGGGATACGGGCTGGGGCTGCGGGATGCCGAACTCGCCGCGCGCGTAAAGCCCCTGGTAGGTGTAGAACTCGCTGGCGAAGCCGTGGTACTGGTCGGTCCCGGAGCGGGTGGTCATGACGGTCTGGATGGAGCTGGCCCGGCCGAAGTCTACGGTGTAGGTGTTGGTCTGCACGGTGGTTTCCTGCACGGTGTCGGCATTGGGCGTGAGGTTGACGACGCCGGGGCGAATGCTGCTGGTAACGTCGAGGCCGTCCACGATAAACAGGTTGCCGTTGGCGCCGCGACCGTTCGCGCTCGCGTCCACCGAGTTTTCCGGGTTGAAGTTAGTCGCCGAGCCTTCGCCGATGCCCGTTACGCCAGGGGTGAGCGTGATAAGTGACAGAGGGTTGCGGGCGGGCAGCGGCAGGTTGGCAAGCGAGGCCCGGCCGAGGGTCAGCTGGTTGCGGCTGTCGGAGGTATCGAGCAGAGGCTGTTGCGAGGTGACCTGCACCTGCGTGGCAACCTGGCCCACGGCAAGCACGATCGGCACATTCCGCGTTTCATCGGTGGTAAGCGTAAAGGCGGTCTTGTTGCCGCTGAATCCCGGCGCCGTGGCGGACACCTGGTAGTTGCCGGGCGCGAGGCTCGAAAAACGGTACACGCCGGAGCTATCCGCCTTGGTCGTGCGGCTGACATTGTTATCGACATTGGTCAGCGTGATGGTCGCCATCGGCACGGTGGCGCCGGAAGGATCCTGCACGCTGCCTTGCAGGTTACCGCTGAACTGGGCCCAGCCGACCGCGGACGCGCTGAGAAGCAGAAGGACCAGAACGTTGCAACACTTCCTGAGTAAGCTCTTCATACGGCCTCCGCAAGATACCCCGGGATCTTCCCGCTGACGCATGCGAGGATCCCCCGTGGGTGAGAGGTGTCTCGGCGCGGGAGAACAGTAACACGGTGCGATGATGACCTGCATAAGCAGAATGGTCCATCTGTAAGTAGTCCAGGTGAACTACTTCCGGGTGTCGGGAAGTCGATGCGGGGG
>CAXTMY010000083.1:0-10508 GCA_964245565.1 uncultured Acidobacteriaceae bacterium | reverse complement strand
CACCAGGAAGTCGCCGCCCAGCATGAAGCCGAAGAGCTCTAGCTCGAGATCATGCGCAAGGAAGGCGAAGCCGAGGAAATGGCAGCGTCGGAGTAGGACGAGTCGCCAGCCATACGCGCTCCGCGCAACTGAAGAGAGGCCCGGCGAAAGCCGGGCCTCTTTGTCCAGGGATGGACAGTCCGGCTCGGAGTCGCAGCTTTCGTGTGGTACTCTGACTACGCTTCCCCGGCGCTGCCTTCGTTTAGGCTTCAATCTGTCCGGATCATTTCGCCGGTGTTTCCCCAACGGCATGCTTGTCCCTGGGTACACCAACTGGCGCTTCCGGGCTGCTCCAAGAAGAACCACATCTCTTCTTCAGCTCTTTACGGTGGCGGATGAAACGAGCAAACGAAATTGCCGTCCTTGTTGTGCTGCTCCTGTTCGCCATGGTCAGCGCGGTTCGCCATTTCTCCTCCCCTGGCGCCGACCTTGCCTCCTCGTACTACGGCTGCAGGTTGCTGGCCTCGCATCAGGACGAGCACATCTACAGCCGTGATGCCTGGGATTACGATCACGTGTCGGATCCCGTCTGGGATCGCCTGGCACTGGTGACCGGCTTTGGAACGGTCAAGCTGCTCCACCCGTTCGTGCAAACGCCGATATGGGCTTACTCCCTTGAGCCTCTTTGCACCCGGCTTCGCTTCCCCGCTTTTAACAAACTCTTCCTGTTTTTGTTGAGTTTTTCCCTGGCAGCAACCATCTGGCTGGTCGCCCGGTTCTGGGCGCCGCGCACACTTCATCCCGGATGGATCGCCCTGGTTTGTGCGGTGCTTTACCTGTCCGAGGCCTACAAGTACACGTTTGTCCTCACGCAGACGCACATGATCTTTGTTCTGCTCACGGTTGCTGCCATCGTGCTGGCGCGCCGGGGCTCTCCTGTCTGGGCGGGCGCTTTACTGGCCGTCGCGGCCGACGTCAAGATCACCCCGGCTTTTCTGCTGCTGTACTGGCTGGTGAACCGTCAGAAAAAGGCTGCTCTCAGCTTCGTCCTGTTCTCCGTCGCTCTTGCGGCGGCAAGTGTATGGAGTACCGGCTGGGCGCTGAACCTCACCTTTCTGCGCAATCTTTCGGAGATCTCCAACATGCTGCTTGTGTCCTGGAACAACCAGTCGCTCGCGGCTTTTCTGCTTGCGCCGCACTACCCGGCCATCGAGCAGCAGTTCTGGCACAGCTTTCACCTGCCTGCCGCCGTCAAATGGGGCTCTACCCTGTTATCCCTCGGGTTCACGCTGCTGGGCGGGTTGCTCGACCGCAAGACGGACGAGGGCGGCGGCCGCACCGGGCCGCCGTATGGAGCGGTCCTTGCCATCGTAGGGGCACTCGTCTTCGCACCCCTGGCCTGGACGCACTACTACATTCTCCTCGTCATCCCGCTCATGATGATGCTCGATGCTAGCCTGCGAAAGCGGTCGTTTGTCATGCTCGCTTTGCTCATTTTGATCTGCGCGCTCAACGTCGACACCCAGACGCTCGGAGGTGTGCTGCAGAAGTATCGGCTCTTCCCGGTGGTTCGCGCCCAGTTCTACAGCGGCCTGCTTACCATGGCAGCGCTCATTGTCTTGTGGAAGCGCGAGCGCCTCCACAGCACGCACCTGCGGGATTAAAGCATCTTTACTCAACATATAGCGGGGACGGCAACGCATGCGTGGCTTTTCCGCCGGGAAAAGCCATTGGAGTGCGAATTGACCCTCTGGAAATGCTCTAAAGTGCGCCCTGACCGCGCATAAAATCTTCACTCGGAGAGCCATGTTTTCTTCAGGTCATGCGCAAGCAAAGAACGACACATTTATCGCCAATCTCCTCTTCTGGGGAATATTGGCGGCGGTATGCGCCTGGGTACTGCTGCTGCCTGTTTTCCCTACCCAAGATGGGCCGATGCATCGGTATTACGTCCATGTGATAGGCTCTCTGCTCGCGCACCAGGGGACCTATTCAGTGTATGAGATCCGGCATCCGTTCCCGCCGTATCTGACGCAGTACGGCACACTGCTGGTCCTGTTCCACCTGTTCTCGTACGATCTGGCCGAAAAGCTTTTTACCTGCCTGGTTCTCGTCTGTGTCGCCGGGGGGCTTAAGTTTAGTGCCCGGCAGGTTGGCCCCAGAGGCAGGTGGATCGCCTGTTTGTGCGCGCCAGTGCTGCTCGCCTGGCCGCTGATGATGGGCTTTTTCAACTTTACTCTGGCCGTGGGCCTCATGCTGGTCTGCACCGGTTCCTGGCAGCGACTGCCGCGCTCCGGCGGCCGTGCCTTCGCTGGTTTCATGGTAGCGATGGCCATCCTTACCGTTACCCACCCGATCCCGCTGCTCCTGCTGATCCTGTTCTGCGGGTTCGACCTGCTGCTGTCCTTTTTCTTCCGCCTGCGCACCGAATCTGCAAGCAATTGGTTAAGAAATCGCCGGTTTCAGGCAATTGCGCTCGCATCGAGCTGTGTGGCGGCGGTTTTTCCCGCGCTTGCTGTCGACAGTACCCAAACCGGCACCACCCTGGCCCACTTTAGATTTTCCGAGCCGTTCCTCAAAACTTCTCTGCTGCTGACCGGCGTTTCTCCCTACAACACGCGATCGCACGACCTATGGATCAATGTCTATCGGCTGGCGCTTTATGCCCTTTTCGTCGGGTGCATGTGGGCAGGAGGACGGGCCGCGATACGGTCGCTGCGCCGGCGGGAGCCTGATTTCGGGACGACTGCGTTTTTCGCTACCGCCCTTGCCGCCATCGCGCTTCCATTTCTTCCCGAAGGAGTCAACGGCTCACACTACTTCACGACCAGGCTGATCTTCGTCCTGTGGCTGGGAGCGTTTCTGGCTGCCTCCGCCGGAGCGGAACCTCAAGGCAAAAGCCGCCGTCTGTTCGTCCTGGCTGCTGTGCTCTGCTGCGCCGTCACGCTTGTGCCGGCTCAAATATTTATCCGTCCGGCGGGCTGGGAGTTGCGCCAGGCCGAGCTTCAGCCCATTCCGCCGGGCGTACCGGGCCTCGTGCTGCTCGGATATCACCAGCAGGAGTGGGTCCGATTCCACAAGCAGCTAGCGTTCGACCCGTTCCAGTGGGCAATCATCCTGCCCTTCGTGCGGGAGGACGATGTGGCGCTCGACACCCCCTGGATCGACCAGAAGATCTTACCGATCGAGGCGGTTCCGGGCGGCCCGGAACTGGTCAGCGATGTGGCTAATACCCTTGCGCTTGAGCCCGGCGATGTCGATGCACCGCTGGTTCCCGGCCGCTCGCTGCCTGGCCGAGCCGAGGCAGCGATGGTGCGCGCCAGCAGCTTTATTCTTTTCAGCGGGACGCCGGCACAGGTCGCTCAGGGCCTCGCTACGCAGCTTTCGCCATCCGAGGCCGCCAAGTACCGGTGCGCTCCAGCCAGGGACTGGTATCTGCTATGCACAAGCAAGTAGTGGTGGAACAAGCTCACCTCAAACCTGCGAAAGGCGTCCTCGCTGCGCTTCTGCTCGTGCTTCTGGTCTGCCTGGGTATTACGGCCCGGCAGTTTCGCGCGACCGAGTTTGCTGACTTCCAGGTTTATGACGCTGCGGCGGAAATTGTTCACGAGCACCACAGCATCCACATGTACGACGGCGCCGACACCGGCGCGCTGTTCGGTCTCCGGTTTGTCGACCCTGGACTGCCGCTTGCTCAGGCCGCGCAGCATCTCGGCATCCGCAGGGTTCGCCTGTATATCTATCCGCCGATCCTGGCCGACATGGTGCTGCCCCTGACCTTCGTTTCGGGTCGCGTGGCAGGCCAGCTCTGGCTTCTGCTGAACCTGATCGCCCTGGTCTTCACCGCACTGCTGATGGCGCGCATTCTGCATCTGCCATGGCGAGGTCTCGGAACACTGGCTCTTCTTGTCGGGATCTTCGCTCTGTTCTCCACCGGCATGTGCCTGCTATGGGGACAGATCACGATCCTGCTTCTGCTGCTCTGGACAGCGGGCATCCTTTGTTACCAACGCGGCTGGCATATGGCGTCGGCTTTTCTGTTTGCGCTTGCCACCTGGATCAAGCTCACGCCATTGCTCGTCGTGGCCCCGTTCCTGGTCTGGCGGGAGTGGCGGTGGCTGCGCTCCTACGCCGTCTCTCTTATTTTGCTCCTGCTGGTGATCTGCCTGGTCAATACTCCAGCATCCATCTCGGACTACTTCTTCCATGTCATGCCGTCCATGTCCGGCGGGGGAAGACCTGACTTTGAAAACAAGTCGCTCCTGTCCTCAGTGCAGCTGCTGTACGTCTCTTTCAAGGGGGGAAACCTCAAGACGGTGACGATGGATACGCCGCGCTTTGTCGTGACCCTGGGCAAGGCTTGTTCCGGACTGGTTCTGCTGCTCGCTTTCAGCCTGGTCCTGCGGCTGGGAAGGTTCATGCGCATGGGCGATCGGCACCTGACGCTGGCGCTGTTCGCACTGCTCAGCGTCTGCGTCGCTCCTATCTCATGGAAGCATGCCTATGTTGTTGTCTTCCTGGTCCTCGCTTTCCTCTGGGCAGATGCGTTCCGCCGGTACACCTCCAGGCGCGACGTTCTGCTGCTTGCCCTCTGCTCGCTGGAACTGGGCGGGTTCTTCTTCGACTCGGTGGCGATGAAGCTCACTCATGGGGTGCTGCTCGGTTCGCTTTCGTTTTTGGCTCCCGGCATCGGGATCGCGATCTGCCTGTGGAAGCTGGCACATATGCGGCCGGTGGAGCCTGCCAGCCTATAGATAGCGCTGATAGACCCGGAACAGCTCGCCGAAGGCTTTGAAAAAGTCCAGCGCATTTACTTTCGACCCGGCAACGTCAGTCCACTCCGGCAGCGGGTACTCGTAGATGCGATCGTGCACACTGGCCGGGTCGCCCCGGTGCCGGGCCATGAACCGGGCTAGCAACTCGACGTCGAAGATCCAGCGGGACTGAAACGGATCGGTCAGCACCTCGCCGAGTTCCGGCGTCACGCGGAACAGCTTGGCGCCGCACTGGGTGTCGTAGATGGGCAGCCGCAGCAGCAGGGAAGCAGTGGTAGCGAAGCAGCGGCCGAGATAATGGCGCAGCGGCTGGCGATGGATAGCGCGGCCGAGCAGCCGGACGCGCGCGCCGAAGACCATGGTCAGCTGCGGATCGTGGTTCAGCACTGCGGCCAAGTCAGGGATCTGCGCGAGAGGCGTCGCGAGATCCGCATCCCAGAAGCCGGTGATGCGGTAATTGCCGAGCGTAACAGCATGCAGCATACCGTGGCGCACCGCTTCGGCTTTTCCGGCATTGGGCTGCCGGTCGAGTACGCGGACACGGTCAGGAAAACGCGAGCGCAGCACCTGGAGCACGGAGAGCGTGGCGTCCCGGCTCCCGTCATTCACAAAAAGCAGGTCGATGCCGTGGCTCTGCTGACTCTCAAGAAAGCCTGCAAAGGCGTCGGCGCGAAAGCGGGATGCCTCGTTATAGCAGGGCACCACCACGATGCTGCGCGCCGCCGGTACTTGCGGCTTCATGGGCGCACTCTGGATCGTGTCTTGCTCACCAGCCGTGTTCAAGCGCGCGCAACCCCTTTTGGGCGCAGGCGCTCAATGCGACGCGCCTGGGACGCCCTAGTATAGCCCACGCAGTTTTGCTGAAGGTGGGAGGCATTCTCCGGAAGCTCCAGATTCGGTGTTGGTTGTATTGCCAAACTCGTTGCACCTGCATCCCATACGCGTGAGAAAGGAAAGACCCGATATGCGCACCCGAATCGCACTCCCCGTACTACTCTGTGGATCACTCATCCTGTTTTCCGGCTGTACCAGCAAGAAAGCCGCATCCAAGGAGAACTTCAAGACCGCCATCGGCAACTACTACAATGCGCACCCGGAGTGCGTCTGGTCGAGCCCGGTAAAATTTCCGGTCACGGCTGACCCGAAGAGTGGCGACCAGACCACCGGCTACGACGCTCTGACGGACGCCGGACTGCTGACCCGCAACGCCCAGCAGAAAAAGCAGTTTATCTTCGGCTCCAAGCAGGTCAATGTGTATGACCTCTCATCGAAGGGACGCTCCGACTGGACGCCCGACCAGACGCAGCCCGGATCGGGCAACTTCTGCTTCGGTCACCGCGACGTGAGCTCGATCGACAACTTTACGACCTCGAACGACAACAACGGCGCGCAGGTCGCGAATGTCGATTACCACTACACCATCTCCGGCGTGGCGGACTGGGCCAAATCGACCGAAATGCAGACCGCTTTTCCGACCATCCAGGCGGATATGTCCGGGGGCAAGGTCGGGCAGGCAACGCTGATCAATACGAACAGCGGCTGGCAGGTTTCGCATAACTGATGAAACGCTCCGCGCCTCGGTTTCCCGAGACGTGGAGCGTTTGCCGTCAGCGCTGCGCGCCTTCGGCCAGCATGCGCTCCCGCAGAATCGCATTGAGCCGCGACTGGTAGCCCTTACCCTTTGAGCGCAGCCACGCGACCACGTCGGAGTCGATGCGTACCGTCATCGAGGTCTTCGTCGGCTTGTAGTACGGGTTGCGAATGGCTCGCGCGAAAAACTCCGGCGTGAGCCGCGGGATATCGCTGAAGTCAATCTCGCTGTCCGGCTTCGCGGCCAGCGCCTTGAGCCGAGCCTTTTCTTCCGCGCTTAGCGGCGGCATGTTGGCAAGATCGACGGTATAGCTAACCATTTTGCCCATAAATATCCCTCTCCCAACGCTCGGCCGGTCTTGCCGAGATGATACGAATGATTTCGGGCCCATCCTGCTCATCGCTCGTATGGGCGACGACCAAAAGCTTTTGGCCGTCTGCGGTGCCAAGGACCTGCCATCGAATTTCTCCGTCCGAAACCCGATCCTGGATAAATAGCGCGTGTGGGTCCGAGAAGACACGCGTTGATTCGGAAAAGTAGACTCCGTGCTTCTTTAGATTGCCGGCAGCCTTGGCCTCGTCCCACTCGAACCGGATCGCCACTTCTTTAGTGTAACCACATTTCTGTAACGAAATGCAACAATCTTCCGGGCCGAAATGAGCGTTTCAACCCCTCTTCCCAAGGACAATCGCATGCCGTTGGAACCCAGTCGTCTGCGTCCCACGAGTGCTCACCCTGTCCAGCCGCAGCCGATGAATCGAAGCCGCCCAACATGCTACCGTTAAGGTTCGGGGAAAAATCCTCCCGATCTCCTGCGAGGAACGCGTGCCCGCGATAGAAACCGCACTCCGCAAGACCTCCCTCAATGCTCTTCACCGCGCTCTCGGCGCCAAGATGGTCGACTTCGGTGGCTGGGACATGCCTGTCGAGTACTCCGGCATTACCGCCGAGCACATGGCAGTCCGTACCGGCGTCGGCATCTTCGACGTTTCGCACATGGGCGACATCCAGCTCCGCGGCCCGCAGTCGCTCGATGCCGTGCAGCAGTTCTCGATGAACGATGCGTCGAAGCTCCAGGTCGGACAGGCGCAGTACTCCGCGATGCTTTACCCGCAGGGCACCTTCGTTGACGACATTATCGTTCACAAGCTCTCGGACAATGATTATCTGATCGTCATCAACGCCGGCACCCGCGAAAAGGATCACCAGTGGATCCGGCAGCAGGCACAGCCCTTCAAGTGCCACGTCTCCGACTACTCGGATATGTACACGCAGCTCGCTATCCAGGGACCGAAAGCGGTCGATGTTTTGCAGAAGCTGACCGACCTCAACCTGTTGGAGATCAAGAACTACTGGTTCCGCTGGGGCAAGGTCTGCGGGCTGTACAACACACTTGTCGCGCGCACCGGCTACACCGGCGAAGACGGCTTCGAAATTTACATCCCGTCTGATGAAGCGACGAGCACCCGCGTCTGGAACGAGATCATGGCGGCCGGGGAGGAGTTCGGCATCATCCCCTGCGGTCTGGGCGCCCGCAACACGCTGCGGCTTGAGTCCGCGATGGCCCTGTACGGCCACGAGATTTCCGACACCATCAATGTGTACGAAGCCAACCTGGGCCGCTATGCCAAGCTCGACAAGGGAGTCGAGTTCACCGGCGCCCCGGCCCTGCGCGCCATCCAGGCCGCCGGCGGTCCCGGTCGCCGCCTGGTCGGGCTGGAGATGGTCGACCGCGGCATTGCGCGCGACGGCTACAAACTCTTCGATACGGAAGGCAAGCCGGTAGGCGAGGTGGTCAGCGGCTCGCCCGCGCCGTTCCTCAGGAAAAATATTGCTTTGGCCTACCTGCCCACGGCATACGCTGATGCGACCGAGCCGCGGGAGGTTTTCGTCGAGATTCGCGGCGTGATGGTCAAGGCGCGCACCACGCCGACCCCGTTCTACAAGCGCCCGAAAAAGACGGCCGCCGTTCCGGCCCAGTAACGAGCAAGGAGATCTATGAGCTACCCGGAAGAGTTTCGCTATACCAAGGAACATGAGTGGATCCACGTGCAGGAGGGGGTCGGCACCGTGGGCATCACCGACCACGCCCAGTCCACGCTCGGTGATATCGTCTTCGTCGAAGTCCCGAAGGTCGGCGCGAAGGTCGAGAAGGGCAAAGTCTTCGGTTCCGTCGAGTCGGTCAAGGCTGTTTCCGACCTCTATTCGCCGGCGTCCGGCGAGGTCACTTCTGTCAACGTAGACCTCGACTCCGCGCCCGAGAAGGTCAACACCGACGCCCACGGCGCCTGGATCATGCGCGTCAATCTCAGCGATCCGTCCGAGGTCGACAGCCTGCTGTCCGCTGCCGACTATGAGAAGTTCGTCTCGGAAGAGACCGGCCACTGAGGCTGTTGCGAAAGGGCGTCGAGACGCAACGTATGAGTGACAGCAACTTCCAACCAATCGGCGATCCCGAGCACGGCTACTGGTTAAACTTTTCTCCAGGAGCGGCAGAGACGCAGCACGAATTCTGTGGAGAGCCGGACATTCCTGGCTCAGATTGCCCGCACTGCAATAAGCCTCTCCTCAGGATTCTTTCGCTCGATGCGTATGATCCAGTCCTCAATCTCGACCCGAATCGGACGCCTCAGGTGCACCTTCTTTACTGCTGGACTTGCTCGATTCCTTACGGTGAGTTCAGTTACAGGTTGCGAGAGGATGGAAGCGTAGAGCTGCTTCAGGTTCCACCTCGGCAGCCGGGAATCGAACTGGGGGCGGGAGGGCCGTACGACGGTTACACTGGCCGTTTCCCGCTGCGCAGGGTTTCACTTGAGCTTCAATCTCAAAGCGAACACGACACACTCACTGCGTACTGGGCAGCCACAAGTGAACAAGACTATGGCGAGGCTCCGCTCGAGCCGAGGCATCAAATTGGCGGCTATCCCTTTATCTACAATCCGTTCGCCCTTCGCTGCCCTCTCTGCTCCAACTTCATGGCAATGCTGGCTGCCTTCTGTGACGACGCGAGCGGTAACCAAACATATCAAGCAGATGCAATGAGCAGCTTCACCGACAATTGCGGAGTACAAGTGTTTTTCCAGCTTTGCCGCGACTGTGCGGTTGTTTCTGCGGCCCATTCCTGCGACTAAGGACTTCTAACCTCATGCGCTACCTACCGAAATCCGACGCGGAACGCTCCGCCATGCTGCGCGAGATCGGCGTCGAGACTATCGATGCTCTCTTTTCCACCATTCCCGAGCGGTTCCGGCTCGCCGGGGATCTCGACATCCCGCGCCAACTCGGCGAGTCCGAGATCATTGACTACTTCAAAGCCGCTGCCGCGCACAACGCTGTCGGCTACACCAGCTTCCTGGGTGCGGGCGCGTACCGGCATTACCGACCGGTCATCATCGACTCGCTTGTGCAGCGCGGCGAGTTCCTCACCAGCTACACGCCCTACCAGGCCGAGATCACCCAAGGCACGCTCCAGGCGATCTTTGAGTTCCAGACGATGATCTGCGAGCTCACCGGCATGGACATCGCCAACGCCTCGATGTACGACGGCTCGACTGGCGCCGCGGAAGCGGCCATGATGGCCATCCGCGTCACCGGCCGCGACCACGTCGCCGTTGCCCGCACCGTGCATCCTGAGTACCGCGAGGTGATGGCGACCTACGCCCAGCACCAGGGCACGCGGCAGACCGAGATTGCTTATGGGTCCATGGGTTCAGAGCAGGCAGGCCGCATCGATCTTGAAGCCCTGGCCGCATCCGTCACGGCGGAAACCGCCTGCGTGCTCGTCCAGTCGCCCAACTTCTTCGGCATCGTGGAAGACATCCCCGCCATCGCGGAAATTGTCCACGCCAAAGGCGCGCTGCTCATCGTCTCGATTGCGGAAGCTGTTTCGCTCGGCGTTGTGCGGCCCCCGGTCGAGGCTGACATCGTTTCGCTCGAAGCCCAGAGCTACGGCGTCGCGCTCAGCTACGGCGGTCCCTACTGTGGGGTGCTCGCGGCGAAGGAAAAGTATCTGCGCCAGATGCCCGGCCGGCTGGTCGGCGAGACGAAGGATAAGGCAGGAAACCGCGGCTTCGTCCTGACGCTTTCGACGCGCGAGCAGCACATCCGCCGCGAAAAGGCGACCTCGAACATCTGCACCAACCAGGCGCTGGTCGCGCTCATGG
>CAXTMY010000082.1:0-10777 GCA_964245565.1 uncultured Acidobacteriaceae bacterium | reverse complement strand
GAGGAAAGTTGCGGACGGGATGCGGGGCAGGCGGGGAGCGGGTGGGATTCGGGTATAAGCGGGTTGACAGCTCTGCTAGACTGATCGCGCGTTTGAACCGAACCGGGCCGGGGTGTCGCGGCACTCCGGCTGTTGTCACGAGTCAGGCGAGAAGTGGTCGCATTCATCGCTTGCGGCCTGGCGATCTTTGTGAGTCCCGCTGCGGCAGTGGGTCTCCTCCGAGGGTCACGAGGTTTGCGGGTGGATGGGACCACTTCGAGGCTCCTGTTCACTTGAGCGCAAATCAACCCAGGAAGAGATCCGCAATGGAACAAGGTACTGTGAAGTGGTTTAACGACGCGAAAGGGTTCGGCTTCATCTCCCGCCAGAACGGGGAAGATGTGTTTGTGCATTACTCGGCCATCAGCTCGAACGGGTTCAAGAGTCTGCAGGAAGGGCAAACCGTACAATTCAATGTCGTGAAGGGGCCAAAGGGGTGGCAGGCATCGGATGTTCAGCCGCTGTAAGACGCACACATTTATAAAATCTCGGTAAGAACGGGACAGAGGCGAGCGTGAGCTCGCCTCTGCTTATTGGCGGCGGTTTGCGCGGATGGGATGGCGGCATGGTTCGTTCGGTGCGGTTTGCGGTTGCGGCGGTGTTGTGGAGCGTGGTGGCGGTGGGGAGCCTGGCGGCCCGGGCGCAGCCGGCCGGGGTGGAGCAGCAGGACATTTTCGAGACGGCGCCGTTCGCGGCGTGCCATGCCTCGACGGTGGTGGAGCTGCGGAACGGGGACTGGCTGGCGGCGTGGTTCGGCGGAGCGGGCGAGGGCAAGCCGGATGTGGCGATATGGGGCGCGCGGCACACGGCAGAGGGCTGGGGCGCGCCGTACCTGCTGGTGCGGGAGCCGGGGATTGCGAGCTGGAACCCGGTGCTGTTTTACACGCGGGACGGGCGGCTGTGGCTGTATTCGAAGTTCGGGCCGTCGCCGGCGGAGTGGACCGGTTCGCGGATGGTGAGCCGGGATGACGGGCGGAGCTGGTCAGCGCCGGAGCACCTGCCGGCGGGGCTGCTGGGGCCGATCCGCGCGAAGCCGTACGTGGCGCCGGACGGGACGGTGGTGAGCGGCTCGTCGGTGGAGAGCTATCACGCGTGGGCGGCGTGGATCGAGCGGTCGACCGATGGAGGCGAGACGTTTGTGAAGGAGGGGCCGTATACGCTGCCGGATGCGGCGGTGCGGCAGCTGGCCGGGGTTTTGAACCCGGGGCAGACGACGGGGTTGATCCAGCCCTCGGTGGTGGCGGCGGATGATGCGGGGGATGGGAAGCACCTGCGGTTCTATGCTCGGTCTTCGAGCGATATCGGGCGGATCTGTACGGCGACCTCGGGCGACGGGGGGAAGCGCTGGACGGTGCCGCGGGCGCTGGCGCTGCCGAACCCGAACTCGGGGATTGACGCGGTGCGGCTGCGGGACGGGCGCACGGTGTTGATTTACAACCCGACGACGACGGGGCGCTCGCCGCTGGTGCTGGCGGTGTCGCGGGATGGGGAGCACTTCAAGGATTTTTGACGCTCGAGGATACGCCGGGGATGGAGTTTTCCTATCCGGCACTGATCCAGTTACAGAACGGGGATTTGTTGATGACGTATACGTGGCACCGGACGCGGATACGGTTTGCGCGGGTGCCGCTGGGGATGGTTCCCCGGGGCGAGTGAGAGTGGGCGGTTTTGATAGACTTATGGTATGCGCGTTGCCATGCAGTTCGGCACCCTTCTTTAGCGGCTCCCCGCCGCCTGCGCTTTGTTGTGTCCTGTTTATCCAATTACAAAAGATTGCAGTAGAGGGAGTTCGCCATGTTTGAGCGTCTGGAGCAGATTGCCGCGCGGTATGAAGAACTGGGGTCGCAGCTGGCGCTGCCGGAGGTGTTGAGCGACCAGAGCCGGTACCAGAAGATCGCGAAGCAGCACCGCGACCTGGAGGCGGTGGTGCGGGTGTTTGGCACGTACCGCGGAATTGTGGACGGGATAGCCGAAGCGAAAGCGATGCTGGGCGAGGACGACCCGGAGATGCGCGCGATGGCGCAGGAAGAGCTGGCGAGCCTGGAGGCGCGGCTGCCGGCGGTGGAAGAAGAGCTGAAGGTGCTGCTGCTGCCGAAGGATCCGAACGACGAGAAGAACGTGGTGGTGGAGATACGGGCGGCGACGGGCGGGGATGAGGCGAGCCTGTTTGCGGCCGAGGTGTACCGGATGTACACGCGGTTTGCGGAGCTGCATCGGTGGAAGGTGGAAGTGCTGTCGAGCTCGGAGAGCTCGGTGGGCGGGCTGAAGGAAGTCTCGTTTGTGGTGGAGGGCCAGGGGGTGTACTCGCAGCTGAAGTATGAAAGCGGGGTACACCGGGTGCAGCGGGTTCCGGCGACCGAGACGCAGGGCCGAGTGCATACCTCGGCGATCACGGTGGCGGTGCTGCCGGAGGCCGAGGAGGTGGACGTGAAGATCGAGCAGAAGGACCTGCGGATCGATACGTTCTGCTCGTCGGGACCGGGTGGGCAGTCGGTGAATACGACGTACTCGGCGATACGGATTACGCATTTGCCGACGAACACCGTGGTGAGCTGCCAGGATGAGAAGTCGCAGATCAAGAACCGCGAGAAGGCGATGCGCGTCTTGCGGGCGCGGCTGTACGAGGTGGAGCAGGAGCGGCAGCACCAGATCGAGGCGGCGCAGAGGAAGTCGCAGGTTGGCACGGGGGACCGGAGCGAGAAGATCCGCACGTATAACTTTCCGCAGAACCGGTTGACGGATCACCGGATCGGGCTGACGTCGCACCAGCTGGCGGAGATTATGGAAGGGCGGATGCAGCCGGTGATCGATGCGACGATCAATTACTTCAATGCGGAGCGGCTGAAGGCGGAGTCAGAAGCGGCGGCCTAGCCGGCCGGGCGGCGGCGCTTCGGGACTGGCCGTCCAGGCGATTGCGCTTCGCGCGGCGCGCGTTGCGCGCAGAGGCCTGGTTGCGCCTGGCGCGGGCGGTTGTGGTTCCCACATCTCAAGGGCGAGATGTGGGGCACCCTTTGGTGCGGGATTGCCGGTGGTTCTCAAAAACTTCATCCGCGCAGGCAGCGGGGGCACCTTTGTGCGTGGAAGGATCGGCGAAGAGCGGGAGTGGTGTGGTGGATGCTTCGGTGCGGGGGACGGTGCGGCGCGGGGCTGAGCGGCTTGCCGCTGTTTCGCCGGAGCCGCAGAGGGATGCGGCTGTTTTGCTTTGCCAGGTGCTGGGGCGCGATCGTGCGTGGCTGCTGGGGCACCCGGAGGTATCTGTAACCGCGGCTGAGCAGATACAGTACGAGGCGCTGCTGGCGCGGCGCGAGCTGGCGGAGCCGGTGCAGTACATCCTGGGCGAGCAGGAGTTCTACGGGCTGCGGTTTGCGGTGACGCCGGCGGTGCTGATTCCGCGGCCGGAGACCGAGCACCTGGTGGAAGCGGTGGCGGGCTGGGCGCCGAAGGACAGGCCGGTGCGGATTGTGGATGTGGGCACGGGCTCGGGTGCGATTGCGGTGGCGCTGGCACGCCTGCTGCCGCTGGCGCGGGTGGATGCGGTGGATGTGTCAGAAGCAGCGCTCAATGTGGCGCGCGGCAATGCGCGGGCACACGGGGTGCTGGAGCGGGTGCGGTTTGTGCTGTCGGACCTGCTGGCGGGCTTGCGCGGAGAGCGGTATGACGTGGTGGTGGCGAATCCGCCGTATGTGCCGCGCGGGGAACGGCTGGAGCGGCAGGTGGCGGAGTGGGAGCCGCATCTGGCGCTGTTTGCCGGCGAAGAGGGGATGGAGGTGTACCGGCGGCTGGTGCCGCAGGCGTGCGCCGCACTCAGAGAGGGCGGACTGCTGGCGCTGGAGATGGGCGCGGGGCAGGCGCCGCTGCTGCGGACGCTGGTGGCGGAGGGCGGATGCTGGAGCGCGCCGAGCTTTGTGCGCGACCTGCAGGGGATAGAGCGCGTGGTGACGGCGGAACGCGGGATGGGCATCCATCCTGAGGGTGCTCCCGTCTATTAAGGAGTTTTGCTACCGGGAGAGCGGGAAGGGTTTGCGCGATGCGGCTTCTGCTGACGGAAAAGCCACGTTGCGTGTTGGCGGCGCCCCGCCGGTGTGGACGAAACGTGCTCGAAGGCAGTGGCCGAAAGATACCGAATCGCAAGCTGCGGAATGCTCGTCCTAAAGGCACACGACGGGAAGTGGGTTTGGACCGCTGCTTCAGGCGCGGTTCTGATGCGCCGAAGACCGGTCAGCGCTGTGGGCGGGAGTGGATTTGTTCAAGAGCAGAGCAGAAAAAAAGTACGCTGCGGGGGGATGGCAGCGGAGGATGGGTTGGTTCGCCCTTGCAGGTGGGGCGTTGCTGGCAGGGGCGACGGGAACACTCGTTGCGCAGCAACTGGTGCTGCCGCAGACGGGAGTTGCGGCGGGATTGGGCGAGAAGGATTTTCGCTGGTCGCAGCAGCAGGATGCGTTTGCGATGCAAGAGGACCCGCGGGCCGCAGCGGAGACGGGGCCTGGGAGCATGGACGCCGGAGCGCAGCAGAACGCGGCGGGTGTGGCGGTGAGCAGCTCGAGCAACCCGATGGCGTACCAGTGGCGCGGGCTGATCTGGCAGTCGGTCGAGTTCAACGTGGCGGAGAACAGCTTCCGTATTCCGAGCGATTACGTGATGCGCGACCTGCTGGCGCACAAGCCGTTCTGGCATGACTGGCTGGCGTCGAACCAGCAGTGGAACATGGGCCGGTGGAGCGACGGTGACGACTTCCTGGTGGATGATGTGGGGCACCCGATCCAGGGGGCGGTGTCGGCCTTTATCGAGATACAGAATAGCCCGACGGACTCGCGGATTGAGTGGGGCGATGAAGGGTATTTCAAGTCGCGCCTGAAGGGGTTTCTGTGGGCGACGGTGTTCAGCACGCATGAAAAGATCAGCCCGGCGGGCGAGGCGGGAATTGGTAACGATGGCGGTTTTACATACGGAAACCAGTGCCATTACACGTGCACGAGCGCGAACTTCGGACCCGGCACGAGCGATACCAAATACACGAACAATACGGGCTGGACGGACTTTATCATCACGCCGACGGTGGGGCAGTTGTGGGTGACGGCGGAGGACTTTCTCGACAAGGATGTAAGTGACCGGCTGAGTGCGAAATACCCGAACAAGCTGTGGCCGAAGATCGTGCGCGGCGGCCTGAACCCTTCGCGCTCGTTCGCGAACATGCTGCGCTGGAAGAACCCGTGGTATCGGGATTTCCAGCATGACATTCCCGAGCCCTCGCGGGTGCACTTTTTCGACTCGGACGAGAAGCAGGTGTGGGAGCAGGTGCCGCGGTTCCAGGTTTCGCCGTACCTGAGCGCTATTTCAATTGCAACCAATACGGCGACATGTTTTAACTGTCCGCAGACGACGACGAGCTGGGGCATTCAGCAGACGACGAACATTCGCGGCTGGCTGGGGTTTGACAGTGATGTGAGCTATCACCCGAATGCGAGCCCGCTGCCGAGCGATCGCGCGGGAGGCAGCATGCTGTTCGCGGTGTTCGGGCTGAGCGGCACCAAGGAGTGGCAGAACTATGCGGTGCACCTGGGGCTGCGGCCGGGCGTGGTGCGCTACAGCAATGCGTATGAAACCAGCCCGGAAACGTTCGTGATCCAGACCTACCCGATGGGAGTGGGCACAACGCAGTTGACGCCGGTGGGGAACACGCAGCCGGGCGTGGTGGATGCGAACGGGACGCCGAACGAGCCGAAACTGGGGGACATTAACCACTTTGTGTGGAGTGTGAACCTGAGCGGGGATTACAAGCTGACGCGATACCTGGCGATTCGCGCGGGAGTAAACGAAAACCTGGTGCGCTACCGGACGGACCGGGTGAACGCGCCGGGGATCGGGGTGCCGCCGTATATCAGCTGGTTGTCGAAGGAGAACTTTATCAACCGGGGGAGTTACGCGTTCCAGCTGGGGCCGGTGTTTTCGTTTTAGAGAGGGGCGCAGAACAGGCGCTGTGACGGGAGATGCTGCTGCTCTGAAGCTTAGAAACTGCTAGTCACGTACACCGATCGCATCTTAAGAAAACAGGAGATGCGGATGCGACACAAGCAGATTGCGGACGAGCCAAAGACGTTTGCGCTGATTTTTGAGACGGGTGATGAGATTGCCGCGGGGCTGAAGGCGTTTGCGAAAGAGCAGAAGCTGGCTGGCAGCAGCTTTAAGGCGATTGGCGCGCTCTCGGCGGTGAAGCTGGGCTGGTTCAACTGGGAGACGAAGAAGTACGAGACGTCGGTCGACCTGGAGGAGCAGGTAGAGTTGCTGTCGGTGATTGGCGACGTGGCGTTGAAGGACGGCGAGCCGCAGGTGCACGCGCACGTGGTGGTGGGGCGCAAGGACGGCTCGGCGCTGGGCGGTCATTTGCAGGCGGCGACGGTGCGGCCGACCTGTGAGCTGATCCTGACCGAGTCGCCGAAGCACCTGCAGAAGCAGATGGACCCGGAGGCGGGGATTGCGGTGATTCGGCTGTAAGGGTTTGGGGCAAAGCAAAAGGCGGCGAGGCTTGTGCCTTGCCGCCTTTTGCTATTTGCTGCCGTAGCGGTTACACATGGGCCGCGGCGCGGTTTTCAACCGTGAACTGCAGGCGGTTGTTGAGCGGATCGGCGTCTACGAGGATGTGGTCGCCGTGGAGGACTTCGCCGTCGAGGATCTTGATGGCGAGGGGGTCCTGCACGAGCTTCTGCAGGGCGCGCTTGAGCGGGCGCGCTCCATACGCCCTGTCGTAGCCCGTGAGCAGCAACTGGTGCTTCGCGCCCTCGGTCATCTCGAGGGTGATGCGGCGGTCCGCGAGCAGGCGCTTCATGTCCTCAAGCCGCAGGCCGACGATGTGCGCGAGCTCGGTTTCGCCGAGCGGGCGGAAGAGCACGATGTCATCGACGCGATTGAGGAACTCGGGGCGGAAGTGCTGCTTGAGGACGTCAGTGACGGCTTCGCGCGCGAGCTCCCAGCTATTTTCGTTTTCGAGCGCTTCGCCATTCAGGAGGTGCGCGCCGAGGTTTGAGGTCATGATGAGCACCGTGTTCTTGAAGTCGACGGTGCGGCCTTTGGCGTCGGTGAGGCGGCCGTCGTCGAGCACCTGCAGGAGCACGTTGAAGACGTCGGGGTGCGCTTTTTCAATCTCGTCGAAGAGGATGACGGCGTAGGGGCGACGGCGGACGGCCTCGGTGAGCTGGCCGCCTTCGTCGAAGCCGACGTAGCCCGGGGGCGCGCCGATGAGCCGCGCCACGGCGTGCTTCTCCATGTATTCGGACATATCGATGCGGACCATGGATTGCTCGTCGTCGAAGAGGAACTCGGCGAGGGCGCGGGCGGTTTCGGTTTTGCCGACGCCGGTGGGCCCGAGGAACAGGAAGCTGCCGATGGGGCGCCTGGGGTCGCTCAAGCCCGCGCGCGAGCGGCGGATGGCGTTCGCGACCGAGATGAGGGCGTCGTCCTGGCCGATGACGCGGTCGCGCAGGCGCGACTCCATGGCGACGAGTTTTTTGACTTCGCCTTCGAGCATTTTGGTGATGGGGATGCCGGTCCACTTGCTGACGATGGCGGCGATGTCTTCCTCGTCGACCTCTTCCTTGAGCATGCGGAGGCCGGTCTTCATCTCGTCCTGGAGCGCGTCGAGCTCGCGCAGCTCGGCCTCGAGCCGGGGCAGGTCGCCGTAGCGGATCTGCGCGGCGCGCTCGAGCTTGCCGAGCCGGGTTTGCTCCTCCGCCTCGAAGCGCAAGGCTTCGACGCGCTGCTTGACCTCGGAGAGGCGGGTGATGGAGTCGCGCTCCTTCTGCCAGCGGGCGCGCAGGGCGGTGGCTTTTTCCTGCAGGCCGGCGAGCTCGGCCTCGACGGCGTGCAGCCGCTCCTGCGAGTTGGCGTCGGTTTCGCGGCGCAGGGCGGCCTTCTCGATTTCAAGCGAGGTCATGGTGCGCTCGAGGGTGTCGATCTCCTCGGGCACGGAGCCGATCTGGATGGCGAGCGAGGCGGCGGCTTCGTCGACGAGATCGATGGCCTTGTCGGGCAGGAAGCGGTCGGAGATGTAGCGGTGCGAGAGGGTAGCGGCGGCGACGATGGCGGAGTCCTTGATACGGACTTTGTGGTGGGACTCGTAGCGCTCCTTGAGTCCGCGCAGGATGGCGACGGTGTCCTCGACGTTGGGCTCGCCGACGTAGACCATCTGGAAGCGGCGCTCGAGGGCGGCGTCTTTCTCGATGTACTTGCGGTACTCGTTGAGGGTGGTGGCGCCGATGGCGCGCAGCTCGCCGCGCGCGAGGGCGGGCTTGAGCATGTTGGCCGCGTCAATGGCGCCCTCGGCCGCGCCGGCGCCGACGAGGGTGTGCAGCTCGTCGATGAACAGGATGATGGAGCCGTGCGAGTCCTCGATCTCCTTGAGGATGGCCTTGAGGCGGTCCTCAAACTCGCCGCGATATTTCGCGCCGGCGAGCATGGAGCCGAGGTCGAGGGAGACGACTTTCTTGTCGCGCAGGATTTCCGGCACGTCGCCGGAGACGATGCGGCGGGCGAGGCCTTCAACGATGGCGGTTTTGCCGACGCCGGGCTCGCCGATGAGCACCGGGTTGTTTTTCGTCCGGCGCGAGAGCACCTGGATGACGCGGCGGATCTCTTCATCGCGGCCGATGACGGGGTCGAGCTTGCCGCGGCGGGCGAGCTCGGTGAGGTCTTTGGCGTACTTTTCGAGCGACTGGTACTTGGCCTCGGGGTTGGGGTCGGTGACGCGCTGCGAGCCGCGGATGGCGGAGAGGCTCTTGAGGATGGCCTCATGGGTGGCGCCGAAGCTCGCGAGCAGCAGGCCGGCGCCGTCGTTTTTGGCTTCGGCGAGGGCGAGCAGCAGGTGCTCGGTGGAGACGTAGTCGTCGTGGAAGTTTTCGGCTTCCTTGCTGGCCTGGTCGAGCACGCGGGTGAGCGCCTGGCTCATGCCGGGCTGGGAGCCCCCGGCGATGCGGGGCAGCTTGGCGAGGGCTTCGCGGAGTTTGCCGTCAAGCTGGCTGGTGGGCACGCCGAGCTTCTCGAGCACGGGGAGGATGACGCCGTCGCGGTCGGCGAGCAGGGTGGAGAGCAGGTGGAGCGGCAGGAGCTCGGGGTTGCCGTTGTCGGCGGCGAGGCCGTTGGCGGCCTGGGCGGCTTCCTGCGATTTCACGGTGAACTTGTCCCAGCGGATGGCCATGTGTGTTGTTTCCTGCGGGTTTTGAATGGGCGTGTTTGGGGTGGACTCGCCTTTGTGAATAGATGTGGCTGGAGTGGGAAAGGTTGCAGGAAATGTGAGTGGGTTGTTGTCAAGTTGAGATTTTGAGGGTGAGTTTAAAACCGGGTTTGGGGAGAGTCTGGGGTGCTTGCCTGAGTGAATCCCACATCTCAAAGGCGAGATGTGGGGCACCCTGAATTTCACCCTCATCTCTAGTTGCACGGATTCTTTTACTTCGCTTGGGATGATCCCGCGGAGTGAAGTGGCGGGGTTGCCTTTCTGCCAGCGGCGCACTACTCCACTTCGAGCACGAGGCATTTGAGGTACTCGGTTTCGGGCAGCGTGAGGATGACGGGGTGGTCGGGGGCGGCGCCGGTGCGTTCGAGCAGGCGCGCGCGGCGGCCTGCGTCGGCGGCGGCGGAGGCGACGACCTGCTGGAACTCGGCGAGCGGGACGTGGTGGGAGCAGGAGCAGGTGACGAGGGTGCCGCCGGGGCGGAGCAGCTGGAAGGCGCGGAGGTTGAGCTCCTTGTAGCCGCGCATGGCGGACTCGGCGGCGCGGCGGGTTTTGGCGAAGGCGGGCGGGTCGAGGACGATGGTGTCGTAGGCCTCGCCGGAGTCGGCCCACTCGCGGAGGACGGCGAAGGCGTCGCCCTTGACCCAGTCGACCTCGATGCCGCCGAGGGTGTCGCGGTTGAGGGCGAGGTTGGCTTCGGCGACGGCGAGGGCGGCGGCGGAGGTGTCAAGCCCGGTGACGGAGCGGCAGGTGGTGGCGAGGTGGAGCGCGAAGCCGCCCTGGTAGGTGCAGACGTCGAGGGCGTCGCCGTGGCCGTGCCGGGCGGCGAGGCGGTAGTTGAGGCGCTGGTCGAGGAAGGCGCCGGTTTTTTGCCCGGCGTTGGCGTCGTGGAGAAAGCGCAGGCCGTTGAGGTGGAATTCGTTGACGGTGATGGCGGTTTCAAGCGGGCCGGTCGAGCTCCAGAGCGGGCCGAGCGCGGGTGCGGAGAGCGATTCAAGCTCGCGGATGCGCGGGTCGGGGCGCTCGAGGATGGTCTGGAGGGCGGTGCCGAAGGCGGCGGCGAGCTCTTCGACGACAGCGGCGCGGATTTCAGGGGTATCGAGGGCGGCGACGAGGAGCTGGAAGACGGCGATGCCCGAGTACTTGTCGATGATGAGGCCGGGGAGCTGGTCGGCTTCAGAAAAGACAAGGCGGCAGCTGTCGGTGCCGTCCTGCTCGCCGGCGAGGAGCAGGGCTTCGCGGCGGGCGATGGCGGACTGGAGGCGTTGGCGAAAGAGCGGGAGCCAGGCTTCGGGGGCGAGATGGTCGCGGGCGACGAGGCGCAGGGAGAGCTGGGAGGTGGGGCTCCAGAGGGCGGTGCCGAGGAGATGGCCGGCCTGGTCGCGGACGGGGACGAGGCCGGCGGGAGAGCCGGCAGGTGCGATGGAGAGGACCTCGGACTGGTAGACCCAGGAGTGGCCGGCGTGGAGGCGCTCGGCGCCGCGGCGGGAGATGACGGCGCCGGGGTGGGGCGTGGGG
>CAXTMY010000081.1:0-11000 GCA_964245565.1 uncultured Acidobacteriaceae bacterium | reverse complement strand
GTGCGGACGCCGGTTGCGGCCACGCGGACGCCGGCCGCGCCGGGCTTGCCGGTGCCGGATGCGGCGTCTGCCTCGCTGGCAGCGCTGGCCGAGGAACTGCGCGGGGTGCTGCAGCCCTCGATCGACCGGCACGAGGTTGCGGTCGAGCAGACGGCGGACGGGCTGGTGATCTCGTTCCGGGAGCTCGGATTCTTTCACTCGGGCGAAGCGAATCTGCTGCCCGGGCAGGCGGAGCAGATCATCGCGACGGGGACGATTCTCGAGCAGCATGGCCTGATGTTGCGGGTGGAGGGTCACTCGGACGACCAGCCGATCCACAATGCCATGTTCGCCTCGAACTGGGAGCTTTCGGCGGCGCGGGCGATGACGGTGCTGCTGCTGCTGGTCGACCAGTCCCATTACGACCCGACGCGCATCTCGATGGCTGGCTACGGGCCTTACCGGCCGGTGGCGGACAATGCGACGGCGGAAGGCCGGCGGAAGAACCGGCGCGTCGACCTGGTGGTGGTCGCGCCGGGGTCGCGACCGGCGAGCGGGGGGCAGACGACGCCGGCGCTGCACTGAGCGCGCCCGCGCAGCTTCGTTTCCTTTCAAGCATCTCAGCTGTTATGGAAGAAACCGCTACGGCCATTGCCGGGAACACGCCGGAGATTCCTGCTGCCTGGAAGGGCGATGCGGGGCCGGAGGAGGCATTTTTCGAGAGGCTGGCGCAGGCTGCGACGCCGGTGCTGATCTGCGACTATGACGGCACGCTGGCCCCGTTTACGGCGGACAAGATGCAGGCGTTTCCCTACCCCGGCGTGGCCGAACGCCTGGAGGGGATCGCAGAGGGCCGCACGCGGCTGGCCTTTGTCTCCGGGCGGCCGGTCGAGGAGCTGATGCGGCTGCTGCCCCTCGCCGCGCGCTGCGAGAGCTGGGGCATGCATGGGCGCGAACACCGCTCGGCCGACGGAAAGATCGATCGGCTGGAGCCGAGCAGCGCGCAGCGGAGCGCACTGGACTGCGCGGGAGAGGCGATGGCGGGCGCGGGGTTCGGCTCGCTGGTGGAGCGCAAGATCGCGAGCGTAGCGGTGCACTGGCGCGGACTGGAAGAGCCCGGCGGCGAGGGCAAACAGCTGGAGGCTGTGCAGGCGCTGGCGCGGCGAACGTTTGCGCCGTACGCGGGGCGCGATTCGCTCTCGGTGCTGCCTTTCGACGGCGGGCTGGAGCTTCGCGCCGATGACCATACCAAGGGCCATGCGACCGAGGCTATTCTGGACGCGGCCGGATGGGGGAATGCCTGCGCGGCTGCTTTCCTGGGGGACGATACGACCGATGAAGATGCTTTTCGCGTGATGCGGAGCCGCGGCGGGGTCGGACTGCTGGTGCGGCATCCGCCGCGCGCGTCCTGCGCCCATTTTTCACTGAGGCCGCCTGAGGCACTGCTCGCATTTCTGGACAGCTGGGTGAACAGCATTGGCGGCGGCGCGGCCTGATTCGTACACTGGTGAAGCAGGCCCGGTGAGGATCTTTTGAAATATCCAGTGAAGCGCGACTTAGTCATCGTCTCGAACCGGCTGCCTCTCTCGTTTGAGAAAGGCCCGGAGGGCCTGCACGTCCGGGAAAGCAGCGGGGGGCTGGTGACCGCGCTCGAGCCGCTGCTGCGCAAGCACGGCGGCATCTGGGTGGGCAGCACGGGGACGGAAAGCGACCCGAAGATCGACGAAGAGCTCGCCTCGCTGTCGCAGCGGCACCGCTACCGGTACGAGCCGATCACGGTGACGCCCGAGGAGTATGCGAAGTATTACGAGGGCTTTTCGAACGAGATCGTCTGGCCGCTGTTCCATGATCTGCAGTCGCGGTGCAATTTCGACCCGACCTACTGGGACTCGTACCTGAGCGTGAACGCGCGGTTTGCGGAGTGCGCGGGCAAGGCTGCGTCGGACAATTCGCTGATCTGGATCAACGATTACCAGCTGATGCAGGTCGCGCCGATCCTGCGCAAGCTGTCGCCGGAGGCGCGTCTCGCGTTTTTCCTGCACATCCCGTTTCCGCCGCCTGACATTTTTGAGAAGCTGCCGTGGCGCAGCCAGGTGCTGGAGGGTTTGCTGGCGCATGCGGTGGTGGGGCTGCAGACGGCGCGCGACGTGCGCAACCTGATCGCCTGCCTGCGCGCGTTTCTGCCGGAGATCTCGATCGGCCGCCACAGAGGCGACAACCGGATCGTGCGCCATGCGGGGCGGCAGACCGTGCTCGGGGCTTTCCCTATTTCGATTGACTTTGAAGAGTTCGAGCATTCCTCCGACTCGGACGAGGTTCGCCGCCGCTCGTCGGCGCTGCGGGCGCATGTGGGTAAGGACATGGTCACGGTGCTCGGGATCGACCGGCTGGATTATACGAAGGGGATTCCCGAGCGGCTGAAGGCTTTCGGGCATTTTCTGCGCCAGCATCCGGAGCTGCGCCGCAGGACTTCGCTGATCCAGATCGTGGTGCCGAGCCGTGAGACCATCCCCGGATACCAGACGCTGCGGGCCGAGATCGAACGGCTGGTGTCGCAGGTGAACGGCGAGTTCGCCGAGCCGGGCTGGGTGCCGGTGAATTACATCCATCGCGCGCTGGGCAGGACGGAGCTGCTGGCGCTATACCGCACCTCGCACGTGGCGTTTATCACGCCGCTCAAAGACGGGATGAACCTGGTGGCGAAGGAGTATTGCGCCTGCCGGCACGAGAACGACGGGGTGCTGATTTTGAGCGAGTTTGCCGGGGCGGCGACCGAGCTCAAGAACGGCTCGATCCTGGTGAATCCGTACGACCAGAACGCGGTGTCGGACGCGCTGGCGCTCGCGGTGACGATGGACACGGCGGAGCAGCGGCGCCGCATGACGCGCAACCGCAACCAGATACGCAAGGCTAACCTGAGCTGCTGGCTGCAGGGTTTCCTGGCGCAGACGGAAGACAGTGCGGAGGAAGCTGCTCCCGTTGGCTAGCGCGAGCCCAGCCCAGCCCGCCGGGGCAGACGCGCAACAGCCCGCAGCCCCAGCTAAACCGGCGTTCGCCTACCTGGGCGACAGCTATACGTTCCACTGGAACCTGGCCTCGTTCCACAGCGACTGGGCGTTTACGATCGCGGTCGCGCTGTGCCTGGGGGTGGGCATCGCCGCGGGCCATCCGGCGGCGGGGATGATCGCCGCCGGGGGCGCGATGACGGCGGGCTTCGGGGCGAAGCAGACGATCGACGGCACGCCGCTGCTGCCGATTCTTTTCGTCTCGCTGGGCATGGCGTTCTCCACGTTTATCGGGATGGTGGCCGGGCATAGCAACTGGAGCCTGACCCTGATCGCTTCCGTGTTCGGGTTTGGATACGGGATGCTGTCGAAACGGGGAGCGGGGTACAGCTGGGTGGGCCAGCAGTGCGTGGTGACGCTGCTGGTGGCCTCAGCGTTCCCATTTTCGCCGCAGAAAGCGGCGGTGCGGGGACTGCTGATCTTTGCGGGCGGGATTGTGCAGCTGGTGTTTTCGGCCGTGATTTTCCATGCGTTCCGGCAGTTGAGCGGACACGTGCTAGCGCTGGCCCGGCATATACGGATCGAGGAGCTGGCGCTGCGCCGCGCGTATCTCTCGGCCGTCCACTCTCTGCGGCAACGGTCGCTGCGCGATTCCGCGCTGCCGTACGCCTGCCGGCTGGCCGTGGTGCTGGCGATCAGCACGGAGATCTATCGGCACCTCCACTTCGCGAGCGGCTACTGGATCCCGATGACGGCGCTGCTGGTGATGCGGCCGGGCATTGCCGACACGGCCAACCGGGCGATTTCGCGCACGGTGGGCACCCTGACCGGGGCAGTGCTCTCGAGCTTCTTCCTGGTGCATGTTCACCCGCCTGTGGCCGGGCTGGCGGCGCTGGTGCTGCTGTTTACCTGGTTTGCGTACAGCGTGGTGAACGTGAATTACGGGCTGTTTTCGATCTGCATCACCTCGTATATCGTCTTCCTGCTTGCGCTGAACGATGTTCCGGGGCCGGAGATTGCGCGGCGACGCTTTGTGAGCACGGCGATCGGGGGCGCGATCGCGCTGTCGGTGCGTCTGTCGGTGATTCGCCTGCGGCAGAAGCAGGACCGGGATGCGGTCGCGGTGAGGAGCGCGCGCGCGGCGCTGGAGGACAGCGAGGAAGAAGCGCACTGACCGAACTCTGTGCGCCATGGCCGGGCGCGCCCGCATCCAAGCTGCTGAAAGATTTTTAAAGAGAACAGGAGAACCACGATCTATGGATGAGCCCAGCCCTGAAACCCTGCTGATTGCGCACGTGACCGTGCAGCTGCTCGATGGCTCCAGCTTTGAGCTGTACCCTTTTGTCGACGCCGATGACGTGAAGAGCAAGGTGTCTGAATTGGTGGAGGGATGGGCCAGCTCGGGGTTCCTGCTGCGCGGCTCTCACATGATTCCGTGGAACCAGGTGAAGCAGCTGGAGGCGACATCAGTAGAAGAGATTACGCGGCAGGAAGCCCAGCAGAGGCTGCTGCAGTGGCAGGCCGAAGACCAGCGCAAAGCGGTGCTGAACTTCTGGAAGACGAAGAAAGAGAAAAAGAAGGACGACAAAGGCGGCGACGCGAAGGAAGGCGACCAGGCCGGGGGCGATAAGGCCGGAGGCGACAAGGATGTGAAGGGCGGCGGACATTAGGGCTGAATATCAGCCCTAATGTCTTTGTCACGCAGCAGCGAACGAGCCGCCCGGTGGGGCGGCTCGTTTTGCTGCTGCGTGATTGTTTGCGGTTAAAAGTTAATTTTCAGAGCGAACTGGCCGAAGCGGCGTTCGTCATTCGCGCCGCCGTTGACGCCGCCCTTTTTGCCCGTGACCTCGGGCGCGACGGCGTAGCCGCTTTCGGCCACGTCTGTCGTGGTTTCAAGCGCGTACAGGTTGTGGTGGTTGAGAATGTCGAAACCCTCGGCGCGGAACTCTCCCGTAATGCCCTCCTTGATGGGAAAGCTCTTACTGGCGGCCAGGTCGAAGCTCCAGGCACCGGGGCCGGTGAAGGCATTGCGCTGCGTCATGTTCGCCGGGTAGGGGCCGAAGTCGGAGATGCCGATGGCAGCGGCCTGCAGGGTGTTGAGCGTGCCGCTGTTGTTGGGGGAAGGCCCGAACGCCGGATTGCCGAACGGCTCCGCAAGCGGCAGGGTGTTGAGCAGGAAGTCATTGGGCCCGAACGTGCCCATGGAGCTGCCGGAGTGAAAGCGGATGGGGCCGCCGCCCGGAGCCGGGGTATAGCGCACGATGCCCTGCTGATATGCCGCGTTGAGTGAGTTCGTGGAGTCGACGTAGGTGAACGGCGTGCCGCTGCGCACGGTGTAGATAGAGCTGAGGTGATAGTTGCCGAGCAGTTCGCCCTTAAGGTTGTGCTGCTGCTTGAACCAGGGGGTATCCCAGATGGGGGCCGCGGTGAAGCGGTTGCGGATATCGAAGTCGGAAGCGCCCTTGTCGAGCCCGGGGTCGAGCGGGTTGGTGTAGCCCAGATTGCCGACGCCGTCGGCGGCGCTGTTGCTGTCGCCGAAGGTATCGCTGTTGTCGTCGATCGAGTGGCTCCAGGTGTAATTCGCCACGAGGCTTACGCCGGAGTGGAGGAAGTTCGTGGCCTGGAACTGTACATTAAGCGCGTTGTAATAGGAGTCGCCGTTAGAGCCGCGATTGTTGATGGAGCTGTACTCGTTATTTGGACGCGAGTAGTGGAAGGTCTGCTGCGGGTAGCCGCTGGCGTTGAGAGTCTCGGTGGGATCGAAGGGGTCGCCGAGATAGACGTTGCCTGCGCCGAGCTCGTTGTAATTCTTGATGTCGTACAGGTGGGTGCCGCGCGCGCCCGCGTACTGGAACGAGATGACGGTATTGGGCGCGAGCTGCTGGTCAAGGGCGAGGCTGTAGAACTGCGTCGCGGCGGTACGAATGTTCTGGTCGACGTTGCGCAGGCTGGTTGGGGGCAGCGCCTGCGAACCACTGCTGCCGCCGAGCGGGCCCGCATTCGAGGTGCTGACCGGGGAGCCCTGCACCTCGATGACGGCGTAGTTCGGCGGGTTCTGGATAACATTGAATGTTACGTTGCCGAAGTTACGCTCATAGGAAATGCCGTAGCCGCCGCGCAGAGAGCTCTTGCCGTCGCCGAATAAGTCAAGCGCGAAGCCGACGCGCGGAGCGACGGTTCCGTAACTTGGCTTCCACAGGCTATGGATGGGGCTGTTGGGCACGGTGAAGACCTGACCATTGCGCACCTCGTTGAGGATACCCGGGCCGGCGCCGTAATAGAAGTTCGAGTCGAGGTTCGGGTTGTTGTTGTGCTGCACACCGTAGTATTCGTAGCGAACGCCATAGTCGAGGGTGACGCGCGGGATGGCTTTCCACTGGTCCTGCGCGTAGCCGGCGGTGTCGTGGAAGCGGTCGGAGCGGGCGAAGCTGGGCGCCGTTGCGGGCAGGGTGATGGTGCAGCCGGGTGTCTGGGTCAGCGCGCCGGTGAGGTAGTTCTCATCGCAGGGCAATGCGCCTTTAGGGTTGACGGCGGCTTCAAACAGGCTGGTGGTGCCGGAGATGAAGTTATTCAGGCCGCTGGCGGGCGTGGTGCCTAACTCCTCGTCCGCCTGGGCGTAGGCGCCGTAGGAGCGGTTGCTCTGGATGTAGATCAACTGCAGGCCGAACTGGAATTCGTGCGCGCCCTTGCTCCAGTTGAGGTCCTGGTTCCACTGGATGGTATTCTGCGGACCGCCGTAGGGCAGGCCGCCCGCGCCGATGTCCTGGCTGTAGAAGCCGGGCAGCTGCACCTGGTGGCCGTTGCCCACGCCGCTGACGGTGGCGCCGTTCGAGAGGAACAGGGTCGGGGTGTTCTGCAGCGCGGTGTTGTAGGTGTCGATGGCGTTGAACCGGGTGAAGCTGAGCTTGGTGTTGGTCAGCAGCTTGGGGCTGAAGATATGCGAGATATTCCAGAGCACGGAGTTATCGGTCGCGCCATCGCCGACGTTGTACTGCGCGTACGGGGATGAGAAGTCATAGCCGTTGGTGTTGGTGAATTTCCAGTAGGCGTAGCGGACATAGGTCTGGGTCGCGGCGGTGAAGTTATAGTCGACACGGCTGTTGAGGTAGATCTGATTGGTGGGCGGACCGCCACCGGCATCGGTGGGCGCGGCGAAGGCGACCTGGTCAAAGACCGGGGTGCCGGCAGAGAGCATGCCGAGGGGCGAGGTGGGCGCGGCGCTGTACAGGGTTGCGAGCTGGCCCGCGGTGATGACGCCGTCGTTCGCGGCCGGCTGGTTTTGCCCGTAGGCCTTGAAGTAAGCCTGGGTGTTGGCCGAGGAAGCGGCGATGAAGGCGGGGTCGGGAACGAGCGAGATCTGGTTGGCGGAGGAGCGCACGCGGAGCCATTCGGTGCCTTCGTAGAAGAACAACTTGTCCTTCTTGATGGGACCGCCAAGGTCGAAGCCGAACTGGTTGCGGGTGTAATTTCCCTTAGCAACGCCGTTGGCATCGTTGTCATAGGTATTGGCGGTGTAGGCGGAGAGCCGGTTGAACTCCCACGCGCCGCCGTGCAGGGCGTTGGTGCCGGCCTTGGTGATGACGTTGACGACACCGCCGGAGGCGCGGCCGAACTGCGCCGCGAAGTTACTGGTGAGGATGCGATATTCCTGCACGGTATCGAGCGGCACGGTCTGGCCGACGCCGGTGTCGAATACATCGTTGTTTTCAACGCCGTCGAGCAGGATGTCTGTGCCGGCAGAGCGCTGGCCGTTGATGGTGTAGCCGATTCCCTGCTGAATCGAGTTCTGCGAGTGCCCCTGGGCCGCGTCGCCGTTGCTGACGTTGCCGGAGATACCGACGAAGTCATACGGGTTGCGGGTAAGCGAGGGCAGCTGCGCGACCTGTTCGGTGCCGATGATCTGGGAGAGCTCCTGCGAAGAGGTATTGACCTCGACGCCGCCTTCGCCGGCGGAAACTGTAACCTTCTCGGTGCCTTGACCGACGTTCAGCTTGACGTCGACGGTGGGATGGCCGCCGACGGTGACTTCAACCTGCTGCGTGTAGGTTTCAAAACCGGAAGCGGCGACAGAGATTTCGTACTGCGCTGCCTGCAGGCCCTCGAAGTCGTAGGTGCCGTTGCCGGCAGCCTTGATGCTCCTGGACTGGTTGGTGCCGAGATTGCGGGCGGTGACCTGCGCGCCTGAAACGACGGCGCCGGACTGATCGGTAACCGTGCCGGTTACTTTACCGGTGTCCACCTGCGCAAAGAGCGAAGGCGCTGCGGCGAGGGTAAAGCCGGCCAGCGCGACGATCACGTGGCGGGGAGTGTTGTTTTGAAAAAAGCGGGACTGTCTCATGCGGGGGTGCCTCCGGAAGGTCGTGTCTGTCGATGGTGAGCCGCGGCTTTGCGTGTCGGCCGCCGGCTGCATGGCCTGTCAGGGAAGGTACGGGAGGGTCACGAAGCGAGAGCTTCGCCGGTACAACACATCCGTAATGTGCGGAAGCGATGCATTGGGGGCAAGAGTAACATGCTGCTCACGAAATGCAGTTGACAAACGTCATCGCAGTTTGAGCCATTACTTTGCTTTATGCGAAAGATAAACGAAGGCGGGTGAGACAGCAGAAAAAGCCCATGCGCGAGGGCATGGGCTTTTTCTGCTGGCGGGGGTGAAAGTGCTTTAGAGCTCGATGTTGACCAGTCCCTCGGAGGAGCCGGGGTGATTGCTGCGGGTCTGCGGGGCGCGCCAGTGATCGATGTAGGAGATCTGGTGCACGCAGGAGACGGTGCAGTGGGGCGCGCAGCCTTTTTTGGTGATGTACTCGCGGCGCAGGTCGACCTTTGTGTACTCGGCGAGCGGCACACCGGGGTAGCCGCGCTTCTGGGAACAGTAGTGCACCAATCCGTTCTCGCAGATGTAGAGATAGCGCGAACCGGCGCGGCAGCGCCAGTCGTTGGGCTCGGCGTTGGCGATGGCTTCCTGAAATTGATTGAACTGAGAGTAGTTGGTCTTTTTCCAGCTGCGCATTTCGGCCCAGACGCGGCGCTCTTCGCCGCCGAGGGGTTTGAGCTGCCCGGCGCTGTCGTGGATGATGCCGATGGTCGAGGTAAAGCCGAGCTCGAGGGCGCGGCGACCGATGGTGATGGCGTCCTGCGGATTGGCGATGCCGCCGCCGACGACTGAGTTGATGTTGACGTGGAAGTCGGCATACTCGCGCAGCATTTCGAGCTTGCGGTCGAGGACCTTGAGGCTCTTCTTGCTGGTTTCGTCGGGCATGACGTTGTCGATGGAGATCTGCATGTGGTCGAGGCCGGCGCGGTTGAGGCGCTCGATGCGCTCGGGCATGAGCAGGTAGCCGTTGGTGATCATGCCGGCGATGCGGCCGTGATGCCGGATGCGCGCGATGACCCGGTCGAGATCAGGATGGGTGAGCGGCTCGCCGCCGGAGATGGTGATGATGGAGGTGCCGAGGCGGGCGAGGTGATCGATGCGGTCGAGCATGGCGGCGATGGGCTCAGGCTCGGAGACCTTGTCGTATTCATTGCAATAGGCACAGCTGAGGTTACAGAAGCGCGCGGGCACGATCTGGGCCATGACCGGGTGGCGGGTGGAGAGCAGCGCGCGGCCGACGGTAGCGAGCTCGCGCACACGCCGGGTGGCGGCCTTCCAGCGCCGGCGCACCGGATGCTTGGGCCGCGGGACACCGCCGGTGCGGAACGCGGGCGGGCCGGCCGGCTGCGCAACCTGCACAGCGGCCTGGCCCTGCTGTTCGGCCGGTACAGATTGGACAGATGAAAGCACGGAGCCCATGGGCTTATTTGAACACATGGCTGGTATTTGGGCATGGCGGCCCGCTGTGCGCGGCCCTGACTTCGGCCCGCGCCGGGAGCGCTCCTGCTTATCAAACATGATAAATTGGCCGGGTGGGCCAGTCCTCTGCGGAACCCTGGAAGATCAACTTTTATGCCGATGAAGATGGCCTGTTCCCGGTTCGGCTCTGGCTCGACAGCGTGCCGGAGGAGGTTCGAGGCAAGGTGCTGGCGCGGATCAACCTGCTCAAGACCGGAGGTCCGACGCTCGATTATCCCTACACTTCGCAGATCGAAGGCAGGCTCCGCGAGGTTCGATTGCGGGTCGGGAAGACGCGTTATCGCGTTCTGTATTTCTTTGATGAAGCACGCACGGCTGTTCTTCTGCATGGTTTTACCAAAAACACCGCCGCAGTTGAAGAAGCCGATAAGAAGATCGGGCGGACCAGGATGGCCCGGCACGAGGCCAAGCCGGCAGCCAAGGGCCCATTAAAACCTGCAGCCGGTTCGCCGGCAAAGGAGAAAAAGCGCAGATGAAGACCGAATGGGACACCTACCTCGATCAACAGCTCGACAATCCTGCCGTACGCCAGGCCTACGAAGAGGAGACGAACGTTCTCGCCATCGGCATCGAGCTGGCCAGGCAGCGGAAGCGCAAAGGCATGACCCAGGCCGAACTGGCCAGGAAGATCGGCACCAGTACTCCCCAGCTGAGCCGCACCGAACGCCGGCCGGAAAACGTGAACATGCGCACCCTGATCCGCTATGCCGAGGCGGTCGGCATGCACCTCGATGTGCGCCTGGTCGCGAAGACACGCGTCAGGAAAAACATGGCCCTGCGCTCCGGGGATGCCCGGAAACGAGCAAAAGCGTGAGCGCTTTTTCCTCGCTGCGGGCAGGTATGGGGCGCCGCCGGTTGACGGGCCGCTAAAGTTTGCGGCGCCTGGCCGGGAGCAGGCTGAGGGTGACTTCGCGGCGGTCGCGGAGCACGGCGAGGGGGACGGCGGCGCCTTTCGCGTCTTTGAGGGCGCGGGCGAGGTTGCGGCTGGTGGCGACCTGGCGGCCGGCGGCGCGGAGGATGACGTCGCCGGCCAGCAGCCCGGAAGCGGCGGCCGGCGAAGCTGCGTTGACGACGGTGACGAGCAGACCGCCGGTATGCGCGCCGAAGAAGGCGGCCAGCTGCGGGGTGAGCGGTTCCACCTCAATGCCGGTGTAGATGGAGCCGGG
>CAXTMY010000080.1:0-12195 GCA_964245565.1 uncultured Acidobacteriaceae bacterium | reverse complement strand
AGATGTTGGTGAAGCCGCGCTTGGGCAGGCGGCGGTGCAGCGGCATCTGGCCGCCCTCGAACCCGCGCATGAGGCTTGAGCCCGTGCGGGAGTGCTGGCCCTTGTGGCCGCGGGCCGAGGTCTTGCCGTGGCCCGAGCCCATGCCGCGCCCGACACGCTTCTTGTTGCGGTTCGCATTCGCGGGTGCCCGCAGATTGGAGAGATTCATCGTTTCCTCGCTAACGCCGGCTGTCTCGGCCGACTCGCTTTTTCAGTTCAACTGCCAGACCGCCTGCGCGGCTTGCGGCCACTTCGTGGCGTGTTCTCGTTGGTATCGCGCGGGCGCGGGCCGCGGTGGCCCTCCCGGTGGTCGGGGCTTAGAAGTGCCAGGGAAACTCTCTACCCTGCACTCTGATTCCTGCTGCCTTATGCCTCGAGAATCCGCACCAGGTGCGGGATTTTCTTGACCATGCCCCGGATCGAGGGCGTGTCTTCGCGCTCGACCACCTGCTGAAGCCGGGTGAAACCGAGGCCCTTGACGACCAGCTTGTGCTTGACCGGCGCCTGGATCATGGAGCGGTAGTACTGGATGCGCAGCGTCGGTTTGGTTTCTGTCGTTGCCATATTACAGCTCCTCGACTGATTTGCCGCGGAGAGCCGCGACTTCGGCGCGGTCGCGCAGCTGGACCAGCGCGTCGAACGTTGCCTTGATGACATTGTGCGGGTTCGCGGTGCCGAGGCTCTTGGTGAGCACGTTCTGCACCCCGGCCGAGGTCATGACCGCGCGCACCGCGCCGCCGGCGATGACGCCGGTGCCTTCCGGCGCCGGCTTGAGCAGCACCTGGCCGGAGCCGAAGCGGCCCAGCACCTGGTGCGGGATGGTGGTCTCGGTCAGGTTGATGCGCACGAGGTTTTTCTTGGCCGATTCGATCCCCTTGCGGATGGCCTGCGGCACCTCCTTCGCCTTGCCGGAGCCGTAACCGACGACGCCGGAAGCCGGGTCGCCGACGACGACGAGCGCGGCAAAGGACATGTTCTTGCCGCCCTTGACCACCTTGGTCACGCGGTTGATCGCGACGACCTGGTCCTTGAGGTTGTACTGCCCTGCGTCGAGCTTTCTATTCAGCATTGCCATTCTCGTCTGAAGTCCTTCCGGGGCCAGTCGCCATGCCCCTTGCCGTGCCGTCCGGAGATGCCGGACCGGAAATCTAGAAATCAAGACCTGCTTCGCGGGCCGCATCGGCCAACGCCTTGATGCGCCCGTGATACAGGTAACCGCCGCGGTCAAACACAACCTTCTTGACGCCCTTCGCGATCGCTGCTTCGCCGACCAGACGGCCGACCTCCTTCGCTGCCGCGAGATTGCCGCCCACCTTGATTTTTCCAGTAACGGTCGAGGCGGAGGCGAGCGTGACCCCGTGGTTGTCGTCGATGACCTGCGCGTAGATGTGGTTGAGCGAGCGGTAGACGTTGAGACGAGGCCGCTCGGCGGTGCCGTGCACCTTCTGGCGGATGCGGGCGTGGATGCGGCGGCGAATCTCGTTGCGTTTGATCTGCGGAATCATCGTGGTCCCTTCCTAGGGGCGGCGCCGCCCTGCGGCGCCGTTCGGTTGTGCTGCACTGCTTGAACGGTCTGTTCCTTCTACTTCGAGCCTGCCTTGCCGGCCTTCTTCTTGAGCTTCTCGCCGGCGTAGCGCACGCCCTTGTTCTTGTACGGATCGGGCTTGCGCAGCGAGCGCATGTCGGCTGCCACCTGGCCGACCTTCTGGCGGTCGATGCCGGAGATGGTCAGACGGGTCTGCTTGGGGTCGACCGCGGCGGTGATGCCGGTGGGCAGCGGGAACTCGATGGGATGGCTGTAGCCGAGGGTGAAGACGACCATGTTGGCGCCTTTCAGCTCGACGCGGTAGCCGATGCCGACGATGTCAAGATCCTTGGTCCAGCCCTTGGTGACGCCCTCGACCGCGTTGAAGACGAGCGCGCGGGTGAGGCCGTGGATGGCGGCCTGCGAGTCGTTGTCGCGGACGGCATGAATGAAGTTCTCGCGCGTCTCGAGCCGGATCCCGGCGGGGATGGCCTGGCTCACCTTGCCCTTCGGGCCTTCGACGCGCAGGGTGTTGCCGTCGACCGTGTACTTGACGCCTGCGGGCAGCGGGATGGGCTGTCTACCGATACGTGACATAAACGTCTCAATCCTTTGCGGCTTGCGAGTCCCACACCGTATTTCGCGCGGCATGTTCCACTGCAGCCCGGCAGGTTCTTTCGACCCTGCCGTTACTACCAATCTAAAAGCGTGACATCGTCACGCCCGAACAACTGTGCGACCGGAGCGGAAAGCACACGCGCAAAGCGCGTCCCCGCCCGGCCGGCAAGGCCTACCAGACCTCACAGAGGAGTTCGCCGCCAACGCCTTCGCGGCGGGCCTGGCGGCCGGTCATGACGCCGCGCGGGGTGGTGAGGATGGCGATGCCGAGCCCGCCCTGGACGCGCTTGATCTCGTCGCGGCCGATGTAGACGCGGCAGCCGGGACGCGAGACGCGATGCAGGTCGCGGATGGCGGCTTCATTGTTGTTGCCATACTTCAGGTAGACGCGGAGCACGGCGTGGCCGTCTTCCTCGGTCGCCTTGTAGTTGGCGATGTAGCCCTCTTCCTTGAGGATGCGGGCGATCTCCGCCTTGAGCCTGGAGGCGGGGACATCGAGCTTCTGGTGCCGCGCGCGGATGGAGTTGCGGATGCGGGTAAGAAAATCAGCTACCGGGTCGGTCAGATTCATGCGTTCTCCTCATCTCCCGTTCGCTCTGCCTGAAGAGCTGCCGCAGAGAACCTGCGGAGATGGTTGTGGATCGGTACTTGTAAATGCTGGTACATACTGGTCGGTCAAATGACGTCCGCCCTGATGCCGTCTGCGCGGGTGGACCGAAAGGCTGACGGCTGAACAGCTACCAGCTCGACTTGACGACGCCTGGAATATCGCCGGTGTGGGCGAGCTGCCGGAAGCACAGGCGGCAGACGCCGAACTTGCGTAGAAATGCGCGGGGGCGGCCGCAGAGCTTGCAACGATTGTGCTGCCGGCTCTTGAACTTCGGCTTCCGCTCGTCTTTGACACGCTTGGCTGTAGTGGACATCCTGCTCTCTTTCCTCGGCCCCGTTCCCAGGGAGCGGGCTCGCGCCAGGCGAGACCCCCAATTTGCTAAATCTTGTGGTTGCTGAATCGTACGCGGTCTTTACGCGGCTGCCCGGAAGGGAATGCCGAATGCCTTGAGCAGCTCGCGCGCCTGATTGTCGTCGGGCGCGGTCGTGACAATGGTGATGTTCATGCCCTTGAGCTTCTCGACCTTCGAGTAGTCGATCTCGGGGAAGATGAGCTGGTCGCGCATGCCAAGCGTGTAGTTGCCGCGCCCGTCAAAGCTCTTCGTGGAGACACCGCGGAAGTCGCGGACGCGGGGCAGCCCGATCTGGATCAGCCGGTCGAGAAACTCGTACATGACATGGCCGCGCAGCGTGACCATCGCGCCGATGGGCATGCCTTCGCGCACCTTGAAGGCGGCGATGGACTTCTTGGCGCGGGTGGTCACGGGCTTCTGCCCGGCGATGGCGGCGAGATCGGCCACCAGCGGATCGAGCAGCTTGGAGTTCTGCGTCGCTTCGCCGAGCCCCATGTTGAGAACGATCTTCTCGATGCGGGGCACCGCCATCGGGTTCTTGAGCCCAAGCTCCTTCTGGAGCGCCGGCTTGATCTCGTTCAGGTACTTTTCCTTCAAACGTGCTGCCATCTTCGTTTCCTTCTTTTCCGGGCCTTCTCGTCCGCTTTCGGAGTGGCCGGCCTGTGTTTCGTGCCGTGTTCTGTACCGTTCCGGACGCCGGCTACTTCTTCTTTGCAGGAAGCGTCTTGTCGCACTTGCGGCAGACGCGCACCTTTTCGCGCTGGTCGCCTTCGCCTTCAAACCGGAAGCCGACGCGGGTCGGGCCGCAGTCCGGGCAGACCAGCATGACGTTCGAGATGCTGAACCGGGCTTCCTGCTCGGCGACGCCGCCCTTGATGTTGCGCTGCGGGTTCGGCTTCACGTTCTTCTTGATGACGCGGATGCCCTGGACGAGAATCTTGCCCTCGGCGGGAAATACGCGCAATACGCGGCCCTTGCGGCCTTTGTCCTTCGCAGAGCCCGTCATTACCTGCACGGTGTCGTTCTGCTGAATCTTGAGTCCTGCCATCTTCCTGCTCCCTCAACTCTGTCTGACTGCTCCCGGCCGGGAGCATGGCGCACTTAGATCACTTCCGGCGCGAGCGAAACGATCTTCAAAAACTTCTTGTCGCGCAGCTCGCGGGCCACCGGGCCGAAGACACGGGTGCCGACCGGCTCGCCCGCATCATTGATCAGCACGCCGGCGTTCGAGTCGAAGCGGATGTACGTCCCGTCCTTGCGGCGAACCTCTTTGCGCGTGCGCACGATCACCGCCTTGACGACCTTGCCCTTCTTGACCTGGCCGTCGGGCGAGCTCTCCTTGACGGCGGCGGTGACCACATCGCCGAGCGAGGCGATCTTGCCGGTGCCGCCGCCAAGCGGAAGAATGACCTGCAGCTTGCGGGCGCCCGAGTTATCGGCCACCTCAAGCATCGTTCTCATCTGGACTGCCATATCGATCTCCTCCGGCCGTGCCGTTTGCTGCGAACCAACCCTGAAGCAACTATCTGGGAGCGACTACCGGGCGGCAACCCGCGCGGCTTCCTCGGCCTGCGCGAGCGCGGAGCGGCGGACGATCTCTTCGAGTTGCCAGCGCTTGAGCTTCGACAGGGGCCGCGTTTCGCGGATGCGGACAATGTCGCCGACGCGGGCAGAGTTCTGCTCGTCGTGCGCGTAGAACTTCCTGCTGGTCCGCATGACGCGCTTGTACTTGGGGTGCGCCTTGGCCATCTCGACCTTCACGACGATGGTCTTCTCCATCTTCGTCGAGACGACGGCGCCGACCTTTTCATTGCGGCGCGATTCCTTTGCCTGGGCGTCGGCCTGCGTGTTGGCGGCCTGGTGGCCTTCGCCTGCCGCGGCCGGCTTGCCTGCTTCGTGTGTCTCTGCCATGGGTTAGCTCGCTTCCTTTGCTGCGTTCGCTGCTTTCACTTTCGCCGTCTTCGCAGGCCGCTGGCTCGCGGCGCCGGCTTCCGGAGTGCTCGCGCCGCGAATGCCGAGCGCGCGTTCGCGCTCGATCGTCCTGATCCGCGCCACGTCCTTCTTGAGTTCCTTGAGACGCTTGACGCCTTCATTCTGCCCGAGCTTCAGCTGGAAGCGCAGGCGAAACAACTGCTCCGCCGCCTTGCGCGCCTCATCCTTGAGCTCGGCCGCGCCCAGCTCACGCACCCTGGTGCTTTTCATGTGAAATCGTCTCTTCCCGGGACGCCGGCCCCTTGAGCCCCAAAGCGCTGGGACGAGGACCGGGTCTCCCGTTCGTCTTCTCTGCGGTTGACGCAGACAGGGCAGCACGAAAGCGCTGACCCCAACCTGCTTATGCTACGTGATATCCGCGAAAAACACCAGCCTACTTCGCAGCGACCGTTGCCTTCACATCGTGCCGCTGCACGAAACGCACCTTGAGCGGCAGCTTGTTCGCGGCGAGCCGCATGGCTTCCTGCGCGATCTCCGGGCTCACGCCCTCCATCTCGAACAGCAGCTTGCCGGGACGGATGATCGCGGACCAGTGATCGGGCGCGCCCTTGCCTTTGCCCATACGGGTTTCGGCCGGCTTCTTGGTGATCGGCTTGTCCGGGAAGACCCGCAGCCAGATTTTGCCCCCGCGCTTGATGAAGCGTGTCATCGCGATCCGGCTCGCCTCGATCTGGCGGTCGGTGATGTAGCCGCACTCCATGGCCTTGAGGCCGTACTCGCCGAACGCGAGCTCGGCGCCGCGCCAGGCCTTGCCCTTCATGCGCCCGCGCTGCTGCTTGCGGAACTTGACCCTCTTTGGCATCAACATAGTCGGAACCCTTCAACTTCAGACGCCCGCGGCCGGGGCCGCGCAGCGGATTGAGGAAAACTTAAAATACGGGAGCGCTGGCCCCGGCCGCCTGCGGCGCCTGCCGGCGCTGCTGGTAGATGTCGCCGCGGTAGACCCAGGTCTTGACGCCGATGATGCCGTAGGTGGTGTGGGCCTCGGCAAAACCGTAGTCGATGTCGGCCCGCAGCGTGTGCAGCGGCAGACGCCCCTGCAGGTACCACTCGGAGCGGGCGATCTCGTTGCCGTTCAGGCGGCCCGACACGCGCACCTTGATGCCCTTGCAGCCGAAGCGCAGCGCCGAGTCGACGGCTTTGCGCATGGCGCGGCGGAAGCCGACACGCTTTTCCAGCTGCAGCGCGATGTTTTCGGCCACCAGCTGCGCATCGAGCTCGGGCTTGTTGACCTCGAGGATGTCGATAAAGACATCGCGGTTGGTGCGCTGCTGCAGCTCGAGCTTGAGCTTGTCAATCTCCGCGCCCTTGCGCCCGATGATGATGCCGGGACGCGCGGTGCGGATGATCAGCCGCAGCTTGTTGCCGGGGCGCTCGATCTCGACCGAGGAGACGCCCGCTGCCTTGAGCTTTTCCTTGAGCTCGCGCTTGAGCTTCACGTCCTCGACCAGCAGCTTGTCGTAGTCGCGCTCGACGAACCAGCGCGAACGCCAGGGCTTGTTGACCCCTAAGCGAAATCCATACGGATGAACTTTCTGACCCATCGTTTCCTCGTGTTCTTCCTCCGCGTCGCTCGTACCTGCGCGGGCCGGTCAAAGCTTGTCGGTATCTCTCGGGGATTGCTCCCGGTTGGGCGCTAGGCTTTCGCGGTCGCGCGGGACTTCTTTGCGGCTTTCTTCGCCGGCGCCTGCTTCTTTGCCGGAGCCTTGGTCTGCGTCCTGGTGTTGGTCCTGGGCGTCGCGCCGGCGGCGGCGCTCTTCCCGGAGCCGTCGGTGCCGGCGTCGGCCTGCTCGGCGATTGCGATGGCGAGGTGCGCCATGCGGCGCTGGTAGCGGAAGGCGCGGCCCATCGGGGCAGGGCGGATCCGCTTCATGCGCGGGCCGTCGTTCGCAACCGCGGTCTTGATGTAGAGGTTGTCGACATCGACATCGAGGCCCTGCTCGCCGCTCAGGTAGTTCGCGTTCTGGAGCGCCGAGCGCAGGATCTTCTCAATCAGCGGCGCGACGCCTTTCTTGGTGAAGGCAAGCGTGTTGAGGGCTTCCTCGACGCGGCGGCCCTTGATCAGATCCAGCACCAGCCGTGCCTTCTGCGGGCTGACCCGCTGAAAGCGGGCCTCGGCCCGGAATTCCCGTGTGTCCTGTTCTATCTGTGCCATCTGTGTTCTCACAATCCCGCCAGGCAGTCTGCCGGCTTTTCAGCTGGTTAGCGCGCCTTCGCGGACGACTCGTTCGATTTGGCGGTGTGGCCCTTGAAGGTGCGGGTCGCCGAGAACTCGCCCAGCTTGTGCCCGACCATGTTTTCCGTCACGTAGACCGGGATGAACTTCTTGCCGTTGTGCACGGCGATCGTGTGCCCGACGAACTCGGGGAAGATCGTCGAACGGCGCGACCAGGTCTTGATGACCTTCTTTTCATTTGCGGTGTTCATCGCTTCGACCTTGACCATCAGGTGCCCGTCGATGAATGGACCCTTTTTCGTAGACCGTGCCATTGCTGTTTCCTCACCGGCGCCTCAAGCGCCTCTACCTTGAACGAACCTGATCCCTCGCCATCGGCGAGGCCCACGCGAAGCGCTTTCGCCGTCCGCGCAGGACCTACTTCTTGCGGCGGTTGACGATGAACACGTCGGTCCGCTTGTTGTTGCGGGTCTTGTAGCCGCGCGTCGGCTGGCCCCACGGGGTGACCGGGTGACGGCCGCCGGAGGTCTTGCCTTCACCGCCGCCGTGCGGGTGGTCGACCGGGTTCATCGAGACACCGCGGTTAGCCGGGCGGATGCCCTTCCAGCGGTTGCGGCCGGCCTTGCCGATCGTGACGTTTTCATGGTCGGTGTTGCCGACCTGGCCGATCGTCGCCATGCAGGCGACCAGCACGCGGCGGGTTTCCCCCGAAGGCAGCTTCAGCAGCGCGTACTCGCCTTCCTTCGCGACCAGCTGCGCGGAAGCGCCGGCCGAGCGCACCATCTGCGCGCCCTTGCCGGGGCGCAGCTCGACATTGTGGACGGTGGTGCCGGCCGGGATATTGACGAGCGGCAGCGCGTTGCCGACCAGAATGTCCGCCTCCGGCCCGCTCATGATCGACATGCCGACCTTTAGGCCGACCGGCTGCAGGATGTAGCGCTTCTCCCCGTCCGCGTACGAGATCAGGGCGATGCGGCTGGAGCGGTTCGGATCGTACTCGATCGTCGCGACCTTGCCGGGGATGCCGTACTTCTCGCGTTTGAAGTCGATCAGGCGCAGCATCTTTTTATGGCCGCCGCCCTGGTGGCGGATCGTCAGGTCGCCCGCGTTGCGGCGGCCGCCGGTGCGCTGCTTGACGACAACCAACGGCTTGTACGGCTTGTCGGTGGTGATGTCGTCATTGAGGAGCGACGTCTTGAAGCGCAGCGTCGGCGTAATGGGTCGGTATGTCTTGATCGGCATCGTTTCGCTCTTCTGTTCCAGCTCGGCGCGCCTTCGCGCTGCCTCGCTTGCTCAAAACTCTTGGTCTCGCCCTCGCGCCCGGCGCGAGAGACTAGAGGCTGTCGACGTACTCCGGCATCTTCTCGCCCGGCTGCAGGCGAACGTAGGCTTTCTTCCAGTCCGGCCGGTAGCCGGTGAACTTGCCCCGGCGACGCTCCTTGCCGAGATAGTTGGCGGTACGGACCGCGGCGACCTTGACCTTGAACAGCGTCTCGACCGCCTGCTTCACTTCGGTTTTGGTCGCTTTCGTCGCGACCTCGAAGACCAGCGTGGACTCGGCTTCCTTAACCTGCAGGCCCTTCTCGGTGATGACGGGGCGGCGCAGCGTGGTATGAAGGGTCGGCATCTTAGGCTACCTTTGCCTTTCTGACCGCGAGCTGCCTGCGCTTTGAAACGGTCTTCCTGAGGGCTTCCTGGAGTGCCTCGAGCGCGGAGCGCGAAAAGATCGCGCGGTCGTGCCGGAGCACATCGTAGGGGTGAACTTCGGTCGACAGCAGCAGCTCGACCCGGTCGAGGTTGCGGGCGCCGAGGATGGTATTGGCCGCGAGCTCCTGGCTCGATTCGACCAGCAGCACCGTACGCTTCGCGTCGAGGGTATCGAGCGCCGCGCGGTACAGCCGGGTCTTGGGCTCGGCAAGCGCCAGCGTGTCGACCACGATGAGCTTGCCTTCGGCATGCTTGGCCGCGAGGGCCGAGCGCAGGGCGCCGAGCACCTTCTTGCGCGGGAACGCGTAGTCGTAGGAGCGGGGCTGCGGACCGTGCACGGTGCCGCCCGAGCGCCAGAGAGGCGAGCGGATGGAGCCGACCCGGGCGCGGCCGGTGCCCTTCTGCTTCCACAGCTTCTTGCCGGAGCCGGAGACAAGTTTGCGATTCTTGGTCGCGGCCGTGCCCTGGCGCAGGGCGGCGCGGAAGTGCTTGACCGCCTCCCAGACCAGGCCTTCGTTCACCGTGTCGGGAGCGAAGATCTCATCGGCCAGCTCGAAGGAGCCGACCGTCTCGCCGCGCAAGTTGTGTACATCGATAGTTGCCATCGTCTTCTCTTCTTTCGCAGTCCCGGGCGCATCGCGCTCGGTAGGCACTGCCTTCAAAACTTTGTGGAGCGCTTTCGTCCAAAGATCGCCGCCTGGACGGCCAGTCCTCACTTCTTCTTGGAGGAAGCCTTCTTCGAAGCCTTCAGCGGATCGACCGTGCCCGAACCCGCGAACCCGCGACGCTCGCGCGGCGGGGACTTCGGCTTCGAGATCATGACGAACCCCTCGCGCGGCCCCGGCACAGCGCCTTCGACCATGATGAGGTTCTCTTCGAGGTCGATGCCGCGAATGCGAAGGTTGCGCACCGTGGTGCGGTCGACGCCGTAGTGGCCCGGCATACGCTGGCCGGGAAACACGCGGGACGGAAAGCTGGAAGCGCCGATCGAGCCTTGGATCTGGAACATGTGGCCGTGCGACTTGGGGCCGCCGCCGAAGTTGTGGCGGCGCACGACGCCGGAAAAGCCCCGGCCCTTGCTGGTGCCGACCACATCGACATACTTCTCGTCGGAGAAGATGTCGACCAGCACGCGGTCGCCGGCCTTGACGCCGACCTCGGCCTCCTGGCCGTCGGCGACCGGCTTGACCGCTTCGAGGCCGACTTCCTTGATCATGCGGACCGGCGCGATGCTGTGCTTCGCGAAGTGGCCGGCCTGCGGCTTGGTGACCTTCGAGGCCTTGACGAACTCGACCAGGCCGATCTGCGCGGCATCGTAGCCGTCCCTGGCCAGCGTCTTGAGCTGGGTGATCACACACGGGCCTGCCTGCAGAACGGTGATCGGGTGAACGTTTCCCTGCTCATCGAAGACCTGCGTCATGCCGATTTTCTTGCCGAGAATCCCTGTGACTGCCATCTGTTCCCTTCCTCATCATGCGCCGCCGGAGCGGAACGCACTGCCGGGTTGCTGGTTCGTTGTTACGCGCAAGGCGCGTCGTTGGCCGACGCGGCCAGCGTCACTTCTCAAACGCCTTGATCTCGACGTCGACGCCGGCCGGCAGGTCGAGCTTCATCAGCGCGTCCACGGTCTGCTGGGTCGGTTCGAGGATGTCGATCAGGCGCTTGTGGGTGCGGATCTCGAAGGCCTCGCGCGACTTCTTGTCGACATGGGGCGAACGGAGCACGCAGTACTTGTTCTTGACTGTCGGCAACGGGATCGGGCCGGCTACCTGCGCACCGGTGCGCTTCGCCGTGTCGACGATCTCGCCGGTCGAGGTGTCGAGCACCCGATAGTCATACGCCTTCAGCCGGATACGAATTCTCTGTCCTACCATCTCAGTTTCCAAATCTTTCCGCGTGGTACCAGGGGAGATGCTCCCCTGGCCCCGCTCTCAATACGCAAAGAACAGTACAGCAACAACGGTTGTTCCAGTTTCGCGCCCAGCCGCCTACGCGATGATCTCGCTAATCGTGCCGGCGCCGACGGTGCGGCCGCCTTCGCGGATCGCAAAGCGCAGGCCCTTCTCCATCGCCACCGGCGTGTGCAGCTCGATCTCGAGCGAGATGTTATCGCCCGGCATCACCATCTCCGTGCCTTCCGGCAGCTTCGCCGTCCCCGTCACGTCCGTCGTGCGGAAGTAGAACTGCGGCCGGTAGCCGTTGAAGAACGGCGTGTGACGGCCACCCTCCTCCTTGCTCAGCACGTAGATCTCGCCCTTGAACTTGGTGTGCGGCTTGATCGAGCCCGGCTTCGCCAGCACCATCCCGCGCTCCACGTCTTCCTTCGCGACGCCGCGCAAGAGCAGCCCGGCGTTGTCGCCCGCCATGCCCTCGTCCAGCTGCTTCTTGAACATCTCGACGCCCGTGACCACCGTCTTGCGCGTGTCGCGGAACCCGACGATCTCCGCTTCCTCGCCCACCTTCACCTTGCCCCGCTCGATGCGGCCCGTCACCACCGTGCCCCGGCCCGAAATCGAAAAGATATCCTCGATCGGCATCAGGAACGGCAGCTCCACCGCCCGCGCCGGCAAGGGCACGTTCTGGTCCACCGCCTCCATCAGCTCGTCGATCTTCGCTTCCCACTGCGCCTCGCCGTTCAGACCGCCCAACGCAGACCCGCGGATCACCGGCACGTCGTCGCCCGGGAAATTGTACTTGCTCAAGAGCTCGCGCACCTCCATCTCGACCAGGTCCACCAGCTCCTCGTCCTCGACCGCATCGCACTTGTTCAGGAACACCACAATGTAGGGCACCCCGACCTGGCGCGCCAGCAGCACGTGCTCCTTGGTCTGCGGCATCGGACCGTCCGTCGCCGCGACGACCAGGATCCCGCCGTCCATCTGCGCCGCGCCCGTGATCATGTTCTTGATGTAGTCCGCGTGGCCCGGGCAGTCGACATGCGCGTAGTGCCGGTTCTTGGTCTCGTACTCCACGTGCGAGGTCGCGATCGTGATGCCGCGCTCCCGCTCCTCGGGCGCGTTGTCGATCGTGTCGAACGAGCGGAACTTGTTGCTCGGGTTGTGCTTCGACAACACCTTCGTGATCGCCGCCGTCAACGTCGTCTTCCCATGGTCAATATGCCCGATCGTTCCCACGTTCACATGCGGCTTGCTGCGGTCAAACTTTTCCTTGCCCAT
>CAXTMY010000079.1:0-12694 GCA_964245565.1 uncultured Acidobacteriaceae bacterium | reverse complement strand
CTTCCTTCATCAGTCTCGACCAGGCACGCAGGAACCTCGAAGCTGAAATACCGGATTGGAACTTTGAGGCCGTTCGCCTCGCTCTGCGCGCGAAGTGGGATAAGAAGCTTAGCCAGATCTCGATTGAGGGCGCGACAGACGATCAGCGCCATGTCTTTTACACCGCGCTCTATCACTTCATGCTCTACCCGCGTACGTTCTCTGAGCAGGGCCGCTACTATAGCGCATTCGACGACACAATCCATCAAGGCGAGCAAAGCAAGCCTGCGGCTGGCCAGCGGCAAGCAGTTCACCGTCATAGCGGAAAACAACTCGGCGGCGAATCTTTACATCCAGTCGGCGACCCTGAATGGAAAGCCGCTCACGATACCTGTCCTGCGCTACACGGATATCCTTGCGGGAGCTACGCTCAAGGTCCTCATGGGCCCTGAACCGTCGAAGTGGGGCTCGGCCTGGACGCCAGTACCCCTGTCCTGACGTCTCCGATGAAAGTCTCAACTATTGAGAGGCACGCCCGTTCAGAGGAGAGGATCATACTCATGGCGAAAAGGTTTGCGGCAGTTTTGATCGTTGTTGTGGTCGCAGCAGTTGCGGGCTACGTACAAAGCGTTCCCAATTTCAGCGGAACATGGAAGCTTGATCTAACGAAGAGTGATTATGGCGATCTGCCGGGTCCGAACAGCCGCATCGATGTGATCGAGGAACATGGAGACGCCATTCGCGAGAGCGTCGTGGCGGAACAGCGGCACAAAACCCAGCACTACACACTCAGCTTCACGACAGACGGAAAAGTATCTACCTTCGCGCCCGGAACGGCCATCCATACCTGGCCCTTCATCATACAAAGCATTTCTGCTACCTGGCGCGACAACGCGTTGCTGGTGAGGGAAGGTTTGAGGTTTCAGGGTTCCGATATTACTGCCGGCAATGTATACACGCTATCCCCCGATCGCAAAACGTTGACGATGACCCTGTCATTGAATGGCATAGATACCGCAGCCACGTTCGTCTTCGACAAAATCTGCGGAAACCCGCACACCGCAGGCACGGAGTGCGATGGAGGGAGCAAGGATGGTTCAGCGAATGGCGCAAAACATTGAACAGAGTTCCACCGCAAATCTCGCTGCTAAATTGGGAGCAATCACCTAATTACTTGCGAAACGCTGCGCCCGGAGAGAGCTGCACCTTTCGGGTGCAGACGTAGCTGCGAAGCCCGCTTTCCCGAACTTTGAGTTCTTAGCGACCGGGTTGGAGGGATGGAAAGCTATAGTGGTCGTTCGCGTCACTTTGGATAAGATAAAGCCGGTTCGGATTCGCTTCTCGCATAGAAATATTTGTATGGGGAACCAGACTTCCTGAAGGGATCGCTGACCGAACTTGCATTTACGCTGGCCCACGCTATCTCTGTGTATACGGAGCTGATGACGCAGAACGCCGTGGCAGCATGAAAAATGAAAGGTCGAGTGCAGGCATAAGATCTGATTGCGGCGGAGGGTGGGTCTGTGTTGCCAGCGAAGGGTTTCATCAATCAGCCGGCTAGGGTGCAAGGTTCAATTGTTTTTGTCTCGCCGTAGGTAGGCTCACGCCGAGGATGTGAGCCACAGTAGGCGCGACTTGCCGCATGTCAATGATGCCCAGATCGCGTCCTTTTGCCACTGCCTGGCCCAGCGCAAAGAACGAGGCATGCATCTCCGGAAAAGATGGTAGATACCCATGTGTGCCTTTGACTGGAGTGTGAGCATCGACCAGAGGCCCAGACAAGGCGGACCCTACCATATAGCTGGGCATCATGGCCACAACAAATGCCGCATCTGGAAATCCACCGTCTTTCTGGATCTCCCTGGCGTCCAGAATCCTTGCGATACCGTTTGCAGGGTCCGCTGCCAACCGGTTGAGAATTCCGCGCACCTGTTCCTTAGTCTGCGCGTCCACCGGATCGTGGAGCATGATCGCCGCCAGTCCGCTCGCAGACCATGGAGCTGCCTTCCAGGACGTGACCACAGTCTCGCCCCCGTAAGGAGCCTTTCCAATCTGTATTAAGCCAGCCTGAATAAAAGGAATCGCCAGATTGACCTGGTGATCCACTTTGGCGAAGCCATGGTCGGAGACAATCACGATCGTTGTTGCCGGATTGTTGTTGAGAGCCGCATCGATCAACTCGCAAACCATATTATCAATGGCTTCGAGCGTACGGTCGGCCTCTTCGCTGAAAGGCCCGTACATGTGCTCGGATTCATCCAGGGAACTCAGGTGGGTGGTCATGAAGCCGGGTTTCTTACGGGCAAGAATGTCGAGCGAGAAACGGGTCCGTATCTGGTCAGCCGCGACAGTTGTCTCGTTCCCCATCATGTAGGGACCAAGCCGCTGCTCCATGGTCGCGAGCATGCCATCAGGCCGCGAGACAGCATTCATCAGATAGCGGTCCTGGGGATTGCCACCCGATGGCGATGTAAAGCTGCGCCAATACTCAGGGATCAGCGTATCGACGCTTACCGCGTTCACGCTCACCGGCCAGCTGACACTCGCAGTGCCAATTCCCGCCATGTGCGCAGCATCCCAGAGCGTAGGCACATGGATGCTCTCGGCATACCAATACCACGCGGAGTCCATCTTGCGCTCCGGATCGAAGAGCGTATTGTTCCAGATGCCGTGCTCGGCCGGCCAAACGCCGGTGATCAGAGTTGTATGATCGGGGTAAGTAACGGTCGGCAGAACGGCGACCACACCATCTGCGTAGGTACCTTCACTCAAGAATCGTTGCAGCGTGGGAATGTGCAGGCCATGTTCGGAGGCATGCGTTACGTATTCAGGCTTGAGACCGTCGATTGAGATCATCAGGACAGGTGCTGCGTGAAGGGTTGGAGCGACCCATACAAGAGGAAGCAGGCATAGCAGCAGGTACGATTTGAGGCTGTAAAGTGCCGCGGGCATGAAGTAATTTAATGATTTATGCAGCCAGACTAAGGTGAACGTAGTATTAGAATACTACGCAGTAGGCTAGAAATGCCGGCCTTTCTACCTATCGCACAAAGCTACACTCTGCGATCCACCTTTGCTTATGGAAGTACGGCGAGAACAGCACCCATATGCCGTGAGCATTCTGCGAAGTAGTTCGCGGGAAGGAAGCCATCGACCATTCACGTCCTTCCTTTCAAGGCGGAACAGGAAGGGAAGCGACACTACTATGGGCACCGCTCCTGGCAAAATGGCAACGTTGACTTCCGAGAATGATCTGGCGCGACTTGCGTCGGCTAGTGTTTAGCGGCGCTGGAAAGTAATTCGCCGGCAGCTGTCCCGCTGGATTTAGAGCTAACGAATGTTTCTTGACCAGGCGCCCGCTATTCACATATTTGAGGTTTGAAGCGAACCCTGGAGCAGCCCGTTCGGTCTCCTGAGAACTGCTGATGGGGTTGCCACAACCAGCTTCTTGCATTCAGAGTGAGCGGAAAAATCGTTGAAATCTTCATACCTAACCATAACTGTTACTGGACGACAGCTCGCTCAACTGGGCTCGAGGGCTCCGTGGACAATTCTTCAAGACTTTTGCCTTTTGTCTCCGGCAACAAGAAAACAGTGGCAATCAAGCCGATCAGCGAAACGAATGCGGCGCAAGACTCAGCGGCAAGTAGTCCGTGCCACTTCATAAACAAAGGAAACGTAAACACTCCTATAAAGCCCCCGATTTTGCCCATCGCAGCAGCAATCCCGTGTCCGGTCGTGCGCACTTTGACGGGAAAGATTTCAGAAGGGTAGACGAAGGTGGTCGAGTTCGGCCCAAATTCGGTGAAGAAAAACGACGTGCCGTAGATCAGTAGAAATGGCGCAATGCTCTTCTCAATCTTCGGGATAAACGCGAGAGCGAAGAATGTCACCGCCATCATGCTGAAGCCGAGACACTGGATGGTTTTGCGCCCGAGCCTGTCCATTGTGAGCGCGGCAACCACGTAGCCGGGGGCGGCAAACACTGCGAAGATGCCAAGTTGCGTCAACGTCTTCTGCAACAGAGAGTGATTCCCGCCCAGCGCGGATAAAACCAGCGGACTCGAGACGGTATTGCCGTAGTAAGCGAAATCCATCATGAACCAGGCAAGCGACGCGCCAATCAGCCGCGGCAGGACTACCTTGCTACTCACGATACGGTGAAAGCCATCCCAGAAGGACACGGAGTGCTCTTTCTCGTCGAAATTACTGGCGTTACTGAGCGCGCCGGAGGCGTCTTCCTGCTTGCCCGCGGCAGCCAGGTAGCGCGGGCTTTCTTTCAAGTGGCGCCGCGACCAGTACACGGAGAGTGCGGGAATCGCGCCGAAAGCGACCAGAATGCGCCAGGTAAGATTGTGCGAGAGCGGAGTCGCCAGCAGGGCTGAAGCAAACAGCGGCCCAAAGATAAGCCCCGCAGCCTGCATCGCGAACACGCAGGAGACGAGCAGGCCGCGATGCGCCTTCCCCGCGTATTCGCTCATAATGGTCGCCGATACCGGGTAGTCGCCCCCGATCCCGATACCGAGAATAAAGCGCAGGCAGATCAGCCACCAAATGTTGGGCGAAAAAGCACAGGCGATCGCACCCGCCGCAAGCACCAAAACCTCCGCGCCATAAATACGCTTGCGTCCGAGCATGTCGGCAACTCGACCGAAAAGCAGCGCGCCGATAGCAGAGGCGAGCAGCGCGGTCGACTCGACGAGGCTCTCCTCCAGCTTGCCGACGTGCCATTGTTCACGCAGGAGCACCATCACAACGCCGATGATGAACAGGTCATACGCATCGGTGAAAAATCCCATGCCGGAGATGAACATGATCTTCCAATGTTCACGAGTGATCCCGGCGTTATCCATCTCGGAGAAATCACTGATGCGCGGTGCTGCCGTAGCCATGAGGTGTATGCCCCTGGTTCTTAGGATGGCGCTCATTTATTACAAAACGATAAATCAGAGAGAATCGGGCAAACGGCATCGCCTTCCCATGAAGGCAATGGACGCGCCAGCCTGTTGGCTGGCGGTCATGCTGCGTGTGCGCTTTGTGCAGCAGTGGTTCAACCTGGCAAATTCCGTCGTGGTCCATACGGCTTCGCACGACGAAGATCCAGAAGGAGCGCAACCCGGAGGTGCTCCGGAAGCGCCAAGGACAACGTAGTATTTCGGCCTGAAGGCGCACATCGGCCTAGTTGCAAAGAAGGCATGGTGCACTTGGTGTCCACCTCGGCAGCTCCGGTGGCCGAGAAAACAAATGCTCTCGAGTCCATCAACGCTCTTTCCGCCTGCGCCGGCATCTTGCCTCAGCACGCGTCTTTTGACAGCGGCTCAAGTGCGTTCTTCAACTGTGGCACAACAATGCTCTTAAGTCCGCCCTTCCATAGCCAACCCATGCAGCCCCACGGCCATTTTGTTGTGAAAACAGACCCCCAGCGTTACTTTGACAATGCCGTTTGCCGGCTCATCCGTGAATTCGCGAGCCTGCAACAATGGTTGACTACTATCGCGGTATGCGCCTGAGCGTCAAGCAGGCTTTGCCGCCAGTTCCGGATCTCTGATCGCGAATGTCAACGCAGACTCACGGCCACTGACCCCCGACTGGATTGCTAATGTCTTCTTTGCCTTCGAAACAGATCCTCAGCTTGCCGCCCTCTCAGGACCGATTGTGTATTACGACCTCACGCCGATACAGCGAGGGATGGTCCGCGTTTTCTATCTCGCAGCTTTTACCAGCTATGTAATGAACCGCTACATCCTTCGTATTGGCTCGATGGTGCAGGGCGGCAACTTCGTCGTAAGTAGAGATGCTCTGGAGACTATCGGCGGATTTAATCTAAATATAACCTTCTATGGCGAAGACACCGACATTGAGCGCCGCCTCAATGAGGTTGGAACAGTTCGCTTCACCTTCGGCCTGAAGATTTTCTCCTCGGCGCGGCGACCTCAGTGTGCGCCTGCTTTCAACCTTGAGCCATCCTCGCTCCTCAACCACTTTGCTCCGATACATGCAAGGGAGCCGCTTCTTCACCCCGTCCGCAACTTCAGGCATTCGACCGGTCCGATTCGTACCACTGGGTTAAATTTATTCACCCCGTAACATTTCTTTAACATAAGAACCCCGCATTGCAGATATCACTTAAGCGGTCAGGGCAATTCGCCGACACTCGAGGGTACCGTGATGCAAAAGATGATCGCCAGGTCGCTAGTAGCCATGCTGGTTGGCAGCCAGATGATTGGCCCTGTTTCAATGCAAGCCGAATCCGATGCTCCCACCGCGACACCTATCAAGCATATCGTTGTGATCTATGGAGAAAACATCTCGTTCGATCACTATTTCGGGACTTACCCGAACGCCACTAATACGCAGGGCGAACCGCAGTTTGCGGCAAGGCCCGGAACCCCCTCGGTGAATGGACTCAATGAGGGGCTGCTGCTCAATAATCCTAACTTCCTGAACAAAACAGGCAATGGCACAGGCGCAATGAATCCTTTTCGCCTGGACCGCACACAGGCCGCGACCGCGGATCAGGATCACGATTACACTCCCGAGCAGGAGGCCTTTCATGACGGCCTGATGGACTCCTTTCCTGAGTACACGGGGACCGCCGGACCGCCACCCGCCGGGTTGACCACGAAGGGTCAGGTAATGGGCTATTTTGATGGCAACACGGTAACCGCGTTGTGGAATTATGCGCAAAACTTCGCCCTGAACGACAACGCTTACGGCACCACGTTCGGACCCTCAACGCCCGGCGCGATCAATCTGATTTCCGGACAGACCAACAACGTGACCGACCAGGTGAATGCGAGCGGAGATGTGGTCGAAGATGGGGGCGGCGGCTTTACGCTGATCAGCGATGCTGACCCGATTGGGGATGTGTGTTCGACGACCACAGGAGCAACCGTGCAGCTCACGGGGACAAATATTGGCGACCTGCTCAATGCGAAGGACATCACCTGGGGCTGGTTCCAGGGGGGATTCGATCTCAGTACAAAGAACCCCAATGGCACCACCGGTTGCGCTCGCACGCACACTTCGACGATCACGGGTGAGACGGAAAACGACTACATCCAGCACCACGAGCCGTTTCAGTACTACACGCAAACAGCAAACCCTAGGCATCTTCGTCCGTCGTCTACGAGCATGATCGGCAGCAGCGATCAGGCGAACCACCAGTACGATATCAACGACTTCTACACGGCGGTAAGCGCAGGCAACATGCCGGCCGTGAGCTTCCTCAAGGCGCCCGGGTATGAGGACGCACATGCGGGCTACTCCGATCCACTGGATGAGCAGACCTTCGTGACTACGGTGATCAACTTTCTGCAGCAGCAGAAGGATTGGGCATCGACTGCCGTGATCATTAACTACGACGATTCAGACGGTTGGTACGACCACCAGCTGGGCGCCATCGTCAACCAGTCAACGACCGCTTCGGACGCTTTGTCGGGGGCTGGGCAGTGCGGCACCGGCACGGATAATGCACTGCCGGGTCCCTCGGGCGCGCAGCATGCCCAGGGCCGCTGCGGGCATGGTCCTCGTCTGCCGTATTTGCTTATCTCCCCCTACGCGAAGGTGAACTACGTGGATCACACATTGCTCGACCAGACTTCGACGATCCGGTTTATCGAAGACAACTGGCTAAGTGGAGAAAGGATCGGCAACGGCTCGTTTGACGCGCTCGCTGGATCAATCGATACCATGTTCGACTTTTCGCACATAAATACGGGCACCCTCCTGCTCAACGAGGCGAACGGCGAACCCTCTGGACCGGGCCGCTTCTAGGCTCCCTTGGGGAGATATACCTTCCAACGGCAACCGCGGTCATGTTACGGGGCACCACCCCCCGGGCATGACCGCTCTTTTCTCAAGAGCAGCCGAAACGTACAAAACCTAAGCGCAGTAAACGCTAAATCGAAATCTGAAATGAATAATCCATTAGGACTTACCCGCCGGGATTTCTTGAAGACCGGGACCATCGCGCTCGCCGGCACAGGCGCGGGCTGGGCGGCAACGTCCTCCAGCACACCCGCTCGATTTACCCAGCAGCCTGCATCTACCTCCTTCTTTACTTTGGACCCTTCCACGCTGACGCCATTTGTCGACCCGCTTGCGATTCCTCTGCTCGCCAGCTCTGTGGGTATACGTTCCAATCCCCACGATCCGGCACAAAGAATCCCCTATTACCGGATCGCAATGCGCGAGGTGTTTCAGAAAGTTCATCGCGATCTGCCAGCTACCAGGATGTGGAGTTTCAACGAGAGTTTCCCTGGCCCGACACTCGAGACGCACAGCGGCAGCGCCATGGTCGTCGAATGGGCCAACGAGCTGCCGGACCGGCATTTTCTGCCTGTCGATCACACGCTGCCTGGCGCAGAAGATTCGCTCCCCGAGGTGCGTTCCGTGATTCATCTCCATGGCGGCAGAACCCCCGCAGCCAGCGACGGCTATCCCGACAATTGGGTGGTGCCGGGGCGGTCACAGACCTGCTTTTATCCTGCCAGGCAGGATGCCGCGCTGCTCTTTTACCACGACCACACGATGGGCATCAATCGGCTGAACATTTATGCGGGGATGCAGGGCTTTTTCATCGTTCGCGATGCGTCCGAGGCTGATCTCCAGCTGCCCAGCGGCAAGTACGAAATCCCGCTGATGATCTGCGATCGTCTGCTGCGTACGGATGGCCAGCTGGAGTATCCGGTTTCCGAATACCCCGGTCGCCCCTGGGTGCCGGAAGTTTTCGGCAACGCCATCCTGGTCAATGGTAAGTTACTGCCCTATCATCAAGTGGAGCCGCGAACGTATCGTCTGCGCCTCATGAACGGGTCGAACGGCCGCTTCTACCGGTTTTCACTCTCGAGCAAGCAGGAGTTTCAGGTGATCGGCAACGATCAGGGATTGCTCAACAGTCCTGTCTCCGTGCACCGGATTGTGCTGGCCCCGGCAGAACGCGCCGATATTATCGTCGATTTTGCCGCCTTGGCGGGCACCAATGTTCGCCTGTTGAGCGACTCGTTCGACATCCTCGAGTTCCGGGTCGCCGATAAAAGCACCTCCAGTCCCGTCCCGCTGCCACTCGCACTGCGTCCACCTATCCGGCTCGACCCGGCCGTCGCCACGAACACGCGCAGGCTCACACTCGACGAGCGCCTCAACGACAACCAGCGCTCCATGGGCATGCTCCTGAACAACACTCCCTGGCATATGCCGGTTACCGAAAAGCCCGTTCTTGGGACTACCGAAATATGGGAGTTCGTCAACCTCACCGACGATTCGCACCCCATCCACCTGCATTTGGTGCGTTTTCAAATCCTTGACCGTCGGCGTTTTGATAAGTTCGACTTCCAGGCGAACGGAACAATTAGATTTACCGGACCAGTCCAACCGCCCGACGCGGATGAGTCTGGCTGGAAAGATACTGCCCGAGCCGATCCCGGCATGCTGACCCGCATTCTCATTCCGTTCGAAGGCTATTCTGGTCGCTACGTGTGGCACTGCCACATCCTGGAGCATGAAGACAATGAAATGATGCGCGCCTATGAAGTTATGCCGCCTAACTCAGGGGTATAGCTCGGAGTGATGAGGAGTTTCCCGGTAGATGCCGAGCCTCTAACTCTCAGGAGTGATGAGGGGGAAGGAGAAATGCATGCATCCTCCGAAGATGGCAGGTGGACACGGTTCCGGTGCGTCGACGGTTGGTGGAGGATGTTGGCCCAGGCCAATTTCGTGAAGATTGCATCCTTCCGCGGTAATGTTCACGTTTGTGCAACATAGCAGGTCTAGGGTTGCGCGTGAGTTTCTCTATTCTCTGCGAGATCTTGATCTTTCGATGGCCACCGATCGTCGTACATTCCTTAAGGTGCTGACCACAGGAGCGCTTTCCGCGACATTCCCAGAGAGCATTGCGCGCGCGCTGCAGATTCCCGCGAACAACCGCACAGGCACTATTCAGGATGTCGAGCACATCATCGTGCTGATGCAGGAGAATCGCTCCTTTGACCACTACTTCGGCACCTTGCGAGGGGTGCGCGGGTATGGCGACCCACGAGCGATCACTTTGCCTTCTGGCAAGCCGGTGTGGTATCAGCCCGATGGCGAAAGCTATGTGTTACCCTTCAAGCCTTCCGCGCCTAACCTCGGTCTGCAGTTCATCGAAGACTTGGCGCATGACTGGACCTCGACACATGCAGCATGGAACCTGGGCACCTATGACCAGTGGATCCCGAACAAGACCTCGACGACCATGGCGCACCTTACGCGGTCCGACATTCCTTTCCACTATGCACTGGCAGATGCTTTTACGATCTGCGATGCGTACCACTGTTCCGTGCTGAGTTCGACCGACCCGAACCGCTACTACATGTGGACGGGATGGTTTGGCAACAATGGAGAGAACGGTGGCCCGGTCGTCGACAATGCCGAAACGGGTTATGGCTGGTCGACTTATCCCGAGCGGCTGCAGCAAGCGGGCATCTCATGGAAGATTTACCAGGACATCGGGCTTGGGCTGACGCAGGCGCAGGAGTGGGGGTATACAAGCGACGCGTATATCGGCAACTACGGTGACAATTCACTTTTGTACTTCCATCAGTATCAGAATGCGGCCGTAGGCAGCCCACTTGCGAATGGCGCCAAGACCGGCACCGACATTTTGCAGAGCGGCACGCCCTTTGACGAATTCCGCCAGGACGTTGCGCAGGGCACGCTTCCTCAGGTCTCATGGATTGTTGCGCCGGAGGCATACACGGAGCACCCGAATTGGCCCGCAAACTATGGCGCCTGGTACGTTTCGCAGATTCTCGACGCACTGACTGCGAATCCTGAAATCTGGAGCAAGACCGTTTTCCTGCTCACCTATGACGAGAACGACGGCTTCTTCGACCACGTTCCACCGCCGACTGTGCCGTCCTCAGAGGCGCAAGGTAAGTCGACGGTGGATACGACGAACGAAATCTTTCCCGGCTCTTCAGAGTATGCTCCAGGGCCTTACGGCATGGGCGTGCGTGTGCCCATGATCGTAATTTCACCGTGGAGCAAGGGCGGCTATGTTGCCTCCGAGGTGTTCGGCCATACCTCTATCATCCGCTTCATCGAGCAGCGGTTCGGTCCGCAGAATTCCGCGCTGGTCGAGCCGAACATCACGCCGTGGCGCCGCGCGGTGGGCGGTGACCTGACATCCGCGTTCAATTTCGCGACGCCGAATGACGCCGCTGTTCCGCTGCCGAGCACCGTTGCTTACGAACCACCAGATGATGAACGTCACCCGGACTACTATCCCGTACCACCCACTGTGCAAGCGCTGCCTGCGCAGGAAACGGGTACGCGACCGGCGCGGCCTGTTCCCTACGAACTGCACGTCGAAGCGGGCGTTCAGCAAGCAGCCGTGGAGCTGACGTTTCGGAATACGGGCAAGTCGGCTGCGGTGTTTCAGGCGTACGGGACTGCCGGTCCGGCGAGCGGCCCGTGGACCTACACAGTTGCGCCGAACCAGGCGCTCTCTAACCTGTGGAGCCTGCCGCGGCGGCCGCGCAGAGCTATCAGCTCTCGGTCAACGGGCCGAACGGCTTCCTGCGTGTTTTTGCCGGTAGCGCCGGTGCCTCACAGGCTTTGATCGAAGTCGGCGCAGCCTACTGCCCTGCGCTGAACAGTATCACGCTCAAGGTGGTGAACAATGCCAAGTCGGCTGTGAGCGTACAGATCAATGATGCCTATTCGGGAGCCATGGTGACCCAGAACCTGCAGCCGGGGCAGCCGTTTCTCCGTACGTGGCAGCTTGACAGCTCGTTCGGCTGGTATGACTTAACAGTAACCACAAGCGCAGACACCACGTTCAGCCGCCGGTTCGCTGGCCATATTGAGACCGGCTGCGAAAGCACGACGGACCCGGCAATTGCCGGTCGATGCGAAGGACGGCTCTGTTGCATTAACAAACGGAAAGCAGTGTCCCTATGTTCGGGCCGACTGTCAGGCAGCGATTTTGAAGATGTGGTTCACGAAGCGGATTTCATTGTGCGCACCTCGTTTGCCGGCGAGGCAGTGTCCTCGCCGGATCATGCGCATGATCTCGAAGCCCCTTGGTGGTCACCGTGGCTGGCTTCATCGTCTGAAAGCCGCGAGCTGGTCGGATCACCTGCTTGAGCGCACCATGGTCTGCCTCAATGATGTTGTTCAGATGTTTCGAGTTCGAAGCCTTGTGTCTTTTGGAATTTGCCTCTCGCGCTTGAGTCGCTCGATCGCCCCAGGATAGGAAGGACATTTGCCCGTGGTGATGGAAGATGGTGGCCAGTTGCGCATTGTGGTCGCCGCATTGCTTAGGAAGAAGGTGGGCTGCGCGTGTTCCGGCGGTCCAGCAGCAGGAAGTCGATAGCACGCCAATCACCACGCCTCGTTCCTGCATCATCTCCGCGAGCTGGTCCTGTATTTGCAGTACCAGCGGACACAAAGCAGGATGATCTCGACAGGAAAACGGCGGCGCTGAAACATGAACCATCCTAGCGCCGCAACCTCTTTACTCCGGTTAATGCAACTAAGCCACGAAAAGGCTGCTTGAGGACTTCAACTTGGACGAGCGACACAGTCCGGTCATACCTTCCGGTAACCGAAGCTCCCCACACCCCGCGCCTCACTTCCGCCATCGATAAATCGTACAGTTGCGCAGAGCTTCCCTAGAGGCGAGGGGCGGCCGCATTCATCGAATTGCAACATTGCTTTCTTCGTGTTGTCA
>CAXTMY010000078.1:0-12741 GCA_964245565.1 uncultured Acidobacteriaceae bacterium | reverse complement strand
TCGGACGCCGCGGCGGCGACCGGCGTCGCCGAGGCGGGACGCTCGGTGCCGCGGCCCCGGCGCAGCCGCCCCCCCCCCGCCGGCCGGGGCGAGCGCTGGCCGCGCGCCAAGGCGGCGGGGGAGGGCGCGGGCGCGGCCGGGCAGGTTGAGGCGCGCGAGCAAGGCCAGAGGGAGGGTTTCGGGGACGGATTCGCCGAGCTCGGTCAGCATGGTGTGCATGACCTTTCGGAGCCAGCGGGTGTGCAGGCGGGCGCCGCCGAGGGTTTCGTAGATGGGGGTGATGCGGCCGACCTCGAGCAGCTCGCCTTCGGGGCTGCCGGCGGTGGCCTCGGGGAGCGGCTCGATCTGCGGCTGGATCATCTTGAAGCCGCTGCCGGAGCGCGAGGCTTCGACCTTGCCGTAGACGACGACCCAGTCGCCGGGCTGGTATTTGTCCTTGAGGTAGGCGCCGCGGAACCACATGCACTTGAGCGACTGGAGATTTTGCCCGACGATGAGCTCGAAGATGGGCATGCTGCGGGTGTGGAGCACAGAGCTGCCGCGGACCTGGCCGATGACGCTGGCCATTTCGCCGGCCTTGAGGTCGGAGAAGAGCACGGGGTGGAGGCGGTCTTCGTAGCGAAAGGGCAGGCGGTGGAGCAGGTCTTCCACGGCGAGGATGTTCTTGGTTTTGAGCGACTCGGCAATGCGGGGGCCGATGCCCTTGACGTACTGGACCTGGGTTTCGAGGGTGAGGCGTTGTTGCGGGGAGGACATGCGAACTCAATCGTACCGCAGGGGGTTGCTGCCTCCGGTTGCCTTTGCTGCGGCTTAAACGGTAGCAAGCTCTGCGGTCTGCTGTGTGCATGGAGAGTCGGAAAGGCTGTCAGGCAGAAAACCTGACGGAGGAGGCGAGTCAGGCGCAAGCAGAAGGATGTCGGTCTCGCCCGGTTTTTGCGTCTTATCTCCAAACAGATTGGTTTGGGACTGCCGTACCTGTTCAGTGCGCGTAAATTGCTGCCGGTCGGGCCAGAGCTCTTCCAGTACCGCACGCGTGGTGTCGCGGGTAAAGGCGCGGCTGTCTGTGCGGACGAACACCGTAGCATTCTCATAAAGAAGGCGCTTGGCAGCCGCAAAGACAGTACGCAGCATTTCGGTGTAGCGCGCGCGACTTCCATACCGCTCGGCGCTCGCGTAAGTAGGCAGATCGCCTTCGCCGAGCATCCACAAGCGGATCCAGTTATCGACCCGGTAATTGGTGACGCCGCAGTACGGGGGCGATGTGAGCAGGAGCGAAAAGCGCCGGTGCGCATTTATGAGCTTGCTGCGCGCGTCGCCGTGTTCAATCTGCGCGGCTGGGCCGACCGGTATGCCGTAGCGGTAGCGCCAGATGGCTCTTTGCGCGAAGTACTTGACGGGATCGAGGTCTGGAGGCGTAAGGTTGCGGGCAGTCCACCAGCGGACAGCGTAATCCGGCGCCATGCTTTTGCTTTGGCGCATCTGGTTGCTGACGGCATTGCCCTTTTTGGCGTGGAGATGGACAAGAATCAACGCCATGAGGGTGCGATCAAGACGGTTGCCGCGCCACTCGAGCTCGCGCCTGGCCGCGTTGAGAAAACCGAGCACACGAGGCGCCCAGGCAAGCTGCTGGAATGCGTTGACGGCTACTGAATCAGCCGGACCCACGGCAGCCCCGATCTGAGCGATACGCAGCAGAACCTGGGCGAGCTCAGGCTCCGGATCAGTCTTCGCGGCGGAAAAGACATAAGCGACTGCATTCAGGTCGACGCCGAGGGAAGGGCGGCCTGTGATGCGCGCGACGTACGGCACAGTGCCGCGGCCGCAAAAGGGGTCAAGAACGGCGCTGCCGTGAGGGCAAAACCTTTCTATAGCGTCGCGCACGAAGGAAACCGGGAACATGGCGTAATAGGGGCCGAATGTCGACCAGCGGGCCTGGGCGGTTGCGGCAGGCCACGCGAAGCGCGTATTTGGAACAGCGGGCATCAGCGTGCGCCCTTGTTCTCGAAGAGGCTCCGAATCAGGTCTCCGCCACGGCGAAGAGGAATGGCTGCGTGTGCATGGGCACGGACGAGAGGCATAAAGCCATCGCAGTAAAGATAAGTGGCGAGATCATCGAGAACGTTGAGCATATCGCCGAGTCGCGGGTAGCAGGCTGCGTCGCAGTTGCTGAAGTCTCGACTCGCTCGGTTCGTCATGGCGGTGTTGATCACGGCGTGTTCGCCGGAGCGGTTCTTGTAGAAAACAGTGCGGCCAAAGTAGGTATCCTGCCCATGTGGTTTAGCGTCAGCCGGGCGAAGTGTGATGTTCCGGTTGATGTAAGCGGAGTCAAGAGCAAATGCGGTGCTTACCGGTAAGGCGCTGCGCGGACCGGTTTCGGTCGAGTAGTCGAGATTCTCGAAATGATCGACGAAAGCTCCGCTTTTCTGGTAACCGAAGACAGCCAGTTCAAAGCCGTGCGCGCGGCAGAGATTGCCAATGCGCTCAAACTCATTGCGCACGTAAGAGGTAAGCCACGCAGGATGACCGAAAAGAGCAAGCGGCCCGTCAACAATGAAGACATTATTTCGCAGATATTCCGTTCTTGAAGGACTGCCGGCGAAAAAGCGCAGCACATTGATCAACGCTACAATCTCAAGTGCCTGCCGCACCTCGCCATGCGCTTCGCCGTTACTGGAGACTTCACTAAACCGCTCAGAGAAGCGGAAGGTGTCTGTTTCAAACAAGATTTCCTCGCGTTCGCACGAGCAGGAATCAGTGTTGAGAACTGGCAAAAGCGTATGCGGGCAATCCTCGACAGGGCAATTAGGCGGACGTGTCGGGGAATGTAAGCCGCCTGCAATGGCTCGAACTGTTTCAAGCAATGTTTCATGGGTGTTGTCCATGCGGCCGCAGAAGGCATCATAAGCGGTCTGGCGAAAATAGCGCCTCGGTGTATCCCCGGGCACATCCGGCCGGTCGATGTTAGCGCCCGGCAGCACATGGTCAAACGTATAGGCGCTCTCCATTTCGTAGAAGGTGCGGGGACTCGGAATCTCTTCGCTCGCTTCACCCATGAGCTTTGAGAGATCAATGCTGATTATGGCCACCTTGAGCAGCGATGCTTCTGCCATGGGGAAACCATTCCGTACAACCTCGCTTACGGTGGAGCCGTCGATGGCGACAACCCTGGTTGGAAGCCAGTGGTTGCGGTGAACCTGTAGACGAGTCGGCAGTGTGCGGGCAGAGGGCTGACGCACACGAATTCTTCCTTTGAACTCGCGAAATGCCTGGCTTTGCTCAAGAGAGAGCAGGCTTTCGCCGGTAGCGAACTCGCCCTCAAACGGCATGGTTTGCGACTCCTGCGCTGAAGCGGTCAATCTGAACGGGAACCGTGTAAGGGTTTGAAAGCGTGCGCATGCGCAGGAAGCCCGGCTCCGGTACGGTGAGGATCTGCTGCGCAAAATCTTCGAAGTCGTAATACTTTTTGAGTTCGCGCAGCTCGTCCGCGTTATTGAGGTGCGCGACGAACCAATTATCAGTGTTCTTGAGGATGTTGGCCTGGATGGAACTTGGCTCCTGCGTCGCGTAGGCCAGGCCAATGCGGAACTTGGAACCTTCCTTCGCAACGCGCGACCAAACTGTGGTGAGGTCATCGGATTTAGCAGGCAGGAGGTTATGAGCCTCCTCAACGTAGATCATGACGTCGGGCGGCGGGATGACCTGCCCGTTCCTATCGAGGCTGGCATTTACGAAATCCTGCACCTGGCGTTGAAAAACGCGCTGTGCGCCGGGCCAGCAGGTCTGCCGGATCAAGCTCGACCCTGGTTGCGCTTGTATCATCGCCTGCGCGTTCGCTTGCCGCGTAGCGCACCCGGCCGACAGGAATGCGGTGGCCGCTGCCGGCACGCTGCTCATGCTGGGGATTCACATAGTTCACGATGGTTGAAAGCAGCGGTCCGTCCGGCTTGTAAACCTTCATCCCGCGCCCGGAGTAGAAGTTCGCGAGGTCAGGTCCAAAGCGTTCCTCCCACACTCCTTTGTCGTTCTGTCGCAGCAGAAAAGTGCCCAGAATGCGGCAGCGCAACCCGGCGAAGCGCAGCAGATTCAGCGTGAACTGGTCGGTGGTCGTCTGGTGATCCCACTGTTCCGGCCGGTCTGCGGCACGTTTGGCCGCTTCAAAGCGATTGCGTTCCATATCGGTATGATTCGGCAGCGGGGATGGGCCGAGAACGCGAAGCAGGATAAAGGACGTATCTTCCTGGTTGGGGTCAGGCGCGGAGCCGGGTTCGATGCGTGTGGCGATCAGGAAACAGCCGAGCGGCAGGCCGCCGACATCGCGGCGCAGCTTATCATGAACGACCATGATCGCTTCGTTGTAGTCGAGCTTGAGCAGGTCGCCGACCCGTCGTTCGGGCAGAAGGTGCGCGGCAAAGCGCTTTGCAGCATTGTTTGCGATGCTGGCCTGAAACAATTCGTGCTCGCGAGAAAGAAAATCGGCCACTCAGCCCGCCTCACTGCGTTTTTGCGCTTGTTGCATCATAGACGGCTTGTTTGCAATGTGCGGGCAGCGCAGAGTGTTCCTATTACTTTGGAGGATACCGGTCGACAGTAAAGGCACACCCTTGCCAACTTACAATGGAGTGTGCGCGCTAAGTCGACTGTGAATGTGCGGGTGTTTTCATGGCGAGACCGGCTGGTGCTGGCGGTGTTGCCGCGGGTGGTGGCGCTTTGGATTGCGGCTGTTGGGGTGACGCTGCGGTTTACTACCGTTGTAGAAGATGGTGCGGAGGCGGCGGCGATTCCGGCGCGGGGGATTTACTGCTTCTGGCACCAGTGCACGTTTTCAGCGGCCTGGTATTTTCGCCGGTACAACGCCTGCATCCTGATCAGCCGGTCGTTTGACGGGGAGCTGATTGCGCGGACGCTGGGGCTGCTGGGGTTCAGGAGCGTGCGGGGTTCGAGCTCGCGGGGCGCGGTGGCGGGGTTGCTGCAGCTGCGGCAGGAAGTGGTGCGCGGCGGCTTGGCGATTTTTACGGCGGATGGGCCGCGGGGAACGGTGCACCGGAGCAAGCTGGGGCCGGTGAAGCTGGCGCAGCGGACCGGGCTGCCTTTGGGGTGCTTCCACCTGGAGCCGGAGCGGGCATGGCGGCTTGGGTCGTGGGACCGGTTCGCGCTGCCGCTGCCGTTCTCGCAGGTGGCGGTGAGCTGGGCGCGATCTGTGCCTGCGCCTGTGGCAGATGTCGATGAGGAAGAGCTGGAGCGGGTACGCGCGGAGCTGGACGGTGCGCTGGAGCGGGCGCGGTTGCAGGCCGAGGCGTGGCTGGTGCGCTCGCGGGAGGTGAGCCGTGGGTGAGGAGCGATTGCCGGCGCTGGTGCGGGAGTACGATTTCGCGCTGCCGGAGGAGCTGATTGCGCAGGCGCCGCCGGAGCAGCGCGCGGGGGCGCGGATGCTTGCGGTGGATCGCGCGACCGGGGAGCTGCGCGACGGCATGTTTACCGACCTGCCGCAGCTGTTGCGGGCCGGGGACCTGCTGGTGCTGAACAACAGCCGGGTGCTGCCGGCGCGGCTGTTTGCGCGCAGGGCCGGCGCGAAGACGCAGGCGGGGCAGGCGCAGGCGCAGGCGCAGGCGCGGATCGAGGTGCTGCTGACGGAAGAGGTTGCGCCAAGCGAGTGGGTGGCGCTGGTGCGGCCGGGGCGCAAGGTACTCGCCGGGGAGCGGCTGGTGTTTCCGCATGCGGGCGCGGCGGTGCTGGAGGCCGAGGTGCTGGAGCACCGGGCGTTTGGGGAGCGGCTGCTGCGGTTTGCGCCGGTAGAGGATTTTTACAGCGCGCTCGACGGGCTGGGGCAGATGCCGCTGCCGCCGTATATCCATCGCGCGCAAAGCGTGAGCACGGCGGAGGATCGCGAGCGGTACCAGACGGTGTATGCCGAGGAGCGCGGGTCGGTTGCGGCGCCGACCGCGGGGCTGCACTTTACGCCGGAAGTGCTGGCGGCGATTGCGGCGCGCGGGGTGGAGATCGCGTATGTGACGCTGCACGTGGGGCTGGGGACGTTCCAGCCGGTGCGGGTGGAGCGGGTGGAGGAGATTCGGCTGCACCGCGAGCGGTACACGCTGCCGCAGGCGACTGCGCATGCGGTAAACCGGGCGCTGGCCGAGGGGCGGCGCGTGGTGGCGGGGGGAACGACGACGGTGCGGACGCTGGAGCATTGCGCGGCTGTTGGAGATGGCGTGCTGGCGGGGCACTCGGGGGCAACGGGTATTTTTATCTTCCACCTGCCGCAGAGCACGCTGCTGATGCTGGTGTGCGCGTTTGCGGGGGTGGAGACGGCGATGGCGGCATACCGGCATGCGGTTGCGGAGCGGTACCGATTTTTCTCCTACGGGGACTGCATGTTTGTGGGGTAAGCATTTTCACTCCACACGTAGAGGAAACAGCAAAGCCACTGAAGCGTGAAGCCCGCTTTACACACCAGGAGTGAACATGCTTTAAGGGCAGGCGATAGACTGGAGACTCCTATGAAAACCTCCGCGAAAGCTGCTGCAGGTGCGCCTGTGGAAGGCACGAAGCCGCCGATTTTTCTGCTCGATACGATGTCGTTTATTTTTCGCGCGTACCACGTAATGCAGCGGCAGCGGCCGATGTCGACGCGCACGGGGGTGCCGACAGCAGCGACCTATGTGTTTGTGAACATGATCAACAAGCTGCGGAGGGATTTTGCGCCGGAGTATTTCGCGGCTGTGTTCGACGTGAGCTCGCCGGTGTTTCGCGATGAGCGCGCGAGCACGATGAAGACGGTGCGTAAGTGGAATATCAAGACGCAGGTGTTCGACGAAGTGGATTACGGCGGGTACAAGGCGAATCGCGAGTCGATGCCGCCGGACCTGGCGCAGCAGGTGCCGTATATCCGGCGGGCGCTGGAAGCGTTCCATATTCCGATGGTGCAGTACGAGGGGTTCGAGGCGGATGACGTGATCGGCACGCTGTCGGCGAAGGCGGCGGCGGAGGGGTTCTCGGTGTTTATTGTGTCGAGCGACAAGGACATGATGCAGCTGGTGAATGAGCACGTAAAAATGCTGAATCCGATGAAGGAAAACCTGGTGCTGGACCGCGCGAAGGTGGAGCAGACGCTGGGTGTTCCGCCGGAGCGGGTGATCGACGTGATGGCACTGCGAGGGGATGCCATTGACAATATTCCGGGCGCGCCGGGAATTGGCGACAAGGGCTCGGTCGACCTGATCCAGCAGTTCGGGACGGTGGAAGCGGCGCTGGAACGGGCGGGCGAGGTGAAACGCAAGACGTATCGCGAGTCGCTCGAGAACAACCGCGACGCAGTGCTGTTGTCAAAGGAGCTGGTGACGATCCACACGGGGGTGCCGGTAGAGCTGGAGCTGGAGCGCATGCGCACGACGGTGCCGGACCTGGCGGCGTGCCGCGCGCTGTTCACAGAGCTGGAGTTTACGACGCTGCTGAAAGAGCTGGCCCCGGAAGCGCCTGCCGTGCCGGTGGCCTACGTGCTGGAGCCGACGGCGGAGCAGATCGCCGAATTTGTCGCAGCGGCGCGCACAGATGGATTTGCGTTTGCGGTGGAGGCAAGCGAGCTGGAGCAGATTGCCGAGCAGGTGAGCGAGCAGCAGACGGAAGCGGCGGAGGAGCAGGAGCCGGAGCTGCGGACAATGTCTTTTGACTTTAGTGCAACGGCTGCGGTGGCAGATGAAAAGCCGGCGACGGCGGCGCGGTCGCTGCGGGTGGGCGTGGCGGCGGATCGCGAGCTGGCGCTGCTGCTGGGCGTGGAGCAGGTGAAGGAGCTGCTGGAAGACGCATCGGTGGTGAAGCAGGTGCATGACCTGAAGGGGACGCTGAGAATCCTTGAAGGCCAGGGCATTGCGATGCGCGGTGCGACCGATGACCTGATGCTGTTCTCGTACCTGGTGAACCCGACGCACTCGACGCACCGGCTGTCCGATATCGCGGCGCGGTTCAGCCCGCGGCCGCTGCAGGCGGAGGGCGACAAGGCGCTGGCGGAGGGCGCGCATGTGATCCACACGCTGACGCCGGTGCTGCGCGCGGACATCGAGCAGGCGGAGCTGAAGGAGATTTACGAGACGATCGATCGGCCGCTGGCGCCGGTGCTGCTGCGCATGGAGCAGGCGGGGGTGCGCGTCGATCTCGCGGTGCTGCGCGCGATGGACGAGAAGCTGACGGGCGCGATGGCGCGGGTGGGCGAAGAGGTGTTCGCGCAGTCCGGGCACCGGTTCAACATCAACTCGCCGAAGCAACTGGGCGATGTGCTGTTTAACAAGATGGATTTGCCGAAGCCGCTGAAGTACGGCAAGGGCAAGGTGATTTCGACGGCGCAGGATGTTTTGGAGGAACTGGCGGCGCATCATCCGGTGCCGCGGCTGGTGCTGGAGTATCGGCAGCTGGCGAAGCTGAAGTCAAACTATGTGGACTCGCTGCCGCTGCTGGCCGACAGCGAAGGCCGGGTGCACACAACGTTCAACCAGGTGGGCACGGCGACGGGGCGGCTGTCGTCGACGAACCCGAACCTGCAGAATATCCCGATCAAAACGGAGCTGGGGCGCGAGATACGCGCGGCGTTTATCGCGTCGCCCGGGCATGTGCTGCTGTCGGCGGATTACTCGCAGATCGAGCTGCGGCTGATGGCGCACTTCTCAGAGGACCCGCTGCTGGTGCACGCGTACCGCACCAATGGAGATATCCATACGCTGACGGCGAGCGAGGTGTTCGGCGTGGCGCCGGAGGCGATGGACAAGGAGACGCGGAACCGGGCGAAGGCGGTGAACTTCGGAATCGTGTACGGGATTTCGGCGTTCGGGCTGGCAGCGAATCTCGGGATCGACCAGAAGGAAGCGCGGATTTATATCGACCGCTACTTCGAGCGGTATGCCGGGGTGCGGGCGTATATCGACCGGGTGCTGGAGCAGACGCGCGCGGAGCAGAGGGTGCGGACGCTGTTCGGGCGGTCGCGGCCGATTCCGGATATCCAGAGCAGGAACGCGAACCTGCGCGGGTTTGCGGAGAGGACGGCCGTGAATACGCCGCTGCAGGGCACGGCCGCGGACCTGATCAAGATTGCGATGATCCGCATCGATAAGCGACTGACCGAGGAAAAGCGGAAGGCGCGGATGACGCTGCAGGTGCATGACGAGCTGCTGTTCGACGTGCCGGAAGACGAGGCGGAGGAGGTGCGCGCGATGGTGAAGCACGAGATGGAGCATGTGATCGAGCTGAGCGTACCGATTGTGGCGGATGCGGAGCTTGGGGCGAACTGGCGGGATTTGTAAGGGGAGACCGGGCCTGGCGTGGCTCTATGCTCACGCCGCCCAAGCCGACGGGGCATCTTTCTCAGCAGTACCCGCCGGTGAACTTATTTTTGAGACGCAGGCGCGGGGATAGAATAGGTCAACCAGTGCCAATGAGGTGCCGCATGGCAACCGCTGTCAAAGTTCCGCTTGAAGAGTACCTGAAGACGAGTTATCACCCGGACCTTGAATATTTAGACGGTGAACTCAGGGAGAAATCTGTGGTCACTCTTACGCATGGAGAGGTGCAGATACTGCTGGGTGTCTGGTTTTACGAGCATCGGAAGGAGTGGCAGATTCGCTCCGCGGTAGAAGTGCGCACACAGGTCAGCGCCAACCAGGTACGTCTTCCTGACTTTGTCGTGCTTGTGCGCACAAACCGGGAGCTAGGTGCGCTGACACAGCCTCCCCTGGTTGCGATTGAGGTTCTTTCGCCTTCTGATAGTTATCGGGAACTTAAGGGGCGAGCGGCGGATTTAGCGGCTATGGGTGTGCGGAATGTCTGGCTGATTGATCCGGAGCTGCGCACGGCTGAGTTGTGGCGAGATGGCGCATGGCAGAGGGAAACGAGCAACCGTTTGCAGGCGGTGGATTCTCCTGTTTATCTCGACCTGGCCTGGCTCTGGGAACGGATGGACGAGTAAGGGCGATGATGTGGCAGGGGATTGTTTAACCCAGGGCACCCGGCACCCGCATACGCAGAAACAAGAACCCGCCACGCATAGCGCTATGCGCCAGAAGTGGCCGCCAGCTGCGCAGGCGGTCTACTGCAGAGCTTGGGCTGGCCTTACAAGGCTAGCCCAAGCTCTGCACGGATGGCGTTGGCGATGCGGTCGGCATGTGTGCGCATCGTTGTTTCGGATTCGGCTTCGATCATGACGCGGGCCAGGGCTTCAGTGCCGGAGTAGCGGATGACGACGCGGCCGGTGCCGGCGAGCTGCCGCTCGGCTTCGGCGATGGCGCTGGAGACGCTGGGAATGGTTTCGAGTGGAACTTTCTCCCGCACGCGAACGTTGACGATGACCTGCGGGTAGGTTTTAAGGTCGGCGACGAGGTCTTCGACCGGCTTGCCGCTGCGCTTGAGGATGTCCAGGAGGACGAGCGAGGTGAGGAGGCCGTCGCCGGTGGTGGCGAGGTGCGGGAAGAGGATGTGGCCGGACTGCTCGCCGCCGAGCGCGGCGTTGTGCTGCCGCATGACTTCAAGGACGTATTTGTCGCCGACCGGCGCGCGGAGCATGCGGATACCGGAGCGGGCGAGCGCGGCTTCAAGGCCCATGTTGGACATGGTGGTGGCGACGACGAGGTTGCCGGTGAGGCGGCCTTCGGCCTTGAGGGCGCGGGCAGCGAGGAGCAGGACGGCGTCGCCGTTGATGACGCGGCCGTGGCTGTCGGAGAAGAGCGAGCGGTCGGCGTCGCCGTCGAGGGTGATGCCGAGGGCGGCGCCGCGCTCTTTCGCTTCGCGGGCGACGACTTCGGGGTGGAGCGCGCCGCAGGCTTCGTTGATGTTGCGGCCGTCGGGGGCGGCGTGGGTGAGCTCGATGCGGCCGCCGAAACCGGCGAAGAGCTCCGGCGCAATGGCGGAGGCGGCCCCGTTGGCGCAGTCGAGGACGATGTGGAGGCCGTCAAGCGAGAGGCCGGGGACGGCGGAGCGGAGGAAGGCTTCGTAGTCGTGGCGGTAAACGGGATCGGCCTCGGGGAGTGCCAGTTCGGCCGGGGTGGTCGATGAGGCGAGGCGGGTGAAGATTTCGGACTCGATGGAGAGCTCGAGGGCGTCGGGTAATTTGTAACCGTCGCCGGCGAAGATTTTGATGCCGTTGTCCTGCCAGGGATTGTGGGAGGCGGAGATGACGATGCCGGCGGCGAAGCCGAACTTGCGCGCGAGATAGGCAATGGCGGGGGTGGTAAGGACGCCGGCGTTCGCGACGGCGGCGCCGCCGGAGGCAAGGCCGGCGTGGAGCAGGCGCGCGATCCAGGGACCGCTTTCGCGGGTGTCCATGCCGAGCAGGATGCGCGGGATGGGGTGGTGCGCTTTGAGGCTGTGGGCGAGGGCTTCACCGACGGCGTGGATGGTCTGTGCGTCGAGCGGGGCGTGGCCGGCCACGGCGCGAATGCCGTCGGTTCCGAAGAGCTTTCTCATGCGTGGTCAGGGTTCCTTGCTTGATGTAACGGTGGCGTCGAGGGTGCCGCTGGCGAGGCGGACGTGGATGGTGTCGCCGGCGGCGGACTGGACGGCGCTGGTGAGGAGAGAGCCGTCGGCGGCGCGGACGAGGGCGTAGCCGCGGCTGAGCACGGCGAGCGGGGAGAGGGCGTTGAGGTCGCGCAGGGCAGCCGTGTGCTGTTGCGTGGCTTGCGCGAGCCTGGCGGCGAGGGCGCGCGCGAGGCGCTGCTGCAGGCCGGCGAAGCGCTCGCGCATGACGCGCAGCTGCGCGGAGGGGTCGTGGCGCAGCAGCGAGGCGGTGAGCCGGGCGATGCGGTTGGAGGGGTTGCGCAGCGATGCGGAGAGGGCGCGATCGAGGCGGAAGCGCTGCTCATCGACGCGCTGCTCGCGGCGGCCGAGCGCGTCGCGGAGGCGGGCGTGGCAGGTCTCGATGGAGTGCCGGGTGAAGTGCTGCCGGGAGAGCGCGAGGGCGAGCCGCGTGGCGCGGGTGAGCCGGGCAGAGAGGGCGTCGAGGTGGTCCTGAATTTTGTGCTGGGCCGCGGTGATGAGCTCGGCCGCGGCGGAAGGTGTGGGAGCGCGGAGGTCGGCGACAAAGTCGGCGATGGTGAAGTCGGTCTCGTGCCCGACGGCGGAGACGACCGGGAGGGTGGAGGCGGCGATGGCGCGGGCGAGCAGCTCGCTGTTGAACGGGGCAAGGTCTTCGAGCGAGCCGCCCCCGCGGGCGATAACGATGACGTCGACGGTACGTGCGCGGTTGAAGTGGGCGATGCCGGCAGCGACCTCAGCAGCGGCGGAGGCGCCCTGCACGGCGGCGGGGTAGAGCAGGATGTCGAGCGCGGCGTGGCGGCGGCCGGCGACGGAGAGGAAGTCGCGGATGACGGCGCCGGAGGGTGAGGTGACGATGCCGACGCAGTGCGGGTAGGCGGGGAGCGGGCGTTTGCGGTCGAGGGCGAAGAGGCCTTCGGCGGAGAGCTTGGCTTTGAGCTGCTCGAAGGCGACCTGGAGGGAGCCGGCGCCGACGGGCTCGAGGTATTCGGCGATGAGCTGCATCTGCCCGCGCTGCTCGTAGACGGAGACTTTGCCGCGGAGCAGGACTTCAAGGCCGTCGTCGGGGCGGAAGCGGAGGGTCTGGGCCTGGCGGCGAAACAGCACGGCGGGAAGCTGGGCATCGCCGTCCTTGAGCGTGAAGTAGAGATGGCCGGAGGGAGCGGCGCGAAGGTTGGAGATTTCGCCCTGCACCCAGAGATCGCGGTAGGCGGATTCGATATGGGTGCGGAC
>CAXTMY010000077.1:0-12938 GCA_964245565.1 uncultured Acidobacteriaceae bacterium | reverse complement strand
TCCCTGGTCAGCTCGTTCGCCGCTTCCGGACCCCAGGAGCCCGGCTTGTAAGTATGCACTCGCGGCAGGTCCTTGAGCAGGGGGTCCAACACCCGCCAGCTCTCCTCCACGTAGTCCTCACGCGCGAACCATACCGGGTTGCCACGCATTGCGTCTTCGAGAAGCTCTTCATAGGGCAGCAGGTCATTGGTGCCGCACTGCTGCGAGGCATTCAGTTCCACCATGCAGCCGCGCAGCGTATCGCCTGCTTCCTTGACCGATCCGCCGATGGCCACCACCGGTTCCGGGCTCAGCCGAAACCGCACATAGTTCTGCGGCGTGAGCTTATCGGAGAACACGGCGGGCGTCTGCCGCAGCGTCGCGATAATCTCGGTCGCGGTCTTGTTCAGCGACTTACCCGTGCGAATGAAGAACGGAACATCCCGCCAGCGCCAGGAGTTGATGTTCAGCCGCATGGCTGCAAAGGTTTCCACGCCGGAGTTCGGACTTACGCCGGGCTCGTCGAGATAACCGTCAAACTGGCCCAGCACAACATCCTCAGCGGTGACCGGCTTGATACTTTTCAGAACCTTGACCCGTTCGTCGCGCAGCGCTTCCACGTCCGGGCATGGCGGCGGCTCCATGGCGATGTTGCTCACCAGCTGCATGACATGGTTCTGCACCACGTCACGGATCGCGCCCACGCTGTCGTAAAAGCTGCCGCGGCCCTGGATGCCGAAGCTTTCCGCCATCGTGATCTGCACGCTTTCCACGTACTGCCGGTTCCAGATGGGCTCAAGGAAGGAATTGGCGAAACGGAAGAAGATGAGGTTCTGGACAGGATTCTTGCCGAGGTAGTGGTCGATGCGGAAGATCGACTCCTCGGGAAAGACCTCGTGGATGGCGTGGTTCAGGGCTGCGGCCGTTTCGACGCTGTGACCGAAGGGCTTTTCGACGACGATCCGCGCGCCCTCGGCGTTGCCCGAGGCCTTGAGCTGCTGGACCACGCGCACGAACAGGGAGGGCGGAATCGCGAGATAGTGCAGAGGGTGCCGCGCGTCGCCCAGCTCCTGCCGGACCTTGGTGAATGTTGCAGCGTCGCTATAGTCTCCATCGACATAGCGCAGGCAGTTGATCAGTAGTTCAAGCCCTTCCGGATCGACGCCCCCATGCTTGGCGATGCTGTCGCGGCAGCGATTTTTCAGGTCTTCGAGCGTCCAGCCTGCCTTGGCTACCCCGACGACCGGGCCTTTCAGCTTGCCGCGTTTTGCGAGCCGCTGCAGGGACGGAAAGATCTGCTTGTAGGCGAGATCGCCCGTGGCACCAAAAAAAACCAACGCATCCGACACGAGCTGCTGCTCCATGAAGCTTCCTTTCGAACCTTTGGGAGGACACCTGTCCTCGCGTGCACAAGTCAATCAACCGCCTTCATGATTCCACCACTCTTCCCGCTGCGCAAATACGGGGGCTCAGCCGAAAGCCATTTGCAATGGGATTACGGCAGGTAAACCCGCGTTTCAAGCATTTTCACAGTTGCAGGACACCTATTGTGAAAATGCTCCAACGCTGTGACATCGTCTCTCGCCATTGCACCAAAGGGAGTGCAGTCCCGAGCTTTGCTGTCGAAACACTCACCGCTTGTGTTTTCCACTTTGACAGGCGCCCCGATTAGGAACGATTCTTGTTTTAGCGGGGAGAAGAAAAGGCGAAAATTCGTCCTGCTGCTTTCGCTCCTTCCTGGAGATTTTCTATGAAGAGCTGGTTCAAGACGCTTCAAGACCCCTTGTACGCGTGCGTCCACGTGCCGGAGTTTCCGGCGCAGGCTCTACTGCGCCTGCGGTCGCACTTGCATAGCAGCCCCGTTGCTGTGCTTGATGACGCCGTACCGCAGCCGCGTATCTGCGCTGTAAATGCGGCAGGGCGCCGTGAGGGCCTGCGCAATGGCATGACCTGCACGGAAGCAGAGAGCATTCGGGGCAGTACACTGCTGCCGCGATCCGCCACGGAGGAAGAAAACGCCCGCACCACGATGCTTGTCTGTGCGGGCAGTTACTCTCCTGATATTGAGACATGCCATGCGGCGCATGCAGCCGGATGCGTGCTTAGCGTAGCCGGCGCGGCGCATGCCATGCATTCCAGTAGTCCGCAGGCTTTTGCCCAGTCGCTTCGCGCATCTCTGCGCAGCCATGGGCTCTACGCATCGATTGCCATCAGCGCAAATTTTCATGCCGCCTGCCTGCTTGCAAGGGCAGGGCCCGGAATTACCATTGCCGCGCCGGGTGAGGAGCAGAAGGCGCTCGCTCCACTGCTGCTCCATGTGCTCGATCTCGAGGAACAGCAGGCCGAGACCATGGCGAGGTGGGGTATTCGCACGCTCGGCGGCATTGCCGCGCTGCCGCATAAGGAGTTGATGGCGGGCATAGGGCAGAGCGGCAGGCGTTTGCGCGAGCTCGCGCGGGGCGAACACCCACACCGGTTTGTGCCTGTCGCGCTTTCTCCGGACCTGCGTGAGCAATACACCTTTAAAGCTCCGGAACGGCTGCTGGAAGGATTGCTGTTTGTCCTGGGGCTCATGCTTGAACAGCTGGTACTGCGCGCCGCAGAGCGTGCCCTCGCCATTGCATCTGTGACCATTACTTTTATCCTGAGCGCGAAACCAGCCGAGGCTGAGGAAGAGGAACGCACGGGTTTGCCGGAAAGCGAGCTGGCCGGCATGTCCGGGGTCAGCTCTGTAATCAATCAAACGGACAGTAGAAACCTCCACCTGGTCGCCCCGATGCTCGCCAGTTTTCGAGCCGCCGCGCAAAAGAAACAATCGGCGTACCTGCCGATAACCGCGAAGTCGGCAGCCGCAAACAACACCCACAAACGCACTGTGCGGCCAGTTCAACCCACGTACGATAACCGGCTCTTGCTCAGGCTGCTGCAGTTCGATCTTGCCGCGCACCCGCCTGCGTCCTCGGTGCTGGGGGTTGTGCTCGAAGCGGAAGCACAGAATATAACAGTAAAGGGCGACTCGCTAAAGGGCGACTCGCTCGCGCCGTTGCGGTCATAGCTTCCGCGCGGCAAAATCGCAGATACAGCAGTTCTGCAATCTACTTTCCAGCCGCAAAAACACCGGTTGAAGCTTTGCGATGTTTCAGCATGGCGAGCACGGCGCGCACATCCTCTTCTTTCACGGTGTACAGGTCTTCTTCATCGCGCGAGCCCATGTTCGCGGCGTGCGGGCCGCTGTGCGCGCCTTCGCGCCAAGGGCTGCGGAGCGAGGTGTGCAGGGTGTCGACCGGCACGGTTCGCCAGAGCTCGCCGGCGTTTTTCAGGCGCACACCGGCACCGCCCATGATCTCGATGCGGCCGGCCGCCTGCCTGGCGATGCGGGCAACCTCGCGCGCCCCGGCGTGGAGGCTGACGGCGCCGCCGGAGGTGAGCAGGATTTCGGCGCCGCAGCGGATCACGTCTTCAAGGGCCTGTTCGCGATCCAGGGTGAGGTCGAAGGCGCGGTGGAAGCACAGGCGCATGGGTTGGAGCAGCTCTCGAAAGCGCTGCATGGCGGCCACATCCACGCGGTGCCCGGGTGTGAGCACGCCGAGCACGACACCGTGCACCCCTGCATGCCGCATGAAGCGGATATCCCGCTCGATGACGGCAAGCTCGTGCGGGGAGTAGACAAAATTGCCCGCCCGCGGGCGCACGATGGCATGGACCGGAATGGAGACCGCGGCAAGTGTCCACTCGATAAAACCCGGCGAGGGCGTCAGCCCGCCGTCGGCGAGCGAGGAGCACAGCTCCAGCCGTTCCGCGCCGCCGGCCGCGGCGGCAAGCACGGCTTGCGGGTTGTCGACGGCTACTTCCAGGCGTACCTTCTGCATGCTCGCCACGGCTACTCTGTTTTCGCTTCGGCCGCGGCGGCATCGTCGCGATAAATGCCGAACTCGCGGATCTCGACCGGACCGTTGGCGGAGAGGATACGAAGCCGGACAGCGGTCGCAGTGACCGGCGCGGGCAGCAGGTCTATTTTTTTATGGCCGATGACATGGGCATGGACCAGCTCGCGCCAGGCGCCATCGACCCTGGCATCGATCGCGTACTCCTCAACATGCTGGCCGTCCTCGAGCCGTTCCATGGTCATGAAGCGGTCGAACCGGATAGGCTTGCGCAGCGGCACGGTAAGCGTGGCGGGCAGCACGACCGGAGGGGCCCACCAGGTGTCGGGATTGCCGTCAAGGGCGCGCTGCTCGTTTGCCCCGAGCGCGGCATGGCCCCCGAGCAGATTGTTGCCGTAGATGGCGCGAATGCGGGCGCCGAACTCCGCGAGCCGCCTGACGTCCGCAGACGGGAGCACGCCGGTGCTGTCGGGCGCGAGACCGAGCATGAGCTGTGCCCCGCGGCCGACGGTGTTGTTGTACTCGTTCATCAGCTCGTCCAGCGACTTGAGCGTACTGTCGCTGTCCGGGTGCCAGAACCACTGGCCCCGATGCAGCGGCGTATCCGCCTCGACCGGACGCCAGCGCAGGGTACCGGTGCGGTCGACCGTGTTCCAGACGTCGTAATCGACGTAGCCGCTTTCGGTGCCGACCCAGCGGATATCGCCGAACCGGTAAAGGTCGACATCGGCGAAGACGAGCGTGTTGTTCTGGTAGGTGCGCAGGTGCTGGATGATGGTGTCGAAGTCGTAGGTGCGCCCCTGCGAGCCGGCGCCGTCGAGCCAGAACTCAACCAGCGGACCGTAGTTGCTTGCGAGTTCTTCGAGTTCGGCCAGGTAGAACCTGTCGTAGGCCGCGGGATCCTGGTAGCGCGGATCGTGCCGGTCCCATGGCGACTCGTAGACGCCGAACAGGAGCCCGGCTTTGCGGGCAGAGACCGAAACCATGCGAACCAGATCGCCCTTGCCGCCCAGCCAGGGGCTGGCCTTGACGCTGTAGTCTGTCTGCGCGGTCGGCCAGAGGGCGAAGCCATCGTGGTGCTTGGCGACCAGCACGACATAGCGGATGCCGGCGCTCTTCGCTGCCGCGATCCACTGGTCGGTATCGACGTGCGCGGGGTTGAAGACCGAGGCAGACGCGGTGCCGTCGCCCCACTCCCGGTTGAGAAAGGTGTTGGTGCCGAAGTGGAGGATGGCGCCCATCTCGAGGTCCTGCCAGCGGTCCTGCTGCGGGGTGGGGCGGACGTCGGCGAAGTTCTGCGCCTGCGCGATGAAGCAGGTGGCGGCGAGTACAAGGATGGAGAGCACACGTCGGGCGAGTGTTTTCAAAGGCGGTCCCGGCTTTCAGGAGTGTTTCCCAGGCAGTCTGGAGGCCCCGCGCGCTGTGCAGAAATGCTGGCAGCAAGGCCACCGCGCTAGACTGCCGGTTCGAAGGATGCATGTCAACAAAAATGATCGTTTGTTCCGCTAATGATCACGGCTTACACTTCTGTAGAAGCCCGGCCCGGCCGCGGCGGAGGAAAGCGGTCAATGCGATGAGTGAGTCTTTGAGAACGTTTCAGCATGCGATGCTGCGGGAGATTTTCGAGCAGCCGGATGCGCTGCACAGGCTGCTGGCAGCCTCACTGGAGCCGGGCGGCACGAGCCTGCGGAGCGGGCTGTTCGCGCCGGCGCGTGCGTTGCTGGGGCGGGCTTCGTCGCTGGTGATTATCGCGAGCGGCTCGAGCCGCCACGCAGGGCTGATGGCCGAGGTGACGTTCGAGGACCTGAGCGGGCTGCCGGTGGACGTGGAGTACGCGAGTGAGTATTCGTACCGCACGAGCAACACGACGCCGGACGCGGTGGTGCTGGCGATCTCGCAGTCGGGTGAGACGGGGGACACGCTGGCCGCGCTGCGGGAAGCGAAGGCGCGCGGGCAGAAGACGATCGCGGTGACGAACGTGCCCGGCTCGACGATGATGCGCGAGGCGGACCTGGCGCTGTGCACGGAAGCGGGGAAGGAACTGGCGATCCCGGCGACGAAGAGTTTTACCAACCAGCTGGCGCTACTGCACCTGCTGGCGCTGGCCGCGGGCGAGGCGCGCGGACGGCTCGACGCGGCAGAGGTGGAAGCACGGCTGCGGGAGCTGGCGGCGATTCCGGAGAAGATGGCAGGCGGCCTGGAGGAGTGGGCGCGACAGGCCGAAGCCTGCGCGGGGGTGTTTGCCGATGCGAAGAGCTACCTGTTCCTGGGCCGGGGCGTGCATTACCCGCTGGCGCGGGAGGGTGCGTTGAAGCTGAAAGAGAGCTCCTACGTGCATGCGGAAGGGTACCCCTCGGGCGAGGTGCTGCACGGGCCGAATGCGCTGGTGAGCGAAGGCGTGCCGCTGCTGGTGCTGGCGGCGTTCGACCCGGCAGATGCGGACTCGGTGCGACGCTACGAGCGGACCGTGCACCTGCTGCAGATTCTGAAAGGCCAGGGCGCGCGGGTGCTGGCGCTGGTGAACGCGGGCGACACGCAGGTGCCGTCGCTGGTGAAGGAGGCGATCGCGATTCCGGCAGCGCCGGAACACCTGCTGCCGCTGCTGGAAGTGGTGCCGCTGCAGCTGTTCGCGTATTTCGTGGCGCTGAGCCATGGCGTGGATGTGGACCGGCCGCGCAACCTGGTGAAGTCAGTGCCGGTGGCGTAGGCCAGGGACGCCGGCGTCGTGTCCTGCGCAGGTGCGGCGCTTGCCGCGGCGTTGAGAGCAAAGGGCTTCTTCGACGAGGAGAATCTGCGCCGCGGCTGCTCCGTTTGGGGCGGATTCGCATCCCACTAGCGATATGCCGCCGCCGCTGCTGTTCTCGCTGATTTTCGTGCTGGGTTTTGCCAACGGCCTGCGCACGCTGACGCCGGTTGCGGCGCTGTGCTGGGGTGCCCGGCTGCACTGGTACTCGCTGGCGCACACGCCGTTCGCTTTCCTGGCGCATCCGGTTTCGCTGGTCGTCTTCACGGTGCTTGCGATTGGAGAGTGGATCGGGGACAAGCTGCCGAAGACGCCGTCACGGGTTACCGCGTTTCCGCTGGTGGGCAGGCTGGTGTTCGGCGCCGGCACCGGCGCGGCGCTGGCGGCGCTGGGCGGCGCTGCGCTGGTGCTCGGCGGCGTGCTGGGCGGGGTGGGCGCGGTGGTCGGCTCGTATGCCGGCTACCTGGTGCGGCGGGCGCTGACGGTGCGCGCCGGGCTGCCGGACCTGCCGGTCGCGCTGGTGGAAGATGTCGTGGCAGTGGGCGTCTCGTTCTTTGTGGTTTCAAGGTTCTAGGACGTTTTCAGGGGAAATCTGCATGGCGGAACAGATCGATGCGCTGATTCTCGGTTCAGGGCAGGCCGGGAACCCGCTGGCCGCGGCTTTCGCGGGCAAGGGGCACAGGGTTGTGATGGTGGAAAGCAAGCATGTGGGCGGCACGTGCGTGAACGAGGGATGCACGCCGACCAAGACGATGATTGCCTCGGCGAAGGCGGCGTACCTGGCCCGGGAGGGTGCGCGGTTCGGGGTGCAAGCGGGGCCGGTCACGGTATCGATGGTCGAGGTGCGCGAGCGCAAGCGCAAAGTGGTGGAGGTGTGGCGCTCGGGCAGTGAGAAGAAGCTCGAGGAGGAGGAGAAGATCGAGTTGGTGCGTGGGCTGGGGCGGTTCACCGGGCCGCATACGGTGGAGGTAGCGCTTGCCGGGAGCGGCGGGACGCGGAGTTTCGAGGCGAAGCACATTTTCATCAACACGGGCCTGCGGTCGGCGACGCCGAAGGGGCTGGGGCTCGAGTCGGTGCCGTTCCTGACCAATGAGACAGTGATGGAGCTGGACGAGGTGCCGCGGCACCTGCTGGTGCTCGGCGGCAGTTATATCGCGGTCGAGTTCGCGCAGATGTTCCGCCGGTTTGGGGCGGAGGTGACGGTGGTGAGCGATGGGCCGCAGCTGATGCCGCGCGAGGATGCGGACGTGGCGGAGTGCCTGCTTTCGATCTTCAAGGAAGACGGCATTGCAGTGGTGCTGAACGCGAAAGCGACGGCGGCGGCGAAGACCGGCGACGGGGTGGCGCTGACGGTGAAGACCGGCGCGGGCGAGCAGACGCTGCGCGGCTCGCACCTGCTGCTGGCTGCCGGGCGTATGCCGAATACCGACGCGCTGCACCTGGAAGCGGCGGCCATCAAGGCGGATGAGCACGGATTCGTCACCGTGAACGAGCGGCTGGAGACGAACGTGGCGGGGGTGTACGGGCTGGGCGACGTGAAAGGCGGCCCGGCGTTTACGCATATCTCGTATGACGATTACCGGATCGTGGCGGCGAACCTGCTCGAAGGCGGCAGACGCGTGACGACCGGGCGGCAGGTGCCGTACACGGTGTTCACCGACCCGGAGCTGGGGCGCATCGGCATGACGGTGGAGGAGGCGAAAAAGGCTGGCCACAGCGTGCGGATCGCGAAGATGCCGGCGAGCTCGATTGCGCGGGCGTATGAGACGGGCGACAAGCGCGGGCTGATGAAAGTGCTGGTGGACAAGGACACGGAGCAGATATTGGGCGCGGCGATCCTGGCCGGGCAGGGCGGTGAGATTGCGGCCACGGTGCAGATGGCGATGCTGGCGAAGGTGCCGTATCCGGCGCTGCGCGATGCGATCTGGGCGCACCCGACGTGGGCCGAGTCGCTGAACAATATCTTTTACAAGTGGGAAGAGCAGGCGCCTCGTTGACAACTCCGGGGTTACTGCGTTCATCTTCCTGATCTGGCGCGGCGCACGTTGAACCTGCAAGGGTGAACAGCATGATCGTGGTGACAGGGGCGACCGGGCAGTTAGGTCGGCAAATCGTCGAGGGGCTCTCCGCGCGGGTCCCGGCTGCCCGGATCGGCGTGAGCGTTCGTGACCCGGAGAAGGCTGGAGATTTCAGGCAGCGCGGCATGCGCGTGTCCCGGGGTGACTTTCGCGATCCCTCTACCCTGGCCGAAGCCTTCGCGGATGCTGAACAGGTTTTGATCGTCTCTGTGAACGTGCTGGGCGAAGAAGCGAAGCGGCAGCACGGCAATGCGATTCGAGCGGCGAGGGACGCGGGCGCGAAACGCATCCTCTATACCAGCCACCAGGGAGCGAACCCGTCGTCCGCGGTTGCCTTCGCGCGCGATCATGCGGAAACCGAAGCACTGCTCGCGTCGTGCGGAGTGCCTTTCGTGTCGCTGCGCAACGGGTTCTATGCGGAGTCGGCCCTGTACCAGCTGGGCGGCATGCAGGAGACCGGCCGGCTTGCGCTGCCGAAAGACGGCCGGGTCTCCTGGACGGCTCGGACGGACCTGGCGGAAGCGGCCGTGGCTGCGCTGACGGACACGGGTCTGTTCGACGGGATCACACCGCCGCTGACGGCTGCAGAAGCGCTGGACTTTGCCGACGTCGCCCGGCTTGCCTCGGAGGTGCTGAAGCGTGACGTCACACGGGTGGTCGTGAGCGAGGAGGAGTACCGGGCAGCCCGGCTTGCGCAAGGAATGCCTGAGCCGATGGCGGAGATGCTCGGCTCGCTGTTTCGCGCAACCCGGGCGCGAGAGTTCGACGTGATCGATCCAACCCTGGAGCGGATCCTGGGGCGGAGACCGACGGGCATGCACGAGGTTGTCGGCAGGTTCCTGTCGCGAGGCGAGGCGAAGCCCTGATCACCTGATCAATGGGCGAGCGGCGAAGGCGAGGGATGCCTGGCTCCTCGCGTTCTTCTGAGAAACATTCCCCTCAAGCGGGAGCAGCCGGTTAAGGTCAGATGGAGAGGAGTGGCATGGCAGGCGGAAAACGAGAGCTACGAAAGCCGGAGAACGGGCGGCAGCGCGTCATCATCGAGCATGTGAGGCCGGAAATCGACGCGGGCCGCTACCCGGCAAAGCGGGTTGCGGGCGAGACGGTCGTGGTTGAGGCAGATATCTTCGGCGATGGACACGACCACGTGGAAGCGCGGCTGCTGGTGCGCGGACCCGGGGAGAAGAGCTGGGCAGCGTATGCGTTCGCGCCGGTCGGCAACGACCGCTGGCAGGCGTCGTTCGCGGTGCCGCGCGAGGGCCGGTATGAGTACACGCTGGCGGCGAGCGTGGATCATTTCGACACCTGGCGGGACGGGCTTGAGAAGAAGCTGAAGGCAGGCCAGGACGTGGCGCTCGAACTGCAGACCGGCGCCGTGCTGGTGGAAGCAGCACTGGACCGTGCGCGCGGACGGGACCGGCGTGCGCTGGAGGCCGCGGCGAAGCGGCTGAAGACGGACGGCGACGAGCTGGCCGCGCTGGAAAAGGACGGGACCGCGGAAGGCAAGATAGACAAGACAGAGGAACGCGCGCGGCTGACCGCGGCGGCGCTGGCGCCGGAGCTGCCGGCGGTGATGGCGCGGTACCCGGACCGGGAGCTGGAGACGCGTTACGAACGCACGCTGGCGGTCGAGGTGGACCGGGTGCGCGCGCGCTTCTCGACCTGGTATGAGCTGTTCCCCCGCTCGCAGGGCGCGGATGCGGCAACCCATGGCACATTGCGCGATGTGGAGGCCAGGCTGCCGTATCTCGAGGCGCTGGGCTTCGATGTGCTGTACCTGCCGCCGATCCATCCCATTGGACGCTCGTATCGCAAGGGCAGGAACAATGCCGTGACTGCCGGGGAGGGCGACGTGGGCAGCCCGTGGGCGATCGGCGCGGAGGAGGGCGGCCACTGCGCGATCCTGCCGGAGCTCGGCACCTTCGAGGATTTCGAGCACCTGCGGGTTACCGCGGCGGAGCACGGCATGGAGCTGGCGCTTGATATCGCATTCCAGTGCGCGCCCGACCATCCGTGGGTCAAGAGGCACCCGAGCTGGTTCAAGCATCGGGCCGACGGCTCGATCCAGTATGCGGAGAACCCGCCGAAGAAGTACCAGGACATTTACCCGATTGATTTTGAGAGCGAGGACTGGGAAGAGCTTTGGGACGGGCTGGCCAAGGTGTTTCTGTTCTGGGCCGGGAAAGGCGTGCGCATCTTCCGGGTCGATAACCCGCACACCAAGGCATTCGGATTCTGGGAGTGGTGTATTGCGGAGGTCAAGCGGCAGTATCCGGATGCGCTGTTCCTGGCCGAGGCGTTTACGCGGCCGCGGGTGATGGAGCAGCTTGCGAAGCTGGGTTTCTCGCAGAGTTACACGTATTTTTCCTGGCGTACGAGCGCGGCCGAACTGCAGCAGTATCTGACGGAGTTGACGCAGACCGAGCAGTGGCAGTATTTCCGTCCGAACTTCTGGCCGAACACGCCGGATATTCTGCCGATGAACCTACAGTCCGGCGGCGAGGCGTCGTTTGCGCTGCGGGCGGTGCTGGCGGCGACGCTGAACCCGTCGTACGGGATTTACGGCGGGGCGTATGAGGGCCTTGTCGATGCGCCGTTCAAGCCGGGCGGCGAGGAATACCTGGACTCCGAGAAGTATGAGATCAAGCACTGGCCGCTGACGCTCGAAAACCCGGTGGCGCGGCTGCTGGCGGTGTTGAACAGGACGCGGCGCGAGAATGCGGCGCTGCAGACCTTCGACCAGTCGCTGCGGTTCCACAGCTGCGAGAACCCGCAGCTGCTGGCCTACAGCAAGCGCTCGGCCGAGGGGGGGAACGTGGTGCTGACGGTGGTGAACCTCGATCCGCTGAACCGGCAGAGCGGCTGGCTGTATCTCGATGCCAGGCAGCTTGGGCTGACGGACCAGTCAACTTATACGGTGGAAGATGTTTTGTCAGGCGCCAGTTACGGGTGGCATGGCCCGGCGAACTATGTCGCGCTGGACCCGGCAGTGCAGCCGGCGCATGTGTTCGTCGTCCGGGACGCGAGATAAGTACAGGAACGGCAGCAAGGCAGGCAGGAGGCAGGATTGAAGCAGCAGGGAAGCGTAACCGATCCACTGTGGTACAAGGACGCGATTATTTATGAGCTGCATGTGCGCGCGTTCGCCGACAGCAACAACGATGGCATCGGTGACTTTCCCGGGCTGCTGACCAAACTCGACTATCTGCAGGACCTGGGCGTGACGTGCCTGTGGCTGCTGCCGTTTTTTCCCTCGCCGCTGCGTGACGACGGGTACGACATCTCCGATTACATGTCGGTGAACCCGAGTTATGGAACGGTGGAGGATTTCAAGCAGTTCCTCGATGCGGCGCACGAGCGCGATATCCAGGTGATGGTCGAGCTCGTCATCAATCACACCTCGGACCAGCACCCGTGGTTCCAGGCGGCGCGGCATGCGCCTGCCGGCTCGCCGGAGCGGGACTTTTACGTGTGGAGCGATACGGACAAGCTGTACCAGGACGCGCGGATTATTTTTACCGACACGGAGAAGTCGAACTGGACGTGGGACCCGGTGGCGAATGCGTATTACTGGCACCGGTTTTTCTCGCACCAGCCGGATCTGAACTTCGATAACCCGAAGGTGATTGAAGAAGTTATCAACGTGATGCGGCACTGGCTCGACATGGGCGTGGACGGGTTGCGCATGGATGCGATTCCGTACCTGATCGAGCGGGACGGGACGAACTGCGAGAACCTGCCGGAGACCCATGCGGCGATCAAGGCGATTCGCGCGGCGATCGATGAAGGCTACGAGGGCCGGCTGATCCTGGCCGAGGCGAACCAGTGGCCAGAGGATGTGCGCCCGTACTTCGGCGACGGCGACGAGTGCCACATGGCGTTCCACTTCCCGCTGATGCCGCGCATTTACATGGCGCTGCGGCAGGAGGACCGGCTGCCGATTATCGACATCATGGCGCAGACGCCGGATATTCCGGAGAGCTGCCAGTGGGGGATTTTCCTGCGCAACCATGACGAGCTGACGCTGGAGATGGTCTCGGACGAAGAGCGCGACTACATGTACCTCGCGTACTCGGCCGACCCGCGGATGCGCATCAACATCGGGATCCGGCGCAGGCTGGCGCCGCTGGTGGATAACAACCGGCGGCGGATTGAGCTGCTCAACTCGCTGCTGTTCTCGTTCCCGGGCACGCCGATCCTGTACTACGGCGACGAGATCGGCATGGGCGACAACATCTACCTGGGCGACCGCAA
>CAXTMY010000076.1:0-13033 GCA_964245565.1 uncultured Acidobacteriaceae bacterium | reverse complement strand
GCCATACTCCATCGAACACCCGTCATGCACCGTACCCTCCCAGCCATCCTAACCGCTCGTTCTTCGCGTCTATGCAGCAAAGCGTCTCTCCTGACGACCTGCGCAAGCCTCGGAGACAGGGCCTTGTCCAGAAGCTCGCACGCGATGGCAGCAAAGCTTTCTTTGCATGCTCTACGGGTTGTTGCGAAACAGTGGACTCGGGCTCAGCTTGTCTTCGGAGCAGCATCCGAGCAGCCGACGGTTCGCTCCAATCTCTCATTCTTCTCGATAAGTAAAATCCACCGGAATTTAATTGCTTAGCTCGTTAGCGCCAACTCCGCAATAAGTGCAGCAAATTTATCGAGCATCTGGTTCATCCCCTTGAGCTGCCCGCTGTTTCTGGCGTTCTCCATGGTTTCGTTTCCAGTAAATGTTAAGTTCGTTCGACCCTCCCCTAAATCCTCAAAGATAACGACATCGTGCGCGTCTTCGATGGCTTCGTGTTCTACGCCGTACCGCGCAGACTCAACCTTGTTTCCTTCCGCGTCGGAAAAGTACATGGAGAAAACGATCTTCTCGTGCAAGACAATCTCGTGGTACTCACCCCCATTCCAGAACTCCTGCCCATCCGGCGCTCTCATGCAGTAGAGAAACTTTCCTCCCGTGCGGAAGTCCATCCTGCAAAACGGCGCAGTAAAACCCTGCGGCCCCCACCACTGCATCACGTACTGCGAATCTGTCCACACCTTCCAAACCAGCTCGCATGGGCCATCAATCATTCTCGTGACAACCATCCGCTCTGTATCAACACTAGTGTTCTTGTCCATATCTGACATTTCCTTTTCCATTGGCTTCAATGCAGCTGAGTGCACGATTGATTCCATAGGCTCCATGAGTAGTAAGTCCCTCGCCTGACGATTACAGCGCGTACTGCAGCCTGCTCAGGAGCGCGGCCGGCAGAGTTGCTGCGTCGGCATCAGGGAGCCGGCCTATGGATAGTTTTCTATAACCGGTGAAGGTCGCCTGCCTGGCGGGTGGAAATACTCTTTTCCCGCCAAGTGCCGGCCCTCCAAGGATCCGCTATCTCAGGGCGCCGCTTTTCCTTCCGCGGTGTCTAAGGCAAAAGCCGTGCTGCTCTTCGCCTCAAGATTACGCCGAGGGATTCTTCATGCGCCTTTCGCCCGTTGCCCTGCTGTTCGTCATTGCGTCCTTTGCCGCAGCCCACGCGCAACAAGCGCAGCCGCACGCTCCCGCAACCCGGTCACACGACACCCCGCTCCCCGTCACCCACGTCTCTCTTTACAAGAACGGCGTCGGCTTCTTCGAGCACACCGGGACAGTCACCGGCGATGCCGCCGTCACCCTCTCCTTTACCAGCTCGCAGCTGAACGACGTTCTCCAATCGCTCTCTGCCATCGACCTCAACGGCGGCCGCATCTCCGGCGCTGCCTACAACTCCACCACGCCGCTCGACCAGCAGCTGCAATCCATCCCGCTGGGCCTGCCCGCAAGAACGACCTATACCGGCCTGTTCAACGCGCTGCGCGGCGCCCGTGTCGAGGTCCACGGCAGCGGCGCACCCTTCACCGGCCGGCTCGTCGACATCGAGGAGCACAAAACCACCCTCGGCAGCGACGCCGCCGCCACCATCGAGTCGCGTTTCGCCACCGTGGCTGCGGACACCGGGGAAGTTCGCATCTTCCAGATCAGCCCTGCGCTTTCCATCCGCCTGCTCGATACCACCCACGCCGACCTCATGCAGTACCTGCAGCTCCTCGACTCGAACCGCGACCAGGGCTTTCGCCGCCTGACGATCAACGACAACGGCGCCGGCACACGCCAGCTGCGCGTCTCCTACCTGTCAGAGGTGCCCATCTGGAAGTCCACCTACCGCATCCTCTTCACCAATGCAGACACACCAACCTCGGCGCAAATGGCTACCGTTCAGGGCTGGTCTGTCGTCGACAACACGACCGGCGCCGACTGGGTCAACGTCCGTCTCTCGCTCATCGCTGGTGCTCCGCAAAGCTTCATCCAGCCGCTCTCGCAGCCGATCTACTCCCGACGCCCCGAGATCCCCGTCTCGCAGGAAGCCCAGCTCACCCCGCAAACCCACGACAGCAGCATGGACAGCCTCTCGGCACCCAAAGTCATCGCCGGCTCTCCTCATGCATTGGCGATGCAGGCAGAAAACGCGGATGTGGCCGCCACGGTGGCCGGCGTCCATGGCGGCCTTTTGGGAGGCACCGGCCTCGGACCTGGTTTCGGCGGCGGTGTGCTGCGCCGAAGTGATGGTCCTCCACCCCCGATCCACTATCCTCCTCCGCTTGTATCCTATGAGAGCTCCGCCGCAGCCTCGCTCAGCTCCCAGACCGCAACTGCCGGCTTCGACGACTTTTTCGCCTACAACGTCATTGAGCCCGTCACCCTTCGTAAGAACGAGTCCGCGCTCGTCCCCATCCTCCAGGCCAAAGTACCTGCTGAGTCCATCACGCTTGTCTCGTATGCCAACGGCCGGACCTCACAGCCGCTTCGCGCTCTCTGGATCACGAACACCTCCAATCTCACGCTCGATCGCGGCAGCTTCACGATGATTGAAGATGGAAACTTCGCCGGCGAAGGCCTCGCGGAACCCATCCACCCCGCTGAGAAGCGCCTGCTCTCCTATGCCGCCGACCAGGCGGTTCAGGTCTCCACCAACTCCGAGGAGACGACCAGCCACATCACCTCAATCCGCGGCTCACGCGGCGTGCTCACCATTCGCCGGGCTGAAGTCCATGAGGCCACGCTCGTCATCCACAACGCCGCGTCCAGCCACCGCACGGTCATCTCCGAGGTGCCCGTCGTCAACGGCTGGAAGCTCGACAGCCTTACCAATCCCTCCAGCTCTGATCCCAAACCGGTTGAGACCACCGCCTCGGTCTACCGCTTCCGCAGCGATGCTGCCCCGGGGCAAACCGTGAACCTGCACATCGGAGCCTCTCGCAATGGCACGACCACCTATGACCTGACGCGCTCCGACGATGACCAGTTCCAGCTCATCCTGAATGAAACGCATCATGACGCTTCTCTTGAAGCCGCTCTGCAGCCCATCCTCGCCGGCCGCCGCCGCGTGGCCGACGCGCAGACCTTGGTTGACCGGATCAACGCCCGGCTTGCCGACCTGCGCAGCGACGAAGAGCGGCAGCGCGCCAACATCACGGCCCTTCAGAACGCGGACAAAACTTCGCGCCGGCGCTTCGTCGGCGACCTCAACAAGACAGAAGACGCCATCACCGCGGCCCAGGCTGAGCTGGCCGCCAATAGTGGGGCGCTTGCCGCCGCGCAGACCGACCTGTCCAGCCGCATCGAGTCCTTCCAGGTCGACGAAACGCTGTGAGGTCACCGGCTCACTGACCGCCAGCTCCACCCGAGCAAAATCCCTGCGCGTATGGTCCAGGCCACCGTCCGTATCCAGTTGGTCGCTACCAGCCGCCCAATGACCGCAGCCGAATACCCCACATGCAGCCGGTCATGCAGCGGAACCTGAACGAACGCTGTCGAGCACCAGACAACCCCGACCAGCGCCGCGCCCGTCCATGCCCACTCCGGGCTCAATGCCGCGGGACGCAGCGCAGGAAACAGCAGCAGCAGGGAAGTCACCAGCTCCACCAGCATCAGCGGCGCCACCACCCAGGTCGTGCGGTTTGCATGCGCCGCCTCGTACGCCGCAAACTGTGCCTGCCCGACATCGAGAAACAAGGGATAGTGCACAACCTGCACAAACCAGATCACCCCAAACATCCCGAGCGTGGAGAGGAGCTGCAGCAGCAATAAAATGCGCATAGCTCGTAGGATAATGCGCACCTCAATCCGCTACGCTGGTCGCAGCAACTGTAACTTTGCTTTACCTGTGCCCCGAGCAACGCGAGGACTCACAGACGCCCGCACCCCCACAGAAACGAGAACACGCCACGAAGAGCGCTCTTGATTATAGGTCCAGCGTCGAATCCTCGACCGCGCGCCGCACGTTCCCATCCGAGCGCCCCAGCCGCCGCACGGCTTCCTGCTTATCCACCCCGGCCTTCAGCATCACCAGCGCCACCGGCACGCTGCGCCCCGCGCTCTTGATCACTTCCACGGCCTCGTCGCGGCTTACCGCGCACGCCCGCTTCAGGATGGAAATCCCGCGCTCCACCAGCTTCGAGTTCTGCATGTGCACGTGCACCATCAGGTTTTCGTACACGTAGCCCAGCCGCGTCATCGCGCCGGTCGTGATCATGTTCGTGATCATCTTCTGCGCCGTCGCCGCCTTCATGCGGGTCGAGCCCGAAATCACCTCCGGCCCCACATCGGCCACAATCGCGATATCCGCGGCATTCGCAATCGGCGTATTCAGGTTGCAGGTAATGCACGCCGTCTTCGCGCCCTGCGTCCGCGCATACGCCACCGCCGCCACCACGTACGGCGTGCGCCCGCTGGCCGAGAGCCCGATCACCACATCCTTGCGCGAAGGCCGGCGCCGCGCGATGTCCCGCTGCCCCAGCTCTTCCGAATCCTCATTTACCTCGACCGGCGAAGCCAGCGCCTTCGGTCCGCCCGCCATGATGTACTGGATCGAATGCGGATCGTTTGAAAAATACGGCGGGCACTCGCAGGAGTCGAGCGCCGCAATCCGCCCGCTCGAACCCGCACCGATATAAATCAGCCGTCCGCCCTCGCGCAGCGATCGCGCCACCGCATCGATCACCTGCGCGATCTCCGGGAGCGCCTTCTTTACCGCCGCCGCCACCTTCGCGTCTTCATGGTTGATGATCCGCGCGATCTCCAGCGCGGACTTGGTGTCGAATCCCTGCGACGCCTCGTTTGAGCCCTCCGTTGTCAACTCATGAAGGGGTAGCTCTTCGTAAACCCCGGCCTGCGCTTCAAAAGGTGCCTGACTGATCGTCGCCATGTATGTGTCGTCCGCCTCGTCCACTGCTGATTGTAAGCCTGATACGGCACTTCTGGCTCGTTTTCGTCGCCCGCCGGCTAACCCGAAGTACCGCCCCTCAGAAAATTCCTTACCGCATCGTGAAAGAAAGGCCGAATCTCCTGCACTCGTCCGTTTTTCCTGGTAGGAAACGTCCGGTTTGTCAGCAGCACTACCGCGATATCCGCCTCCGGGTCGACCCACAGCGACGTCCCCGTGAAGCCCAGGTGGCCGAACGAGCCCGCTCCGAACAGCCTCCCGGACGACGACGGCGAGCCGCTCGGCGTATCCCAGCCCAGCGCCCGCGACGATCCCTCCGGCAGCCCCGCCCGCCGCGTAAACAGCCGCACCGTCTCGGCCCGGAACAGCGTCTCACCCCGTCCATGCAGCGGCCCCAGCATCGTCTCCGCCAGCCTTAGCACATCCCCGGCCGGCCCAAACAGCCCCGCATGCCCGGCCACGCCGCCCAGCGCGAAACAGTTCTCGTCATGCACCACGCCCTGCACCCAGCCCCTGCCCGAGGCCTTGTCCACCTCGGTCGGAGGAATCGCCGAACGCTCCGCCGCCGCCGGGCAGAACCGCGTCCCGCTCATCCCCAGCGGCCCAAAAATCTCCCGCGCGCAGAACCGGTCCAGCCACTCCTTACCGCCGTCCGGCTCCGCGGCACCCAGCTCCGGCTCCGCGGCGGCCAGCGTCTCCAGCGCGCGCCCCAGCACCATAAACCCCGGGTCGGAGTACGCCGCGCGGCTACCCCGCTCGGCCTCCAGCGGCAGCCGCAGAGCCGCCTCCATCACCTCGCCCGCACTGCCGTGCTGCTCATGTAACGGTACATACGCCGGCAGCCCGCTGCTGTGCGTCAGCAGGTGCCGCAGCGTCACCCGGCTCCGCCACGCGGTTCCATCCGCCCCGTCCAGGAACGCCGGCAACACCTCACCCACCGGCCGATCCAGCTCCATCCGGCCCCGCTGCCACAGCAGCATCGCCATCGCGGTCGTCGCCATCACCTTGGTCAGGCTGGCCAGGTCGTAAGCCGTCTCCGCCGAGACAGCCGCACTCGACGGCTCGTACGTCAGCCGCCCCGGCAGTCTAAAGCATTGTCATAGTATGTTGTCGGCCCATGCGCGGGAACCCGGCGCATGCCCCACCAGTCACAGAACCACCGTCCCTCTGCTCTTGCTCTAAACTAAGCTGGCGCGCGTCGTCGCTCGCAGCCATTAGGAGAACTCCAGGTCACCGCCATCTTCCGGTCCATCCGCCCATGACGCCCGATTCCGAAAGCTTCGCCGCCCACCTGCGCACCTGGCTGCGCGACCTCTTCATCTCCGTCGCCGCCTCCGCCGTCATCATCACCTGCGTCTACCAGCCCGTGCGCGTCGAAGGCACCAGCATGCAGCCCCGTCTGCACAATAACGACCGCCTCTTCATCAACAAGTTCGCCTATCACTTCGAGGCCATCCACCGCGGCGATGTCGTCGTCTTCCACTACCCCGGCGACCCCTCCAAGAGCTACATCAAGCGCGTCATCGCGCTCCCCGGCGACGAGCTCCGCATCACCGACGGCGTCGTCTACCTCAACGGCCGCGCCCTCCGCGAGCCCTACGTTCCCGCCCGCTTCCAGGACGACCGCTCCGTCCCCGAAGAAACCATCCCTCCGAACGACTTCTGGGTCATGGGCGACCACCGCTCCATCTCGAGCGACAGCCGCGACTTCGGCCCCGTCCCCCGCGCCCTCATCTACGGCAAAGCCGCCTTCGTCTACTGGCCCGCCGACGGCGCCGGCGTCATCCGCTAAAAGCAAACCGCCTGCGTCGGCGCGAAGCGCTGTACGGCTGGCGGTCACTTCCGGCGCATAGCGCTATTCGTGACATGTCCTCGTTCAACCGCAGGTCACGATAAGCTCTTCCGTTCCGGCAAGCACAATGCAAGCCCCGAGCAACGCGAGGACCACCCCAGCCCGCATCCCCACCGAAAACAAGAACACGTCACGAAGTGGCCGCCAGCCGCGCAGGCGGTCTTGGCCTTTACGCACTTATTTGTACCAACTGCAGTGCCTCTTCGCGCGTGCCCAGGATCGACACCCGCGGCACCTCCCCGCGCGCCATCGCCACTTCATCGCACCGGTAAATCCGCGGGCAGCTCTGGCAGTCCTTGTAAATCTTGTCCGGCAGCGCCGCGCGTTCGGTCACCTCGCGAAACCCATGCCGAAAAAAGAAATCCGGAATCCGCGTAAACAAACATACGCACCCGATCCCGTGCTCCTCGCTCTCCTCGAGCAGCGCCGTCAGCAGCTTCGCGCCCACCCCCCGGCCCTTCGCCTCGGGCTTCACCACAATCGAGCGAACCTCCGCCAGGTGCGGCCCATACAGGTGCAGTGCGCCGCAGCCCAGGAAAACCCCCGTATCGCTCTCCGCCACCGTAAAGTCGCGCACATTCTCGCAGATCTCCGAGAACACCCGCCGCAGCAGCGTCCCGTCATGCGCCAGCGAGTTCACCAGCTCATAAATGTTCGTCGCATCCTGCAGCAGCGCCTTACGTACCCGCATGCGACATCTCCCGCGCGTCGGCCTCTGCCGGCGCCACCGCACCGTACTTGTCCACCAGCCGCTGCACCCGCTCCGCCGTCTCGGCCACCGCGGCCGCTACCCGCCGCCGCGCCGTGCCCCCGGCAACATCGTGGCAGTCGAGCGTCGCCTCCAGCGTGATCGCCGCGTACACGTCCTCGGCAAACAGCGGCTCGATTTTCTGTAACTCAGCCAGTGACAATTGCCCCAGCTCGCGCCCCGTCTCGAGTCCCAGCCGCACCGCCGCGCCGATCCGCTCGTGCGCCGTGCGAAAGGGAAGTCCCTTCGTCGTCAGGTACGTCGCCGCGGCCATGCCGTTCAGGTACCCGCTCTCGCACGCGGTCCGCATCCGGTCCGTGCGAAACCGCACCGCGCGCGTAAACTTCGCCAGCAGCAGCAGCGTCCCGTGCGTCGCGCCCGTCGCCGAAAACACCGGCTCCTGCGTCTCCTGCATGTCTTTGTTGTAGGCCAGCGGCAGTCCCTTCAGCGTCAACAGCACGCTCTGCGCCGCGCCCGCAATCCGCCCCACCTTCGCGCGCACCAGCTCGGTCAGATCCGGATTCTGCTTCTGCGGCATCGCGCTTGAGCCCGTCGAATACGCCTCTGGCAGTGTGACAAATCCAAACTCCGCCGTCGCAAACAGGGTCATCTCCTCCGCGAAACGGCTCATGTGCACACCGAGGATCGTGAGCACCTGCAGATACTCCAGCACAAAATCCCGATCGCTTGTCGCATCCATGCTGTTCGCCGTCGGCGCGGTAAAGCCAAGCTCCCGCGCCGCAATCGAGCGGTCGAGCGCGAGCGTGGCGCCGGCAACGGCGCCCGAGCCCAGAGGACAGTAATTCAGCCGCGCCGCAGACTCCTCCAGCCGCTCGGCATCCCGCAGCAGCATCTCCACGTACGCGAGCAGCCAGTGCGCTACCAGCACCGGCTCCGCCCGCTGCAGGTGCGTGTACGCGGGCATGACCGCATCGCCCGCTGCCTGCGCCTGCGCGACAAGCTCTGAGGCCCACGCGCCCAGGCCGGCCACAATGCCCTGCGCGCGCGAGCGGATGTAGAGCCGCAGGTCGGTCGCGATCTGCTCATTACGCGACCGCCCTGTATGCAGCTTCAGCCCCAGCTCGCCGACCCGCTCGACCAGCTCCCGCTCCACAAAGTGGTGGATGTCTTCAAACTCCTCGCCCCCGGCGGCAACACCGCCGGGCGAGGCCTCGGCAATCGCATCCAGTGCGTCGTGCAGCCGCGTCAACTCCGCAGCCGTCACCACGCGCGCCGCCGCGAGCGCAAGTGCGTGCGCCTTGCTCGCCCGCACCTCCTCCCGCAGCAGCACGCGGTCAAACGGAAACGACCGCTGCCACTGCTCGAACTCCGGATCCAGCGGCTCCCGGAATCGCCCCGACCACATCTTCACTTCACTGCCACCTTTACGCCTGTCTTCTCCTGCTGCAGGCTCCGCAGCTTCGCCTGCGTCCGCGCCGGCAGCCCCAGGATGCGAATGAATCCCGCCGCATCCTTCTGGTCATAACTGTCGCCCATCGTGAACGACGACAGCTCGTTCGAGTACAGCGAGAACTCACTCTCGCGCCCGGCAATCGCGATGTTGCCTTTGTACAGCGAAAGCGTAACCGACCCGGTGACTGTCTTCTGCGTCTCCGCCACCAAGGCATCGAGCGCCGCGCGCAGCGGCGTAAACCAGAGGCCATTATAGACCAGCTCCGCATAGTGCAGCCCGACGTGCTCCTTGTAGTGCTTCACATCGCGCTCGAGCGTCAGCGCCTCCAGCTCCGCGTGGGCCGCGACAATCAGCGTACCGCCCGGGGTTTCGTAACAGCCGCGGCTCTTGATGCCGACAAACCGGTTCTCCACGAGGTCGATGCGTCCAATCGCATTGCGCGCGCCGATCTCGTTCAGCAACTCCACCAGCTGCACGGGCTCGAGCGTCTGCCCGGCGACTGAAACCGGCACGCCCTGCTCGAAGCCGATCGTCACCACCTCGGTCGCGTCCGGGGCTTCCTGCGGGCTGCGCGTCATCGTCCACGTCGCGTCGAACGGGGGATTGTTCGCATCCTCCAGCTCGCCGCCTTCATGGCTCACATGCCACAAATTGCGATCGCGCGAGTGAATCTTCACCCGGCTCGCCGACACCGCGATATCATGCGCCTCGGCGTAATCGAGGCAGTCCTCTCGCGACTTCAGCTCCCACTCCCGCCACGGCGCAATCACCTTCAGCTCCGGCGCCAGCGCCTGGTAGGCATGCTCGAACCGCACCTGGTCGTTGCCTTTTCCCGTGCAGCCATGCGCCACCGCGGTCGCGCCTTCCTCAAGCGCAACCTGCACCTGGGCCTTCGCAATCACCGGCCTCGCAATCGAGGTCCCGAGCAGATACTTGCCCTCGTAGAGCGCGCCCGCCTGCACCGTAGGCACAATGTAATCGCGCACAAACTCTTCCCTCAGGTCATGCACGATGACCTTCTTCGCGCCCGTCGCATAGGCCTTCTGCACCACGGCGTCGATGTCCTCGCCCTGCCCCACATCTGCCACCATCGCAACGACATCGAGCCCATAGTTCTCGTTGAGCCACGGAATAATGATCGATGTATCCAGTCCCCCGGAATACGCCAGTACTACCTTGTCCTTTGCCAATTTGCTCTCCTCTTAAATCCTGCCTATTGCCTGCCGCTCTAAACCGCTGCAACTTCACCCTGTACCGCCGGAATCTCCGCGCCCAGCAGCAGCAACAGCACCGCCTTCTGCACATGCATCCGGTTCTCCGCCTGCTCAAACACCACCGAGTTCGGTCCGTCGAATACCGCGTCCGTCACCTCGGCATTGCGGTGCGCCGGCAGGCAGTGCATAAACAAAGCATGCGGCTGCGCCTGCGCCATCAGCGCTTCGTTTACCTGGTACGGTTTGAAGATCGGCGCGCGCTTGGTCGCCTCGTGTTCAAATCCCATGCTCGTGCACACATCCGTGTACACCGCATCGGCGCCCTCGACCGCGGCAATCGGGTCCTGCACCAGGGCTATGTTTGAGCCGGTTGCGTTCGCAATCGCTCGCGCCTGCGCCACCACATCGGCCTTCGGCGCGTAGTTTTTCGGCGTGCCCACCGTGCAGTGCGCCCCCAGCTGCGCGGCCAGCAGCATCAGCGAGTGGCACACATTGTTTCCATCCCCGACATAGGTAAAGCGCACCCCGCGCGCCGAGCCGCCGAAGCGCTCCTCGACCGTCATAAAGTCCGCCAGCGCCTGGCACGGGTGCTCATGGTCGCTCAACGCATTGATCACCGGGCAGGCCGCATACTGCGCCATCTCCGTAATCGTCTCGTGCGCGTAGGTTCGCAGCACAATCGCCTGCACCCACCGCTCCACATTGCGTGACATATCCGCCAGCGACTCGCGCTCGCCGAGCGGCGACTGCGTCTGGTCCACAAACATCGCCGAGCCGCCCGTCGTATTCATCGCTACTTCAAACGTCAACCTCGTCCGCAGTGAGGCCTTTTCGAAAAACATCACCATCTGTTTCGCGTCGAGCGCATACCGGAACGCCTCCGGCTGCGCCTTTACCCGGTGCGCGAGCGAAAGAATCGCCGCCGCCTCGATCGGCGTCAGGTCTGCGATCGAGCAAAGGTCCCGGCCCGCGAGCGTCTCGCGCGCCGCGGCAAAGGTCTCTGCCATCAGCACCGCCGGCGCGCCTGTCGCCGCATGTTCAATCAACGCATCAGTCGCCAATTTTCCCTCCCGTTTGTGCCGCCGCCTGCAGCTGCCTCTCACCCAATCCGGCAAGCGTCCTGTCCAGCGCCTCGATCGCCGCATCCACGTGCTGTTTCTCAAGCACGTACGGCGGCAGGAACCGCAGCACCGTCTCGCTCGTCCGGTTCAGCAGCACCTCGTGTTCCTTCCACATTTGCTCCTGCGCCGCCTTCGCGTGCTCCGCGTCGCTGAGCTCGATCGCCAGCATCAGCCCCTTGCCGCGCACGTCCACAATCAACGCATGCTTCTTCTGTAACCGCTGTAGTTGCGTATAGAAGTACCCGCCGACTTCTTCCACATGCCTGAGCAGCCCGGCGCGCTCGATCTCGTCGAACACCGCCACCGCCACCCGGCACGCCAGCGGCCCGCCGCCGAACGTCGTCCCGTGCAGCCCCGGGTGCATCGCGCGCGACACCTCTTCGGTGCACAGCACCGCGCCCAGCGGCAGCCCGCCGGCCAAGGGCTTCGCGAGCGTCGTGATGTCCGGCTCCACCCCGTAGTGCTGATACGCAAACCATTTGCCCGTCCGCCCGAACCCGGCCTGGATTTCATCGAGCACCAGCAGCGCGCCTGTCTCCCGCGTCAGCTGCCGCGCCCGGTCCATAAACTCCCTCGACACCGGCCGGATCCCGCCCTCGCCCTGGATCGGCTCCACCAGCAGCGCGCAATACTCGCTGCTCCACGCCGCCTCCAGCGCCGCCGTATCGTTGAACGCGATAAACTCCACCCCCGGCATCACCGGCGCAAACGGCTCGCGATACTTCTCCTTATGCGTCGTCGCCACCGAGCCCATCGTCCGCCCGTGGAACGAGCCCTCCAGCGCCAGGAACCTCGTGCCGATCTCCTGGCCCTCCCCGCGGCGCAGCCCGGCATACGCGCGCGCCAGCTTCAGCGCCGCCTCCCACGCCTCGGTCCCGCTGTTGCAGAAGAACGCGCGGTCGAGCCCGCTCGCCTTCGTCAGCCGCAGCGCCAGCGCCGCCTGCCCCTCGTGGAAAAACAGGTTGGACGTGTGCAGCGGCACACGGCTGCCCTCGATCAGCGCCTGCTCGATCACCGGGTGCCCGTACCCCAGCGCATTCACCCCGATCCCGCTCAGCAGGTCGAGATACTTACCGTCCTCGGTATGCAGGTACACTCCGTCGCCGCCTGTCACCAGCAGCGGGTTCCGCTCATAGGTCGCGAGCAGCAGCGTCTTCTCCGCCGCCTGGATCTCCTGAAGCTTCATTCCTTCGTCACCCAAGTCCTTCCTTCGTTAGAGGCCCCGCGATCCACCGGGGTAAGCCGATTCGCTAAAAAGAAAAACCATCCCGCGCCCGCGCCGGCGCCCTCAGGCCACCAGCACCTCGGTCCCATCCGGCACCCGCGCCGAGCACAACTCCGGCAGCAGCTCCGCCCGCTCCGCCGGCAGAATCCGCACCCGCTTTACCCCCTGCGCCAGCGCCTCGCGGCAGGCGTGCAGCTTCGGCAGCATCCCGCCCGTAATCACCGCCTCCCGCGTCAGCTTCGCGATCTGCTCGGTGTTCAGCCAGCGCATCACGCTGCCGTCGGCCCCGCGCACCCCCGGCACGTCCGTCAGGAACACCAGCGCGTCCGCCCGGCAGGCCACCGCGCAGGCCGCCGCCATCTCGTCCGCGTTCACGTTGTAATACTCGCCGTCAAAGCCCAGCGCTATGCTCGACAACACCGGCACCCCGCCCATCTTCCAGATCGCCTCCAGCCAGCGCGGGTCGGCCGCCGCAATCTCGCCCACACAGCCCAGGTCCGGCGCCGTCCTCGTCTTCCGCGCGCGAACC
>CAXTMY010000075.1:13162-13399 GCA_964245565.1 uncultured Acidobacteriaceae bacterium | reverse complement strand
GGCGTGCTGCGCGGCGGCAACGGCGCCCGCGGCGCGCGGGCGCGCGCCGCATCATCCTGCTGCGGATACGCGGTCGCCGCCGCCATGCTTGCGAGCGACAGCAACAGCGGCATCTCGCCATCATTCAGCTTCAGCAGAGTTGCGCGAGCGAGCGAACGCACCACCGCCTCCGCCGTAAAGAACGGCGCGCGCAGATTCACGTCGAAAACGCGCAGCCACCCTGCGCGCGTCGCTGCC
>CAXTMY010000075.1:0-13152 GCA_964245565.1 uncultured Acidobacteriaceae bacterium | reverse complement strand
GGTCTGCTCTGAGCGAGCGTCGCGCTGCGCCAGAGTCCCCCAGCAGACGGCATCGGCCCGCGCCGCCAGTTCCAGCCATGCTGGTGTCAGCTCCAGCGCATCCCAGGCCACCGGTGCGTGGATCTCGTATGAGGGCTGCCCATCTGCAATTGTGACTGACACAGATCCGCTGGCATGTTCTACATCGCTCTGCACAAAACGGCTGTCGACCGGCAGCGACTGGAGCATGCGCCGTGCGGCATCGCCTGGCTCATCCTGGCCGAGGCGGCTGGCGATGATCCCGTGTACGCCGAGCCGCGACGCCATGACCGCGAAGTTCGCCGGCGCCCCGCCGAGTCTGCGCCCATGGGGCAGTTCGTCCCACAGCAGTTCGCCCAGCCCAATAACGGCCAGGTCGCGCGCCGTCTTCATTGCGACATCCCAAGCGCCGCCGCTGCATCGCTCGCCGGTGAAGTTACATATTGTCGCAGCCGCAGGTACACTCCATTCGTCCATCCAAAGCCGATCACGTTCTGTTTATATCCGGTGGTGACGTGAACGTCGGCGTCGCGGCTCACGACGTTGTACTTCTCGCGGATGGTTCCGTCCTGCGCGTAGGCATTTTCAACTGTCTTCATAAATCGTCGCGCCACGGTTTGCGCCTGCGTCGTTGCGCCCGCGCGCTCCAGCCCGGCAACGGCGAAGTACGTTGTCGGCGCCCAGCCGTAGGGCAGGTCCCACTGGACGCCACTGTCGTTCGTGCTGGTCGCGACGCCGCCCGACTCCAGAAACCGCGGCAGATTGCCCACAACCGCCTTCGCCTGCGCGGTGCTTGCAACACCGGCCCACAGCGGATAAAACGTCGTTACATACTCATAGGTGGACTGCTGCCTGGTTACATAGTTCCAGTCGAAGTATTCGCCGCGCGTTCCGTTCCACAGGTACTTGTCCATCGCAGCTCTGCGCCGTGCCGCCTGCTGCTTCCATCGGGTCGCTTCTGCCGGCTTGTGCAGGCGGTCTGCCATCCATGCCAGGTCCAGCTCGTACTTGTACAGCAGTGCGTTCAGACCTACCGGCGCAAACTGTTCCGTCGAGCCTGAAAACGGCCCGAAGCGAAACGTCGTGTCGAATCCCGATTCGCGATCCGCGCGGTCTCCCTCGTAAAATCGCGGCGTCAGCCAGGTGTCGCGGACATGCGCATGCGCGCACACTTCTGAATGCACAGGATCGCAGCTGACGCGCTTGATTGCCGCTGCCTCCATAGCCGAGGGCTCCGCACCGGCTTTCATATCCGGACCATGCACCAGGTAATCCGTCTTCACTTTCGGGTGCGCCAGCAGCCAGCGGATAATGTCCGGATAATACGTGCTCGCATCCGCCATCTCCGGCACAGGCCCCTCGCCCAGGTCGTGGTATCGCGCCAGCCCGGTAGCGCCGGCGGCATGCTCCGGCATCAGCCACAGCGCATGATCTTTTACAGCAAAACTATACGCGTTCGCCAGCCACGCATCTCTTTCCTCAGACTTGTCATCGCCCTGAGCGTCGGCCTCGTATACCATGCGGATCATCGATGACAGCAGCGGCGGCTGCGACCTCGTCAGGAAATAGGTGCGGTTTGCGTTCAGAAGATTGCCGTAGTGTTCGATCTCGAAAAAAAAGTTCTCCACCATGCCGCGAGCAAGGTCCAGGTGATGATCCTCGACCAGGCCCAGCAGGATGAAGTAGCTGTCCCAGCCGTACATCTCGTTGAACCGGCCACCTGGGACGATATATGGATGCGGCAGGTAGAGCAGCCCCGGAGCAGGAATAGCGGACGGCAGCAAAGCCCCGGGGTAAGTGATGCGTTTCGGCAGGCGCTGCACCGTGACACCGCACGCCGCGTGCAGCGCCCGGACCGCGTCCGGTTCCGCCAGTTCCAGGGGCAGATACAGCAGGGGCGCAGTCCTGGTTTTAGGGTCTACCAGGGAAGTGCAATCGGTCATGGAACGCTGGAGCTGACTCCAGGAAGCGTGTATGTATGTCTCGATGGATGGCTGCGGCTGCTGACCGACCGCGTCCGGCAGCAGCAGGCACCAGAAGAGCGCCAGACAAAGCCGGGCCTTGGAACCGGACTGGATTGACACCATAGGCGCTCCGCTCCTTTTGGCCGATACTAAATCACAGCATCGGCAGGACGCTCGGCTCCTCAACTGTCGTGCGGCCCCACCGCGCCGCGCGGTTCAGAACAGGACGACAGGCACTTTGGCATCGCTGAGCGAAGAGTGTGCTGTCGCAACATGGCCGACGGTGGACACGCTCGTATACTTGGGAAAAGAAGGCCTATGCACCTTGAACGCATCCTCTCCCGAACGCGCCGGACCGTCGCCGAGCGCAAGCAGTCCATCCCGGTCGACTCCCTGCATGCGCTTGCTGAGCTGCACCAGCCGCGAGGCCTGGTTCGCGCGCTGCGTACCCGCGCTTTTGACGGGCCCGCCATTCTGGCCGAGATCAAGAAAGCTTCGCCGTCGCGCGGATTGATTCGTCCGAACTTTGACCCTGCTGGGTTGGCCCTGCAGCTGCGCTCCGGGGGGGCGGTCGCGCTTTCGGTGCTCACAGACGAGCCGTTTTTTGAAGGGAGCCTCGATTTTCTGGAGCAGGCTTCCGAGGCGAGCGCGCTGCCCTGCCTCCGGAAGGACTTTATCGTCGATAGCTACCAGATTGTGGAAGCCCGTGCCCACCGCGCCGATGCGATTCTGCTGATCGCCGCCGCCCTGACCGATGCCGAGCTTGAGCAGTTCACGGAACAGGCCCATGCGCTGGAGCTGGATGTGCTGTGCGAGGTGCACACGGCAGAAGAGTTGGAGAGAGTCAAAGATCTTGGCTGCGACGCTTATGGCGTGAACAATCGCAACCTCGTCACTTTTGCCGTCGATCTCGGCACCTCCTTCCAGCTCGCCGACGACTTGCCGCCCGGCGCACTCCACGTTGCGGAGAGCGGTATCGCCTCGCGCGCGGATATCGATATGCTTCGCCAGGCAGGATTCCATGCTTTTCTCATCGGCGAGTCGCTGATGCGGCAGCCAGACCCCGGAGCTGCGCTTGCCGCGTGGCTGAACCCTGCGCTTGCGCCGCTGGGTACGCGGTAGCTCGCCATGTGGGTGAAAATCTGCGGCAACACCAACCTGCAGGACGCTGAATCCGGAATCAAAGCCGGTGCCGACGCGCTCGGATTTGTCTTTGCGCCGAGTCCGCGCCAGGTGAGCGCGCGCCAGGTCCGCGCGATCACAAGCCGGCTCTCCGCGCCCGTCGAGCGCTACGGCGTCTTCGTCGACGCGAGCTTCGATGAGATTGTCGCCGCGGTCGAAGAGGCGGCCCTGAGCGGAGTTCAGCTTCATTCCTCCGGCGACCCCTCACTCGCGACGCGCCTGCGCGAGCACTTCAGTGCCGTCTCTCTGGCCAACGGACGGCGGCGGCGGCTCGGACTCCTGCAGGTGCTGCACTTCAACCCCGAAAATTCGGAGGATCTGGATGTGCAGCTCGGGGCGTTGCAGGGCGACCACTCTGTCGACGCGGTTCTCATCGACTCGCGCACTCCATCCGCCCCCGGGGGTACGGGTGTGCGCTTCGACTGGGCGGCGGCCAGCGGCTCTTTTCTTTCGACCGCACCGCACCTGCGCCTGATCGCCGCCGGCGGACTGGCACCGGACAATGTGGCGGAAGCAATCGCGATGCTGCGGCCGTGGGGGGTAGATGTGGTTACCGGCGTGGAGGCTTCGCCCGGGCGCAAAGACCCGGCGAAGGTGCGCGAGTTTGTCCGGCGCGCGCGTGCCACCGCGGCTGCTTTGGAACAACCCGCGCCGGAGCGTGCCTGAAGAGCCGGCGGTTATGGGCACTCGCAGCGAGGAATATTGGAAACCTGCGGCGAGTTCCGGGTTTCCGCAGCGCCTGATGCTGCGCCGGAACTGACCGGCTGAGGGTCGGCCGGTTGATAATAGCGTTCGCCTGGGGCAGCACAGCCATGGCACAGCTTCCGCCCATCCCGCTCAACCCAGCGCTCATAGGAGATGCCCTCCCCACACTCTGCGCAGACGATACGCTCGCCCTTGTAGCCGGGAAACTCCCGGGCATCGAGCGGAACCTGGACCCACTGTTCGGCGAACAACTCGGCATCCGGCATCTCGCGGTAGGCACGCATCTGCTGGTGGTTTTTATTTTCGATTTCCGGAAAGAGCTCGCGGGCTCGTTGTTTCGAGCTTTCCTTCGCAGCGATGCGCAGCGCGCGGCCGCTGGCCAGATCGACAAAGGTCGCTGCCATTTTGCCCCAGTCGCGGAGCTTGAGCGCGCGCTTGCCGAGGCGGCAGCCGGTTACCACGCCGATCGCGTCGGTGGCGCAGCGGTCGATCTCGACAAAGGTGACGAGGCGCTTGCGGTCAGCGCCTCGCGGCTCCGCGACGCCGAGCCGGGCACAGCCCAGCATCGCCATGCGTACGCCCAGGATTTGCCCGGCGCACAGATGGCCGTGAGCTTTCTCTGCATCGCGCAGCAATTCTTCCAGGTCTTCCATGCTGCTTAGGATGCTGGGGCCTGTTTTATGGATTGGCAGAAGCGGCTGCCGGGTCCGGCGGATCGGCATCGCCAGCTTCGACGAGGACGGCGGAGGAGCTGACCAGGTCGAAAGACGCGGGTGGTGCGCCGGTCTGCTGGAAGGTGATGCGCAGCGGTTCCCGCTGCCAGGCAGCTGCGGCGCATGGCGGCGCGGGATGCAACGCGGACGCATCCCATGCGCCGAGTTTTTTGACAATAAGCGGCTTGCGCGCGCCCACCTGCGCGACTACGGCATAAAGCTGCTTGCCCGAGGAAGTGAGCCCGCAGTAGGCGGCGTAATCGCGAAACCAGCTCACTCCGGAAACAGACGGATCGTAATCCGGCAGCTTGATAGGAGTGAGGTGGCCGGCGGCGCGGTCGACCAGGATCCAGGGACCGCGCTGCCATACCCAGTGCTCGCCTTTGTCCGTGGGCAAGGCATCGTTGAGACGAAGGGCGCGGCGCACCGCGAAGGAGCGGTCCGTAATTTCGTGCAAGTCGCCGGTGGTCCAGTCCTTAACGCGGCTGTCGACAAGGAGAGGGCGGACTTTGAGCTCGGTCTCGCCAGGCAGCGCGCCGGCCGGGTCACCTTCCGCCGAGTAAGGAACCTTACGAACGCCGCCGAGACCGACGACATGGACCCTGGGCGGCTTTGGAGCTTTGGGCTTTTTCGCATCTGCGTCTGCGTTCCCGGTTGCGGCAGCAGGAAGTGCAACCGCAGCGCGCGCCACACAGAACGCGGCCAGCAGAAGGAGCGCGCAGCATCTCCATTGCCATTGCGAAGGTTTCGTGGAAGCCATACCGCCAAAATAGCTGCTTATCTCCGGATCTTCCGCCGGATCTGTCGTAGGCATGGTGACGGAGGTTTCAGAGAGAACCAGAATGGGAAAGAGCCGCGATGCGGCAATTTCTTCGGTAACGACCGCACTCAAGGCTAGGATTGATCGCATGCTCCGTGTTTCCAGTTTCATCCTCGCGGCCGGAATCGCCGGTTCGCTGTTCTCTCTCACGAACCTGGCGCAAAGCCCGGCTTCCGGAAATACTGTCCAGGGCAGCCTGCCGCAAGCTGGTATTGTGCGCGGCGGCAACGGGATCACGCTGCCTGCGCCGCCGCCGACGGCTGTGCATATGACGACCGAGCAGATTGGCGGCCATGCGGTCGAAGACCCCTACCAGTGGCTCGAAGACCAGCAAAACCCGGAAACGCGCGCCTGGATCACGGAGCAGAACAAGTACACGCAAACCTATCTGTCGCAGGTCAAGGACCGCGGTGCGATCACAGCGGCTTTAGGGCGGCTGCAGAAAGTGGATGAGGAGTCGACGCCGACCGTGCGCAGCGGCCGGTATTTCTACGAGAAGCGGCTCGCGAGCGAGAACCAGGCTTCCATTTATATGCGCGCAGGCCTGCATGCGCCGGAGACAAAGCTGGTCGACCCGGCTCGGCTTGGCGATGCGAACACGTCAGTCGAGATCGCGGATGTGTCAAAAGACGGCGCGCTGCTGGTGTATGAAGTGCGGCACGGCGGCGCGGACGAGGGCAGTTACCATGTGCTGCGCGTCGACCAGGGCGATGAGTATCTGGACGTGCTGCCGAGCGCGCGCTACTCCGGCGTGGCGCTGGCGCCGGACAGCAAGGGGCTGTACTATGCGCGTTTTTCGCACGACGGCACCACGGTGAACTACCACGCGTTCGGCACACCGCTCGAGCAGGACACGCTGCTGTTCGGCAAGCAGTACCGGGGCGAAGCGCTGGGGGAGATGGCTCTGATAGGCGCGAACATTTCCGACGACGACCACTGGCTGATCCTGACGATTTCGCGGGGTGTTCCGGCGACCCGGCAGGACATTCTGGTGAAGGACCTGCGCAGGCCGGACAGCGCCTTTACTCCGCTGGTGTACGGGGTCGAGGCGCACATGGCAGCCGTGGAGGCGAACGACCGCTTTTTCGTGCGGACAGATTACCAGGCGCCGAACAGCAGGATCGTAACGCTTGCGCCCGGCGACGCACCTGCGGCGTGGGAGACGGTGGTAGCGGAGGGACCGGATGTGATTGAGGGCTTCTCGATTGTCGGCGGCCGAATGTTCGTCCAGCGCCTGCACAATGTGAAGACCGAGACCGCGATCGATATGCTCGACGGGCAGCAGGTCGGAACGCTGGCTTACCCGGGAATCGGAACAGGGTCGCGCGTCAGCGGGCATGCGGATGCGCCGGAAGCGTTCTACAGCTTCCAGTCGTTCAACCTGCCGCCGACGATCTACCGCTATGACGTAAAGACGGGAAAAGCGGAGGTGTTCTTCCGGCCTGTGGTGCCATTCGACTCAATGGACTATGAGGTGCGGCAGGTGTTCTACACGTCGAAAGACGGCACAAAGGTGCCGATGTTCATCGTCGGCAAAAAGGGCCTGAAGCGGGACGGGACAGAGCGGCTGCTGATGACCGGTTACGGCGGCTTCGACCTGGCCGAGCTGCCCGCGTGGAACCCCGAGTACGCCTGGTGGCTGGAGCAGGGCGGATGGTTCGCGCTGCCGAACCTGCGTGGAGGCGACGAGTACGGCGAGCCGTGGCACAAGGCCGCGATGTTTGAAAAGAAGCAGAATGTTTTCGACGACTGGTTCGCGGCGGCAGAGTACCTGATCAAGAACGGTTACACATCGCCGAAGCACTTCGCGATCCGCGGGCGGTCCAACGGCGGCCTGCTGATGGGCGTGTCCATGACGCAGCGGCCGGAGCTGTGGGGCGCGATCTGGTGCGGCTATCCGCTGCTCGACATGCTGCGGTACCAGTATTTCGAATTCGGGCGGCTGTGGACGACGGAGTACGGCAATGCCGACGATCCGGCGAACTTCGATTACCTGCGCAAATACTCGCCGTACCAGAATGTTCACCCCGGGACGAAATACCCGGCGATCATGTTCTTTACCGGCGACAGCGACACCCGCGTTGCGCCGCTGCATGCGCGCAAAATGACCGCGCGGATGCAGGCCGCGAACGGGGGCGATCGGCCGATCCTGCTGCACTACAGCCTGAGCGGCGGCCACAGCGCAGGCGTGTCGCTGACGCAGGAGATCGCGGATGAAACAGATGAACTGGCGTTTCTTTGGAATGAGACCGGGCCCGCGCCCGGCGCAGTCTCGAACCATACCGGCGCAGGCATAGAATAAGCCCATGCAGGCGCTGATGCTCTCCGCGTACAAGAAGCTTGAAATGGCCGACGTGCCGGTGCCCAGAGCCGCCGCGGATGAGGTGCTGCTGCGGGTGGCCGCATGCGGCATCTGCGGCAGCGATGTGCATGGGTATGATGGCTCGTCCGGGCGGAGGATTCCGCCGATCATTATGGGACACGAGGCTGCCGGGACCATCGAGGCGGTCGGTGCGGGCGTGACCGGCTGGAAGCCGGGGCAGCGGGTTACGTTTGACTCAACCCTGTACTGTGGGCATTGTGTGTTCTGCCGGCGTGGCGAGGTCAACCTGTGCGACAACCGTCAGGTGTTCGGCGTCTCCTGCGCCGATTACCGCAGAAACGGGGCATTTGCCGAGTACCTCGCCGTGCCGCAGAGGGTGCTGTACGCGTTGCCGCCGGAGCTTCCGTTTGCCGAAGCCGCCATGATCGAGGCGGTGTCGGTCGCGCTGCATGCTGTTGCGGTGGCGGGTTTCACCGCGGGTGAAAACGCGCTGGTGATTGGCGCGGGCATGATCGGAACGCTCGTCGTGCAGGCGCTGCGGGTCGCTGGCGCTTCGCGCATCTTCGCTACCGACCCGGACCCAGGCAGGCTCGCGATGGCGCAGTCCTCCGGGGCGCACACGCTCGTCGAGACAAACCGGCAGGATACCGCCGAGACGGTGCTCGCAGCGCTGCCGGGCAGGGTGGACCATGTATTTGAGGCAGTAGGCATCGGCGCGACGGTAGCGGCAGCGATTGCTGCGGTGCGCAAGGGCGGGACGGTAACGCTGGTCGGCAACATCGCGCCTAAGGTAGAGCTGCCGCTGCAGGCAGTCGTAACGCGGCAGCTGCGGCTGCAGGGCTCGGCTGCCTCTGCGGGCGAGTACCCGCGAGCGATCGAGCTGCTCGCATCGAAGCAGATCGATGTTTCGCCGTTGATTTCATCGGTCGCGCCGCTGGACGAGGGCGCAGATTACTTTGCCCGGCTGCACGGGCGCGAGCCCGGCCTGATGAAGGTCGTGCTGAGTCCAGGCGCATGAGCGAGCCATTGCAGCCTGCGGGCCTCTTCGACCTGACGGGCCAGGTCGCGCTGGTGACCGGCACAAGCCGCGGGCTGGGACAGTATTTTGCGCGCGCGTTGGCGCGCGCCGGGGCAGACCTGATCCTGACCAGCCGGGACAAGGCTGCGCTGGCGCCGTTTGCGCGGGAGGTGCAGGCGCTCGGGCGCCGTACGGCTTCGGTTGCGCTCGATGTGCGCAGCGAGGCTTCGATCCGCGACGCGGTCGCGGAGGCTGAAGCGGCATTCGGCCGGATCGACATCCTGGTGAACAACGCAGGCATGAATATCCGTAAGCCTGCGCTCGATGTGAGCTGGGACGACTGGAACCAGATTCTCGACACCAACCTGCGGGGCAGCTTTTTTGTGGCGCAGGCGGTTGCGCCGGGCATGATCGCGCGGGGCTATGGGCGCATCGTGAATATCGGCTCGGTGACCTGCGTTGCCGGCTACGCGGGCCTTGCGCCGTACGGCGCAAGCCGCGGCGGCATCCGGCAGCTTACCATGAGCCTGGCCGATGACTGGGGGGTGCACGGCATTACCGTGAACTGCCTGGCGCCGGGCTGGTTCCGTACCGAGCAGAACAAGGTGATGTACGAGAACGAAGAGTGGGTCGAGTACCTGAAGGACCGGATCCCGCTCAAGCGTCCCGGGCGCCCGGACGACCTGGACGGCGCGGTCGTATTCCTGTCGTCGGAGGCGAGCCGGTACGTCACCGGGCAGACGCTGCTGGTGGATGGCGGCATCTCGACCGGAGCGACGCGCGCGATGGTAAAGCCTCGGTAGGTATGGGGCGATCCACTTAGGCTGGGAGCTCCCCGGGCACGTGCACTCGCTGGATGCGGCCGAGAAGCACGATATAACTGAGCAAGCCGAAGAACAACACGACCCCGGCCAGCGCAAAGGCCGCTCCGAAGGAGTGGGTGGAAACGCGGATGTACCCGGTGGCCACTGGCGCGGCGATGGCGGCGAGCTGGTTGGTGAAGTTCAGGATGGAGCCGACGCGGCCCACGCCGCCGGCGGGCGCAAGCAGCGAAGGCATGGTCCAGACCACGGGAGCTGCCGCGGCGAGTCCGCTCATGGCAAGACTCAGGCAGGCCAGCACGACGGCCGCGCTGTGTGAGAATGCCGGCGCAGCGACGAGCAGCCCGAGCCCGGTGCCGCCCAGCAGAACCGAACGGCGAACGGTGTCGGGGTTGCGGCCGCGGCGCAGCAGCGCGTCGACCAGCAGCCCGCCGATCAGGAAGTCTGCTGCCGCCGCCGTCACCCACGGCAATCCTGAGAACAACAGGGCATTGTGCACACTGAGGCGGACGCCGCGCTCGAGATACACGGGCAGCCAGGTGAGCAGCAGGTAGAAACAGTAGTTGTAGGCGCCCGAGCCGAGCGCCGCGCCCAGTATCTTGCGCTCCCGCAGCAGGTCGCGCAGCAGTACAGTGCGCGCCTCGACTTCTGCGACGAAGCCCGGTTCCGCCCCTTCGCCGGAGCGGGGATCGCGATAGACCAAGGCAAAGATGCCGGCATAGAGCAGGCTCAGGATAGCCGTGGTGGCGAAGTTCGCCCGCAGACCGTACCGCAGCAGGACGAAACCCAGGATCGGCGTGCCGACGCCGATGGAGAGCTTGGCTGCCGCATCAAAAATCGCGGTCGGGATGCTCCGCTCACGCTCGGCAAACCATAGGCCGATGGCTTTGGCATTGGCTGGAAAAGCCGGCGCTTCGCCAATGCCCAGCAGCAGGCGCGCGGCGAACAGCAGCAGAATGGTGGGCGCGACTGCCGCCAGCCCGGAGGCGACTGCCCACAAAAGCACGGCTACCAGCATCACCCGGCGAACGCCCCAGCGGTCGAGCAGAGCCCCGCACGGCAGCTGCATGCCCGCATAGGTCCAGCTGTAGGCGCTGAGCAGGTAGCCGAACGTGACGTCCGAGATGCCGAACTCACCGATGAGCGCATTGTGCGCGACCGAGAGGTTGACCCGGTCGAAGTAGTTGACCAGTACGCCGGCCCCCAGCAGCAGTGCGACGCGCCAGCGCATGTTTGCGGGTGGGGCCATGCTCCCCAGTGTAGCGGGAGCCAGATAAGCGCTGCTCCCGAAAAAAGCTCACGCGGTCTTGACTTCGACTATGTTTAGATATATCTATTATTCAGATACATCGAAATACAGTCGAAGGAGAACACACTATGTTTGAACATTTCGGAAAATGGCGGCACGAACGGGGTTTTATGCCGGACGATTTCGGCCGCCGGGGTGACCATGGCCGAGAAGGGCGTCCGGACGGCGAGGAACGGATACACCGCGGGCGCGGCCGAGGCTTTGGACGGCCATTCGACCATGGCGACCTGCGCCTGGTCATCCTCACCTTGATCGCCGAAAAACCCCGCCATGGCTACGAGATCATCAAGGCCATCGAAGACCAGTTCGGCGGCAGCTACACGCCCAGCCCGGGCGTGGTATATCCCACCCTGACCATGCTGGAAGAACTGGGCCACACCACGGTCGAGGAGAGCGGCGGCAAGAAGCTGTACACCATCACAGAGCAAGGCCGGGCGGATCTTGCGGCCAAGCAGAGCTCCGCCGATGCGGCGATGGGCCGGATGCGCCAGAAAATGCACGGGCACGGGCCGGACCCGCAGCTGCTGCGGGCGATGGAAAACCTGAAGCTCGCATTGCGGCTGCGGCACCGCAGCGGACCGCTCACCGCCGAACAACTTCACAGTATTGTCGCGGCACTCGATGCGGCTGCCATCGCGATCGAGCGCAGCTGACGCGAAAGAAACAGAACACGCGAAAGAAACAAAACAAAGGAGAAGCTATGCAAACGAACAATGTTGTGGATGTTGCAGTCGTGCCCACCAAAAACGCCGCCAGCTACCTGCGCAAGCTGTGCCGGCACTGGTCGCACCGCTTCCCGGTCGAGTTCAATGACCGGCACGGGGTGATCGAGCTGCCGCAGGCAAAGTGCATCCTTGACGCCGAGCCCGCGACTCTGATCGTGCGGCTGGAGCTGCAGGAGAACACGGATGAAGCCCGCCTGCGCAAGGTCGTCGAAGAGCATTTACAGCGCTTCGGCTTTCAGGAAGAACTGGTGTTCGCATGGACTCGCACGGCGGCCTGATCTCGGCACACTGCATGGAAGCCGGCGCCGAGAGCCGCGAGCTGCGGCTGGCGCTTGAAGCGCAGGTTCACGGCTTGCAGCAGCTGGTCGCCGAACTTGTGTTAAGCAACGAGCGCCTGCGTCAGGCGCTCCAGGCTGCGGGTGATCCGGTCGATTCCCAGCCCGATACCCGGACTGGAAGCATTTCTCGCATGGCTGCGCGCCGCTCGGGGCGAACTGATTCGTAATACGGCGGAGCAGGTCGACGGCCGCTGACGGACCCGTTTTATGCCTTGCCGTTCAGCATGGCTGGTTCTGCAAGCAGCGGCGAGGATGCGGCAAGCTCCCGGTCGCGCTCCAGGCTGTCGCAGTGTTCCGCAAGCTCGCCGGCGACTTCTTTCGAGTACTTGATGAAATGGTTGGCCGCCAGCAGCACCATGATCCCGAGCCAGAGCTTAGCCGGCTGCCTGGACCATTTGCGAAAGGCAAGCAGTAAAAAGCGCCAGTAGGCCAGCCGGTAGCTGGAGCGGAGGCCCTGGCGCCACATGGAGGCGAGCAGCACGCGCAGGTTGTACGCCATGGGCAGCTCGGGAGGCCGCTGCGCGGCGCGTGGCTGCCAGGACTCGATGGAGCGGAAGGCGCGGCTGAAATAAGCCTCCGGGGTGTAGAGCCTGGCGAGCAGGCCGCTGAGCCCGTGCAGCAGCGTGGGCAGTTCCATGACGGTGCGGAAATTTGGCGGGCTGAAGTTGGACGTGGCCTGGCTGTCTTCAATCAAACGGCCTTCGCGCTTCATGCGGTCGAACAGGGCGGTGGTGGGCGGCGCCTGCAGGACGCCGGCCATGGCCCAGGTGATCGCGGTCCTGTCGATGAACTCGAGCTGCCGCTCGAAGATGGTGGCGTCGTCCGAGTCGAAGCCGACGATGAAGCCGGCCAGCACCCACAAGCCGCCCTCACGAATCTTGTTGACGTTGGTAACCAGGTCGCCGCGCAGGTTCTGGAACTTCGAGGAGCCTTTCAGTGCCTCGGCCGAAGGAGTCTCAATGCCGAGGAAGACGTACATGAAGTTTGCCTCGACCATGGAGGCGAGCAGCTCGGGGCGGTCGGCCAGGTCGATGGACGCTTCGGTGTAGAAGGAGATGGGCCGCTCATTGTGCTTTTGCCACTCGGCGAGCGCGCGCGTGAGCTGCAGGGCCAGTTTGCTGTTGCCGATGAAGTTGTCATCGACGATGAACACCTCGTTGCGCCAGCCGAGGCGCTTCAGTTCTTCGAGCTCGGCGATCATCTGTTCCGGCGACTT
>CAXTMY010000074.1:0-13532 GCA_964245565.1 uncultured Acidobacteriaceae bacterium | reverse complement strand
GTGTAGATCCGTTGTTTCCGACGGCAGAACGGCCCAGGCTGCATTCCTGATCGTCAGGCGACGGACGCGGAACCCTTCCCTTTGTTCAGCAGACACCTGGCACGCTTGTGACGCGGCGCCGATGAAGCCTTCTGCGGGAGGTTGGACCCTAGGCTACCTGGAAGCGGATTGCCCCTCGGGTGATATGGCCGTCACTCGCGAGCGCCTGCCATTGCAGCGTGTAAGCGCCTTTGTGCAGGCCCGTGGCTTCCGCGTCGATTTCATTGGGCGAGCTCTGCCCTTCGATCGAGAGCGACTGCTGGTGGCCGTCCGGGTCGACGATCGACAGGGTGCAGCGCGGGCCGTCGACGCGCGAGTTGTACTTCAGGGCGACATGCAGCGTGGGACCATGCACCACGCTGCCGTCTTTCGGGGTCGAGTCAACGAGAACAGCGTGGGCCAAAGCGAGTTGCGGAACGGCGAGGGCCATTGCGGCAATCGCGGGAAAACGGAGCGACTTGAACACCAGGAAAACTCTCCTTTTCTGCTGACACTACGGTAGCAGAATTGGGCTACGCATTTCTCCCGCTGCTGGGTGCCGCGGAGTTTTGCTGCATGTGGCTTTTCTTTAAAGGGAAAGCCACGCAGGCACCTGCGGGAGAATTGCTTTAGCCCAGCCTGCTTGAAGCCATGCGCAACGACTGGCCGCTGACCTCGGCGGCGTGGGCCTCAGCGTAGGCGGCAGCACCCATCAGCGCGGCACGGCTCTCAAGGATGATGTGGACCGGTGTCTGCACCAGCAGGTCGCTGAGCCGGCCTTTATCCGTGAAGGCATGCATGAAGGTGCCGTCGCGCATCTTGTCGAGAATCTTGGGCGCGATGCCGCCGCCGATGAAGATGCCGCCAGTGGCGAAGACCTTGAGCGCGAGATTGCCTGCCTCGGCGCCGTAGACCGAGACGAAGATGTCGAGCGTGCGGGCGCAGAGCTCATCTTTCCCGGTTTCGCCGAGCTCGCCGATGACGGCGTTGGGATCTTCCTGCGCCATGCGCTCCTTGAGCTCGGCCGACTCGCTCATGCCCTGGTCGTCGCGCAGGAACGAGTAGACGTTCTTGAGCCCGATTCCGGAGACGACACGCTCGTAGCTGACGCGGCCGCCGACGGTGCGCTGCAGGTAGCGGAGCAGGCTGATCTCGATCTCATTGCGCGGCGCGAAGTCGCAGTGGCCTCCTTCCGACGCGACGGGAATGTGCGTCATGCCGTTCCACATGAGCACGGCCTCGCCGAGACCGGTGCCGGCGGAAAGCAGTCCGCGATTGCCGATGGTGCTCGGGTCGCCGCTGCTGAGGGTATAGACCTGGTCGGAGGTGAGCTCGGGAATGCCGTAGCCGTTGGCCTCAAGATCGTTGATGAGAAAAACGTGATCGATATCGAGATTGCGGGACAGCTCGCGGCTGTCAAGCAGCCAGGGAAGGTTGGTGAGCTTGAGCCGGCCATTGCGTACCGGCCCCGGCACGCCGAAGCAGGCGGAACTGACCGCGGGCTGGTTCTGGTGCTCGAGAAAGAGCCGTACTACGGCTTCAAGGCCCGTAAAGTCGCGTGCCGGGAACAGCTCTTCGGCCACGTGCTGCAGGCGCCCATTTTCAAATTGATACAGTGACAGGAGCACTTTCGTGCCGCCGACATCCCCGGCAAGAATCATCGCGAGAGCTCCAGATGGCCGGCTCCGTCGGCGCCGGGCTTCGGCAGCTTTGCCGCTGCCTTGCTGTCGAGCAGGAAGGTGAGCGAACCGTTCTTCGGCTGGATGAGCTGGGCGGGGGTCGCTTCGGGATCGTACTCACCGTAGAGGACGCGCTCAAGCGGCTCGGCCTTGCCTTCGCCGCCGATGAGGAAGACGACATCGAGCGCCTCATTGAGGACAGGCCAGGTGAGCGTGATGCGCCAGGTGTTTTTCTGCGGAACGTGGTTGGCGTAGACGATGCGGCCCAGCTCGTGGATGCCCTCGGTGTGGGGGAAGAGCGAAGCCGTGTGGCCGTCGTCGCCCATGCCGAGCCACACGACGTCGAAGCGCGGGACTTCGGCGCCTTCAAGCCGGAACTGCGCGCGGACGAGCGACTCGTATTTTGCGGCGGCTTCTTCCGGGTCGAGCTCGCCCTCGATGCGGTGCACATGCTCGGGCCTGAGCGGAACCTTTGAGAGCAGCTGCTCGTTGGTCATGCGGTAGTTCGAGTCCGGATCGTCGGGGCCGACGGTGCGCTCATCGACCCAGAACAGCTCGACCTTGTCCCACGGGATTTCCTTGCCGTAGGGCTCGTTCGGGTCGGCCAGCAGGGCGAAGGTGGCCTTCGGCGTGGAGCCGCCGGAGATGGCCAGGCGAGCGCGGCCACGCTTGCTGACGGCCGAGTGAATGCGCTCGGCAAAGTGCTGCGCGGCTGCGCGGGCCAGCGCTTCGCTGTCCGGGTAGACGTGGTACGTGACTGCTAAACGTTTCGCCACTGAACGATCCTTTCAATTTGCTACTGGTGCGATGGCAGAAGAGGGAGTTAGACCGTGTGCCAGGTGTGCTTGTCCTTCGCCAGCAGTTCGTCCGCGCTCTTCGGTCCCCAACTGCCGCTCTTGTAGTTCGGGAAGTCCTGCGGCGCGTTTGCTGCCCAGGCGTTGAGCAGCGGGGTGTAGAGCTCCCACGCGACTTCGACGGCTTCGCGATGCGAGAAGAGCGTGGCGTCGCCGAGCATGGCGTCGAGCAGCAGGCGCTCATAGCCGTTGGCGGTGTACTTGCCGAACGCGTCGACATAGTTGAATTTTGCCTGCACCGGGCAGATGGTGGTGTCGGGCGTGGGCAGCTTGTTGCCGAAGGTAAAGGCGATGCCCTCGTCCGGCTGGATGCGGATGCGGATGAGGTTGGCGGGAATGCCCTGGCATGGGCCCGTCTTTTCGGCTTTTGTGGAGTCCTCGAAGATCTGCTTTTCCGGCTGCTTGAACTCGATGACAACCTCAGTGACGCGCTTGCCGAGGCGCTTGCCGGCGCGCAGGTAAAACGGCACGCCTTTCCAGCGCGGCGTGTCGATCGAAAGCTTGACGGCGGCGAAGGTCTCGGTACCGGAGTTCGGGTCGACGCGGTCTTCTTCGCGGTAGGCTTTGGCTTCTTCGTCGCCGTTCTTACCGGCGACGGTGCCCTTGTCATACTGGCCGCGCGCGGCGGTTGCTTCGCTCAGCGGCTGGATGGCCTTGAAGAGCCTGAGCTTCTCTTCGAGCACGCCCTTGGCTTCAAACTTCGCGGGCGGTTCCATGGCGACAAACGAGAGCATTTCCATCATGTGGTTTTGCAGGATGTCGCGCGAGGCGCCGGCTTTCTCGTAGAACGGGCCGCGGCCCTCGATGCCGATCGACTCGGCGGCGGTGATCTGGATGTTGTCGATGTACTTGGCGTTCCAGAGCGGCTCGAAGAGTGCGTTGGCGAAGCGGAAGACCAGGATGTTCTGCACAGTCTCTTTGCCGAGGTAATGGTCGATGCGATAGATCTGGTCTTCCTTGAAGACCCTGGCGACACCGTCGTTGAGGGCCCGGGCGGAGTCGAGATCGTGGCCGAAGGGTTTCTCGATGATGACGCGGACGGTGGCGCCGTCCTCAGGTTTGTCAGGTTTATCCATGCCCTGCTCGCCGAGCTTGTCGACGATCTCCTGGAAGTACTCCGGCGCGACGGCGAGATAGAAGAGGCGATTGCCCTTGGTTCCCTTTTCCTTGTCGATGCCGGCGAGGGTTTCCTTGAGGCGCCTGTAGCCGTCGGCGTCGTCGAAGTTGGTGGTGAAGTAGCTGACGTTCTGCATGAAGGCGTCAAGCTTTTCGTCACCGTCTTTCGCGCCGGAGTCGACGATGGCTTTCTTCATGTCGGGGTTGAAGGTCTTGCTGAGGTCGCGGCGGGCGACGCCGACGACGGCAAACTCCTTCGGGAGAAGGCCGCTCTCTTCTAAATGAAACAGCGCCGGCAGCAGTTTCTTCTTGGTGAGGTCGCCGGAGGCGCCGAAGATGACGACCACGGTGGGTTCAGGGTTACGGTTGGCTGCGCCCTTGCCTGCTTCTTTCACGAGCTCGGGGGTCATGACCTGGTCGCTGTTGCTCATCTCGGTCGTTTTCTCTTTCGCGCCCGTTCCGGGCGATTCGCGCCCGTTCCGGGCAGTTTAGCGGCCTACAGCAGGCCGAGTTGCTGGAGCTCGGCGCGCAGCGCGGCCGAACCCGTGTACTGGATGCCGCGCATACCGAGACTGCCTGCCGCTTCAGCGTTTTTGGCGCGGTCGTCGATGAAGATGACCTGCGACGGAGGCGTTTGTAACACGTCGAGTGCTAATTGAAAGATGGCCGGATCGGGCTTGCGCAAATGCACGTAGGCGGAGCAGAAAAAAAGAGAGAGGTACTGCCGCAGGCCGAAGCGCTCGATGCGGATGTCATTGAGCTCCCTGGACTCGTTGTTGAGCTGGCCCATGCGGACCTGGCCGCGCGCGTGGAGCTCCCTGAGGATCGGCAGGGCGGTGTCGGCGATGGGGAAGGACTGCTCTTCGATGGCGCGCTTGATGGCTTCAAGCGTGAAGGGCCGCTCGCGGTAGAAGACGGTGCGGGCGAGGTATTCGTCGAAGTCGATCAGGCCCTTTTCCCAGGGGTCGTTGGCTTCCTCGTGGCGGCGCTCAAACTCCGGGCGGTCTTCGAGGTCGAGCTTGTCGAAGACGGCCTTGCGCTCGTTGTGGTCCCAGCCGTTGGTCAGCAGCACGCCGCCGGTATCCCACAGAATAGTGCTGTACTGGCTCATCTTGCCTTTCGAGTGCTGCTGTTGATTTAAAGCTGTAGATGCTCGCAAACGGGCCGGGAATGCAAAACATAACAGGGAAATCGACGGCGCCCGCAGACGGGAACGGCAACAGGCGTCCGGTCGGGACGCCTGTTGCCGGCTCTACGACGGTGCGGTTATTTTTCGCTGACGCCGGCCAGCGCGGGGATCTCCTTGCCGGTCTTGGCGAGCAGCTCCTTGGCGCGCTTCGTGATGTTCTCGACACTGAAACCGAGCTTCTCGAGCGCGAGCGTTCCGGGGGCGGAGGCGCCGAAGCGGTCCAGCCCGACGACGTCGCCGTGGCGGCCGACCCACTTCCACCAGCCCAGGGTCGCGCCGGCCTCCACGGAGAGCTTGGGCAGGTGCTCAGGCAGCACCTCGAGCTTGTAGCTCGCGGGCTGGCGCTCGAACAACTGCCAGCTCGGCATCGAGACGATGCGGGCGGTGATGCCTTCCTTCTTGAGCTCGGCGGCGGCCTTGACGATCAGCGAGACCTCGCCACCGGTCGCAATCAGCAGGATGTCGGGCTTATCGGAGCCCTTGTCGAGGATGTAGGCGCCCTTGCTCACGCCGGCATAGACATCGACCTTTGCGGGATCGATGATCGGCAGGGTCTGGCGGGAGAGCGCCATGAAGCTGGCTTCGCGGTGCTCGAGCGCGAGGCGCCAGCAGGCCGCGGTCTCGTTCGCGTCCGCGGGGCGGAAGTCGACCAGGTGCGGCACGGCGCGCAGCATCATCAACTGGTCGATGGGCTGGTGCGTGGGGCCGTCTTCGCCGAGGCCGACCGAGTCATGCGTGTACACGAAGATGGAGTGGATGTGCATGAGCGCGGCGAGGCGGATGGCCGGCTTGGCATAGTCAGAGAAGGTAAAGAAGGTAGAGCCGTACGGGATCAGCCCGCCGTGCACAGCCATGCCGTTGACCGCGGCGTGCATGGCGAACTCGCGGACGCCGAAGAAGACGTTGCGCCCGGCCGGGTCGATGTGGAAGTTCTCTGACTTCTTGAAGATGGTGTAGGTCGACTCGGTGAGGTCGGCCGCGCCGCCGAACAACTCCGGCACAACGTCGGCGATGGCATTCATCACCTGGCCGCCGGCGCCGCGGGTGGCGATCGGCTTGGCGTCGGCTGCAAACGTAAGCAGCGCTTTTTCCCAGCCTTCCTGCAGCTTGCCGGCTTCGGCGCGCTCGTACTGCTTCGCCAATTCCGGGAACTCCTGCTTGTACTTCGCGAACAGGTCTTTCCATTCCTGCTCGTACTTCGCGCCCTTGCCGATGATCTCGCCCCAGTTCTTCGCGGCTTCCTCGGGGACGTAGAAGGTCTTGTCGTCGGGCCAGTTGAGGTTTCTCTTCGTCTCCTGGACGTTGTGGTCGCCGAGCGCCGCGCCGTGGGCCTTGCTGGTGCCGGCGACGGGGCTGCCGTAGCCGATGACGGTGCGGACCGCGATGAGCGAGGGCTTGTCGGTGACGGACTGCGCGTGCTCGATCGCCTTCGAGAGACCTTCAAGGTCGTTGCCGTCGGCGACGGTCTGCACGTCCCAGTGGTAGGCCTTGAAGCGGGCCTGCACGTCCTCGGTAAACGAGAGGTCGGTGGGGCCGTCGAGCGAGATCAGGTTGTCGTCGTAGAGGAAGATGAGCTTGCCGAGCTTGAGCGTGCCGGCGAGCGAGGCAGCCTCGTGCGAGATGCCTTCCATCAGGTCGCCGTCGCCGCAGATGCCGTAGGTGAAGTGGTCGACGACATCATAGCCGGGCTTGTTGTAGATCGCGGCCAGATGCTTTTCAGCCATGGCCATGCCGACGGCCATGGCGAAGCCCTGGCCGAGAGGACCGGTCGTGACTTCAACGCCATCGGTCTCGCCGTATTCGGGGTGGCCGGGGGTCTTTGATCCCCACTGGCGGAACTGCTGGAGGTCTTCAATCGACAGGTCGTAGCCGGAGAGGTGCAGCGCGCCGTAGAGCAGGGCCGAGGCGTGGCCGTTGGAGAGCACGAAGCGGTCGCGGTTGGCCCACTTGGAGTGCTTCGGGTTATGGCGCATGTACTTGTGGAACAGGAGGTAGGCGATGGGCGCATCGCCGAGCGGCGCGCCGGGGTGGCCGCTGTTGGCTTTTTCAACGGCGTCGACTGCGAGGAAGCGCAGCGCATTGATGGAAATCTGGTCCAGGTCGCTCATGAGGTCGGGGTCTTTCTCCAAAAGTTGATTGATGGTGCGCCCGGGCAAAACGACGGCAACGCCCGGAGCGGGTTTGCTTCCTGTCTATCCGTGTCTACGCCATTTTATTCCCGTCCCGCTCAGGACGCACGGGCAGCATCGTCCGCGGGCTCGATTTTCACGGTGAAGTTTCGCCCTTCCCATGCCTTGCGGCCGGACCAGTAGAGGGTAAAGACGATTTCGGACGTGGCGCCCTGCTGTGTTTGGATGTCGGCGGCGGAGCCTGCGGCGCCCAGGCTGCGCGAGGGAACGGATTTTTGTGTGTTCCAGCGGTCGGTCGTGTAGTGGACCTCAAACGGGTCGGCGGCGGTGATGCGCAGCGTCTTGCCGGCTTCGAGCGTGGTGAGCCGGCGGCGCAGCTTCCAGACCTCGATGGGGCTGGGGACCGGACCTTTGCCGTAGCGGGCCTCCACGGCTTCGATACGGTCGAAGATGCGGCCGTCGTGGGCCGAACGGATGAGCTTGAGGTACTCGGCGTGCGCCCAGACCAGCGGCATGGCGGAGCCGGCCGGGTCGCCCAGCACGACCGGGCCGGCCGAGGTGTCGATCGAGACCTTCTGGTCCCAGATCTGTTCGGGGAGCATGCCGCCGGGGGAGGCGAGATGTTCCAGGGCGTGGATGAAGTGCTCGACCGGGTTGCCGGCCGCGAGCTCGTAATGGGCGCGCTCGCCGGTGAGCAGCGGCCAGGCCCGGCCCTGGCCGTAGTGGATGAAGGGGCCGCCGCCTTTCTGCTCGCCGTAGCCGTCGTGGTTGTAGCGGCGCCAGCATGGGCCCTGCGGGGCCTCGATACGGAGCACGCGGTCGATGACCTTGAGCGTGTCGACGATGATGGGGTCGTCAGCGCGGCGGATGCCGTAGCGCACCAGCTCAAGAAAACCGGCGTCGACGACATCCCTGGCCGGGAACTCGTTCTGCTCCCAGGGCGCGCGATTATTGAGGCGGAGATTGCCGGGGCCGACGTCGGGCTGGTACCAGGGCTCGCCCGGCGCAGGCGGCTGGATGCGGATGTAGTGGCGCTTGATCTCAGGGTGGAGCGAGCCGTCGTGCGTGACTGTCCAGTCTTCAATGTGCGACTGGAGCCAGTCGGCTTGCTCGTTGAGAAACGTGCCGAGCTCGGGCGAGTCGTGCGCGGTGGCGATCTCGGCCGCGCAGCACAGGGCGCTGATGACCGCCGCGAGGGTGGAAGGCGAGTAGCCAGCTGTCTCCTCCCAGCGCTCCTGCTGGGTGATGGGCGCGTAGCGCACCAGGAAACCGGCCGCGCGGGAGACAAATGGAAAGACGTCAAAATTGGTCAAGCCGCCGGCCTTCCATAGCCGCCAGGCCAGGATGATAGGAAAGGCCACCTCATCGAGCTGGATACCGGTCCAATAAGGCGTGCCGTTCACCCAGAAGTTCTGCGCGAAGCCGCCGTCCGGCTTCTGGGTGCAGGCCAGGTAAACCAGCGCGCGCATGGCGGTTTCCACCCGTCCCATGGCCAGCAGGGCGGTGGCAGATTGCACCATATCGCGCGTCCAGACCAGGTGGTAGCCGCCCACGTCGTCATCGCCCTTGGCATAGCCCCAGGGGATGGAGAGCGAAGCGATGAAGGCGCCGGCATAGGTCTTGTCTTCGTGCATGAGCAAGACCCTCTGCGAAGCGCGCAGCAGGCGTCCCTGGTCGCCGGTGTGCGAGGCGAGCCCCTCGGGCAGCTGCACCCGCTCCCACTGCCGGATAAAGCGGTTGAGGTGGTCGTCGAAGGGAGTGGCGAGCGAGCTCTGGCTGGCCGCGAGCGCGGAGTGATGGCTGCGCCCGAAGCCGACGGCCACGACAAACTCGCGGGTGTTCTCATCGATCACCGTGGCCCGCCGCAGGTTCACCTCGCCCATGATGGCGATGTTGCCGTCGGTCGCCGAGCCGTACTCCCAGTGCATCTGGAAGTCGTGCTTCAGGTCCTGCCAGCCGTCGCTCGAGCCGACGAAGCCGCAGGAAGCGCGGGAGAAGCCGCAGCCGGCGGCCATGACCAGCGAGACATCGTCCTTCCAGGCAAGCAGCACGCGGCTGCCCGCAACATCGACCACCCGCGCCGAGTTGCCGGCGCCGCCTCCACCGAGGTGCGGCGCGAGCAGTGCATAGATGTGCAGGCGCGCGAGCAGCTCCGGCTCCGCCTCGAGACGCACCCGCACCAGCACGACCGAGGCGTGCGGGTCGGCGAGGGTCACCTTGGTGATGGTGTAGCGGCCTTCAGGATCCCGGTTGACCTGCCGGGGGGCAGGCGCGCCGGGATGCGCGTAGGAGAAGCTGCGCTCCAGGTCGCGCTTCTCCTCGTGGAAGAAGGTCTCGCCGTCGGAGACGAGAAACTCCATGTCGCGGACCTGCGGGCGGTCGATGGTGGGGAAGTACATCTCGTTGAGGATGCCGTGCGAGGTGGTGTACCAGACCCGGGACGATGCCGAATAGGCGGTGCCGACACTGTTCTTAACGCTCGCCGTCCAGCGGCCCGGCAGCCCCGGCGCGCCGGGCGCTTCGCCCTGCTGGTTGAGCCAGTTGTATTCGGGCGCGGATGCTTCGGGCATGTGGGCTCCTGGTCGGGATGGTTGTGGCGCTTCCAGATTACCGTGAACGCACGGTCTCAGAACGAGGCAGGCAGCATGCTATCAAGTTAAGCGGCGGTAATATTATTTTGTGAGTGGAGGAAGTGACCAGTGCCTGCCATGACGATTCGCAATCTGCCGGAGGAGACGCACCGGGCGCTGAAGCAGCGCGCGCGGCTGCATGGAAAAAGTACGGAAGCAGAGGTTCGCGCGATTTTAGAGGAGGCAGTGCGGCCGAAGGAGCAGGTCGGCCTGGGCACGGCGCTGCATGCGTTTGCGATGCAGTTCGGGGGGGTTGAGCTTGACATCACACGCGACCCCTCCCCGGCGAGAGCGGCTGATTTTGAGTGATCGTCGTCGATACGAACGTCGTCTCTGAACCGTTGAAGCCGCAGCCAAGCGAGGCAGTTCTCAACTGGCTGGCCCGTCAGGCAGGCGAAAGTCTCTACCTGACAACGACAAGCCTGGCGGAGCTGCTGGGCGGGGTAGAAAAGCTGCCCGAGGGGCAGCGCAAGAGAATGCTGCGCGAGTCGCTGCAGCCCCTGCTGACCAAGTGGTTTGGTCCGCGTATCCTGCCCTTTGATGAGGCGGCTGCCGGCGCCTACGCAAAGCTGGTGAGCCGGGCCCGGGCGAGCGGGCATGCCATCTCGGTCGCGGGTGGGCAGATCGCGGCGGTCGCTAAGTCGCGGGACTTTGCTGTAGCTACGCGCATACTGGCCCATTTCTTGCAGCTGGTCTGTCCGTCATCAACCCATGGGAAGAGTAAAGCGTCGTCGAACAGCCTCGAGGGTTAATCAATGGTTAGATTATTTCGTGGCTCTCTCTTCTATGCGAGCGCCTTACCTCTTGCTATTTACATTCCGCTGATCCTGCTTCGAGCGGATATATGGGAGGTGCTCTATTGGCTGATACTCCTGTTGATCTTTCTCGGTGCACCTTGGACTCTCGCCTGGACCAGCGGCTGGAAAGTTGGTCTGATCGCGTTTGCCGCTCTGAGCTTTTCTCTGATCGTAAGTCTCGTCCTTTTCATTGAATCCTATCCGGTACGCACAGCTTTTCGATGGACTTTCAATTCCAAAACATACAAGAAGCAAGTCCTGGAACAGCATAGTTCCTCTGCGGGCTTACAGCATATCGAGTGGGACGGCTGGGGATGGGGTGGACAGGATACCTACGTATACCTTGTCTATGATCCGAAGGATCGCCTTCGCGAAGCAGTAGAAACACACACCAGCATGGAAGCAATAGGAGTACCGTGCGATGTATCTGACATACATCGTCTGGAGAGTCACTGGTATACGATAATCTTTTACAGTGGTGGAGAATGGACAAACTGCTAAGGCCAAGTAAGAATTTCCCTGCAGCCGTTTAGAGTAGCCGGAGATTTAGACACTCGCGTCGCCCGTCGATCACTCGCAGGAGAAGCACCTCATGCTCCTCGACACGGTAGAGGATCACGTGACGGCCGACGGTAAAGCTGCGAATGCCGGGCCGGAGATCCTCATCCCGGCGACGGCCGATAGAAGGGTGGCGAGTCAGAAGATACAAGCGTTCCGTAATCGATGCAATCACCCGCTCGGCTATGTCGATGCTGTTCGTTTCCCTGGCGATATACAGCCAGATGTTATCGAGATCGGCTTTAGCTGTGGGCGACAGCTTGTGCGTCATAAGTCGTTATAATTGGCAGCCAGGCGAGCGCGCCCTCGCTCACTTACCTCACGCGCCAGATCGCGCATAGAGTCTTCCGTGATGGCGAGCCCTTCACCCCGGGCGAGGGCAGCCTCCGCTTCGTCAAGCGAAGCCAGCAGCTCCGCACGCGAACGCTCGCGCTCTTCCCATAAGGCAAGCGCCTCACGGACAGCGTCCTCCTCATGATTGAAGCGGCCGGCCTCCACCGCGAGGCGGGCAAAGGACTCCTGTTCGGGCGTTAAATGAACCTGCATAGACTAAAGGTAGGGATGCGGGTTGGGGGTGTCAACAGCCGTCACAGCACCTGCGTATTCGCGTCCGGGTCGGGGTGGAACTGGACCTCGGCCATGGCGTGGGTGATTTCCGGGTTGCGCATGAAGTATTGCCAGACAAAGCCGGTGCGGAGGTTTTCGGCCATCATGACGCTGATGCCCTGGTCGATGCCGAGCACGTCTTCGGCGAACCAGTTGCCTTTCACGTCGAACGCGTCGACAAAGCCGTAGCGGGTCCAGACGCGGTCACCCATCTTCTCGCGCATGCTCATGAGCACGTGCGAGCACTCGGCGGGCAGGAACGGGAGCGAGCCGGCGGCGGCGCAGGGTACGAGCGTGCCGTCGAGCGGGCCGATGGACGGTGGACCGCCCCAGACGCGGTAGCCGTCCTTCGAGTCGGAAGCGGTGATGCCCCACATATTCTGGTCGATCCAGTTGAACTTCTGGCCCAGCACCAGGCACCAGAGCTGGTGGGCGCGGGTGGCGGCGATGGAGTTGGTGAAGTAGTTGGCGTGGAGGTCGCGCACGTCGCGGTAGTCGCACCAGGCATGCGCGTACTGGTGGATGAACAGGGGCGCGAGGCCGGAGATGTAATCGATGCCGCCGTACTGGACCAGGGGCCGCTGCAGCGCGTTCCAGGTGGAGACCGGGATGGGGTGCGTGGGCGAGCCGATGGCCATCAGGTACATCGTCATGAGCTCGGCGTAAATATCCCAGCGGTGCTTCAAGAAGCCGCCGTCGGGCAGCCAGCCCATCGAAAGCGTCTGGCCTTCGTCGAGCATCCACTGCCAGTCGATGCGGCGGTAGAAGGTTGTGGCAAGTGCGGCGATGCGGGCGTTGCCGGCGAAGTACTGGCGGCAGAGCAGGACGCCGCAGAGCAGCAGCGAGGTATCGATGGAGCTGAGCTCGGACTCGAACATGCGCTGGCCGCTCTCGATATCGATGAAGTGGTAGAGGAAGCCGTGCTCGTGCGGGCAGTCTTCGAGCAGAAAGGCGAGCGTCTTCTCGACGCGGGCCTCGCACTCGATGGCGGGCAGGTAGCCGCGCCTGGCGGCGATGCAGAGCACGCTGAGCCCGAAGCCGGTGGCGGCGATGGAGGCGACGCGCGAGGCGGAAAGCCCGGCTGCCGCGGCACGGTCCCGCACCAGGCCGGTCTTGGGGCTGGCCTCGTTGTAGAAGAACTGCGAGCCGCGCTCCTCCATCTCGTCCAGCAGCATGTCGGCCTGCTTGGAGACCTGGGTGAGCGGACGGTTGATGAACTGGCCCGGCGGGTGGGTGTATTTTTCGGCAGCGGCCTGCTCGGGCTGCGGCTGCTGGCCGGGGGTGGTTTTGGGCGCGACCGGCTGGTTCTGCCAGCCGGGAGTGGGGCCGCGCATGGCGCGCGCGGCCGGGGAGCCGAGCGTGACGGCGCCACTGGCGGCAGCAGCGGCGGCAGCTCGCATCAGGTCTCGGCGGGTAAGGGGGCGATCAGTCAATGGCATTTCCAGCGGCACTTCCAGCGATCCTGTTGCGGCCGATGCGTCTGCTGCGTGTGACCCTCGCGTCCGTCAAGTCTTCTCCTTACCATACAGATGAAAAACCGGGCGTAACCGATTCCTCTCTTCAGAGGATGCAGGAAGCGAAGGTTCCGTCGCGTTTGCGTGCGCCCGCCGGCCATCATCTGCATCCTTATAAAAGTGAACCGCCCGCGCCGGCAAAGGCGCGCGGCCAACCTGAGGAGGAAACTTGGCCTACGAACTGCCCCCGCTGCCCTACGACTACGCTGCGCTGGAACCCCATATCGACGAAGCGACGATGAAACTTCACCACGACAAGCACCACCAGACTTACGTGACAAACCTGAACGGCGCGATTGAAAAGCACCCGGAGCTGGGCAAGCATACGCCAGAAGACCTGCTGCGCTCACTCGACACGGTCCCCGAGGATGTGAAGACGGTGGTGCGCAACAACGGCGGCGGCCATGTGAACCACACCATGTTCTGGACGATTATGAAGCCG
>CAXTMY010000073.1:10538-13651 GCA_964245565.1 uncultured Acidobacteriaceae bacterium | reverse complement strand
GGCGAGGTCGGGCGGGACGGTGACCCGGCCGCGCGCGGCTCGCGCGAAGGCTCCCGTCCTGCGCGCGGGTTCTAGCCCATCGCCCCCCGCGCGCCACCCGAATACCCCCCCCGGCACACCCCCCGCCGCGCCGCCTGCGCTCGCCGCGGCGCAGGCGCCGGCCGCCGCACCCGCGCCCGCGCAGCCGCCTGTTCGCAAACACGGCTTTTTCCGTTCCATCGGGCACTTCTTCTCCAGGGTTTTCGGCGGCGAGTAGAGCATTTCTCCCACGGCGCACAGCCCTGGGAGAAATACTCTAAAATGGAGTCGGCCCGGCAACCACCGATTGCCACCCGCCTGCGCATACCGCGCCATTTCCGCACCAATCCCCTGAAGGAGTTCTCCCGTATGGCGATCCCCGCCACCCAGATGCGTCCGGGCATGATCATCAAGTTCAACAACGAGCTGCACACCGTCTTTGCCGTCGAGCACCGCACGCCCGGCAACCTGCGCGCGTTTATCCAGGCCAAGCTGCGCAACCTGCGCACCGGCTCCATGTTCGAGCACCGCTTCCGCTCGCCCGACCCGATCGAGCGCGTCGTCGTCGACGAGATCCCGATGGAGTTCCTCTACAACGACGGCGACGATTACTACTTCATGGACACGAGCAATTACGAGCAGCTGAACCTCAAGCGCGACACGCTCGGCGATGCGGTCGAGTACCTCACGGCCAACCTCTCCATCACCGTCTCCATGTTTGACGGCGTCCCGGTCGGCATCGACCTGCCCCAGACCGTTGAGCTCACCGTCATCGAGACCGAGCCCGGTCTCAAGTCGGCGACCGCGTCCTCGGTCACCAAGCCGGCCAAGCTTGAAACCGGACTGGTGGTGCAGGTGCCCCCGTTCATCAACGAGGGCGAGAAGATCCGCGTGGACACGGCTGAAGGCACGTACCTTTCACGAGCGTGATTCTCTGACAGGCCAATCTTGGACAAGTTAGCCAAGTTCGGGTAATCTCATGCCATGCGAACGGTAAACATCGGCGAGCTCAAAAACCAGCTGAGCGGCTACCTGCAACACGTGCGGAACGGAGAAGAGATCGTCGTCCGGGATCGCAATGTCCCGGTCGCGCGTATTCTGCCGTTTCATCCCGACGCGGGCTGGGAGCAGGAGGCACAGCTCGTCGCCTCGGGCGCGATGAAGATGCCGGAGCAGGAGATGGATTGGGCGCGGTTCTTTGAGGAACGCGCCGGAAGCGTTTCGCATGAGGCGGCAGTCCAGGCCTCTATCGACAGCCGGGGCGACCGGTGAATCCTGCTTTCTGGGACACCAGTGCCCTGGTGCCGCTGTGTGTGCAACAGCAGCCGAGCCCTGCCGTGCGCCAACTGCTCCAGCAATACCGGATCGTCGTCTGGTGGGCCACGTCGGTCGAGATGCGCAGCGCGTTTGAGCGCCTGCTCCGGATGGGACAATTGACAGCCCAGGAACACGCCGGCGCGGGGTTACGACTGCAACAGCTGCGACGCAGCTGGCGCGAGCTGCAGCCGAGTGAACCGTTACGAACGCAGGCGGAGCTGTTCCTGGCGAGCTACCCGCTGCGAGCCGCGGATGCCCTGCAGCTTGCCGCTGCCTGGGTCTGGGCGGCGGGCGTGCCGCAGCGCTGCGTCTTCCTCTCCGGGGATGCGCCGCTGCTGCAGGCGGCCACGCAGGCTGGCTTCCAGGTCGTGGCTGCTTAAGGGCACACCCTGCGCGTCATCTTGCTTCCGCAGCCGCTGCCAGCTACCATCTGTGGCTATGTACTGGCGCCGAGGACTCAAGCGACTCCGAATCGTAGGCACCGTCGCACTCCTGCTCAGTGCCATTCTTGTGCTGACGTCTGTCTTAACCAATGCACTGGGATACGCACCGGACGCAGGCTTCGTTGGCGTATTCAGCTTCTTGATTCACCTCAGCCTGCCTTTAATGATTCTCGGAATCATTCTGTGGACCGTAGTCTGGATTATCCAGGGCTTTTTGCCAGAGACCATGCCGCCGGATGAACCGACTCGCGCTCGCTTCCGCGGTTAGCGCTCCACGAAGCATGAAAAACCCGAAGGAACGCCTTCATGTTCTGCCTTATCTTCGCCGTTGACCCCGCCGCCCTGCATTTCGTCGCTCTGGGAGACCACGCCGCCGATACGCCGGGCATGCTGACCGGCATCGCGGCCATCTGCTCGGCGATCGTCTGGCCGGTGCTCATCGGCCTCGTCCTCTGGTGGTTCCGCGAGCCGGCGCGGGAGCTGCTGAAGGCCGCAGTCGGCGTGGCCGAAGGCGCGACCCGCTTTAAAATCTGGCAGATCGAGTTCGACCGCGATGTGCAGCAGCAGGTGGCGCAGAGCGAGTCCGCGGCGCTCGGCGCGCCGGTGCTGCCGCCCTCCGCGCTGGCGCGCATCGCCCCGCCCGGCACGGAAACGGCCGAGACCATCTCGACGACGCAGGTCGCCGCCGCCACGCGCGTCCGCTCCCTGCTCGATGCCGCGCCCAACTCCACGCTGCGCGACTCGGCCGAGGCCGCGATCAAGGCGCGTATGCTGGGCTTCGCGCAGGAGTACGAGACGACCCGCGCCTCCATGCACTCCGGCCCGGACCGCACCCGCGCCATGAACGGCGTGGTCGCAAAAATGCGCACCCTCGCGCTCGCCGCCGACTTCCTGCTCGACGAACTGATGAACGCCGCCGGCTCACCCGGCCGCAGGCTCGCCGCCATCTGCATCCTGCAGCTTAAGCCGGAGATGCGCACCGTGCCGTGGCTCGCCGAGCGCATGCGCGTGGAGCAGCCGTTCGTCTTCTTCCACGCATCGGTCGCGCTGCTCAACGCGGTGCGCCGCTTCGGCGCCGCCGAGCGCAAACCGCTCGATACCGCGCTACACGCCGCGCTCGCGCAGGTGCAGGGCTTCGGCGAACACGCCGACGCCAACACCATCCGCGCACTCACGCTGGCACTGTCAGAGCTCGACGCACCGGCGTAGCGCTGAGCTGAGTAGTTCAAAGGCCAGACCCCCTGCGCGGGATGCGCCCACTCCGTGGGTTTTTACTACGCCTTTGGCGTGGTGGGGGGGGGGCCGGGGCCCAGGGGGGGGGGGGGGGGGGGGGGG
>CAXTMY010000073.1:0-10528 GCA_964245565.1 uncultured Acidobacteriaceae bacterium | reverse complement strand
CACCCCCCGTTGGGGGGGGCCCCCCCCCCCCCCGCCCCCCGGCGCGGGCGCCGGCGCCCCCCCCACTTCTCGCGAAGCTACGTCTACACGTCCCGAATAGCGCTATGCGCCAGAAGGGACCGCATCCCGCGCAGGGGGTATGGTCCTTGACTTACCATCGGCTCCCTACTTCGGCAGTGTATTGATCTTGGTCTGCGGAGCCCTGCGGATCACAGAGATCGGCAGCTTGAGGTGCGCCTGCGCCATCTTGTCCGGCATGCGCGCGATCCACTCGTTCAGCGACACGTCCATGTACCGGTGCGCCTTGAACATTTCCAGGAACACCAGGTCTTCGGTCCCGGTGTTCTCGATGCAATGCCCGGCCATCGTCGGCACAAAGCCCACATCGTTCGCGTTGAAGTCGATGGTGCGGGCTTTGGCGCCGGTCGTCACGATGGTCATGCGGCCTTTGCCCTTGATCCAGTACTGCCACTCGCTTACATTCGGGTGCCAGTGCATCTCGCGCAGGCCGCCCGGCTTCAGCGTAACCTGCGCTGAGCAGATGTTCGCCGATACAGGAAAATTGCTGGAGTCGACCACCTTGACGCTTCCGCCCGTATTGCTGGATGTCGGCTGCATTGTCGACATCTTGAACGTGTACTTGTTCTCGGTCTCCAGGTTGTCTCCCAGGAACCGCTTGTCCGCTTCGAGCGAGTCAGGCAGCGGCGCCTTGAAGATGTACAGCTCGGTCGGCGGCAGCTTGTCCCACTCCTCGCGCGTCCAGCCCATGTTCTTTTTGATCAGCTCGGGCGAGGTGTGGGCCAGGAACTCCGAGAGCAGGAACGTGTCGTCTTCAGAAAAATTGCCCTGGTCGAACACCAGCAGAAACTCCGTGCCGACGCCTTCAAGCCCCTGGATCGAGTGCGGTAACCCGGCCGGAAAATACCACAGGTCGCCCGCTCCCACGTCGTCGATGAACATCTTGCCATCCGCCTGCATCAGCGTCACCCGCGCCTTGCCCGTCAGCACAATCGCCCACTCGTCGGCGGTATGCCAGTGCAGTTCGCGGAACGACCCCGCGGTAAGCCGCATGTTTACCCCGGCGATGTCGTTCGAGTGCGGCAGCTCCCGCTCCGTCACCTGGTGGGTCCATCCGCCGCCCTGCAGCCGTTTCGGCGTCAGGTCAAACGAGTACCAGGTAGAAGGAACGTTGCCTTTGTCGGTAAACGGCGGCATGTTCGAGTCGGGGTTCAGCTCCTCCAGCACCGTGTTTTCGGGTCCCGGGTCGCTCGCGTTGTCATCCTCTCGCCCGGTGATCAGTTCCGAGCGAGTCTGCGCCATCGCTTTCATCCCAGCCAGCCCCATGCCGGCAAGGGCTGCTGTGCCCACAAAGGCGCGGCGCGTAAACGGGGCTGCCTGTCCTTCCTCTGGTGCTGCGCTCTGCGTTCCGCTTCCCCGATCTTCCATGTCGTTCTTCAAGGCTTTCCTCCATCTCTTGCCTGTTTACCAGGATTCTTTTCGTTGGACGCAGCAACCGGCTCCAGCCGCCGTATCGGCTTTGGCTTTCGCTTTCAGCAGCAGCTTGCTCCCGCAAGCCGTATCTGGAAGACTTGAGCGTATGGCAGAGAGCAGCCAAGAGGCCGCGCGGCATTACTGCGTCGAGGGCCGGGTGCAGGGTGTCGGCTTTCGCTGGTTCGTCCATCGCGAAGCCGCGGCACTGGGCCTGCGCGGCTCGGTGCGCAACACCCAGGGCGGCGCGGTGGAGGTCATGGCCGCCGGGCCGCTCGATGCGCTCGCAAAGCTGCGCGCCGCGCTTGAGCAGGGCCCGCGCGGCAGCCGCGTCGACCGCGTTGTTGAAGAAGACCTTTCCCCTGGCCAAGCCGATACACTGGGAGCATTCACCATTGAAGGAGCCTGGTAACCGATGCCGACTGACACCACCGGAACGACGAGCCACGAGAGCAGCACCGATTTTCTGAAAGGCCTGGTCCGTACCGTGCCGGACTTCCCCAAACCCGGCATCCTCTTCTACGACATCACCACCCTGCTCAAGGACCGCAAGGGGTTCGCCGCGCTGATCGACGCGCTCGCCGCGCACTACATCGACATGGACATCGACCTGGTCCTCGGCATCGAGGCGCGCGGCTTCATCTTCGGCCCCGCGCTTGCCTACCGCCTCAACGCAGGCTTCGCCCCGGTCCGCAAGCCGAAAAAGCTTCCGGCGGAGGTCATCCGCGTCAGCTACGACCTCGAATACGGTTCCGATTCGCTCGAGCTGCACAAGGACGCCATCGCGCCCGGGCAGCGGGTGCTCCTGGTCGACGACCTGCTCGCCACCGGCGGCACCATGGACGCCACCTTGCAGCTGGTCGAACAGCTCGGCGGCGAGGTCGCCGGCCTGGCTTTCGCCGTGGAGCTCGACTTCCTGAAAGGCCGCGAGCGCTTCCCGCAGCACGACGTCTTCAGCCTGCTGCACTACGACGAATAGAGCATTTCTCCCGCGGCATCCACGGCATGTGGCTTTTCTCGAAGGAAAAGCCACGCTCACCATCACTGGCCCGATACAGCCATGGAAGAAATGCTCCAACATCCGCATGCAAGGAAAAGGCTGCGTCCCGATTCGGAGGCGCAGCCTTTTTCTGTGCCTCGCCCGCTACGCCCGCGACCCTCGAATGAAGTGGAAGATAATCGAGATCACGGCGAAGATAATCAGCAGGTGGATAAAAAACCCTGCAACGTGGAAGACGGCAAAGCCCAGGATCCAGGCCACGAACAAAACAATCCCAAGAATCAGAAACATGCGCTTTCTCCCTTGCAGAGCGCGTAATGTAGAGCATTTCCAGGCTTCGCGTGTCGTGAAGTGGAAATGCTGTCGCGATCCCGCGGCTATGCCCCTTGTCGGATGTGTAAGTTACGAAAAGGTTTGCCGGCGCACCTGTTCTTTCCTCGCGCTTATGCCGAGACCTTCGCGCCCACATTGACCTCCTGCGCGATCTTGGTCAGCAGTCCATCGGTGGCTTTTTCCTCGGCCAGCGTCTTGCCCAGCAGCTCGGCAATCTCCGGCTCTATGATCAGCGACGCGAAGGTCTGCGCGACGCCGTAGGACGCGATCTCCCAGTGCTTGATGCGCTGCGCGATCGCGATCAGCGCCGCATCCACCACGTGCCGGTCGCCGCCGTTGCCCATGCGGTCTTCACTTTCCTGCAGCAGCGCCTTCATGCTGCCGGCGCGTCCGCCGCGCGGGTTCTCCTTCAGCAGCCCGAAGATATGGTTCAGCCGCTCCAGCTGCACCTTCGTTTCCTCCACGTGCCTGCTGAACGCCTCTTTCAACTCCTTCGCGTCTGCCCCGCGCACCATCCGTCCAAATTCCTGCTCCACCAGCGTTTCAGAAATGTAGATTTCCTGGAGCTCATCGATCAGCAACGCGCGTAATGACTTAAGCTGCATGCATTGTCCCCTTTTCCCGGGCGCGCGACCGGCCCTGCCGCACCCTCACGCTCCCTAGGATGCGGCATTCCGGCCTGCGGTCGGTCTGGCAGCAAACGCAGCCGCCGCGCCATCTCCAAGAAAATTGCCTATAACATTTTCACTTTTGGTGCAGAGGGCCAACTCCACGCTCCAGTGACTCACGCGCACATGTGCCGGCCCCTCGATGTGGGGAGTGAAATTGCTTTAGCGTAGAGCTCTATGGCCATTCCCGGTAAAGTCGTCCTTCTCGGCGCCAATGGCGCCATCGGCAGAACCCTCGGGCCGCTGCTAAGCGCGCGCGGGCTCGACTACCGCGTGGTCGGCCGCTCCCTGCTCGCCCTGCAGGTCCGCTTCCACGAAGACCCGCACTGCGAACACCTGCAATGGGATCTCGCCGACAAGGACGCCTTTGCCCTGGCCTGCGCCGGTGCCGGCACCGTGGTTTACCTCATCGGCGCGCCGCTGTGGACCTTCGCCGATAACCTCACCCTGGTCGAGCGGGCGCTTGCCGCCGCCAAAGCCGCGGGCGCCGGGCGTTTTCTGCTGGTCAGCTCCAACTGGAGCTACTCGCCGCCTTTCGGCGAGCCGATCCGCGAAGATCATCCGCGCGATCCGGTCACGCGGAAAGGCAGGATCCGCCGTGACCAGGAAGACCGCGTCTCAGCCGCGCACCTCCCCGGGCGCTTCGCCACCGGGGTGCTGCGCTTAGCCGACCTGTACGGCCCCAGGATCGAGCAGAGCCACTTGTGGAGCGTCTTCCAGGCAGCCAAGCGTGGAACCGAGGCCCAGGTGCTCGGCCCCATCGACCGCCCGCACGAATTTGTCTTCGTCCCGGACGCGGCCGCCACTATCCTCGACCTGCTCGATGCCGATGCCGCCTGGTCCGGAGAAACAGCAGGCGCATGGAACCTGGCCGGTCCTGGCGTCACCACGATCCGGGCGATGATCGAGCTGGTGTTCGCCACAGAAAAAAAGCCTGAGAAATACAAGGTGCCCGGACCGCTGATGATGCGGTTTGTGCGCGCCATGAACCCTTACATCCGGGAACTGGCCGAAATGCAGTACCTGCTGGACGACAGCGTGCTGCTCGACGATGCGCGCCTGCGCGCGCTGCTCGGCAGCCTCAGCAAAACCCCCTACGCCGAGGCCGTTCGCCGGACGCTCGCGGTGCGCTGAGCGCAGCCCAGCGCAATCCGGAAGATCGCGCCGTGCTCTAGCTGTCCGGCCGCAGCTTGCCCCAGTAGGTCATGGCCTCGGCATCGCCGGTGCGCGGCAGGGCCGGCAGGTTTGCCGTGCCGCCTGCTTCCTTCAGCACGGCCTCCAGGCCCTCCAGCACTTCCTCCACGCTCATCGTGTACATCTCGCGGCCGTTATCGTAGCCGTTCTCCACGGACTGCTTGAGGTAGCGGCCGGCGATCTGCGCCGCCATCTGGTCGGTGATCACGTAGCCGGTGCGCCGCTTCTGCTCCACCCACGCCACGCAGGGCATCGCGATCCAGAGCGGCCGCCCGTTCACGTCGAAGCGGATATCGACTGCATCGGCATGGCGCGTTGCAATGGCCACCACAACAGCTTTCCAGCGACAGTGCAGATCCTCGCCGGTCCAGTGGTCGGAAACATGAAAGTCGTCATACATAGCCACTCCAGCCTACTGGGACCACGCCTCGCGGGCAAGTGCGCGAGGCGCATCGCGCACTTTCCATCCCGAGGCATGCGCCCGCGGCCTTCCCGGCGCCAAAGCCACTCCCTATGCGAAGCTCCCGCGAGCTGTCGCCTGGACATGGCCTAGCAAAAAAAAGGCGCGCATGGCAAACATATTTTTCACCCTCGGCTGCGTCCAAATAAGCGACCAAATCACCCGGCCAATCGAATTCCCCAGGAGCTTCAACGTGACCACCCGTTCCCCAGAGTCTCTTCGCCGTTTTGAGCAGAAGCTGCGTAGCCAGCAGGCCTTACTCGAGCGCACCATGCAGTCCGCTGCCCGGGAAGGTCGGGAAACCAGCACCGACGATCTGCAGGACGCAGCCGACCAGGCTGTCCAGTCCTACCAGAAAGAACTCATCTTCCTGCAGGGAACGCAGGGCCACAACCAGCTGACGCTGGTCCGCTCCGCTCTCGATCGCCTCGAGGACGGCTCGTTCGGCGAGTGCCAGCACTGCGGCGACATCATCGGCGAAAAACGCTTGGAAGCCGTGCCCTGGACCGCAAACTGCATCCGCTGCCAGGAAAAAATCGAAAACGGCGAAATCGCCGATCCCGGTCGCGCTGCCTAGCCTTCCGTCCTTCAAAGGCTGTCCGCGCCGGGGTGAAAAGCATCGCCACGCAGCCGCAGAGAGGGACCCGGGGTGTGCCACCGGCTTTTCCGCCTGGAAAAGCCGTCAGGACGCGGGCCCGCTCCGCAGGCAGCGAAAATGCTTTAAGCTGTTTGAAGGCGGTCCTGCGTTATCCCCGGCTGCCGACTCCCTCCCATAAGGCCTGATAAGAACCCAGTGGACATCACAACCAGACCTGCCGGCACCTTCTCGCGTGTAGGCTCCGCGACCCCCTCCTGGCTCGAACATAACCGGCAGCTGGTGGTTCGGCTCTCCGTGGTTCTCGCCGTCATTCTCCTCGGCGTGCTCGCGGGCTCCATCTGGATCTCGAACCAGGTGCAAAAGGCGCAGGTCGCATTCGGCAGTGCCATGGATGTCTATGACTCGCCGGTGCAGCAGCCCGGCGAGCCGCCCATCCCCAACGTCAAGATCTACCCCTCGGTGGCGGCCCGTGCCAAGGATGCCAACCCGCTGTTCCAGCAGGTCGCAGGCAAGTACGGCTGGTCAAAAGCCGGGGCAAACGCCCGGTACTTCGCCGGACTGACGGCCATGGATATGGGCGACAATGCGCTTGCCGAAACCGACCTGAAGAAGGCCTCTGGCTCCGGCGGCGGTCTCGGCGCGCTGGCGAAGATGGCGCTCGCGAGCCTGTACCAGAATACCGGCCGGCAGTCCCAGGCAGCCGACCTGTACCGCTCCGTGATCGCGCACCCGACCCTCACCGTCTCGGCCAGCGCCGCCCGGCTCGCCCTGGCAGCCTCGGAGGAAACCACGAACCCGCAGGCCGCCAAGGTGCTCTACGCGCAGATCAAGGACACGGATAAGAACTCGATCGCCGCCCAGATCGCGACCCAGAAGCTCTCCGGCGGCAAGTAAGCCGATTCCGTCCTGCCGACGTACCCGCAGAGAAAAAAGCCTGCCGAAGCAGGCTTTCTTCGTTTCCGTATCTATGGAACGAGTATTCCGTTAACGAACGTCGGCCCGGAACTTCTCCTTCACGAACTCGGTGACGAACGCGACCACACCGAGCACGATCGAGACAATCACCGCGCTCTTGTGGCCGGTGACGTAGTAGCCGAGCGGGACATTGCTGGTGGCCATGATCAGCAGAAAATCGGCGACGGCGATGAGAACATACAGCAGCCCCATCGGCACCTCGAACGCCATCACGCGCGCACTTTTGATAATCAGGGCATTCACGAAACCTACCGTAAAGCCGATAAGAAACGTCGATTGCATGTATACGCTGTGAAAGCCAGACAGATGACTAGCCAGAATGAAAAAAGCGAAGGCGTAAATAGCCCAGGAAATGCCAAAAGAGAAAAGAGTCAGAATCATAAAATCCGCTAGGGTTCGGTCGAATCATAGCGCATAGCCCTGCCTTTTGCGACGCTTTTGCATCGAAACGGCCCATCCATGGTACCTGCGGAGGTCCATCGCTCATGATCGATCGGTTCAGGGTCTGCTGCCTACTCGCCGTTCTGCTGCCCGGTTTGCCCCCTGCCGCGCGGGCGCAGGGCCTTCCGCCAGTGCCCACGCTGATCCGGCAGGTTGAGGCCAACCAGCTCAAGCTGGACAAGACCCGCGAGTCCTACACCTATCGCGAGCTGCAGGTGATGCACGAGCTCGACAAACACGGGGCCGTCAAAAAGGAAGAGTCCCGCGAGTACAACGTCTTCTACGTCAACGGTCACCCCATCCAGCGGCTCATGCGCCGGAACGGCAAAGCGCTCGACCCGGCCGAGGAAGCGAAGGAAACAGCCCACATCACGGGCAAGGTGCAGCAGGCGCAGCAGACCCCGCCCGGCGACCCGCTCAACAGCAGGCACCAGGTCAGCATCGCCCGCCTGCTCCAGATTCAGCGCTTCTTCAACGAGCGCCGCGTCACCATGGACAACCGCCCGATGATCGCGGTCGACTTCAAAGGCGATCCTTCTGTTGCCACCCACGGCATCGCCGAAGACGCCTCCAAGCACCTCTCCGGCACCATCTGGATCGACGAGCAGGACAACCAGGTGCGCCGCGTCGATGCTACCCTCGACAGTCCGCTTCGCCTGGAGCTCGGCCTCGTTTCCCTCTCCACCGGCTCCAGCTTTACCTTCGACCAGAAACTCATCAACAACGAGGTCTGGCTGCCCACCGGCGCGACCGTTCACGTCGAAGCGAAGGCGGCCATCTTCTTCGGTTACCACATCCAGGTCCAGATCACCGACGACCAGTACAAACGCTTCCAGGCCTCCGCGGCCCAGCAGCCGGGCGCTTCCGTCAATTAAACGCAAGCAGGGGCAGCGTCACAGACGATGCCCCCACAAAAGCTCGCTGCCGGGAAGGAAGCAATCCCCCTACTGGGGTTGCGCATCCCCGCCCTGGCCGTTGCCGCCGTGCATGTGCTGCTCACGCCGCTGGATCATCTGCTCGTACTTGGTCTTCTGCTGATCGTTCAGGACGGCTTCCACTTTGCTGTTCGACGACTGGTCGAGTGCCTGCATCTTCGTCATCCTGTCGGATTGGGACATGCTCTGGTCCTGATGAAGCTGCATCATCTGGTCGTGGCGATCCTGCAGAATCGGCTTGATCTGCGCCTGCTGGTCGCTCGTGAGATCGAGCGCCTTGGTCATGTGTTCGAGTTCGCGCTCGGGCGACATCGGGCCATGCCCGTGGTGCATCCCTGTGCCGGTTCCCTGATCCTGTTGCGAGTCCTGGGCGAGCAGCGCGGTGCCTGAAAGCAGGGTCAGGCAGAGCGCGCTGTGAAAGGCGAGTGTACGAAATCCGTGACGCATTGAGTAATCCTCCTACGCTGGTGAAGACACCTAGCGGGCTGTAGAGTTGTGCGGGTCGGACGAAACCGGCAGCGGCGGCATCACGACCGGGTTACTGCGTAATCCGCAGTTGAGCAGCCGCGCAGCGGCTGGACCTGTTCCCAAAGCCATCCTTTCCGATGGTTGATACGCATAGGCAACGACCGCGTGAAACTGCTCCTCGCCTCGATAGGTGCAGTGCTGACAACCCGGCCTGTAGCGTAAGACGGGGTTCGCCCCCGCAAAGACTGTCCAGCTATAAGAGGAATGCCCCGGAATGGATGCGAGCGTGACCGGCCCGTCTGTCGGCGAGCCCGAGTCAGCCAGCAATGGCCCGTTCTCCCGCAGCGCATTGGCCAGGCTGCCCCCCGATCCGCTCGATGCCCTCCAGAGCCAGCGCCCGCCTTGTTGTGCGTACCAGTGCACGCTCAGCGGCATCGGCCTGGGAATGGCAATGGGGGCCGGGCGGCGATTCTGTACGGTGAGGTAGAAACCGCTTCCCTGCCCAGGCGTCGTCTCAGCCAGGAACGACGCCGAAAGCGTGACATCGCGACATTGCGGGACCACGGAAGCCGCAGCCGTCATCGGCGCGGCCACGAGGAGAAGGCAGGCCAGGACAGTCTCGAGACACGGACAGAACATGACACCAACTGTACGCGACCGCAAACCGAACGCGACGCCAAACGGATGTGAGGGCTTCTCGGCAGCACGGCTTGCAGCGCTGCGCAGCTTCCTCGAAACGCATCAGACCGACGCCATGATGGTCGTCTCCCGCAGCCACGTCGCCTTTGAGTACGGCGATGTGTCTCTGGTTAGCAAGACAGCCTCCGTTCGGAAGAGCGTTCTTGACCTGCTGTTTGCCGTGGAAGCGCATCGGGGGCTGCCCCTCGACGATGCCATGTACCGGACCGGGAGCCAGGGGCAGGAAACGATTCTCCCCAAGCGCGGTTCAGCCTGCCCCGGTACCCGCTTCTTCTACAACAACTGGGACTTCGACGCCGCCGGCATCGCCTTTGAGAAGCTCACGCACAAAGACATCTTTGACGCCCTCCGCGACCACCTCGCCATTCCACTGCGGTTCGAGGACTTCGATCGAACACGGCACAAGAAGAATTATGGAACCGTGACCAATCCCTTCGAGTACGCAATCTATCTTTCGACCCGCGACATGGCCCGGCTGGGCCTGTTTGCGTTGTTGAACGGGTCTGGGGAAAAGCGCTCTGGGGCGACCCCGGGCACCATCCAGTTCAGCACCTACCCGACGACGCACTTCAACGAAATCGGCGACTGGTACTGGTCGCCCGGATGGACCGGCCGTTGGGGCTACGGCATGCTCTGGTGGGCGTGGGATGCCCCCAAGTACCCGGGCGATGTGATGACCGGCCCATATCAGGGGGCTTTTTCGGCGATGGGCGCCGGCGGCCAGTACATCACGGTCTTTCCTCTGTATGACCTTGTCGTAGCGCACAAGGTAAACATTGACAAGGACGAGAGCCGTTCCGTCTCCGGCGCGACCTACATGGCGATCCTGGGCATGGTGCTCGATGCAAAGTGCGGGGAGTCTGGCAAAGCGGTCTGCAAATGACCCGGGCAGAGCCGGGAACGCTTCGTCAAAAAACAAAACAGCCCACCGGGAAGGCGGGCTGTTCGATGTTATTACCGGCGATCACCTAATCTCCCACACACTTACGCGTGCAGTACCATCGGCCCAGCGAGGCTTAACTTCCGTGTTCGGGATGGGAACGGGTGGGACCCTCGCAGTATGGTCACCGGTAAACCTGTTGGCGTTCGGCAGCGGCCTTTACCTCGCTGCTCCCGGTGTCCTCTTCACCGGGCCGCCGGATGTCTCACAACGAAATCGATTGAGCATGTTGCTTGTGTTTCTTTGACGATACAAGGCTTGTGTTGAATGTATCTCGGTGCGAACTGCACAGAGTTAATTCTATGGACAAGCCGAACGGGCGATTAGTA
>CAXTMY010000072.1:3812-14324 GCA_964245565.1 uncultured Acidobacteriaceae bacterium | reverse complement strand
CCCGTAATAAACCAGTTATTGCCCCGTTGCATGCCGTTCGCCGCAGTCGTCATGCGATATGGGATGGCGATTTCGGGGACGGCGATGCTAGGAGTCTGTGCAGGTTAGCGCTGATTCGTGCGCAGGTAACTCCCCCGCGAGCGTACGACCAGATCCCTGGCGCGCACGCCGGGATGCGCAGCGAAGAAAGCCGGGCTGAATGTCAGCTTTAGATGACAAAGGGTTCCGTCAGGCTTTGCCGCGTTGGGGCGGTAGCCGAGGGTGTAGCGCTGACGCAGGGTGTCGAGCAACGCCGTTAATTGCTGGTCGACATCGCTCTCGGTGGCGTGCAGCACCGGACCGCCGGTGAGTTCGGCAAGGTGCTCCAGGTCGCCGAAGCGACCGGTGATGGGCAGGGAACTGCGCTCGAGCAAGACGCTCACCACTGCCTCGGATCCAAGCAGAGCGTCGGTCGCGGATCTTTCGTCGTGCAGCACCGCAGGCGCATGGTGGGCGAGGCTGCGTTCGCTGTCCTGGTCGTTCGCAGAGCCGTCCGTGAGCCAGATCTGCACCCGGCGAGCGCCGGATATGTGCGTCTCCTTACTCTGTTGCGTGGCCTCCCACAGGTCTTCGAAGACAAAGTTGGGCTCGCTGCGGTCATAGCTGGCCGATGCCTCATCAAGGCCCTCCATCGCACTCATGCGGTCGCGCGTGAACGGCTGCAGGAGCTTCGTGTGCGAAGAAAAGGTCATCACCGCAACCTCATCCCCCGGCCGCAGATGGCGCAGCACGGCAGCCGCGCCGCCGGACAGGTGAATTAAGACCGGATGCACGGTGTCGGTCAGGTCAAAGAGCAGCACGAGCGAGAGCGGCAGCTGATCCTGGCTGATCGAGGTGATCGTCTGCGGCGTGCCGTCCTCGGTCAGGACGAAGTCGGCCGGCGTGAGCCCCTCGACGGGCTCGCCCGTCTTCTTCCGCTCGACCGAGGCGTCCACGAGCACCAGCTGCGAGGTGACGTGCAGCGTCGGGATCGCCTGTTCCGTGCTCGAAGACGGCTGTTGCCCCTGCATCGCGGAGGCGAGCGCCGCGGAGAGGCAGAAGACCCGTAGAGCCGCCCTGGCCATTCAGGGCCGCAGCTCTTCCACGCCGCCCTCGCCGGCAACCAGCGCGAGTGTGGCCATGTTCAGGAACAGTCCATGTTCGACGACGCCCACGATCGCACGGATCTCCGCCGCGGTCTTCTCCGGGTCACGGATCGCGCCGCAATGGCAGTCCAGGATGAGGTTGCCTTCGTCGGTGATCCAGGGTTTCTCAGGACCAGCCGCATTGCGGGCAGGGCGCAGCGTCGGGTTCAGCCCCAGGGCCTGCAACCGGCGCTCGACCAGTGGCAGGGCGAGTTGGATGACCTCGACGGGAAGCGGAAACTGGCCGAGCTGCTGCACCACTTTCGTTGAATCGGCGACGACAATGAACTGCCGGGCCGCCGAGGCCACGATCTTCTCGCGCAAATGGGCGCCGCCGCCGCCCTTGATGAGCGCCAAACCCGGCGCCACCTCGTCAGCGCCGTCGACATTCAGGTCCAGCACCGGCGTTTCGGCGAAGGTGGTGATCGGGATACCGAGCTCACGGGCCAGGTTGCGGCTGGCGTCCGAAGTGGCGATGGCCCGAATGCGCAGCCCGCCTGCGACGCGCCTGCCGAGTTCCCGGATGAAGAGCGTCGCCGTTGTTCCGGTGCCGAGGCCGACAGCCATCCCGTCCTCGATGAACTCCACGGCTCGTCTGGCGGCCAGCAGTTTCGCTTCGTCCTGCGTCATGCTCCCCATCTTGCCATGACGGAGCCACGGAACACACCCCCGCCGTGATGGGGCGGAATGCGTAGCTGGCACTTACGCCGGGTTTCGCGGCGCCAGCGGTCCGTATGCCCGCGAGCTGCCCCACGCTGCCCACAAGCGCGGCCGAGCGGCAAAACAGTTGACGGCGATCGATCCTGTTGGAAGCCATGGTGGCGCGTCTCTCCGCAGCACTTGTCTGCATTCCCATGCTTGTCCGGCCCGGGGGCCGCCTTGTCAACCTCTCCTGCCAAGATCACCGCGTCAACGGCATCTGGACCCGCCTTCACCGCTCCATGTACGATGGCCAACCACGAAGCATACTCATAAGCGAACGCCTGCAAAACCCAACCGCACCCGAGGAGCGCTCCAAAGATGAAGGCTTTTCCAATCCAGTCGCGCCGTGCCACGCAGCTTGCCGGGCTCGCGCTTTGCCTGATGGCTCCTCTGACCTTTGCGAACACCGCTGCTTCGCAACAAGGCGCGACAGCCGCCCCGCCGGCGCCACATGCGGAACAGCATCTGCGCAGCCGTATCTTCATCTACGATCTGCGCGACGGCTCCTCGCACCTGGTCTATAGCGAAGACTCGATCTGGGAGGCGCCCAACTGGTCGCCCGATGGCAAGTACCTCATCTCCAACCACAACGGCCGCATTTACAAGCTCATGCTGCGGGCAGACGGCACCGCTACGCCGCAGCCGCTGGCGATCCCTGAAAATCTCAGCTGCAACAATGACAAGGCGCTCTCACCGAGCGGAGCCAAGCTCGCCTTCTCCGCCACGCCGCCCGGCGGCAAGGGCTCGGAGGTCTTTGTGGCCGACGCCGGCGGCGAGAACACCCGGCAAATGACGACGGAGACGCCGAGTTACTTTCATGGCTGGTCGCCCGACAGCACCACGCTGGCCTTTGTGGCGCAGCGCAACGGCAGCGGCCAGTACGACATTTACAGCATGCCTGCCGCCGGTGGACCCGAAAAGCGGCTGACGATGAACATCCACCAGGATGATGGCCCTGACTACTCGCCCGATGGTAAGTGGATCTACATCAACTCCGATCGCTCGGGAAAGGAAGCCATCTGGCGTTTTCCAGCCGACGGCGCCGGCCCGGACGACGCGAAGGCCGAGATGGTCGTCAGCGACGCGCTCGAAGACTGGTTTCCGCATATCGCGCCGGACGGGAAGCGCATGGTTTATATCGGCTACCCCGCTGGTACGCCGACGCACAACCCACGCAACGTCAACATCGAGCTGAAGCTTGTCGCGATCGATCACGACAAGGTCGCGGCGAGCCGTAAGACCCTAATCAAGGCGACGGGTGGGCAGGGAACGATGAACGTCAACTCCTGGGCTCCTGACTCCGAGCGGTTTGCGTATGTCACGTACGAAGTCCTGCCTTAGCCATGAGGATCGATAGCGTTCGACTCACACCGAAACGTAAGCGCCACGCCTGGCTGGTTGCGGGGCTGGCCATGAGCGCAGCTTTCAGCCTGCACGCTCAGACTCCGGTTGTGCCGGACTGGGCGCAGCCGGGCTCGCCGACGCACACCCAGGTGCCGCCGCCGCCGGACTTCCACCGGCCCAGCAGGAACTTCGATACGCCAATCGGCATGTTCCGGGGACAATCCGATATCGGCGCCGCCGTGGTGCCCGGAAGCGCCAGCTACGACGCGGGCACGAAGCAGTACACGATCAGCTCGGCCGGCTACAACATCTGGTACACCCGCGATGAGTTCAGGTTTCTCTGGAAGAAGATGTCCGGAGACGTCTCCCTCGCGGCGGACGTCACCTTTCCGGACCCGAAGGGCTACGGCGATCGTAAGGCCGTTCTGGTGATCCGTCAGGATTTGGAAGACGATTCGAAGGAAGCCATGCTGGGCGAGCATGGGGTGGGGATGATCCACCTCGCGCAGCGTTCCTCGAAGGGCGCGCTCATGCAGGATATGCAGTTCCGCTTCGGCGGCAGCCTGCAGGGTGTCCACGCCAGGCGTGTCGGAATCGAGAAGCGTGGAGATTCGATCACCATTCTTGTCAGCCTGACGGGCGAGCCGATGCACCCGCTCGGGCCGCCGGTCACAATGCACTTCGATGGGCCATTCTATGTGGGCATCGGCTTCTGCTCGCATTTGCCGGCCACCGTGGACACGGCTGTGCTCTCCGATGTCTCGCTGGAGAATGCTGCCGGCAGGGTGCATTAGCCTGAGATCGTGTTCTGCGTGGACAGCCTCCTCCCGGAGGTTCTCAAACGCAGTGAAGGGGATTGCAGAGGCGAGCCATGGCGGAGAATCAATGAGAATCACCGTTGCGTTTTTTTTGCTATCACTGCTTGGCGTTGCCTCGGCGGGTGCCCAGAGTGCGTCGGGCGCAGGGGCGGCGAGCCAGCTTCCTGCGCCTCTCGACGTTCCGCATCCAGGCCTGGCGACCGCCGCTCCCTACGCGCCGCAGCCCATCCTGCAAGGCGGAATTGTCGTTCCGCTGTATTTACCCGATTCGCCGTTCCTGAACAGTGCGCGCATACGTGAGCCCGAGCGCTACAGCATGAGCGGGGCGGTGCCGGGGCGCATCGAGAACATCGTAAGTATTCATAACCCGTCGATTGAGGTGCATACGGTCGAGGGCGGGATGAACACGGGCGCAGCCGTGATCCTGGTCGCGGGCGGTGGCCACCGGACGCTCAACGTCGGGCCGGAGGGCGCGGATTTCGTGCCATTTTTCGCGAACTATGGAGTCAATACGATCATTCTGCGGAACCGCCTCCGCAGCGACGGCTACGACGTGCAAAAGGATGCCGTGCGGGATGCGCTCCAGGCCATTCGCCTGGTGCGGGCCCACGCGAAAGACTGGCGGCTCGATCCGCACAAGATCGGGATCATGGGTTTTTCCGCTGGAGGCGAGTTGGCTTCCGCAACGGCGGTCGAGTTTGATGGGTTCAACAGGAAAAACGACAGCGCGGCGGACCCGCTGGCCGGGATCTCTGCGCGGCCTGACTTCGTGGCGCTGGTGTACCCGGGACCCACACCCTTTGCGCCTGGGCATACGCCGCCGCCGATCCCGCGCGATGTCCCGCCGTCGTTCCTCGTCTGTGCCGGTTCGGACGATCAGGTGCATGCCGTTTGGGCCGATGAGTATTTTGCGGCGATGCTGGCCGCACATGCACCAAACCTGGAGATGCACATATACGCCAATGGCCGACATCCCGGCGACCCGCTACCCGACGGCAGCCACATGACCGGCGGTCTGAGCGACCGGAACGGCACACCCTACGGGACGTGGCAGTTTCGCTTGATCGACTGGTTTCGGGACCTTGGTTTTCTACAGAAGCCCGGTGTCGAGACAAAGGCGCAGAAGGACCTCGACATCTATGAGCAGCAGGCGGCGGCTGCAGCAGCCTTGCCCCACCCAAGCTAATTTCCTGTTGCTATGGAGGTGTCCTCTCGACCGGAGCGGGCAGTCTTATCGTCCGCGCAGTGGAGAGACCTGCAGTTCGCGGCTGCACAACAGCAGATTTCGTACGGGAATGACAGAAAGAAAGACAAACGTGCTCTACACCAAGGTGTAAAGTTCCCTCGAGGCGATACCCGCGGCTCAGCGCTTTGCGAACGCTGCCCTAAGCAGTTCCGCTGCCGACTCCGCCGTAATGTCGCGCTGCGGCGAGCCCAGCAGCTCGAAGCCGACCATGAACTTGCGAACTGTCGCCGAACGCAGCAGCGGTGGATAGAAGTGCGCATGGAGGTGCCACTCCGGGTGAGGCTGGTCGTCGCAGGGCGCGGGGTGCAGCCCCATGGAGTAGGGGAACGGCGTGTCGAAGACGTGGTTGTAACCGGCCGTCACCGTCTGCAGGATGGCGGCAAAGCCGTCGCGTTCGGCCTCTGTAAGCTCCTCCAGCACTGCCATGCGGCGCCTGGGCAAGACCAGAAGCTCAAAGGGCCACACCGCCCAGAACGGAACGAGCGCAACCCAGGTTTCGTTCTCGGCGACAATGCGCTCGCGCTGTTGCGACTCAACGTCTAGATAGGCCGCGAGCAGCGTTTTACCGTTTTTCTCCAGATATTCGCGCTGCGCGAGGAGTTCCAGCGCGGGCTCGTTGGGGAGGTGTTCGGTGGCCCAGATCTGGCTATGTGGATGCGGGTTGCTGGCGCCCATCATGGAGCCGCGGTTCTCGAAGATCTGCACGTACCCGATCTCCGGCAGCGCGCCCAGCTCGGCGGCCTGCGCGGCCCACTGATCTACAACACGCCGGATGGCCGGCAGGTCCATGGTCGCCAACGTTAAGTCGTGGCGTGGATCGAAGCACAGCACGCGGCACGTGCCTCGCTCGGTCTCGGCACGCAGCAGACCCGCCCCAGAGACGTCCATGGCGGCGGGCGTAGTCTCCGGTTTAAGCGCGGCGAAGTCATTTTCGAAGATGAACGTGCCGGTGTACGGCGGGTTGACCTTGCCGCCGGCGCGGGTGTTGCCGGGGCAGAGATAGCAGGCCGGGTCGTACTGGAGCGCGGGTGCGGCCGTTGCCTTCTCCACCTCGCCCTGCCATGGGCGTTGGGTGCGTTGCGGCGAGACCAGCACCCACGCGCGGGTGAGCGGATTCCAGCGGCGGTGCGGCGACTGCAAAAACGCCTGTTCCATCATTGATTTCCCTTCGAACCCGCATTGCCCAGCACCGCACCGTCCACAGCTTCGCAAAGATAAGTCTCGGCGTCGATGCCGAAGCGTTGTTTGTAGGCTTGCTTCAGGGCCGATTCCAGCTTCTCGGCCTCGCCCTGCTCGACGAGGCTCACCGTGCAGCCACCGAAGCCGCCGCCGCTAAGACGGGCTCCGAAGCAGCCCGGAAAGGCAGTCGCCGTTTCGACCAGAAAATCGATCTCCGGCACGCTGCACTGGAAGTTATCGCGCTGACTTTGGTGCGAGCCCAGCATCAGTTCACCGAAGCGCCTCGCGTCACCCGCCCCCATGACGCCCTTGGCTTCGCGCACCCGTTCGTTCTCGGTGACGATATGCCGGCAGCGCAGAAGTGATTCGTGGGACATGCTGTCCGCGCACGCCTCCACCTCTGCGAGAGTGGCGTCGCCCAGGTCGCGCAACTTGGGAAACCGCTTAAGAATGACGGCCTGACCCTGCTCCACCTCGCGCCGCCGCTGGCCATATTCGCCGGTGGCCACTGAATGCTTGACCATAGAGTTGCAAACAAGGATTCGCGTTGTCGCGAGATCGCCGGCGGCCACGGGAATGTGCTCATACACAAGCGTTCGCGTGTCCAGCAGCAGCGCGTGCTTTGCCTTGGCTGCGGTGATGACGAACTGGTCCATGATGCCGCAAGGCGAGTGCACGTACTGGTTCTCCGCATGTTGGCAGAGCACCGCGATTTCCTCGACCTTCAGCGTCACCCCGGCATGCGCCAGCATCGCCATCGCGCTTGCTACCTCGATCGAGGCCGACGAACTGAGCCCGGAACTGAGCGGCACGTTGCCCCGGAGACGCATGGCGAAGGCTGGCGGCTCGATCCCCCGCAACTGCAACTGCCGCAGAACGCCGACGGGATAGTCGGTCCAGTTGCCGGCGGCCTCGGAGCGATCCGTCAGGGGCATCTCGCGGACCTCCTCAAACTGCTCGCTGGAGAAGCCGTATCGCGTGTCCTGCCGCGCTTCGATGGTGGCCGTCGTATGAAACGGAATGGCCATAGGCAGCACGAGACCGCCGGTGTAATCCGTATGCTCCCCCAGCAGATTGACCCGTGCCGGGGCCGAAAATTCACGTGGCATAAGACCTCACCCCCTCTTGGACGCAATCCGTGCGAGGGGGCAGATTCATTGTGCGCTGCTTTCACTGCCCGGTCACTCGCCGCATCTCACGGGGTGTGACGAACGTGACCACGGAATCAGCGCAGGTTGGAAAAAATGGCTGGGACGACGCGAGCTGGAATGAGTCGCAGCTCCATCCACGTCCCCAGGCACGACGCGAGACATGGCAATCCCTCAACGGGCAATGGGATTTCTCAAACGGCAGGGACCACAGTTCCAGTTCACCGGAGACGGTTCGTTGGGACAAGACGATCCAGGTGCCCTTCAGTCCGGAGACCGAGGCGAGCGGTGTACACGACACCGGGTTTTACAGCGCAGTCTGGTACCGGCGTACCTGGGAGCAGGCGAAGCTGGCGGACGGCAAACACCTGCTGGTGCACTTCGAAGCCGTGGACTGGCGGGCGACCGTCTGGGTCAATGGCAAGAGGGTCTGCTCCCATGAGGGTGGGTACACGCCTTTCAGGGCGGACATTACAGAAGCGCTGGTGGAGGGTCCGGTCCAGGAGATTGTCGTTCGCGCCGAGGACGATCCCGCCGACCTTGCCAAGCCGCGCGGCAAGCAGGACTGGAAGCTGGAACCGCACTCGATCTGGTATCCGCGCACGACCGGCATCTGGCAGGAGGTCTGGCTTGAGACCGTGGGCGCGGCGCGTATCCAGTCCCTGCACTGGACCAGCAGCCTCGACCGCTGGGAGATTGGCATCGAGGCCATGATCCTGGGCGACGGCAAGATGGAAGCCGAATCCGCGGCCCTGAAGGCGCGGGACCCGAACAGCGACATGCAGCTGCGCGTGCGGCTCACCGTGGGAGATCAGCTGATCGCCGACGACAGCTACGCGGTGATTGCCGGCGAGGTGCACCGGCGCATTGCACTTTCCGATCCGGGCATCGACGACTCCCGGAATACGCTGTTGTGGTCACCCTCCTCGCCGACGCTGATTCAGGCCGAGCTGAAGCTGCGCAATCTGCAGGGCGAAGTGCTGGACACGGTCTACAGCTATACCGCCTTGCGCTCGCTCGCCACGCAGGGAGACCGCTTCATTCTTAATGGGCGGCCACTCAATCTGCGATTGATACTGGATCAGGGCTACTGGATCAAGACGGGCATCACGGCTCCCGATGACGAGGCGTTTCGTACGGATATTACCCTTGTCAAGAAGATGGGGTTCAACGGCGTGCGGAAGCACCAGAAGATCGAAAGCGCGCGCTTTCTCTATTGGGCCGACCGCCTGGGCCTGCTGGTGTGGGAGGAGATGCCGAGTGCCTATCGCTACACCACGCGCTCCATCCATCGGCTGACACGGGAGTGGATCGAGGTTTTGGAACGCGACCGGAGCCATCCCTGCATCGTGGCCTGGGTGCCGTTCAACGAGAGTTGGGGCGTGCCGGACCTGCCGGACGTTACCGCTCAGCGCCACTATGTGCAGGCGCTGTATCACCTGACCAAGGCCGTGGACCCAAGCCGTCCCGTGATCGGCAACGATGGTTGGGAGAGCGTGGCGACGGACATCATCGGGATTCACGACTATGACGATCAGCCCAAGCGGCTGGGGGCTCGCTACCGCCTCGATGACATCGAATCCAAGCTGCTGAAGCGTGAGCGTCCGGGCGGACGCATTCTGACCCTGGCCGGCGAAAATGTGGATTGCCGCCAGCCGATCATGATCACCGAGTTTGGCGGCATTGCTTTGGGTGGCGGCAAAGAGACGACCTGGGGCTACTCACGGTCCGCGACGGCGGAGCAGTTTCTCGACCGCTATATCGCGCTGCTCGAAACGGTGCGCAATCTCCCGGCGCTGGCCGGTTTTTGTTATACCCAGCTCACGGACACCTACCAGGAGGTCAACGGCCTGCTCTACGCGGATCGCACGCCCAAGGCGCCTCTGGAGGCCATCGCGCAGGCCACCTCTGGGCTGCTGCCGGACTTTGATCCGCAGGTAGAAACCGCGTGGCGTGAGCACATCATGCAGCAGGAGCGGCCTGTTCCATAGACTCGCCGTGGCAGTTGTCGTATTTGCGCCTGATTACAGGCGCCTTACTGCTTGCTGAGATCGAAGATCAGCGTCTCGACTCCCCCGTGAAAGAACGTGGCTTCGGGCGGGTCACAGAACTCGGCACGCATATGGGCGGAGTGAGGGCCAGCCTTGGCAGGCTCGTTGGCCTCAAAGCAGCCAGTGAACGGCTCAGCCGCGGTGCCGATGTAGTACCGGACATTGTAGTGAGCCAGCGTCTCACGCAGCGGCGTCTGATCGCGAACATAGTTCAGGTAGTTGCGATCCATCATCAGTCCTTCGGTCTGGATCACAGGGTCCGGGATCAGGTAAGCGACCCGTCCTGCGCGGTCGCCCATGGCGTAGACGCCCGGATGCGTGCGCGCGAACTGCTGGATCTCCAGGCTGGCAGCGTAGATATCCAGCTGCTGGCGCCTCCAGCGCAGCACGCCGAGTCCCCCGAAGACGGTGAGCACCAGAAAGCCCGCCACCAGGGGCGTCTGCAGAACGCGCAGCGAAGGTGTCCAGAGACAGAAGATCACCGCGCTGATACAAAGCGCTGTGCGAATGGGGTAAAAGTACCAGCCCCAGAGCGTCCAGTCGCTGACGCAGCACAGGATGAAGTAGTAGAGAAACGGAAAAAGGATGGTCGCCGGGAAAACCACGCGCGCCATTGGGCTCAGGCGACTTTTCAGTGTCGGCAAAAGCAGCAGTGCCGCCAGCAAAACGACCGTGAACGAACCCGCGAGCGGATGGAAGAACACCTTCCACGGCTCTAGCGAGGGTGCGTGGCCGAACTTAAGCTCCTTCGCCATGCCGGACACAGGCAGCCACGTCCCGAAGACGACATGATTCAGGACGAAGTAGAAGAAGACCGGCAGAAGACCGAGGATGGCTCCCGCGATCAGATCGGGGCGAATG
>CAXTMY010000072.1:1017-3802 GCA_964245565.1 uncultured Acidobacteriaceae bacterium | reverse complement strand
GGGAGAGAACGATCCCAAGCAGCACCAGGCCGCCAAAGATCAGGGTGTCGATACGGGAAAGAACCATCGCCGACAACAACAGGCCAAAGAGAAACGTGTGGCCGAGGCCGCGTTGGAGCCACGCGACATTCAACAGCAGGCAGATGACCCCAAGCAGAAGAGGAACGGTGAGGGTCACCTCCATCCCGTAGAAAAACAGGGTAACGGAGTAAATCGTGATCCAGGCGCTGAGGGCAAACACGACCAGCGGCCGCGCTGCGGAAAGCCGCAGCAGCCTGCGGGCAAGCAAAAACGTCGCGGCCGCTGCAAGGACATCGCTTGCCGCAAGAAAACCCAGAATCGATCGCGGATCTTCCGTGATCCGGCTCAGCACCACCAACAAAAGGAACCACAGGGGTTGGTACCCGTTGGTCGGGACGACACCGTTAAAGGTCGACCCATGGCCGTGGGCGAGGTTCTGCGCGACCTTCAGGTAGTAAAGCAGGTCATCCTGAACAAAGATCAGCCACGAGGCATGCGAGAAGAACGGAAGCGCCAGAATCACGGCCAGCCCCAGAAACAGGACGCCTGTCGCAAGCTGCACAAGCCGCTGCTCCCAGGCAGGACTCACTGCCTCTGCCTGCGGGCTTGTGTCAGAAAGCACCTCAAAGCTACTCGATGATCTCACCCTTCCTCCGAACCCCTTTTTTTACTTCCTTCGTCCCATGCAGCAGTGCACGCCCGGAAGAACGCGGTTCGGAGGGTGCAGGTGCATGACGGCGGGTCTGTAGAACGTCAGATGCTCGTAAGCCTTCGGACGCCCGGTGACATAGGTCTGCACGGAAGTAATGTTCGGAAAACCATCTCCCGAACAACCGGAAGCCTTCACAGTAGATCGAACAGAGTGATCCAGCTCTAAAACGTCCGGCCTGGGCTTCTGTCGTCCTGAGCCAATTCTTACAGTGCACGCAGATGCGCGTCCGAGTACAGCCCTACTGAGAGCGTCTCCGAAAGCCCAATGTCGATCAAAAAATCTCTGTTGACCGTTTTTGTCTGGGCGCTCTACGTTTGCGCCACGCTGCAGTTCATTCGTTACTACGTGGTCAGCACCACGTTCTACCTGAACATGCAGAAGTATCTCACCGGGGGCGAGCGGCTGCCTTTCCAGGAACGAATCCTGCCGATCTTCTTGATGTGGCCTATCAACCACTCGGCGTTTCTGATGCGTCATTTCACGCACCCCGGTGCCGGCTTCGACGCGCCTTCCGCGTCCACGCCCCAGACCTTCGCGTTTTACGTGGTTTCCCTGCTCTCGTATGCGATCGCAGCCTTTCTGGTGATGCGGCTTTACCGGGTCCTCACCACCACGGGAACCCTTGCGGCGCTTGTTTTCCCTGCATTCACGGTGCTTACGCTCTGGACCTACGTCGTCCATATCGACGCGAACTTTTCCTATCCATACGACCTTCCGTCGTTGGCCTTCTTTGCAGGCGGCCTGCTGGCGATCTATACGCGCCGCTTTCTGCCGCTGGCGGCAATCATGTTTTTCGGCACCACCAATCGCGAAACCACGCTTTTTCTGGTGGGGATCTACATCATCGATGCGGCGTCGCGTGAGCTCCCCGAGCAGTTCTGGGACGAGCGGCATGGGCACATTTCGCTGCGTGAGCGGTTCTCGCTGCGGCAGGTGCCCTGGTTGCGAGCAACCCTGCTTTTTGTCATCTGGCTCGCCGTCAAGCTGCCCATTGCCTACCACTTCCGGCACAATGACAACTCCGAAAACTTCGTTCGCCTGCTCGGGAACTTCGGGCGATTGAAGCCACGTCTTTGGCCTACCCTGCTTAACGTCTGCGGTTACGTTCTTCCGGTCGTGATCGTCTACCGGAGCCGTTTGAGACCCCGGCGCTTTGCAAATTACCTATATATTCTGCCCTTCTGGGTTGCGGTGATGTTCTATACCGGCGTCATTCTCGAGACGCGCATCTACGGCGAACTTTGTTCTTTCGCCGCGGTTGCGGCCGTGCTTCTGCTGGAAGAGCACGTGGCGGTGCGCAGCCGCGCCTCTCGCAACGAGGTAAATGCCGCCCCGCCCATCGAAGAGGTACTGGTCAGACCGGTGAAAGGCGCTGTCGAATCCCGCTCCGTTTGAAATGCGCGCTGCCGAGGACACCGTCCTGAGCGGACCCTTCGCTGCGCTCGACGACCATCAACGAAGTGCTCGCCCAGTCACGAAAACGGAGCAGCCCTAACCGGCGTTGCGTCCGATGCCCGCAGCGGACGGCGGCCCACAGCCGTGTGACACAAATGAGTTGCTAGAGATGCAGCCCGTGGTGTCAGGGTTGGCTCACTGCGGTTGCTGAGCCCTTGATTGGGCGAAGCTGGCTGGTATGACAAACGTGTGTCGCCCAGAGGCGGCACGCAGGCGCCTCGTCACTTCCAAAATCTGGATTTTTTTGCATCCAAATCATCAGAACGCATCGGCGCTGCCAAGCTCGCGAACACTGGTTTCTGCGCATTCTTCCCAAGGCAAATATGTTGAAGCGCTCCGCCCCTGCTTTATCCCGCCATTTCTTAACGGCGGTCCTGATTTTTGTATTGGCTTTGTACGTACTCTGGATGTTGTCCTTACCGGCCTGGCCCTCCCAGGACGGTCCGGTGCACCTGTATTACACCCGCGTGCTCGATGCACTGTTCTCCAGTGCGCCTTCCCCGTTTTATGCGCACTTTTTCATCAAGCACCTGGTTCCGCCCTACGCCGTCTATTACTATTAGCTGCTCCTGCTTTCGCACGTGATGCCGCTGCTGG
>CAXTMY010000072.1:0-1007 GCA_964245565.1 uncultured Acidobacteriaceae bacterium | reverse complement strand
GACCTCCCTGCTGGCCTCGCTCCTGGTGTTGAACTGGGGTCTGGGCATGGGCTTCGCGAACTACTGCCTTTCGATCTCGTTTGCGCTCTGGGCGATCGGCATCTGGCTTCGTCTGGGCAGCGGCCTCCAACTCGGCAAACGCCTCGCTTTCTTCGCCCTGATGGCCGTCATGACCCTGACTCATCCGGTGCCGCTGCTGCTGGTGCTGGGGTTTGGCTGCCTTGATCTGGTCTGCCGCTACTTCGCCGCACGCCGGGCGCAGCGAGCGATGCCGCGCAGGGAAATCGTGTATGGCCTGCTTACGTTGGCCGGCGGTTCGCTTTGCCTGCTCTATGTGAAGTCCTTTACGGTTGCGCATCCCCTGGCCCAGCGCACGCAGGTCCAGGGCAACTTTGCGGAAAACGTCATCCGCCGAATCCGGGACGTCATCGTCATGAAGAATGTGGAGTTGCTGTACGGCCACTGGTGGAAGATCGAGGTGTACCGGGGCTGCCTGGGGCTGATCCTGGTCGCAGCAATGGTGTTCGCGGTGCAGCAGTGGCGGCGCAATCGTGCCGCCGGTACCTGGGCCGCGGGCGACAGCATGCTGGTGTATGCCGTGTGTATCGCCGTGCTTTTGCCTCTGCTGCCTTCGGATCTGAGCGGTGCGTATTATTTTTTCGAGCGGCTGAACGTTTTGCTCTGGATCACCATGTTGCTTGCGGCCAGCATGTGGCGTCCGATGGAACGCGTGCGGGCGTCAGCAACGCCGGTGTACCAAACCGATCTTCGAAGAACCGGACATACAGAACTGTATGCCGCCGCATTCACAATCGTAGGGACGCTGTTGCTGCTAAACGTTGCCAATACGACACTTCGCCCCTTGGCTGATCACGATTACCGGCTGGCCCATACCGACGTTCCCATGCGGGGCCAGTTTGCGGTGGTCCTGGACGGTGGGCAGGAGCGCCGGTACACGCGGGCGGGACCTCCCTGGGACCCTTACTTCTGGGACACGGTGGGAGTTC
>CAXTMY010000071.1:0-15155 GCA_964245565.1 uncultured Acidobacteriaceae bacterium | reverse complement strand
TCCAGTTCGCGCTCGATAACCCGAAGCGCATCAACTTCATCTCGTTCCAGCCGGTCTCGTTCACAGGCCGGGACGAAGCCGTGACGGACGAGCGCCGCGAAGCGCAGCGCTACACGCTGAGCCACATGGCGCATGACGTTAAGAACCAGACGGGTCTGGGCGAGCCGACGCGGGACTGGTTCCCGATCTCGTTCATGTCGACCTTCTCTGACTGGGCCGACCTTGTGCACGGGCCGAACCACGATTGGGGCCAGCTCTCCTGCGGCTGCCATCCGAACTGCGGCATCGGCATGGCGCTGATGATCGACAAGGAAACAAAGGAAGCCGTTCCGGTGACCGCGTTTCTCAATGCAGATCGCCTCGCCAAGGACGTCGCAAAGGGCAACGATGCGGCGCGCGGCAAGTTCCTCTCGATCGTGGGCGTCACGCTCGCGCTGCTGCGCAACTACGACCCGACTCAGTCCCCGACGCACTTCAAGATCCTCGACCTACTCGCGAAGTTCGACAAATGCTTCGGCGCGACCGGCCGCCAGTACGGCAAGGTGACGGCGGATCGCACCATGGCCGATATCGAGCAGCGCCGCAACGATCGCTGGAACTTCCTGTTCATCGCCGGCATGTGGTTTCAGGACCTCTTCAACTACGACTTCCGCCGCACCGAGCAGTGCATCATCCCGTACGCGACGCAGGAAGGCGAGATCAGCTTCTGCGCGTACAACACGGGCGTGGGCTGGCGCAACATCATCGAGAAGATGCACATGACCTCCACGCTCACCAAGTGGTACGAAGAGCATGGCCGTCACGAGATCTTCGCCGGTGGCAAGAAGGTGGGCATGGGTGACGCGCAGCACACGCTGGCGCTCAACCAGGAACATGTCGACTCGGCCGCCAACGACACGTTCGAGAAGCTGGGGATTGCGAAGAACTCGCGCGAGGAAAAGATGCGCGCCCGCGATGCCAAGCTGAAGCAGGACGCCGAAAACGCCCGCATGGCTAAGCTCTACCGCGAGAACATCCTTGGTGAGAAGCCGGCGGAGGGCGGGTTTGTCGCCATCGGCTCAATCGCGCCCGCGTCGAAGGTGAATGCTGCCGCACCCGCAGCAACCGAAAAAGTAGAAGAAACCGTGATGGGCGACTAGCCGTCGAGGCAGCCGCTGCTTCGACGCAAAGACCAAGGGCCACCCGCGAGGGTGGCCCTTGGTCTTTGCAGCAACTCAGGTTTTCTCTCAGAACCTTCCGAATAGTCCGTTCACTTTTAGAAGTAGAGCGTCTGCAATGCGAAACCCCGTGCCATGAACCGTCTTGGCGTATATTGCTCATCTTCTAAGAGAGATGGACATGAGCAGTCGCCCAATTCAATGCTCGGCGGTAAGTAGCGCGCACCGGCACCTCAGGCCCTGATCGGGAACCGAGGGTTTGACCCGAGTGAGTAGTCGCACCTATGCCTCGCGTCTATGATGAAGCGGTCTGTCGACCGACGCGAAAAGTAGCAAGCTATCCATCCTGGAAGCGTTACGACAGTCAATACACAAGCTGCAGTGAGTCAGCCATTTCACGATGGCGAGATTAAAGCGCTGGGCAGCCTGGAAGAAAAGCTCTTCTTTTTCCCACTTATCGGCTGAACAGAGGCGGAGCTTGTCCTGCGCTCGCGCCTTCTCCACTGTGGTGGTTCGATAAGTGCGAACGAGAGTGATGCCCGCGGGACACGGCATTGTTATGCTCCTCACATCTGCTCTGGGGTGACTCGACATATTGTTTCCCGCGTCTCCTGGTGATTGCGAGAACTGTGCGCGATCGTTCGCAGTCGACGCTGCTCGAGGCTGGTGCCCGAGCGCACTGTCCGTGGCATCCGCGCGAGCCTCAGCCGCCTGCCGCTGCTCGCCAGGGTCAACGATCCCGGTCTCAAGACACATTGCTGCTCCTTCCTGTGTGCCGGCACAGGCGGTGTTTGCCAGTTGCCGACACCTCCGCCGCTCTGGCGAATCCCAACCTCAAGTTTCTCTTTTTCGCGGAGCGGCGCTGTGCTTTTTTGTACAGGTACAAACAATATTCCGAGTGAGAGCAGGAGTGCGGATGCAAATAAGAACCGGAAGGATCGCGCTCCCGGCGCAGGCGAGCATCTTAACAAGAAAAGACATATGAAAGGCAGCGGTGGATGAAGAACCTTCCGGCAGCTACCCGGCAGCGGTTTGATGTACCGCGATTCCTGGCCCGGGCCGGCCTGGGGAAGACGGTGATACCGTTCGCCAGGAAAACAGCTATCTACGCACAGGGAGATGCCTGTAACGCGCTCTTTTTTGTTCAGGAAGGAAGCATCAAGCTCACGGTGGTTTCAGGAGCGGGAAAGGAAGCCACCATCGCCCTTCTCAACCCCGGGGAGTTTGTGGGGGAAGAATGCGTCTCCACTGTTCAGCAGTTTCGGACGGCGACCGCATGGGCGCTCACCGATTGCCTTCTCATCCGCATCGACAAAGAACGGATGATGGTCGCTCTCCGTGAGGATTCCGAGATGTCCGCCCTCTTTATCGCGTATCTTCTCGCGAGAACGAGCCGCATTCAGTCCGACTTGGTCGACCAGATTTTTAACTCGACAGAGAAACGCCTCGCAAGAACGCTTTTGCTGTTGGCGAACTTCGGTAGAGAAGGAGTGCACGAGACGCTCGTTCCGCAGATCAGCCAGGAAACGATCGCGGCCATGATCGGCTGTACGCGTTCGCGAGTGAACTTTTTCCTGAATCGCTTTCGCAAATTAGGATTTATTGAATATGACGACCGGATCAAGGTACACGAATCCTTGCTGCAGGTCATTCTTCACGACTGAGCCCAGCAAACGATGAGACGGAATCGCGTGTACTCCGGCCGTAAGTTGAGAACTGCGCAGCGACCCTGTTCAGCGATGGAAGAGTCTTTCTGTCTACCTGGCCAGGGTACAGGTTGTTCCGCGTAGTGTGCAAGGAGAGCCGATGAGTGAGCTGATGTTGTTTCCGGTAGGTATTCGCGATTGGGCCCGCAGACTCATCGCGTCCCAGATCGGCGTGGATCCGGTTTCCACGCAAAGGGTGCCTGCTACGCTTCGCGTCTATGACAAGCTGCGAAGAAGGCTCTGCGCACCGATAGGCGTAGCCGGGTTTCAAGCGCTTGCTTCCCGCGCCCTGTCTCTGGCCAAGTCGCAGTATCCGAAGTTAGCGGCTCTCCAGGTTGCGGCGAATGGAGGCTTGTGCGGGTTTGAGGAGGTCGATTTCCAGCTGGATACCGATGAAGATATCGAGGTTGGCGTTCTTTTTATTGCACAGCTGCTCGAACTGTTTCTTACCCTGCTGGGCGAGGCGACAACGGTACGTTTAGTCGCGGATGCAGGGCTGCAGCTCGAAGTCAAAACCAACCCGGATGCGATGGGGCCGACACTCTCTGCGACAGCTACGAGCTACTTCGAACCTTTCGAGAGTCTGCTACTGGAGGCTGAACGCCTGAGAGGCATGAGCAAACGCCTTGAGGGCCTGGCGGGCAAACACGCAGGCATCGAGGAGGTGACGAGCCTTGCAGAAAATATCCGTAATATTGCGACAGTTCTGGATGTCTTTACCCTGATTCGAAGTAAGGATGGCAACTTACAAGGGGATGCAGATAGCCCGGCAACGAAGGGGTATGTGAATTAGCTGCACCGGGCGTATGCTGCGGACGCGGTTCCCGCGTCCTTTACGATAAGTTTCGCCCTGCCTCAAGATGCCGATGATCTGCTCGCCGCCTTGGCGCCGGCAGCAGCAGCGCTCCGGCAACCGCAGCGCAGCACGCCAGGAGCACCAGCCCCGCGTACTGCGAGCCGAAGTGCGTATCGGCCCAGACCTTGGCGTTGGGCGCCATGAACGAGCCGGCCGCGCCCACCGCGTTGATCAACGCGAATCCTGCCGCGGCCGCATCGTCCCCCAGGTAGCTCATCGGCAGGACCCAGAACAGCGGCTGCACCGCGATGTACCCGCTCGCCGCCACGCAGAGCCCCAGCATTGCCGGCACGGGTCGCCCCGAGACGAACAGCAGGCTGGCTGCGGCCGCTGCCAGCAGCGTTGCAGCGCCCAGCGCCCGGTGCGTTCTCCATCGGTCCGCGACCCGCGGCAGCCACCAGGTTGCGGCCAGCGCGCACACCCACGGCACCGCAGACACGAGGCCGACCTCCATGCCGATCTTCCGGCCCAGGATCGCGGAGACCTCGGACGGCAGGAAGAAGACCACCCCGTACACGCTTACCTGGATGAGGCCGTAGATGATCGCGTAGCGCAGCATCGCGCGGTCCCGCAGCAGCACTGAGAGCGTCGTCACGCCATGCGCCCTCTTCTGCTCCTCCTCGTCGCGCAATAGTGCGGTAAGGCCGGCTTTCTGTGCGGCGCTTAACCAGTGCGCCTCCTGTGGCCGATCCGGAAGTACCGCGTACACCAGCGCGCCGACGGCGACGGCCAGGAGCCCTTCGAGCGCAAACATCCACTGCCATCCCTGCAGGCCGTAGCCGGACGGGATGGCCAGCAGCGCTCCGGAAACAGGGCCTCCGAAGATGAGCGCCAGCGGCGCGCCGAAGTAAAACACGCCGAGAATGCGGCCTCGATGCGAACCGGGAAACCAATAGGAAAGATAAAGCAGTACCCCGGGAAAGAAACCCGCCTCCGCGGCCCCCAGCAGCAGGCGCAGAGCGTAAAACGAGGCTGGTCCGCGCACCAGCAGAGTGGCCGTGGAGACCACGCCCCAGCTCACCATAATGCGAGCGAGCCACGCGCGCGCACCCAGCCGGCGCAGCAGCATATTGCTCGGCACCTCGAGCAGTGCATACGACAGGAAGAATAATCCTGCGCCGAGCGCATAGGTCGCCGCCGAGATACCGGCGCTCGCCTGCAGCGCCTGCTTCGCGAAGCCGATGTTGGCCCGATCGAGGAACGCGATCACATACATCAACAGCAGCAGCGGCAGCAGGCGACGTTCGGCCCGCGCTACCGCTGCATCCACCATCTGGGTCGAGGTTGTCGCCACGCTACTGCCGCGCGGACACGGAAGAGATACGCACCGGACCCAGGAGCCCGGCCTGCATGAGCGGGGAGTCCGCATGGTACGGCGTGAAGTCAGTGAAGGTGTACTTTACTGTCGTTCCCGGCTGCTGGTCTCCAATCAGCCGGTTCACCCACGCATCGGTGACCTTGATCGTGATCTGGTTTGCTCCTGGCTTCAGCGCGCTTGAAACGTCGACGCGATACGGCGCGTGCCAGGTGATGCCGAGGTCCTTTCCATTCACCGTCACATCCGCCAGGTTCTTCACGTCGCCCAGGTCCAGCCACAGGTGCGTGCCGTTGCGGAACCAGGTTTGCGGCGCCTGCACGGTTTGCGAGTAAGTGCCGTCGCCGGAGAAGTACTTCACCCCGGTATCGCTGCTGTCGCTCCAGGAGGCGAGCTGGTCCATGGTGATCGAGGCCGGCGCGCCGCGACCCGGCTCAAAGCGGACGGTCCAGGGTCCATGGATGGTCGTCAGCTCTGTTTCTACTTCTTTCGGCACGGTGCGCGAGCTTGCGGTGGCAGGCGTGCGAAAGACGACGAACACCGTGCCCCAAGGCTCCAGCTGCAGCGGCACGGTCGTACGGCCTTCGGCAATGGTGTACGACGCCGGCGCTGCAGTACCGGTTTCCGCGCGCCACAGCTCCGGCGCTTTGCCCGTCACGCGGAAGCTCGCATCGATCGAAGCGCCCGCGTCGCTGCGATTGTCGATGAAGTAGATGTCGCCATCGGCGAGCTTGCGATGCGCGAACAGCACCTTGGGATCGGCGCCCGCGCCGTTGTAATCAAAGTCCGGGGCCATCCCTATCGTGTGAAATACGTCTTCAAGCGGCTGCCCCGCGTATACCGTGCCCTTGCCGACATGGTGCACGCCGGAGCCGTCGCCGAACAGCGCATCGTTCAGCCGGTGGAACTCGGCCTGGTCATCCGCTTGGCTTGGATCGTCAATCGGCTTGGGTCCCGCCACGGTAGCGCCGGCCGTTACCAGTTCGTGGATGGCGCGCAGCACGGGCAGCGACATGTGCTCCGCATACGGGTCGAGCGCAAGCACCCGATAGCTCATGCCGCTCCTGGTCGTCAGCCGACCGTCGGTAACGCTGAGCTCATGGATGAGCGCGTCGGCGTTGATGTAGTCGAACCCGTAGCCCGCCGGGATGTTGGGAGCCTTCTTGTTGAAGATCGCGGTCAGGTTCGAGTCTTCGCCGTAGAAGTACACCAGGTCGGCACTGAAGCGGCCCTGCTGCAGCAGGTAACTGCTGCGCGAAATGTAATTGATCCAGGGGCCTGCTTCGTTCGCCCAGGTCTCATTGCGATTGAACCACTGCCCGAAGGGCCCCAGCGTCAGCCCGGGTTCCTTACCGACCAGCGGCTGGTGGGCCGACTCGTGAATCACAAAGCGGTTGATTCCGTTCAACAGTTCCTGGTCCGCTGTCGGCTTCAGCGTTGCCGGCGACCATGCCCAGGGCGCGGCTGCCGCCGTCATCGACTCGGCTGCCGCAATGTTCTGCCCGTAGATATGCGCGACCGATGCCGATTCGCGATCGTCTGCGTTGTAGTCGTACTGCACCTTGTTTACGCCCGGGGTCTGCGTCCACATCGCACCCATGGGGATGTCATCGAGCTTCTTCACTTCCATGCCATCGGCGATGAACGCGCGGCCGGACTCGTGCGACTCGCCATAGTGGCCCATGCCGCGCGCCTTCAGCGATGCCTCCACCTGGCCGTAGTGCTCATCGGCGGTCAGGTCGGCGATCGTCTTGCGAAAATCCCAGAGAAAGCGGTCGCTGTCGGCGGCGCTTTCGACCACCTCGCCGGTCAGCACCGGCAGCCACGGGGTCGGATCGTATCCGCGCAGCCGCTTGAAATCGGCGATCATGGTGTCGGTCCAGTTCTGCGCGCCCGCCTCCCAGCTATCGGTAATTACATATTCAATGCCGTGGCTGCCCATTTCAGCTGCGCCCACCGTTTGCTTGTAGCTGTCCAGGTAGTTGTCCATGTAGTTCTTCACGTACCCGCGGTTCAGCTTGTCGACTTCGAGCCCGGTGGCTTCGGCGGTCGCCGGATGGTTGGTGATGCCCAGCAGCGAATAACCGAAGCGCAGCACCACCCAGTTGCCGGGCGGCGGCGTCCAGTCGAGCGTGCCGTCAGGCTGCATCCTGCTCGTCAGGTCGATGACCTCGTTTTTTGGCACCACTGCCGCGGCCGGGGCCTGCGAGGTGGCAAACTCGTAAAGATCAGGCACCGGCACAAAAGCCGCTTTCTCCTCAAAGCGATTGACCCGCGCGCCGGTGGAGAGCCGCAGCTCCGCGATCTGGTACGCCGTTGGGGCATGGCTGCGCTCTGCCAACCCCTTGGGATCAGCCATGTTCTTCGCCCATTCCGGTAATGGCGGCGGTGCCGTCCGCCTGAAGACCACGCGGAAGTACTTCGCTGTCACCTCTGGGAAGTCAACCGTATACTCCGGGGACTCTCCATTCGGAATCGCGGCCACCTGGTGAAAGTTCGTCCCGTCGTCGCTCGCTTCGAGCGATTTATCCGGGTTTGAAATGCCGGCGAGCGTTGCCGCCAGCCCGGAGACATTCTTCATCGCGAGCGTTACCGCGCGCACCGTCTGCGGCGAAGCAAAGGCGAACTGGATCCACGCCTCGCCGCCGGCCTGCGGAATCGGCAGATCCGTCGTCCTGTCGAGAGAGCCGTCCGCCAGCAGGCTCATATCCGGGGTGCCCGCGCTTGCCGTCACCGCGGGTTGCAGCTGCGCCATCGGCACATCGTCGGCGGGCCTGCGGTAGGCCACCACAACTGAGTCGGCATAGAACTGCGGGATCGGCTTCGAACCTTTCGGTGCGGCGATCACGTCGTGGATTCCCAAATCCTGGAACGCGCCCGTATTGGCAGGCGGATGCGGGAGCACCCCGTGAAACGGCCTGCCGCCTTCGACCGGGGTCGCACTCCACACATACTTCTTCATGCCCTGCGCGGCCGGAACCCAGGGTCCGCCTGTTTCACTCCAGCCGGGCGAGCCAGCGATGGCCTCTTCCATCCCGAGCTGACCGGCAAGATCGGTTGCGTAGCGGAAGGCATCCTGCCATTCCGGCGTCATATACACCAGCCGATGCGGCACCACCTGCGGCGTCGACAGGGCGGCATCGAAGGTCTGAAATCCCACGATGCCGACGCTGTGCATCCAGTGCAGATCCAGGTCGATACCCTGCTTGCTGATGTTGCCGTTCATCCAGTGCCACCAGACGCGCGCCCGCGCGCTCGCCGGCGGGTTCTCAAACCCCTGCATCAGGGAGCCTTGTGAGGAGCCTTGCGAGGCCTGGGCGCGGGCCGCACCGTGGCCTCCGGGCAGGCAAATCAATCCAAGCGCGAGCGTCGTTGCACAGTAGCTTCGATTCATCACAGCATTCCCTTTCCTCATCCCCGCCGCACCCCGTCTGACCTGCTTTTCGCGACGGCGAAGCCAGGGATCCAGGCACAGAGCACGCCGGGTGCGTCTCTCGATGCCACCCTCTGATACCACACTCGATACCATTAGAGCAATGTTGTCATTAGGGAAGTCGGCCGGGCGCGTCCTAACGGCCTGCGGGCTTGACATTGCTATCGACGGTTCTCTACTTTCGGCTCAACAGAAACCGTTCTCCATTTGAATTTGGCGGCGGGAAATTGCCTCAGCCGCACGGAAGCTCGTCCATGCAGATTACGCGCCGCGACTTCATTCAATGCGCAGCTCTCACCGGCGCCGCAGGGCTTACCGGTGCTTTCGCCTCCGCCGCGCCGCCGTCACCGATCCTCGACGCGCACATCCACCTGTTCGACCCGCGCCGTCCCGGCGGCATTCCGTGGCCCAAGCCGGACGACGCGGTGATCTACAAACCCGCCGTGCCGGACCGCTACGCGCAGATCGCCGCGCCGCTCGGGGTGGTCGGCGCCATCGCCGTGGAAGCCAGCCCGCTGCTCCAGGACAACGATTGGGTGCTCGGGGTCGCGGCGCGCAATCCGATCATTGTGGGTTTTGTCGGCGATCTTATTCCCGGAGCCCCGGATTATGCCGCGCAGCTGGATCGCCTTCACGCGAACCCGTTGTTCCTCGGCATCCGCTACGGCAACCTGTGGCAGCGGAATCTCGCGCAAGACAGCGCGAAGCCGGGCTTCCTTGATGGGCTTCGCCGCCTGGCCGGCTACGGCCTCGAAATGGACAGCGCAAATCCCGATCCAGAGCTGATCGGCGCCCTTCTCAACGTCTCGGACCGCGTCCCCGGGCTGCGCATCGTCATCGATCACCTACCCTCCGCGCCCATTCCCACCGCCGCTGCGGAGCGCGAGCAGTACTGGCTGCACCTGCATCGCCTCAGTCAGAATCCCAACGTTTTCATCAAGCTCTCCGAGATCCCGGTCCGCGTCGATGGCTGCGTGCCGCTGGATGTCGGCTATTACCGGGGCCATCTCGATGCCATCTGGGATGTCTTCGGCGAAGATCACATTCTCTACGGCAGCGACTGGCCCAACAGCGACCATCTCGCCACGTATGCCCAAACCCTGGGACTGGTGCGTGTCTACGTGCACACGAAAGGCCCGGAGGCGTCGCGCAAGTTCTTCTGGGCTAACTCCATCGCTGCCTATAAGTGGCGGCCTCGACGGCAGGACCAGAGACACGCCTAGAGCACTGGAGCCCACATGCGCATCACCCGCATCCGTACGCGCAACATCGCCTTCTCGCGGCCTCCGTCCACACTCAAGCGCAACCTGGTGACCAACACTTCTCTTTTCGACGACTTTCACACGCGCCCTGAAGGCTGGTTCGGCCCCTCGATGTGCACCTTGGTCGAGGTCGAAGCCGAAAACGGCGCGACCGGCATCGGTTCGGCCGGCGCTTTCCATGGCGGGGCCAGGCAGCTCATCGACGAATACTATGCGCCGCTGCTGCTCGGCCACGATCCGCGCCGCCACGAGTTCCTGTGGCAGCGCATGTATCGCACGACCGTGCGCTTCGGCCGCTCCGGCTCGGCCATGTGCGGGCTGTCCGCTCTCGATATCGCCCTGTGGGACCTGCACGGCAACATGGAAGGCAAGCCCGTGTACGACCTGCTGGGCGGCAGAACGCAACAAACGGTGCCCTGCTACGTCAGCCGCCTCTATGCGCTTGAAGATCTTGCGGAACTGCAGCAGGAGGCACGCGGCTGGGTCCAGCTCGGTTTCGAGCGGCTCAAGCAGCGCTTCGGTTTCGGGCCCAAAGACGGTCCCGCGGGCATGCGCAGGAATGTCGCGCTGGTGCGCGCTGTGCGCGAGGCTGTCGGCGACGAGGTGGAGCTCTCGGCAGACGCCTACATGGGCTGGGATGTCGGCTACGCCCTCGCGATGGCCGAGCTGCTGCGCGAGTATCGACTCTCCTGGCTTGAAGAGCCGCTCATGCCGCACGATGTCGAGGGCTATCTCGAGCTGAAGCGGCGCTGCCCATGGCAGCGCTGGAGCTGCGGCGAGCATGCCTACGGCAAGTGGGAGTTTCGCGATCTCATCACGCGCCGCGTCGTCGATGTTCTGCAGCCCGATGTCAACCGCGTCGGCGGCATCACGGAGGCGATCAAGATTTGCGCCATGGCCGAGGCCGAAGGCCTGCCGGTCGTTCCGCATTCCAACGAGGCGCATAACCTGCACGTCATCTTCAGCCGCTCGCCCCATGTCTGCCCGCTGGTCGAGTACTTTCCCGACGTCGAGCCGGACACCGGCAACGAGCTGTTCTGGAAGCTTTACTCCGGCCTGCCGACAGCCGAGCGCGGCGGCCTTTCTCTTGGAGCGGCACCCGGCCTCGGCCTCGCGCTGCGGCAGGATGCGGTGGAGCGCTTGCAGCTGGGGCAGACAATAACGGCAGCCTCGAGTTGACTACGTAAGCCCGGCCTGCGGCGCGGCGACGCGACGAAAGGGAAGAGCCCGCCCACAGGTTCCCTGCAGGTTGTATGGAGCTGCGGCGCACCGTTGCGGAGTACAGGCAGTGTCGCGCTTTCTCCGGCCGCAGCATGCCTTGGCACCACGCTGCTCCGGCTGCTCGAACATGCCCGGAATGCCCGCCCCATCCCGAGCCTTGCGATTGCGCGCAGGCATGACTCCGCCAGCCGCGGTTTGCAGGCCGTCATGCGCGGTTCTTAGGGCGGACGCCCCCGCGCCGCTGCGGAAATCTTTCTGCTCGATTGACGCAGTGCTCTGATCTGCCGGCTGACTCCTGAAGGCAAGGCTCCATCCGTATTTGAAATAATTTCGGTGTTGACAAAAGTTCAATCGCACTGGTGGAATGCGTCACGTCTTACAAGGCAGTGATCCCCGCGATGCGTAGAGGGGCCGCTGCACCACCGTCCGGAGGCAGTCGTGCCCACACAGAATGCTCTCGTATCCGCCAGCAGCGCCCTGCGAAGCGAGCCCGCAGGTTTCGCCGTTCCCGGTCCTGCAGTCCCGCGCCGCGCGGCGCCGGCGCTGCTCCCAATGTCTCGCGCCGTGCTTGCCGTCAGCTGCCTTTTGCTTTCCAGTGCCGGCGCTCTCGCGCAAAGCGGCGCCCAGGGCTCAGTGCAGGGCACCGTGCGGGACGCAAGCGGCGCCGTCGTGCCGCAGGCCACCGTGACCGTGCAGAACGAAGCCTCCGGGGCCGTGCGCACCACGATAACCGACAGCCAGGGCTTCTATGCAGTCGAGTCGATCGAGCCCGGCGCCTACACCGTCACCGTCGTGGCGCCAGGCTTCAACACTTCCGTCACGAAGGATGAAGCGATCGCCCCTGGCCAGCAGCGCTCGAGCGATGCCACGCTCTCCGTCGGCACCGCCGCCGAGAAGGTAACGGTGGAGGCCAACCCGGTGCAGGTGGAAACGCAAAGCTCCGCCAATGCCAGCACCATCACCGCCAGCCAGGTCTCCAACCTCATGCTCAATGGCCGCAACTTCCAGGCGCTGGGCCAACTCGCGCCCGGCGTGACCAGCACAGCGAGCGGCAATGCGCTGCCCGGCGGCGGCCTCGGCGGCGGCACCAACCTCATCGTTAACGGCAATTCTGTCGAGTACACCGTGTACACCCTCGACGGCGTCGAAGATATGAACACCGGCAACCTGGCGAACCTCAACATTCTGCCCATCACGGAAGCTATTCAGCAGTTTAGCGTTCTCAGCGACAACTACTCCGCCCGATATGGCTTCTCAGGCTCCGGGCAGATCGTCGTGCAGACCAAGTCCGGCGGCAGCACGTATCACGGCTCCGCCTGGGACTTCCTGCGCAACGACGCCTTCGATGCGAATAACTACTTCGACATCACCAAGGCGGCGCTTCATCAGAACATCTACGGTTACACCTTCGATGGTCCCGTTCCCAAGCTGGCCCGTACCTTTTTCTTCGCCTCGAATGAATGGAGAGCCGCCAGCATCGGGCAAACCGCGACCGGCGCTGTCTTTACGCCCGCCATGCTCTCGGGCAATCTCGCGGCCAGCCCCACGCTGCCGGCCGGCGGCCTGAGCCTGGATGCGCACAGTCAGGCCCTGCTTGCCTCGGAAGGCCTCGCAAACTGCATTCTCGGGCCGTCCACGCTGAACCCGGCCTGCCTGAACAAGGTATCGACGACGCTCTACTCCACCTATGTGCCCGCGCCTAATAATCCCGCCGGCGGATTTAACAATTACATCAACCAGGGCGACCAGGGGCTCCACCAGCTCGATTACGACGATCGCGTCGACCACTACTTCAGTGAGAACGAAATCTTCACCGCCCGTGCCATGTACGAAGAGGTCAACCAGAGCTACCCGTATGACACCTGGGCGGGGCTGCCCTACAGCACCACCACTGATGCCGAATACACGACCGGCTCCAACCTCCTGGTGCGGCTTAACTCCGTGGTGACTCCCCGCTTCGATAACATCGCCACCGTCGCCTATTCCGACGACAAGCCCCGCATTAATAACACCTCCGGCAACACTGCCCTGCCGGCGGGGCTTGCTATCGTGCAGGCCTTCCCCGGCGCGGACCCTTACAATCGCATCCCGAATGTCAGCATCGCCAAGGGATATACCGGCCTCGGCGTGAGCACGCAGCCCATCCACGCCTCGGACGGAGAGGGCATTCTCAGCGACGATGTGAACTGGGTCAAGGGCAACCATGTGCTCCAGTTCGGTGCCATGTACGTCTTCGGGATCAAGCGCCAGGACGTCTTTACGCTTCCGCAGGGCAGCTTCAGTTTCTCCGGCGTCCACACCGGTGACCCGGTGGCCGACTTCCTGCTCGGCCTGGACGCTACCTACACGCAGAACAGCAACCAGAAGAGCGGCTCCTTCCACTACCGGCAGGGCGAGGCCTACGCCGAGGACGACTGGAAGATAATCCCGAAGCTGACACTCAACCTCGGCCTCCGCTGGTTCTATTTCTCACAGGACACCGCGAGCGGCGACGAAGTTACCAACTTCAATGCGGCCAGCTTCAGCGCCGCATCCGCTCCGCAGGTTACCATCGGCGGAAATCTTGTTACCAACGCCGCCAACACCGCGATCACGGCCGGCGGTACGCCCGCCAATCTTGAGAACGGGCTGGTCTTCGCCGGTCAGAATGGCGTCTCGAGCGGCTTCTTCACCCCCATTAAGGACGCCTTCGCGCCACGCATCGGCTTCGCGTATGGCATCGGGAATGCCAACAAGACCTCTCTTCGCGGCGGCTACGGCATCGGCTATACCCGCAATGCCGTCGAGCAGATTTACAACATGTTCGGCGAGAACCCGCCTTACAACCAGAGCGCAAACGTGCTCAACAGCCTGATCAGTAACGGCACTGCGGGCACTGCTGGCGCGCCTACCCCGCAAGCGCTCGATGCCATTGATACCTCGAAAGTCGGGCCCGCGCAAACGCAGTCCTACAGCCTGTCACTCCAGCACCAGGTATTCCCCGCCGGCGTGTTCACCGTAGCGTATGCCGGCAGCGTCTCGAAACATCTTGAGACACAGGAATATAACCAGAACGAACCGCTGCCGGTCACGACTCCGTCCACCACCGGCTGCCTCGCCGCCGGGCAGGCTGCCTCCGCTTCCTACCAGTTCGATCCCTGCATCAACACCGGCGCCGCGTCTCCCTATTACACCGTGCCGTATCTCGGTTATGCCGCCATTAACACGCAAACCTTTCCTGGCAGCTCCAATTACAACTCGCTTCAGACCCACTTCGTCTATCGCACGACGGCGCTACAGGTCGATACCGCGTACACCTACAGTAAGGTCCTCACCGACCTTGGCGGCTCGCGAGGCGCTGGCAACGGAGGTTCAATCACCGCCGCCGTGCAGAACTGGAGAGATCTTGCTGCCGAGTACGGGCCGCCCGACTGGGACCGCAGGCACGTGTTTACCACCAGCATCGTCTACAACATCCCGCTCTTTAAAGCGTCACATCCGGTCTTAAAAGACACGCTTGGTGGCTGGAGCTTCGCCGGCCTCACGATTCTTGAGAGCGGCTTCGCCCTCTCTCCCGGTCTTTCCACCTCTACCAACGGCGAGGCCACACGACCCGACGCCCTCGGTCCCGAGCACAAGATCGGCAGGTTCAGCGAATGGTTTGACACTGCAAACTTCGTGCAGGCGCCCAACGGTTTTTATGGCAACGCTTCGAACGGCAGCATTCGCGGGCCGGCCGAGTTTACCGGCAACACTGCGCTGTACAAAACCTTCTCGGTTCGCGAGAAAGTCGATGTCCAGTTCCGCGCCGAAGCTTTCAACGTGGCTAACCACCCCAACTACGACGCGGTCTCCACGGACTACGGTGCCGGCAACTTCGGCGCCGTCACCAGCGCCCTGGACCCCCGCATCCTGGAGTTCGCCCTCCGCACCACCTTCTAGAGCATTTCTCCCGGGAGGCGTAACCGGCCGGCAACTATGAGCGTGTGGCCTTTCCTGAAAGGAAAGCCACACGCCTGGGCTCGTCCCGCATAGGCCGCAGCGACCGCCGCGGCCGGGCTTATGCCCACAGGCACTCAAGCCTCAACTGTCCCGCTCGCATGGACCGCAGCAGCAGGTTCAATGCTTCAGAAACCTGCACGGCTGGTCCACGAATCCTCGGGACGGAGCACTAGGAACTTGTTGAAATACGTTCATGTTTTTCGTCCGAGCTGCAGATTGATTAG
>CAXTMY010000070.1:0-15519 GCA_964245565.1 uncultured Acidobacteriaceae bacterium | reverse complement strand
GGAGCGGTATGGCCGAAGGCGCCAACACGCCCGCGCAGCTCCAGGCCATGTTCCACGCCTCCAACGTTATCGACCGCAACGATCCGCGCCTACCCGCGCCATTGCCCGCCCCCACCGCGCCGCCTCCCCCGGTTGACCTTGACGCCACGCCGGCCGCGCGTACCCTGCTCGCCGGCCTCTACGCGTCGCACCCCGCAGCGCAGGATCAGGGCTCATCGACCGCTCCGCAAGCCACTCCGCAGGCTGCGGAGATTTCCGTTGATAACATCTCCGCCGACGAGCTTGTCGATCGCGTGCGCCAAGCCAACCAGGCCGGCCGCCTTCCCCTGCTTCGCTGGACACCGCCGTCGCCCACCGGGAACGACAGCCACATGCTCGACGAGTTCGAGTGGAGCGAGCTGACGAAACCGGGCACAGCCCTCCACACCGCCTGGACTGCCCAGATCGACACGCTCGCAGGCCTGCTGCAGCATCTTGAAAAGGCTCACCTCAGTGCGCTCTTCAGCCCCCTGCCGCAGTCCAACACGGCTGCGTTCTGGTGGAGCGGCCGTCCCGGGCCTGAAGGCTCCCGGGCCCTGGTGCGCGAGCTGTTCACCGCGCTCACCGCGCAACATCACCTCGGCAACCTCGTCTGGGTCTGGGAGCCGGCATTGGGCGTCCCAGCGCCCGGCAGCCGTCCCACGCCGCTCGACGATTTCTACCCCGGCCCCGGCATGACCGACGCCCTGCTGCTCGATTCCGACCAGGTGGAGACCGGGCGCAGCTTCGGCCCGCGCATGCTGCAGTCGCTCGCCGGCGGCAAGCCCCTCGGCCTCCGTACCCGTACTCTGCCGGCGCAGGCAGACTCCGCCGCCGCGTTCTCCTGGTTCGACATCATCCCTCCGGCGCCCGCTCCCGGTACTCCTGTCGGCGCCTTCTGACCCACGTATCACCCCCGAATTCCTGGAGCCTATTCATGGTCCATTCCAGACCTGCAGCCCTCCCGCCGCTCCGCCGCCCATCCGGCACCGTGCTCCGCTCCGCCGCGGGCATGCTCCTGCTCTTCACCTTCTTCCTCACTCCGCAATGCAACGCGCAGGCGCAGCAGCCGCAGGCCTCCGTACCACCTGCGGACCAGGCTTTGCCGCCGACACCCGGGAGTTACAGGAGCTACGCCGGCCAGGTGGAATCCATGCTGCACCACGACGTTCTCGATCCCTGGTATCCGCGTACCATCGACAACGAACATGGCGGCTTCTACGCGGACTTCGACCGGCAGTGGCATCGGCTGCCCAGCCGCGGCAAGTTCTCCGTCTTTCAGGGCAGGATGACGTGGACCGCGGCGACCGTCGCCTATCGACGGCCCGCGCTCCGGCAGCAGTACCTGCCCTACGTTCGCCATGGCGTCGCCTATCTGCGCAACACCATGTGGGACAAGCAGTACGGCGGCTTTTTCTGGGGGCTCGGCGAAGACGGCAATATCTCCCCACAATTTGGCGACGGCAAACACATGTACGGCATCAGCTTCTGCATTTACGCGCTCGCGGCCGCCTACCGTGTCGACCCCGATCCGGCCACGCTGGCCTTTGCGAAGGAAGCCTTCGACTGGACCGAGAAGCACGCTCACGACGACGTCAACGGCGGATATTACGAATGGCTCACGCGTGAGGGCAAACCCATGCTCGTGCCACCCTACACGCCCACCGTCCAGTTCCTGTACGGCGCCGACTCCCCCGTCGGCTATAAGTCCATGAACACGCATATCCACCTGCTGGAGGCTTACACGGAGCTCTACAGCGTCTGGAAGGACGATCGCGTGCGGCGTCGTGTCGAAGAGTTGCAAGGCATCGTACGCGACAAAATCACGGTCGAGCCCGGCGCCATGAACCTGTACTTTACCCCGGACTGGAAACCCGTGCCCGACCACGACAGCTACGGCCACGATGTGGAAACGGCCTATCTCCTCGAGGAAGCGGCCACAGTGCTGGGCCGCAGCGATGATGAGCGCACCCGCCGCGTCGGTCGCATGCTCGTCGACCACGCCCTTGCCTACGGCTGGGACTCGCAAAACGGCGGGATTTACCACTCCGGGGCGTTCTTCGGAAAACCGAACGACCTGCTCAAGGAGTGGTGGGTCCAGATGGAAGGCCTGAATGCGCTGCTGCTGATGCACCAGCTTTACGGCGCAGAAACCGACCGTTACTGGAAGGCTTTCCAGATGCAGTGGAGCTATATCCGCCGCTTTCAGGTAGATCCGGTCTATGGCGGCGAATATAACCTGGTCAAACCGGACGGCCAGCCGCTCTCTTATAACAAGGGCAGCATGTGGAAGGGCGCTTATCACGACGGTCGCGCACTGCTCAACGTGAGTGACCGGCTCAACGCCCTTGCGAACGCCCGGTAACGACACTCACAAGTAACATGGCCCAGACTACACGCTTACTGCATGCCAGGATGAAGTCGCAGAAGAGGCGATAGCACCGGCTGGGAAAGTTAGCGGAGCTGGGGCGTCGCTGCGGTCCCAGCGGGCGCATTGTCGTGGGATGGTTGGGCGTCCCCGTCCGTGACGATGCGAGCGTCGGCACGGAACAGGTGGTACTGGGAAAAGACGACGTCGTTCAGGTAGCTCTGTACCGGCATCACGGTGTTGAACCCTGCATGAATGGGGCACCGGGTTAAAGCGGCGGCGTGGAGCGGGACGAGGTATGCCCGGTCGCCGAGGATGACAGGGCCGTATTCGACGAAGATGCCGACAGTTGGTTCGGACGGTTTCTCCGGCTTGGAGACGAGAGAAATGCGCAGGACGCTGCCGGTGCCGGGGTCGACAGCGATTTCGCCGTGATAGGCGGGATGCGTTTGCGTAACGCTGCCATCGTGAACCTCGACTAAGTAATGAGACTTTTCGGCAGGCACCTGGTAGCGGAAGACCGCAAGGCGGTTATCCCCGGACTTCTGCCAGTAGCCCAACGTGACCGAGCTTTGCACGGCATCGCCGAGGACGGTGGTGAGGAACGGGCCGAACTCGCCGCTGGTGGTGAGGCCAGCGGTGCCGCGTGCGGCGGCCTGATTCGCGAGAATTTCTTCGCCGTCACGGTAGGTCACAGGAGAGTGAGATTGCCCGGTAAAGTACCGCGGCAGCGCATTCTGTCCGACAAAACCGGTGGCGGAGGCGTTGAGGGCGGCGGCGCGCGCCAGCGTAGCAAGCGTCTCGAAAGAGGTCTGGAAATGCAGGGTGCGGCGAACGGCAAGAAGGTTGGGCAGGTTGTGGCTGGTTCGGTTGGCATAATCAAGAGCAGCCTCAAGAATTTTCGCGTCAGCTGAAGAGCCGGGAGGCGGGTCGGAGAGATCGGAAGCAGGCAAAGGCCAAAAAGCGGACTGGTCAGCGAGAAGCAGGAGTATCTGCTGCGTATGAGGGCCGGGGAACGTTGCCTGCCACACGGCGAGCTGCTCAGCAGTGACGCGCTCGGACAGGGTAAAACCGGCGAGCTGGCTGTAGACCCGCTCATCCGAGAGATGTCGGTCGGCGCTGAGAACCTGATCCAGCTGAGCGATCGTGACAGATTGAGCGGCCTGCCCGGGATGAGGAAGGAGCAAGAAGGACAAGCCCAGGATGAGGCGGCAGCGCATGCCGGAATTATAAGAGGAACCTATGTCTTCTGGTGTCAGAGGTCTCGCGGATGGGGTGCTGAGCACAAGGCGAGTTATCAACCTCGCCGTCTTATCCAAAACCGTAGACGCCGGCGAACCGCTTGACGAAGAGCACAGAGCCGTGCAGCAGACATCAGCGAGGATAAGCGCTTGCTTATGCGAGCAATTCACCTTCTTTATGGATCGAAATTGCATTGAAGATTTTTGCGTTGAAAGCAATATCCGCGTGCTACAACTGCCCACACGGGACCGCAGAATGTCAGCCGCCTTTTAAGCTCACCAGCAAGACAAATGTCGCGAACTGGGCGGGAGGCAGGCAGATGTGCAGAAGGAGATTGCGGGTGGGAGCGATCGCAGATGCACGAGCAGGACTTGCGTCCCGAGTAATGTCTGGAGCCGCGCATTCAATGCCATCGCCGGGTGAAGTAATACTTATGGCTGTAGCTGGAAGGTTCGTGAAGTCGACGGCGCTCGGGCTGCCGACCAGGCCGCATTCGGATCGGGCAGCTGCTTGCCCGGATGAGCCTCCACTGCCCTCTTCCTGGCGATGCTCTTGTGCCTGAGTTCTCAGCAGCCCACATGTAAGCGGCTCTGTACTTATCTGCAAAGGCTGGGTCATCGCAGCGCATAGGTCTGCCTGCACCCGGACACACCACCACCGCCGACCAGCGCCGGTTTTACCGTTCTCTGGAACGGCCCCTTTGACGTACCTTTGAGGAGGCGTTTATGCAAAGAAATAGAAGTCGCATGTGGGTATTCCCGCTGCTTGCGCCGTTGCTGCTCGTCGTTGAGCCGTCGTTCGCGCAGACCTTTCGTGGAACCATTAACGGCACGATCACCGATCCTTCAGGCGCGGTCATTGCCGACGCCAAGGTGACGGCCACGGAGGCTGCAACCTCCACCCAGCAGCAAGTCGTCTCCTCGGGCGCAGGCGAGTTTGCCTTTAGTGACCTTCCGGCTGGCACGTATGCCATCAAGATCGAGGCGAACGGCTTCCCCACCACAGAAGTGAACAATGTGCAGCTGCTGGCAGGCAAGGTGTATACGCTGCCTGTAAAGCTGGCTCTGGCACAACAAGCCGAAACTGTCCAGGTTTCCGCTGATGCTCTGTCGCTCGACACCACCACCATCGCGCAGACGACCACCCTTTCCGGCAACGCACTGCAGACGACACCTCTCAACGGCCGCGACTTCACCCAGCTTCTTGGCACCGCGGCATCCTTTTCCGGTTACAACAACACCGGCTCGGTCAACGGCTTGCGCGCCGACCAGCTCAACTACACCATCGACGGCACCGACAACAACGACCTCTATCTCCAGGTCGACGCCGTCAACCAGGGCGGCATCTCCGGCATTGCCGGTGTCATTTATCCCATTGACGCGATCGACGAATATTCCCTTCAGACCACCGGCAATGCCGAGTCCGGCCGCAGCCCCGGCGGCACGCTCAACGTCACGACCAAATCCGGGACCAACCAGATCCACGGCACCGCTTACTACTTCAACCGCAACGAGGCCCTCGCCGTATCCTCGCCCTTCACCGCACCCGGATCCGGCAACACGCCCCTGCGCAACGAGAACTACGGCGGCTCACTCGGCGGCCCCATCTGGAAGGACCACACCTTCCTGTTCCTCACCTACGAGGAGCAGAAGTTCGTCATCGGCGCGATCAACACCACCACTGAGCCGTCACCTGCCTATGAGGCCCTCGCTCTTGCCGAGCTCCAGAAGTACAGCGTCGCTCCCAGCCAGGTCTCCGAGAACATTCTCAGCACCCTCTGGGAACCATCCATAATCGCCAACCTCCCGGGCACCCCGCTCAACTACTCCAGCAGCGCCCCGGAAAACGGCTACAGCCATAATCTCGTGGCCAAGCTCGACCAGAACTTCAGCGATAAGAGCCACCTCTCCGGCCGCTACTACTTCGGCCAGGGCTACGCCGACGCGCCCGACGGCTCCTATCTACCTGAGTACTTCCAGGTCGTCCCCTCGCACATCTCGAATTACGATGTGGTCTGGAATTACAGTCTTCGTCCCGACCTGACCAACCTGGTCGCCGCCGGGGGCTTCTACTTCTCCCAGGGCTTCGACGACGCCGACCTCAGCCAGAACCCCTTTACGCTTGCCGGCCTCAACACCGGTTCTGCGCTATCCGGTTCCCCGAACATCAATATCACCGGCTTCGACTCCATCGGCCCCACTCCCACTTCCGGCCGCAACGACATCACCGGCCAGATCTCCGACATTCTTTCCTGGACCCTCGGTAAGCACCAGCTCCGTTTCGGCCTCGAGTACCGCCGCGCTTACATTGATCTCTATTACAACTTCGGCGGCCGCGGCACCTTCAACTTCGGCAGCGGCGGCGTCCTCGGGCCCTGGTCAGCCGATACCTCGGTTACCGATACAAACGTCCTGAACCTGGCTGATTTCATGGCGGGTTACTCGTACCAGTCCAGCATTACCCTCGGCACCCAGGAGCGTTTCCTCTACACCCACACCGGCTCCGGCTTCGTCGAAGACTCCTGGCAGTTCAATTCCAGGCTCAATGTCAACCTCGGCCTGCGCTACGACTACCAGCAGCCCTTCTATACCAATCCCGCCAACACCTCTATCTTCGATCCCTCCAATGGCGGCCTCGTCGTAGCCGGCTCCGGCTCCGGCGCCCCGGAGTACGACTACAACAGCAACAAGCTCGACTTCTCGCCGCGCATCGGCTTCTCCTACCAGCTCAGCCCGTCCACCGTCGTGCGCGGCAACTACGGCCTCTACTTCGACCAGCCTGCCGGCCAGGCCTTCTACGGCAATCTCGGCATTCCGAACGGCGGCGCGAGCGGCGTCAACAACAACCCTGCCGGCACTGAGCCAAACGAAGCCATCCTCCTCACCTCTTCCGGCGCGCCAACTCCCATCTGGACCTACGACCAGGCCACACCCATCTTCACTGCTGCCGCAGGCCAGCCCACCGGCAACAACGTGGTCTCCATCTACTCGGTCACGCGCAACTTCAAAACCCCCTACGCGCAAAACTTCGGGATCAACATCGAGCAAACCATCGGTCACGCCTGGCTGCTCGACTTCGGCTATGTCAGCACGGGCAGCCGCCACAACCTGGTCCTGCAGGACATCAATCAGTCCGCCGTTATCCCGGGAGTGCAACTCAACCAGGTCGCGACCCCAGCAGGCGCCGCTTTCTCGCCGCAGCAGATGTCCCGTCCATACTTCGCTCAGTACCCCAACTTCGGCATCATCAACCAGATCAACTCTGCCGCCTCATCCAGCTACAACGCGCTGCAGATTTCGCTGCGCAGCAGTGCGTGGCATGGCCTCACCAGCCAGTTCTCCTACGCCTGGAGCCACAACCTCGACGACGCCAGCGGCTTCAATACCAACCCTCAGAACTCGTTTAACCTGCGCGGCGACTGGGGCAATTCCGAGTATGACATCCGCAACCACTTCACCGCCTACCTCAGCTACGAGATCCCCGGCCTGGCCTACGGTCCCCATGCGCTCACTCATGGGTGGGAGCTCAGCAGCATCGTCAAGTTCCAGGACGGCGAACCGGTCAATGTCCTGTCCGGCGCTGACAACAGCGGCACCGGCGAGAACGAAGACCGCGCCGAGATCACCGGGGCGGCACTCAACAGCAACCGCTCCGTGGTCGGCTACTCGTACGCCCAGTACCTCAACCCCGCCAGCTTCGCCGTGCCAGCCCTCGGCACCTACGGCAATCTCGGCCGCGACCAGATCACCGGACCCGGCTTCGGCGACGTCGACCTCTCGCTCATCAAAAACGTCCCGCTCTACAAGGAGCGTGTCCACGCGCAGTTCCGCGTAGAAATGTTCAACGTGCTCAACCGCGTCAACCTGGCCCAGCCAAATAACAATGTCAGCAGTTCCTCCTTTGGCACGAGCACCTCGACCATCGGCGTCGAATACGGCGCGCCCGGCATCGGCTCGGGTGAACCCTACAACACGCAGCTTGCCCTGAAGATCATTTTCTAGCAGCGCTGTGTGGCACAACCGCGCGGGTCCTGACGTTCAGGCAAGGGCCCGCGCAACCCGGACGCGCTAGCTGCGACCGATGCAGCAATGATCAGCAGCGCACGCCGGAATGCTCCTATACAGTAGTTCGCATGAAGATTTCATTTCGCGCATCGATGTCAGGGGCACTGCTGGCCGCCGCCACACTTCTCGTCTCAGCCGGCGCTGGTTTTGCGCCCCGGGCTGCCGCACAGACGCTTGTCCCGCCAGCAAATGCTGCACCTTCGGAAGTCGGCATACTAACGCGCGACAAAGCCGCGCTGCTGATGCCGCCTTCGGTGTTTTTCGCTGGACGCACCGCAACCATCCAGGCGCGCAACAGCGCCGGCTTTCGCTTTCCCGACGGCAAACTCGTCCTCGCAGCGCTTGTCGATACTTCTGGTTACTCCACCGGCGTACAGGAGCGCTACCAGGCTTACCTGATCGTTGAGGCGCCTCTTCGCATTGCGGGCAAAACGGTGGTACCAGGCGCATATGGATGCGGCTTTGTCGGTTCGGAATTCCTTGTCATGAATATCGCAGGCGACACCGTGCTCACCGCACCGGCAACCCGCGACAACACAATCGCCCACCCAACTCCGCTACAGATCCTGCCCTCCCAGCACGCCGGCGCCTTTCGCCTTTACGCAGGCCGCACCTTCATAGAAATATCCGGGCTGGCCTGAGCGAACGGTCCCGCGTTTGCAGACTGCACTGCACCCGGCACAGGATCGTCGTGTGAGCCAGAGCAACTGCCCGCTTACCTGACATGTGTAATAGAGGAGCCGCGACAAACGCAGTGAACGCAATTAATCCATGCTCTTTGGCTGCGACGTAAGGTGAAGGATTGCGCTCTTCAACCCGAAGGCCTGCGCTTCGACAGTGATCGTGCCAGGACGGGTGGTGGCCTGGACCAGACCCGTGGCGATGCCGGCCTGCGCACGCATCGGGTTGGCGAGTAACTCGGCGTCGCCGATGACTTTGCCTTCGCCACTTACCCTGAAGGTAACTTCATCTTCGCCAAAGGGGTAAGTGGTTCCGCGTGCGTCGCAGACGTGTGCGTACACGCGGACCCAGTCAGCACCGTCGGCGACCATGGCTCGGCCGCAGTCGTCCAGCACCAGCTTGAGCTGGGTCGGCACACCTGGCGCACTAATCTCATGGACTGCAACGACTGCACCACCGACGAGACCTTCTGCCTTCACGTTCCCGATAGCCGTGCCGGGCCTGGCCACGCCGGTGGCAAACAGCATTGAATGCAGCTCGCTGAACTGCTCCAGGCGGAAGGTGAATGGAGGATGCGGCAGGTGGTAGCCGGTGTCCGGCTTCTGTGTGGCGACTTCTTTTCCATTCTGCGTCAGGCGAACCTGCTCGCAGTTACTGAAGACCGTGACGGTAGTGGGCGATTGAAACGTCGCGAAGTTCGCGATGAAGATCATGGGTCCGCTGCCTGCGTACGATGCCTTAGGATCCGCAGGCCGCTGGCTCTGAAAGAAGTAATAGTCGAATTTGGGCAGCCGAAAGAGGTCGAGCGGCGAGCCGTAAAACGGCTGGTGATGATAGCCGCGGTAGTAGTCGATGCCGGCCCACAGGTCGGCGCCCGCCGCGCGTGCTGTACCCGGCTCGAGAGGTCCGCTGAGCTTTGCATAGATCGTGTCGAGAGCCTGCAGATGGCTGGAGGACTGCACCAGCATGGGCGTTTCGCCCCAGTCCCTGGAGACGCGCACGCTGCCTTGCTGATCGGTCCAGTTATCTACCTGGTCGCCCCACTCGCGTATCCACAGCGGCTTGCTGCCGTTATTACGCGAGTATTCCACGTCCCAGCCAGGGAAGCCCTCAACGGGGCGGGTGAGGCGATCGCCTGCCGCATAGCAGTCTTCCACGGGATACTCTTCGTGAACGATGCGGTAGAGTTCAGCAGCGACCAGGTCATTATCCGTCTCGTTCATCTGTGCCTCCCACAGCAACACAGACGCGCGATTGCGGTCGCGGCGGATCATCTCGCGTGCGTTCTGGTAGACACGCTTGCGAAAGACTTCGTCCCCCATGAACTGCCAGCCGGGATTGGAGACGATGGCCAGGATGCCCAGCTCATCGCAGGCATCCATGAACGCAGGGTCCTGGGGATAGTGGCAGCGGTAGGAGGTAAACCCTGCGTCCCGCAGCTTGATCGCATCGCGGTAATGGGCAGAGGCAGGCAGCGCATAGCCGACGTACGGATGGTCCTGGTGGCGATTCGCGCCGAGCGAAAAGAACTTCTCGCCATTGATAAAAAGGCCGTCCTGCTTGTCGATACGGAAGCGCCGAATGCCGATGCGGGTGTACTGGTCGTCAACCGGCTTGCCCTCTTCAAGGATGACTGCGTGCAGCCGATAGAGATGGGGGTGGTAGGGATGCCAGAGCAGCGGGTCGCGTACGCGCAGGGTTTGCGTGACCGTCTTTGAGGAGGATGCAGGGATTTCGGCTGTTGCTTCGGAGCTGGCCACAACGCTCCCATCGGGAGCACAAAGTTCGTGGCGTACCTTCGCATGGCGCAACGTGGAAGATGTGTTCGCGACATCGGTCTGCACCTGCACGGTGGCGGCATCCCTGGCGACCACCGGATAGGTCACGAAGATACCTCCGCCGGCTGGCTTGTCGGCGAGGAACGGGTCGCTGATATGCAACGGGCCCAGGACGCGAAGTTCCACGCTCCGATAGAGTCCGCCGAAGTAGACAAAGTCAAGCTGGTCCTGCGGCTTGCCGGGCGGAACCTCCGGGTTGTCGGAGTTATTCAGGCGAAGTCGCAGCAGGTTGCCGGCGCCGGCGCTCGCGTTCACGTGCTCCGAGATATCGAGGACAAATGGCAGATAGCCGCCGTAGTGGGTGGTGAGGTGAGTGTCGTTGAGCCACACATCGGTCACCTGCATGGCACCCTGGAAGACCAGGTGCAGGGTGCGGCCTTGCCATTCCGGGAGGATTTCAAGGTGTTTCTCGTACCAGCAGATCCCCTGAAAGTTGCGCATGCCGCTGGCGTTGAACGGCTCGAGACGCACAGTGTGCGGCACGTTGACCGTTTCCCAGGCGGAGCCGGGCGCGGGCGCGGCGGTCTCATCTGCCGAGCGGTCTACCCGCGAAAAACGCCAGTCCTGGTTGAGGCCTCGCACTTGGCGGAACTCGGGAGCAAGCGGCCAGCTCGCGGCGGGAGCCACACCTCGTGAAGAGATAGACGAACTCGATTGCCCAAGCACCTTAAGCGGGTTGAGCTGGTTGGTCAGGGTAAGCCCGGCACCGGACAGTGCGCTCATTTCCAGGAAGTCGCGACGCGAAAAGAACATGGTGTTTCCCTTCGAAAAAATGCATTGCACGAGGCAGGGGGCTGGTGCAGTACAGCGACCCGCGAAGGACCATTGAAACCGGTTGCTCCCCGCGGCCAGGCTCGATCACCAGTTGGGATAAGGACCGGGCATACGGCCTGTGAACTCGGAGCAGCAGACTTTGCCTACCGGCTTGAACTCCATGAATTCCACACGGGTGCCGTCCGGATCAAAAAGATCGAGCTGCCATTTTCCGTCGAGCCCGAGCAGGGGCGGCTTTTCCTCGCCAGACGGCTTCCAGCCCCGCGCGAGCAGCCGCTTGTGGAGCTCATCGATGCTGACCACACCCGGAGAGAAGTGGTCCGCGCTGGCGAGCTGCCCGCGCGACGGTGCAGCCGGCAGGTACAGCATGTATTCAATCCAGTCCGTGCCGTTCGGGACCTGCATCATTACCCAGTCAGGGTTGCCGGGCTTTGCAGAACCTTGCCAGTAAAGAGTGAAGCCGAGCAGGTTCCTGTAAAAGCCGTCCAGCGCGGCTCGATCCCGGGCAACGAAGCCAAGGTGCACGATGTGCGTGCTGAGGCGCCGCGAGAGGTCAGGGGGCGCGGGTACGGGATGGCTGCTGAGCTGGGTGAACTCAACCCTGTTCCCGGCGGGATCGTGAACGAGGAAGCTGTGGCTGCCGTCGTGCTCCGTCGTCACGTTCGCCGGGACGGTGACGCCGTGAGCGCCAAGGAAGCGGCGCAGCCCTTCCGCGTCGGCCGTTACAAAGCCGAAGCCCTCCAGGCGATCGATCATGCCGGGGCGCGGCGGTGAAACAACTTCGATGTATTGCTGATGGTTTGCGTAGAAGCGTACGCCGGAGTGGGCTCCCGCAGCCGGCACCTGCTCCCACCCGATGACCTGCGTGTAGAAACGCTCCGACTTGGGGATGTCATCGGCGTAGAGCGTCATATGCGAGATGCCGGTGATCGCGGGGCGGCTGGGCGGCTTTTGCGCGTGCAACAGCGCCGGCAGCAGGAACGCGAAAAGAAGAACAAGAGAGTGCCTGCCAGGAACCATCAAAAACTCCGGCCAGCTGCTGCAGCATGGCTTTCTTGCCCGAGACGGCACAACAGGTCTCACGGCGTTTTCAAGATATGCCTAAGGAGGGGCGATGCGAATCAGACCAAAGTCGGACTGCCGGCGAAAAGGCGCCCGCGGGTCATGAGCAAGATGCCACTCCTCCTTCAGGAGGATTCATGTCGTTCAGCGGCTCGCTTATAGTGGGTGCGCCTGATTTTTCCGCGGCACGCTGTCGCGGCAGCGCTCGACAGGTCACGATCGATCGAAAGGAAGGAAGGAACCATGGTCATCAGATCTCTCTCCCGTCGCGGCTTTCTGTCGCAGGGGGGCGCCACGGCAGCGGCTGTCCTGCTGGCTCCCCGGGTTCGGGCACTGGGCGCCGGGCAGCCCATCGGCATTCAGCTTTACACCGTCGCAGCAGAGCTACAGAAGGACGTTCCGGGCACCCTGCGGCAGGTCCGCGGGATCGGGTATCGGGAGGTGGAGACGGCGGGCTTTGCCGGCCTGACCGCGAAGCAGTTCCGCCAGCAACTTGACCAGGCGGGACTGGTCTGCCCCAGTGTGCATCTGCAGATGAACACCGGGGAACTCCGGTCGCTTCTGGAGGACGCGAAGGTCGTGGGAGCGCACTACGCGGTCTGCTCGGCTTTGCTGCCGCGGGGCTCTTCCCAGGCCACGGTCGAGGACTACAAGAAGATGGCGGCGCGCCTGAACGAGATCGGGCAAATGGCGAAACAGTCTGGCCTACAGTACGCCTATCACAATCACAATATGGAGTTTGCCAAGCTAGACGGAAAGACCATCGGCTACGACGTCCTGCTCGCGGAGACTGACAAGGAGCTGGTCGACTTCGAGATCGATTGCGGCTGGATGATTGCGGCGGGCTACAAGCCCGAGGAGTACTTCAGCCGATACCCGAAGCGGATCAGGATGCTGCATATCAAGGATTTCGTACGTGGCAGCAAAGTCAGTACTTCGCTCGCCAAAGACCTGCGTCCGCAAGGCACCGAATTAGGCCGCGGATACATCGATTACAAGCCAATCCTTGCCGCTGCGGCTAAGATCCACATCGACCATTACTTTGTCGAGCAGGAACCGCCGTTCCCTGACATGCCGGCGATCCAGGCAGCCCGCGTCGATTACGACTACCTGCGCAGGTTGTACCCATTCGCCTGAGGAAGAGACCGCAGCATGAGAAACAAGAAAGACAGGGGTGCAATATGAATCGTCGTCGCTTCGGACAGTTGGCGCTTGCCGCCGCTGTGAGTCGGACGCTTGTTCGCAAGGCCGGGGCGCAAACGCCCTCCTCGTCAGCAGCGGTACGGTTTTCATTCATGCTGTGGGCGCTCGAGAAGCAGTACCCGTTTGACCGCTGCATGGAGATTGTAGGCGAGGCCGGGTACAACGGGATCGAGCTGACGGGCGAGTTTCAGAAGTGGTCCCCCCAGGAGACGCAACGGATCATGGCGAAGATGCGGTCGCTCGGCATGATCTTCGACGCGATGAGCGGCGTGAAGGCCGGGTTTGCGGTGCCGGCCGAATCGGAAATGTTTCTCAAGCAGATGCAGGTGCAGCTCGACTATGCGAAAAAGCTGGAGTGTCCGCAGGTCATCCTGCTGTCGGGAAAGCGCGTCGCGGAGGTGGATGTCACGACGCAGCGGCAGACAGCCGTCAATAACCTGAAGAAAGCATCCGACCTGGCTGCCAGGAGTAACATCCGGATCGTCATTGAACCGATTGATCCGCTGGAGAACCCGACGATTTTTCTGCAGACGGTGACGGATGGTTTCGAAATTACCCGCGAGGTCGGCCGTGACAATGTGAAGGTGTTGTACGACTTCTACCATGAGCAGCGAGCGTTCGGAAACCTGATCGAGAAGCTGCAGAAAAACATCGACATGGTTGGCCTGGTGCACATAGCCGACGTGCCCGGACGGCACGAGCCGGGCACGGGCGAGATAGATTACGCGCAGATTTACAAGGCACTGGCGGCGGCTCATTACGACAAGTTCATCGCGATGGAGTATTACCCGACGACGGATCCCGTCGCCTCACTCACGAGGGCAAGAGAGGAAGCGCAGCAGGCTTTGCGCCCCGCTTAACAGCCGTCGATTTTCCCGATCACCCGTGGCACGTCGCCAGTACTTTTGTAGGATTCGCGGTGTGCCCGTGATTCCGTACACTTCAGTCGCGAGCCGGTGTTCCATCGACCGGCTGATATGCCCCTGCCTGGGAGGATCATGCTTCATGAGAAAGCAACGTACCGTTGCCACCCTGCTGCTCGTTGCCGCCGCCTGCCGGGCCATTGCCGCGCAAACGACAGCCGGCATGGTGCCGTTCAGCATGGACCATCGTGCCGCGACGGCCTCGCATTCACCTGTCGACATGTCCTTTCTGCTCGACGCGCCCGCAGGAAAGCACGGCTTTCTCCAGGTGAAAGATGGGCACCTGGCAACAGGCGATGGCCAGCGCATCCGTCTCTGGGGCGTCAACATCACCGACTGGAGTCCGGGTTCACAGCAGATACCCGAGAAGACGGACGCGGCCTTCTGGGCGGCGACGCTGGCCCGGTTTGGCGTGAACTGTGTCCGCTTCCAGTTTCTCGATCTGAAGGAGCCACGCGGGCTGATCGACAACAAGCGCGACGACACCCGCGCGCTTGATCCCCAGCAGCTGGACCTCGAAGATTACTTCATCGCGGAGCTTGAAAAGCGCGGGATTTACATCGACTTCAACCTGCTGGTCGGCCGGCCGTTCAACTCGGCCGATGGCGTACACGATGCAGGCGCGCTGCGTGAAGGAGCGAAGGGGACATCGCTATTCGACGCGCGCATGATCGAGCTGCAGAAGGAGTATGCGCGCGAGCTTCTGGCTCATCGCAATCCATACACCGGCCGCGCTTATACACAAGATCCAGCTGTCGCGCTGGTCGAGATCAACAATGAAAATGCTCTCGATATCGGCTACCGGGCGCCGTCACCATTTTATCTCGCCGAGTTGACGGGCATGTACAACCAGTGGCTGGCAACGCATCGTACGCCGGAGCAGATTGAGAAAATCCGGCAGATTGCCGGCTCAGCCACAGCCCCAAACACTAAGCCGGACACAGAGCCGGGCGCCGCGCCGACAGCACCCTCGGGAAACCCCATACCTCTGCTTAGCACCAAAGGCCAGGCGGCGACGGCTCAGCCGGAACGCTTCTACGCGGAGGCGGAGTTCTATGACGATGTGCAGCGGAGATACTTCTCCGGCATGGAAAAGTATCTGAAAGATACGCTCGGCTCTAAGTCGCTGGTGATCGCCACGGCCGATCACAGCCATGCGAACAGCGGCTATCCGACACTGCTGGCGACTTCGGGCATGGACGGAATCGACGGCCATGATTACTGGCAGCACCCGGAGATGTATGTGCGCAAGGCGCCCATGGTCAATGACCCACTACACTCGACCGTCGTTGAGCTGTCGCGCTCCGCAATCGCCGGCAAGCCGTACACGGTCAGCGAGGTGAACG
>CAXTMY010000069.1:8428-16007 GCA_964245565.1 uncultured Acidobacteriaceae bacterium | reverse complement strand
CTTTGTTTCCGTGGTGATGCAGGCTTATGTGGCCCTCGCGCTGCTCGGGATAGGCATCCACCGATTCTTTTTTCTTTGGGCCATCCTGAGCGAAGCCGAAGGATCTGCGGTTTCACCATGATCGCCCCGAGCAACGCGAGGGCCACAACCGCCCGCACCCTCACATACACGAGCACCCGCCACGAAGTGGCCGCAAGCCGCGCAGGCGGTTTTGCTCTACAGAATGCAACAGCAGCAGTAGCGCCTTTTGCTACTGCTGCTGTTGCATTTGCTGTATCTCCAGCAGCGGCGAAGCCGGCGGCGGCGGTTCCTGGGCTTTTTCTACCATGATGGACCAGTCTTCCGGGATCGGCATTTCGCGGTCCAGGGCCGGCGCTTCGTCGAAGGCGTCCACCTGCACCGCGACATAGAGTTCGCTCGCTGTGCGTCCGCGATAGATGCCGTGCGTCGGCGGCACGTCCGCGTAATCGCGCCCCAGCGCGGTGCGGATATGCCGCTCATGCGCCAGCAGGTTGTTCGTCGGGTCGAAGCCCACCCAGCCCAGGTGCGGCAGGAACGCCTCGACCCACGCATGCGTTGCATCGGGAAGGGAACGGTCATGCCCGGCGCCTACGTCGGAAGCCCGCTGGTGCAGGTAGCCGCTCACATAGCGGCACGGTATGCCGAGGGTACGAATCAGCGCGATCATCGTATGCGCAAAGTCCTGGCACACGCCTTCGCGCGAAAGGATCGCTTCATCAATAGGAGAATCCACGCGCGTCGACCGCGGCACATAGCTGAAGTAGTCATAGAGCTGCGCATTGATCTCCCGCACCAGCATCAGCGGATCGTCGCGACGGCGCACATCCAGCTGCTTCGCCAGTCCTCGCAGCGCCTCGGTCGGCGCCGCAAACTCGCTCGGCAGCAGCATCTCCCAGTAATCGCCTTCGCCGACCAGGGCATCAAGTTCGCCCCACGCCGACGGCGCCAGGAAGTGCGGCACAAACGCCAGCGCCTGCTGCTCCACCAGCGACTCGGCAATAATCACCAGCTGCGAGTGGTCGCCCGGGATGTTGAAGTGCTGCACATGGTTTCCCAGGTGGTCGCGGTACGAGAACACCCGGCACCGCGGACTTACCGAAAGCGAAAACGTAAGGCAGCGCTGGTTCGAGTCCGACCGCGGGTGCATCCGCGTTTCCATCACGCTTTCACTTACCGGGCTTTGATACACAAACTTCGTGAGGTGACGCACAGAGTAGAACTTCATCGGCTACCCTCCTTTTTGGCGCGCATAAGTCGGTGCAGCCGGCACTTACATCGCCAGCGCAGTCTGCACCGAGTAGTGAATGTAATCGCGGTACAGCACCGTATGTGCCAGCGCGCACTCGCGCTTCACCATCGCAAGATACTCCCCGACGCCGCCTTGCAGCACATCGGCAATCTCCACAAAGTTCAGCGCGGCCTGCAGCCGCCCGGCCACGCGCACCAGCTCCTGCGGCACCAGGCGTCCGCTTGCCTGCTCCAGCGCCATCAGCGCATCGCGCAAACGGTCGACCGAGTAGCGCACCGAGTGCGGAAAATCCTTGTTCAGCAGCAGGAACTCCAGGATCTGCGACTCCGTCAGGTCAGCCGTGTACACATGGCAGTACGCCTCAAATGCCGTGCAGCTGCGCAGCAGCCCGATCCATTCCAGGAACTGGTGCGAACCCGCGACCTGTTCGTCATGGCTCGCCGGTGCCGGCGACGAGCCCAGCGCATACACCGAGAGCAGCGCCGCAATTGACGAAGCCCGCTCGATCGACCGCCCCACCTGGATAAACTGCCAGCCCTCTCCGTGGCTCATCGTCGTATCGGTCACTCCCTGGAATAAGTGCAGCCCGTCGAGCACCGCCGCAAGAAAATCCTCCCGCGGCGTCGCGCCTTCGCCCGTCGGCTCCTCCGTCACCAGGTGATACAACCGGTTCAGCTGCAGCCACTGCTCCGAGGAGATCTCCTCGCGCACCTGCCGCGCATTTTCCCGCGCTACCGCGATGCACGCCTTCACTGAGGAGCCATGCGTCTCATCATGCGTCAGCGTCTGCACCAGCGCATGCGAGTCGCCGTGCCAGTGATCCGCGGCGCTGCCCAGCGCCAGCAGCAGCCGCCGCCAGCGCGCGTCTTCGCTCGTGCTCGACGGGTCCAGCGTCATCCCGAAATTCACGTCGAGCATCCGCACCGTATGCTCCGCGCGCTCCAGGTAGCGGCTCATCCAGTACAGGCTGTCGGCTACACGTGAGAGCATGGCATCCCCTCGCGGCACTTATTCATCGAGCACCCATGTATCCTTGCTTCCCCCGCCTTGCGACGAATTCACCACCAGCGAACCCTTGCGCAGCGCTACGCGCGTTAGCCCGCCCGGCACCACCGAAACCTTGTCGCCATACAGCACGTAAGGACGCAGGTCCACATGCCGCGGCTCGATACTCGTCCCGTTCGCGTCCGCATTCACCAGGCAGGGCGCGCGCGAAAACTCGAGCGTCGGCTGCGCGATGTAATTCCGTGGCTCTGCTTCAATGCGGCGCGCGAAATCCTCCCGCTCCGCCTGCGAGGCATGCGGCCCGATCAACATGCCGTAGCCGCCCGACTCGCCCACCGCCTTCACCACCAGCTTGTCCAAATTCTCAAGCGCGTACTGCCGCTGCTTCGGGTCGGTCATCAGGTACGTCTCAACATTCTTCAGGATCGGTTCTTCGCCGGTGTAATACTTAATAATCGCCGGTACATACGCATACAGCGCCTTGTCATCCGCAAGCCCCGTGCCGAAGGCGTTCGCCAGCGTCACGTTGCCCGCGCGGTATGCGTTGAACAACCCCGCCACGCCAAGGATCGAATCTCCGCGAAACGCCAGCGGATCGATAAAGTCGTCATCCACTCGGCGATAGATAACATCCACCCTCCGCAGCCCCGCCGTCGTGCGCATGTACACCACGTTGTTATGGGTCACCAGGTCGCGGCCTTCCACTAACTCGATCCCCATCTGCCGCGCAAGGTAAGTATGCTCAAAGTACGCCGAGTTATACACGCCCGGCGTCAGCAGCACGATCGTCGGCTCCGGCCGGCCCTCCGGCGCAAGCGAGCGCAGCGAGGCCAGCAGCACCTGCGGATAATGCTCGATCGGCCGCACCCCGCACTCGCGGAACACGATCGGGAACGTCCGCTTCATCACCCGCCGGCTCGACAGCATGTAACTCACCCCACTCGGCACCCGCAGGTTATCTTCGAGCACCACGAAGCTGCCGTCGTTCATTCGCAGCAGGTCTGTGCCGGTCACGGCGATATACACGTTGCGCGGCACCTGCATTCCACGCATCTCCCGCCGAAAGTGCCGGCAGGAGTACACAATCTCCCGCGGCACCGCGCCGCTCTGCAGTATCTTGCCGTCGTTATACACATCGCCGAGAAAAAGATTCAGCGCCGTGATCCGCTGGATCAATCCCTTCTCGATCGTCGCCCACTCCGCGCCGGTAATAATGCGGGGCAGCATATCGTAGGGGAAAATCTGCTCCGTGCCTTCCTTCCTGCCGTAGACCGTAAACGTGATCCCCTGCGTCAAAAAACTCATGTCCGCCGAGTGTTTCCGGCGCAGCAGCTCCTCGGTCGGCAGCGAGCGAAACACATCGAGCAGCAGCTTGTAATGCGGGCGAATCGCCCCGTCCGGCGTAAACATCTCGTCGTACGCGCCGTTCAAGAAATATTCGCGCAGGAACGCGTCTTCAAAACGCGCACCCTGCGCGCTCATTCCCGGCCCTCATGCGCTCTCGACGCACGCGGCTCATCCACCCAGTCTGAAATCACTGCAAAATGCTTCAGGCTCGCAATCCCGAACGAGGTCGTCAGCGCCACGTCCGACGCATCGCGCCCTGTCGCCATCAACACCCGTCCCAGCCTCGGGCGGTTATGCCGCGCATCGCAGGTCCACCACCGGTCGCCCAGGTACACCTCGAACCACGCGCTGAAGTCCATCGGCGAATCGCTCAGCGGCACCCCGAAATCTCCCAGGTATCCGGTCGCATACCGCGCCGGAATATTCAGCGCGCGGCACAGCGTAATCGCCAGGTGCTGGAAGTCCCGGCACACTCCCGTGCGCTCCGTAAATACATCGAGCGCCGTCTTGGTCGGGCGTGCAAAGCCGTAGCCGAACTGCACGATGCGGTGCACATAGCCGATGACCGCCTGCACCCGCGACCACCCCGGCGTCATCCCCCCGAACAGCTCCAGCGCGACCGCCGACAGCCGGTCCACCTCGCAATACCGGCTGTTCAGCAGGAACTGCAGCACGTAGTCCGGCAGATCCTGCACCGGCACCTCCGGCGCATCCACGCCCGCCAGGTCCTCGAAGTCGGGCACCACGATCTCGGTCGTGTTGAACAGGCGCAGCGGGCCTGCCGGCGCATACAGCCGCGAGCAGCGATTGCCGAACGAATCGATATACTGCGGCACCGGCAGCCCGGGTTCGGTCCTCAGCGTGTCCGGCTGCAAAAGGTTCGCATCCAGGAAAGGATGCACATGCAGCATCGCAATGATTGCCACAGGGCAGGGAAGCTCAAAGCGTAGGTCGAAGCCGAGGCGAAGATGCATCGTGAGCAGTTCTCCCGATCAGGTAAAAAGGCTTTCGACTGCGAGCATGGCCTTCCGATGCAAAAGGCCACAGGGCGTTCTTGATCCGACTCCGCACCGGCAGCAGCATTGCGTTGCCTCGAAGCTCTCCCGCCGGGTTCGGTTGTGTTTGCCGCCGCTTGCCGTTCAGCGGCTCAGGGACGCGCGTGTGTGTGCTAAGACTGTAACAGGTGCGCGCTTCGGCGCAAGCGCAGCGCAGGCTGCCTTGCCTGCCCGCATCTCAACAAGACTGAAGGAGACAAATGACCTACTGTCTCGGCATCAAGACCCACGAAGGCCTCGTCATGGCATCGGACTCGCGCACCAACGCCGGCTACGACCAGGTCAACATATGCCGCAAACTCCACACCTTCGTCACCCCCGGCGAAAGCGCCTTCGTCATCCTTACCAGCGGCAGCCTCTCCATCACCCAGTCCGTCGTCACGCTGCTCCAGGAAGACTTCCGCCAGGGCAGGGGACTGGCCGCCGTCTCCACCATGTACGAAGCCGCCCGCGCCGTCGGCGACTGTGTCCGCAAGGTCTCCGACATCGACCGCGAAGCCCTCGCCAAAGACGACTACTCCTTCAACATCCACCTGCTGCTCGGCGGCGAGGTCGCGGGCGGCGAGCCCGAGCTTTACCTCATCTATCCGCAGGGCAACCCCATCTGCGCCACCCAGGACTCGCCCTACCTCCAGATCGGCGAAGTCAAGTACGGCCGCCCCATCCTCGACCGCGGCATCGACGCCCGCACCACCTCGCTCGACGCCGCCTCCAAGTACGCCCTGCTCAGCATGGACGCCACCATGCGCTCCAACGTCACCGTCGGCCCGCCCATCGAACTCGTCCAGTACCGCCGGGGCAGCCTCCACTTCGGCAACTATCGCCGTTTTTTCTCAGGCGACCTTGAGCTCGAGCTCATCCACGGCCGCTGGGAGCAGGCCCTCCGCCGCGTCGTCGAGGACCTCCCGAACATCCGCTTCGATGCCGAGCCCTCGAGCATTTCTCCCATCGTTGTAACCGGCCAGCGAGTGTGAGCGTGGCTTTTCCTTGGAGAAAAGCCACATAAAGTGGATTTCCGCGGCGAACAGCAGTGGGAGAAATGCTTTCCAACCTCCCCGCCGACGCACTCGCGCCTTTGTCATCCTGAACAGCTTCAAAAGGCGGCTCTCTTTGAAGGTGGAGCAGCAGAAAGGCACATGGGAGTTAGATTACTTCTGGTGTTGGTGGATTCGGTGAAGTCTCCGCCGGTGGTAGAGAGGCCGGAATCGTTGCTGGTAGCCAACAACGCGGGGTGCTTGGTGCGATGATGATGATTTTTGGGCCTGTTGCGGAAGCTGCTCGTGGGGGACGTAGTAGCCCCCTGTTCGACTTTCTCGTTGGCGGCGTAGTTTTGGTTCTGACGTGGATCGACCATTTCCGTGGCAATTCACGTAAGAAAGTCAGTATTTGGATCGCGTTGGGGGTAAGTGCGATTTGCGGGGTTTTCATATACTCAGGCATAGTTGAACTTCTTCGATAGACGCAAGCAGGCCGTTCCTCTAAGGGTGGCTCGCGTCAGTAAACTTGCGCGAAAGAAGGATCTGCGGTTCCCTCTATCGCCCCACCAGCACCAGCCCCTCAGTGCGCGAACACCGCCCCCATCACCCGCGTCTCCACCGCATCGATCCGCGTCAGCGCTGCAGCCATCGCCGGCCGGTCCTCGATCGAAGCCGCCAGCATCGCCGCATGCAGCCGGAACGCGCTCTCCCGCAGCAGGATCTCCGCATCCTTCAGCTTCTTCGCATCCTGCGCCAGCGCCGCGTCCAGCGAACCCGTGTACGCCTCCACCAGCTGCAGCGTCCGCCCCGCGGCCTCCCGGTCGCCGGTCGCGAGCTGGCTGTTGGCCAGCTCCGTGCTCCCGCGCACCAGCTCCGCGTACAGGTAGCACCGGTCCCGTTGCGCCGCATGGCTCGCTTTCTCAGCCAGTGCCTGCAAGCCCGGCATGTCCAGGTGGGTTATATCCGCGGCCCGGCTCGCCGCCGGCACGCATAGCGTCAACATCAGGGCAGCCATCGCAATCGAGCGCATCGGGATACCTCCCCATGCCGGGCTACCGTTCTCTCGCGAGCACTGCCAGACGCTGCTTGGCCTGCCAAACCTCATCCGGAAAACCCGTGCCCGCAACCGACAGGAACTGCCGGTAAAACTGCGCCGCGCGGCCTGGTTGATGCAGCGTATCGCAAGCAGTAGCTGCCAGGAAATATGTCGCCGGCGTTTCGCTCATTACTTTTGATCGCATCGACAGCGCCGTCAGCACCATCTGCGGCTGGCCCGTCTTGCTCGCCGCAAACGCCAGGCTGCTCCACGCATTTCCGTTCGACGGCGCCAGCCGCGTCGCCTCTTCCAGCACCGGCACCGCCTGCGCATACTGCCCCTCGCGCACCAGCGCATCGCCGCGCTCGGCCAGCAGCGCGGCGTCGTGCGGATGCGCGGCCAGCAGCTGCGCATACAGCGGATCGGCCTTGGCCGGCGCGCCGTTCTGCCCGTAAAGGTCCGCGAGCATCGCCGTGATGCCGGCATCGTCCGGCTTCGCGGCGTGTAGGTTTTCAAGCACCGCAATCGCATCCTGCGGCTTGCCCTCGGCCGCCAGCACATCGGCCAGCTCCGTCTGCAGCGCCGGGCTCTGCGGGTTGGCCGTCAGCGCCTTGCGCAGCACCGGCTCCGCGTCCGCATACCGTTTCGCCGCGATCAGCAGGTGCGCGAGGCCGGCCGCCGCGTCCGCCTGCTCCGGGCTGCCCTGCGGCGCCGCGGCCAGCACCTTGCCATACGCATCCGCCGCCGCGTCCGCATTGCCCTCCTGCGTCGCGATCTCCCCGGCCAGCAGCGTGTCCGCGGGCGTTTCGGGCGACCGCCGCAGCGCCGCGATCAGCGCCGTGGGGGCCCCCACGCCGGCGCGGCGCTGCCCCCGACCCCCCCCAGGCGC
>CAXTMY010000069.1:2322-8418 GCA_964245565.1 uncultured Acidobacteriaceae bacterium | reverse complement strand
GCCTGCTGCTGGCCGCCTGCGGGTCGCTCGGCTCCAGCAGACGCGCCAGTGCCCGGTCCGCCTGCGCCTCCGCATCCGGGTTCGGCGGGTTCGGCGTCAGCTTTGCCGCGGCCTCCAGCTGCGCAATCGCCTCGGCCTGCGCGCCCCGCGCGGCCAGCAGCAGGCCCAGCGCCGCCCTTGACTCGAACTGGTCCGGCCTGGCCGCAATCGCCTTGCGGTAGTCCGCCTCGGCCGCCGCATCGTCCCCCAGCGCATCCTCGGCATACCCCAGGTCGAACAGCGCCCGCGCATCCGCCGGATGCGCCGAAACATACGCCAGCAGCATCGTCCGCGCCCCCGCATCGTCCTTCGCATCCAGCTTCGCCTCGGCATCGCCCAGCGGGTCGCTCAGCTGCCCCGAAGCCTGCCCGGCGCTCTGCCCGGAAGTCTGCGCCGCCGCCGCCGGCGCATCCGGCGCGCTCGTGCCGGGCGGCAGCCCCGCGCTCTGCCCGTCTGCGGCCGCGCATGCGGCGGCCAGCAGCAATCCAATCCACACCCCACGCACCGGCACCCGCATTCAGGCCGCTCCTTCCCGGGCCGTCGCACCGTCCGTCTCCAGCCGCCGCGGCTCCAGCGCGCCGCGCAGCCACCGCCCCGTGTGCGACAACTCACTCGCCGCAATCTCCTCCGGCGTTCCCACCGCGACCACCTGCCCGCCCTGCTGGCCGCCCTCCGGCCCCATGTCAATCACCCAGTCCGCCGACTTGATCACGTCGAGATTATGCTCGATCACCACCAGCGACCCGCCCCCGTCGATCAGCTTGCGGAACGCCGTCAGCAGCTTGCTCACATCGTCAAAGTGCAGCCCCGTCGTCGGCTCGTCCAGGATGTACAGCACCCGGCTGCCGCCGCCCTTCGGCGCCGTCCGCGCCGAGGCCAGGTGCATCGCCAGTTTCACCCTCTGCGCCTCGCCCCCGCTCAAGGTCGTCGCCGACTGCCCCAGCCGCACATAGCCGAGGCCGACCTCGTCCAGCACCGCCAGCTTGTCCACGATCTTCGGGTTGCCCGCCAGGAACCGCAGCCCTTCCTTCACCGTCATTCCCAGTACCTCGTGGATATTCTTCCCCTTGTACCGGACCTCCAGCACCCCAGATTTGTAACGCGTTCCGTTACACTCCTCGCACGGCAGCTCCACGTCCGCCAGGAACTGCATCTCCACCGTCACCGTGCCGTCCCCATCGCACACATCGCAGCGCCCGCCCGGCACGTTGAACGAGAAATGTCCCGCCGCATACCCGCGCCGCTGCGCCTCCGGCTGCGCCGCAAACAGCTCCCGGATCGCATCGAACGCCTTGATGTACGTCACCGGGTTCGACCGCGGCGTCCGCCCGATCGGATTCTGGTCCACCAGCACAATCCCATTCAGCCGGTCGGCATTGCGCAGCTCGCGATACAGCTTCGTCGGGTCGCCGCCCCCCGTCCCGCTCTCAGCCTGTCCCAGCGCATGCGCGACCGCCTTGTACAGCACCTCGTGCACCAGCGTCGACTTGCCCGAACCGCTCACCCCCGTAATGCAGCACAGCGTATGCAGCGGAATCTCCACGTCCACGCCCTTCAGGTTGTTCGCCCGCGCGCCCTTCAGCCGCAGCCAGTCCTTGCTCGCCGGCTCCGGCACCGCTCTCCGCTTCACCGGCACCGGGATCCTCATCGCCCCGCTCAGGTACCTGCCCGTAAGCGAGTCCGCGCTCGCCGCAACCTCCGCGACCGTCCCGGCCGCCAGCACCTTCCCTCCGAACTCGCCCGCGCCCGGCCCCATGTCCAGCAGGTAATCCGCCGCTTCGATCACGTCCGGATCGTGCTCCACCACCAGGATCGTGTTGCCCAGGTCGCGCAGCGCATGCAGAATCCGGATCAGCTTCTCCGTGTCCCGGCTGTGCAGCCCGATCGAAGGCTCGTCCAGCACGTACAGCGCGCCCACCAGCTGCGACCCCAGCGAGGTCGCCAGCTGGATCCTCTGCGCCTCCCCACCCGACAGCGTCGATGCCAGCCGGTCCAGCGTCAGGTAGTCGAGCCCCACCGCGTCCAGAAATCGTAACCGCTGCTGTACCTCTTTCAATATCGAGCCGGCGATCTCGGCCTGCATCGGCGACAGCTCCACTGCGTCGAAAAACGCATGCGCCGCGGCGATCGTCAGCCCCGCCGCATCGCAGATATTCTTTGCCGCGCCCTCGCGCCCAATCCGCACCGCGCGCGCTTCCCCCCGCAGCCGCTGCCCCCTGCACTCCGGGCATGTCGCGTAGCCGCGGTACTTCGACAGCATCACCCGCACGTGCAGCTTGTACTTCTTCGTCTCCATCAGCGCAAAAAACCGGTGTACCCCCAGGAACGCCCCGTTCCCGTCGAGCACAAACGCCTGCTGGTCCGGCGTCATGTCGTACCACGCCACGTCCGTCGGTACCCCGTGCTGCTTTGCCGCCCGCTTCAGCTCCAGGAAGTACGTCCGGTACTTCGGCCGCATCCACGGGTCCACCAGCCCATCGTCGATCGACTTGCTCTTGTCCGGCAGGATCAGGTCCAGGTCGAAATCGATCGTGTTCCCAAATCCTTGGCAGCGCGGGCACGCCCCGAACGGGTTGTTGAACGAGAACAGCCGCGGCTCCGGTTCCGCATACACCCGGTGGCAGGTCTTGCACTCGAACGCCAGCGAGAACCGCAGCACATCCGGCACAGCAACAGTGGCAGAAAAGCCGTCTTCTGCCACAGCCCTCCGCACAATCTCGTACAGGATCTCGCCAGACTCCCGATACCCGATCTCCGCCGCGTCCACAATGCGGTTCCGCGCCTCGTTCGAGACCGCGATCCGGTCCACCAGCGCATACACCGGCAGCGCCCAGTTCACATCCAGCAGCGACTCCGGCGTTGAGAACTCGTAAATGTTTCCGTTCTGGTACAGCCGGTTGAATCCGCGTCCACGCAGGTCCAGCAGCCGCTCCCGCATCGCGGCCGACAACTCGACCGAAGCCGCCGCTGTCATCGCCGTTTTCTTCGCCGCCGTTTTCTTCGCAGAAGTCTTCTTCACCGCCGGCGAAACCGGCTCCGCCACAGCCTGCGCCGCGCGCACCGGGAACAGCGCATGCAGCCGCGTCCCTTCGCCCAGCGCCAGCACCGCCGAGGCAATCTCATCCACTGAGTCGCGCTTCACCACCCCGTCGCACACCACGCAGTGCACCGTGCCGCAGCGCGCATACAGCAGCCGCAGGTAGTCGTAAATCTCGGTCGCCGTCGCCACCGTCGAGCGCGGGTTCCGCGTCGTATTCTTCTGCTTGATCGCAATCGCCGGCGCCAGCCCATCGATCAGGTCCGCGTCCGGTTTTTCGATCCGCTCCAGGAACTGCCGCGCATACGCCGACAGCGACTCCACGTACCGCCGCTGCCCCTCGGCATAAATCGTGTCAAACGCGAGCGAGCTCTTGCCCGACCCCGAGACCCCGGTCACCACCGTCAACATTCCATGCGGAATATCGCAGTCGATATTCTTCAGGTTGTGAACCCGCACCCCGCGCAGCGTGATCTGGTCAGTCAACAAGTCGCCCCTTCACTCTCGCGGCAACGCCCCTGCGCACTCCGGCAGGTACACCGCAAACCTCCATTATAAAGGGGCGCCGTCAACAGGCAGGAACCCTGCGCCGGCGGGCAAACCCGCGCCTACTCCGGTTTTTGCGGCGTCAGCATCAACCCGAGGAACACCAGGATCCCGCCGGTCACAATCGCCGAGTCCGCCAGGTTAAAGTCCGGCCAGTGATAATGCACGATCTTCACTTCAAGAAAATCCGTCACCATCTTGTACTGGATCCGGTCCCACGCATTGCCGAGCGCGCCGCCCAGCACCAGCGCCAGCCCCACCGCCGTTGCTGAAAACTTTCGCCCCACCCGCGCCAGCAGGACCCCCACAACCACCGCCGCCAGCAGCGAGAATGCCGTCAGCGCCCACCGCGTCGGGTTCGGCGGCGCATCGTTGAACAGCGAAAACGCGGCGCCCTCGTTCAGCACATGCGTCAGCCGGAACACGTGCGGAATCACCGTGATCGCCAGCCCTTCCGCAATGTGGCTCTGGATCCAGAGCTTCGAAAGACGGTCCAGCGCAATCACCGCCAGCGCGATCAGGAACAACCACGGCCGCCGGTCCCGCGACCTTCGTTTCACCTGGTTCGTGTAGCGCGAAGGAAGCGTCGTCATGCGCTCACCAACTCACCGGTCTCCCGCGAATAACCCATCGCATCCAGCGCCCCCGCGCACCGCCCGCACACCTCCGGCCACGGCCCGTAGGCCGCCACATCCGTGCGGTAATTCCAGCAGCGCCCGCACTTCTCGCCCTCCGCGGCCAGCGTCTCCACGCGCAGCGTCTCGCCCGCCGCCACCTGCACCTGCGACACGTTGAACAGCTCTTTCAGCGCGCCCTCGGCATCCGTCAGCACCCGAGCCACATCCCCGGGCGCCGTCACGCGCACCTGCGCCTCCAGTCCCTTGCCGATCCGCTTCGCCTGCCGTGCTTCCTCCAGGCTCCGCATCACCTCGTCGCGGACGCCAAAAATCGCCTCCCACCGCGCCGACTCGTCCACAGCCGAACCCGCTTCCGGAAACTCCGCCAGGTGCACACTCTGCTCGCGCCCCTCCACCTCCGGCAGATACCCCCACACCTCCTCCGCCGTAAAGCTCAGCACCGGCGCCACCAGCCGCACCAGCGCCTCCGCAATCCTCCACAGCGCGGTCTGCGCCGACCGCCGCTCCACGCTGCTCGGCGCCATCGTGTACATGCGGTCCTTCAGCACGTCCAGGTACAGCGCGCTCAGCTCCACGATGCAGAACTCGTTCACCGCGTGGTACACGCGATGAAACGCCATCTCGTCATACCAGCGCGTCACCTGCTGCACCAGCGCCGCCGTCTGCCCCAGCATGTACGTATCCAGCGGCAGCAGCTCCGCGTCCGCAACCGCATCCCGCGCCGGCACAAACCCGTGCAGGTTCCCCAGCAGAAACCGGAACGTGTTCCGCAGCTTGCGATAGTTATCCGCCACCCGCTGCATCAGGTTTTCGCTCGCCGCTACATCCTCGCGAAAATCCACCGACGCCACCCACAGCCGCACAATCTCCGCGCCCATCCGGTTTGAAATATCCACCGGGTCAACCCCGTTGCCCAGCGACTTCGACATCGCGCGGCCCTGCTCATCGAGCGTCCATCCGCTCGTCGCCACCTTCCGGTACGGCGCTTCGCCGTCATCCCGCGTGCCCACCGCCGTCAGCAGCGAGGTGTGGAACCACCCGCGGTACTGGTCGCCCCCCTCAAAATACAGATCCGCCGGAACCCCCAGCGCCTTGTCTTCTTCCAGCACCGCGCTCCAGCTCGAGCCCGAATCGAACCAAACATCCAGGATGTCCTGCTCCTTTTCCCAGCGTCCAGCCGCGCCGCACCGCGGGCACACCCGCCCGCGCCCCAGCAGCTCTTCCGTCGAGTGCTCATGCCACGCCGCCGCGCCCTGCTCCCGCACCAGCGCCACAATCTGCTCGTTCACCGCCTTGTCTTTGAGCGGCTCATGGCAGGCCCCGCACAGGAACACCGCGATCGGCACGCCCCACACCCGCTGCCGCGAGATGCACCAGTCCGGCCGCGTCGCGATCATGTTCGCAATCCGCTCCTCGCCCCACTTCGGGTCCCACGCAATCTCATTGCGGATCTGCTCCAGCGCCCGCTCCCGGAAGGTCGCATCGCCCCCATCCTCCTCGTCCTCGTCGAACGAGCGCGACCGCGACGCGTACGGCATCGCTGTCTCCATCCCGATAAACCACTGCTCCGTCGCCCGAAAGATCACAGGCTTATGGCACCGCCAGCAGTGCGGGTAGGAGTGGTACACCTCCTCCTGCCCCATCAGCGCGTTGTGCTGCTTCAGGTACGCCACAATATCCGGGTTCGCCTGGAAAACCGTCTTGCCTTCCCACGCCGCCACGCCGTTGCGCAGCCGCCCCGCATTGTCCACGTTGCACTCGGCGCTCAGCCCGTACTTCACGCCGGTGTAAAAGTCGTCCGCGCCATGCGCCGGCGCCGTGTGCACCGCGCCCGTG
>CAXTMY010000069.1:0-2312 GCA_964245565.1 uncultured Acidobacteriaceae bacterium | reverse complement strand
AGCACCCCCAGCACCGTCCGCGCCAGAAAAGGATGCCGGAACGTCGCCCGCTCCAGCTGCGCGCCCTTGAACCGCGCCAGCTCTTCCACTTCGCCCAGCCCGCACGCCGCCCGCACCTGCTCGGCCAGCGCCGCCGCCGCCAGGTACACATCGCCCGAGGACGTCGCCAGCGCCACATACTCCAGCTCAGGATGAAACGCGATCGCCACCGATGCCGGCAGCGTCCACGGCGTCGTCGTCCAGATAATCGACCACACCCGCTTGTTCTGCAGCCGCGGGTCGATCGCCGCCGGCTCGCTCACCAGCCCGTACCGCACATACACGCTCGGCGAGGTGTGCATTTCGTACTCGATCTCGGCATCGGCCAGCGCCGTGCGGTCGTTCAGGCACCAGTACACCGGCTTCAGCCCCTTGTACACAAAGCCGCGCTCAAAAAACCGATAAAACGTCGCCAGCGTCGCCGCCTCGTACCCCTTGTCCATCGTCAGGTACGGCTTGTCCCAGCTTCCAAACACGCCCAGCCGCTCGAACTGGCTCCTTTGCAGGTCCACATACTTCTGCGCGTACTCGCGGCACGCCTCCAGGAACTCCGCCGCCGGCATGTGCAGCTTGTTCCGCCCCAGCTGCTCGTCTACCTTGATCTCGATCGGCAGCCCGTGGCAGTCCCACCCCGGCACGTACGGCGCGTCGTAGCCCGCCATCGTTTTTGACTTCACCACAAAGTCCTTCAGGCACTTGTTCAGCGCGTGCCCCAGGTGGATCGGCCCATTCGCATACGGCGGCCCATCGTGCAGTACATACTTCCTCGCGCCCCGCCGTGCAGCCCGTATCCGGCCGTAAAGATCGGTGTCGGCCCATGCCTTCAGGCGTGCGGGCTCATTGTGCGGCAGGTTCGCCTTCATCGGAAACGCGGTATCGGGAAGCGTGAGCGTCTTCTTGAGCTCAGGCGCTCCAACCGGCTGGCTTTCATTCATGCGTACTGGCATCCTCAAAATTTCTGGCTCTGGCCCTGTACAACCGTAGCTGTTTCGTGAAACTTCATTGTATCGTCCGGTCACTTTCCCGGCTCCGCCGCGCCTTTGAGCGGCAGCGCCGTGAGACACCGGGGCAGCAAAGCGTGATAATAGAAAAACCGTGGCGCGCCCCGAATCAGCGGCAGGGCGGGGCAGCGCAGCAAGCCGGCATTTTCCCCAGGCGACACGCAGACGGATACCTCAAATGAGCAATGACGTGTTAACGGCTCCCGAAGAGCAAACGGCCACGCGGCAGCAACGGCAGCTCGACCACACCGAGCTGCTGCCCATCGGCGCCGAAGGCGGCGTCTGGGAGTCGCTCGTCTCCAACCTCCGCGACATCTTCCATCCCGCCAAGCTGCCGCCGCTCGAGCTCACCTCCACCGCCGTCCCGGTCTCGGACCCCTTCGCCGTCAAGCGCTCCCCACTCTCGAGCGCCCTCGCGATTCTCTTCTACCTGCTCCTCGTCCTGCTCATCATCTTCTTCCCCAAACACCCGCAGACCCTCGTTAAAAAGGCCCAGGTCACCCCGCTCGACATCTCCGCCTTCCTGCCCAAAACGCCCCCCGCCGCTCCGGCGGCCGGCGGCGGCGGCGGCGGCGCGCATGAGATCGTTCCGCCCACCAAGGGCAAGCTGCCTGACTTCGCCAAGACCCAGGTCACCCCGCCCCAGGTACTTAAGGTTGACCACCCCAAGCTCCCCGTCCCGGCAACCGTCGTCATGCCGCAGATGAAAATGCCGGATGCCAACCTTCCCAACATGGGCATCCCGCAGGCCTCGGCCGTCACCCTCTCCGCAGGTAACGGCGGCGGCTCCGGCATCGGCTCCGGCAACCACGGCGGCATCGGCTCCGGCGACGGCGCGGGCATCGGCCCCGGCGCCGACGGCGGCACCGGCGGCGGCATCTACAAGCCCGGCGGCGGCGTCTCCTCGCCCAAGGTCATCTACGCCGTCGACCCCGAGTTCTCCGACGAAGCCCGCCGCCAGAAGTATCAGGGCGTCTGCGTCCTCTCGCTCATCGTCGACGCGCAGGGCATGCCCCAGCACATCCGCGTCGTCCGCAACCTAGGCATGGGCCTCGACGAAAAAGCCGTCGACGCCGTCAAGCAGTACAAGTTCAAGCCCGCCATGAAGGACGGCCACCCCGTCCCGGTAGAGATCAACATCGAAGTCAACTTCCAGCTGTTCTAAATCCAAGGCCAAACCGCCTGCGCGGCTCGCGCCCACTTCGTGGGGAGTTATAGCGCCTTCGGCGCGGTGGGCCCGCCCCCCGCCCCCCGGGGGACGGGCGGGGGGGG
>CAXTMY010000068.1:0-16051 GCA_964245565.1 uncultured Acidobacteriaceae bacterium | reverse complement strand
GCCCTGCAAGGCAAATCGCTCGTCTGCTAGGCTCGGGGGATGGGGTTTGGGGACCTGTTGGGCAATGATGCGACGGTGCGGCTGCTGCGGGAGAGTCTCGCGGCGGGGCGGTTACCGCATGCGATTTTGCTGACGGGTCCGCGCGGGGTGGGCAAGTACACGCTGGCGCTGATGACGGCGCAGGCGGCGAACTGCCTACGGCCGCCGGCTGCCGGGGATGGGCTGCCGGATTTTTGCGGGGTGTGCCGCAACTGCGCGCGGATAGCCGCGGCTGCGCCGCTGCGGGCGCGGGTGGACGAGGCGGTGGCGGCGCGCGAGGAGCTGCGCGAGGCCGATAAGAAGGACACGCGGGTGCTGGTGCAGACGCATCCGGATGTGCTGGTGGTGCCGCCCGATCCGCCGCAGCTGCTGGTGAAGCTGGGGCAGGTGCGCACGGTGATCCGGGAGGTTTACCGGGTGCCGGCGGAGGCGCGGCGGTCGTTTTTTATTTTTACGGCGAGCGCGTTTATGAAGGAGGCGGCGAACTCGCTGCTGAAGGTGCTGGAGGAGCCGCCGGAGCATGCGACGCTGATGCTGTTATCGAGCAATCCGCAGGAGCTGCTGCCGACGATCCGCTCGCGTACGGCGGCATTTGCGATGGGGCCGGTGCCGCTCGGAGAGTTGGAGCGGCTGCTGGCCGAGCGACGGCCGGAGTGGAAAACCGCGGACCGGGCGCTGATTGCGCGGTTGAGCGGCGGTGCGCCGGGGGCGGCGTTCGAGTTCGACCTGGCCGGCTACGTGGAGAGCCGTGCCACGGCGATGCTGATGCTGCGCACGGCTTTGCGGGAGCCGGAGTATGCGGCGCTGTTTCGCGCGACGGAGGCGTTTCGCGCGGGTGCCGAAGGCCAGGAAAAGACAGCCGCGCTGCTGCGCGGGATGATGAGCGTGCTGCGCGACCTGCTGCTGCTGAAGAGCGGGCAGGCGGCGATGCTGCGCAACGTGGACATCGCGCGCGAACTGGGAGAGCTGGCGGAGGCGGCGGATTTCAGCTGGATGGAAGCCGCGGTGCGCAGTGTCGACGAGGTGGAGAAAGGGATGCGGAGAAACCTGCTGCGGTCGCTGTCTCTGGATGCAATGGCAGGCTCGTTGAAACGCGGAGCGGGTGTGGGCTGGACGCAGGCCCAGGAGCCGGGTTGGGACTCACTTCAGTAACCACGGAAATCCACAACCAGAGCACTTCGGTTTTGCCGATGTGCGGTTGGGTCGGCTAGGATAGTCGCAAGATAACGACTTGAATGTCCGGTCCTGCGAGATGCTGCTGGAGTTGCGGAATGGCAACTGTAGCGGATGCTTGGGGTTGATCCGGTCAGAGACCTTGATCATGGCGCAGGCAACAAAGCTTTTCGATCTGTCCAATACTGCAGTGGTTGCCGCGCCCAGGCCGGTGGCCAAACCCGTAGCCATGCTGGGGGAACGCGAAACCGAGCCGCCGGTAGCCGAGGGACCACGCAAGCTGGTGCGGCCACGCCTGCCGGAGAACGAGAGCGGAGTGGCCCTGGCGCCGCGCAGGCTGCGCGGGCAGGCACCGCTGGCACGGCACGAAGGTCAGAAGCCGCCGGCACGCAAAGCGGACACCTCCGCGGCAAGCCATGCCGAAGCGCTCTACTTCCAGAAGCAGATGCAGACGCAAACGCCGATGGTGTTCGTCCTGGAAGACGGAGAAAGCATTGAGGGCGTGGTGGAGTGGTTTGACCGGGACACTATCAAGGTACGCAATGCGACGCGGACGCTGCTGTTCAAGCGCAGCGTGAAATATCTGTACAAGGCGGGTGAAGGAAAGCATTAAAGCATTTCCCTATAGCTGTAGACCGACCGGAAACTGTAAGTGTGGCCTTTCCTTAAAGAAAGGACACGTTGAGAGAGACCCAGTCGTTCACAGGAATAAGGGAAAGGCTCTAGCGCCGGTCATTTCGACCGGGCGGCTTTGCGGAGACGATCGCAGAGCGCGGCGCCGATGCCGGTGTTGGCCGGGAGCGGACAGAGGATGTGGCGGCAGCCGGCTGCGTCGAGGGTACGCAGCCCGGCGAAGAGTTGATTTGCCTGCTCTTCGGGGTGCTCGACGTGTCCCCAGGCGAAGATGCGGCTGGAGGAAGGGATGGCGGCGCGCTGCGCGGGAGAAAGCAGGCCGGCTGGAAGCAGGATGGCGGCATCGGGGGCCTGGCGCATGGCACAGAGCAGGGCTTCGGCCTGGCCGGGGCCGTGCTCTATGAGAATGACGTGGGCGCGCGGGGCGTAGTGGCGCATGCCGAGGCCCGGGGATGGAAGGGACTGCGGTGCCACGGCGTCGCCGTCTTGCGCGGCGTGCCCGGATGCATTGGCGTAGGGTTCGATGCGCGGCCAGACGGACCGCAGCTGCTCGAGCGTAACGGCGCCGGGCCGGTACAGCAGGCAGGGATCTTCGCAGCAGTCGACGACGGTAGATTCAAGGCCGTGCCGGGTTGGGCCGCCGTCGAGGACGGCGTCGATGCGTCCGTCGAGGTCGGCGAAGACGTGGGCCGCGGTGGTAGGGCTGACGTGGCCGAAGAGGTTGGCACTGGGCGCGGCGACCGGGACGGCCGCGGCGCGCAGCAAGGCCTGCGCTACCGGGTGCGATGGGATGCGGATGCCGACGCGGGGGCGTCCGGCGGTTACGGCGTCGGGGATGGACGGGGCGCGCGGCAGCAGAAGGGTGAGCGGGCCGGGGCAGAACTGCGCCATCCAGCGCTGTGCGGGTTCCGGGATTTCTGTCGTGATTGTTTGAAGCGCCTGGGCATCGGCGACGTGCACGATGAGCGGATCCCAGGCGGGACGCTGCTTGGCGGCGAAGATGTTCTGGACGGCGCGCGGATCGAGGGCGTTGGCGCCGAGGCCGTAGACGGTTTCGGTGACAAAGGCGACGGTGCCGCCGCGGCGAAGGATTGCGGCTGCCGCGGCGATGGCCGCGGCGCTGCCGGCGAGGTCGAGCGGATCGGCGACGAGGTGGAGGGTGCGGCTGCCCGGGTGCTGCGGGTCGTCGGCTTGCGGGCGAAAACTCACAGCTTCATTATGACGAAACCGAGGCGCGGCGCTTCGTATACTTCTCTCATGCAGGCTGTCGAGATCGAGGTGAAGTTTCGCGTGGACGACGCTGCCGGGCTGGGGCGAAAGCTGCTTGCGCTTGGATTTGAGGAGCAGACGCCGCGGACGTTTGAGCACAACGTGCTGTTCGACACGCCCGAGCATAGCTTGCGCGGGTCGCGTTCGATTCTGCGCATCCGGCGCTACGGCGAGCGCTGGGTATTGACGCACAAGCGGCTGCCGGCGGACTTCGACCCGGCGGAGCGCCTGAAGCATCGGGAAGAGACCGAGACAGAGGTGCACGATGGCGAGGCGCTGGCCACGGTGTTTGAGCGGCTGGGGTTTGTGCGGACGTTTGTGTACGAGAAGTGGCGCACGGAGTTCGCCGCGGAGGGCGGCCATTGCGTGATCGACGAGACGCCGATCGGGGTGTTTGCGGAGCTGGAAGGCGCGGAAGACTGGATCGACCGGCAGAGCCGCGCGCTGGGACTGGCGCCGGAGGATCTGCTGACGCTGAGCTATGGAAGGCTGTTTGAGGCGTGGCGCGCGGAGACGGGGAGTTCCGCGGAGCAGCTTACGTTTGCCGAGTGTGCGGCGGGCTAGACTAGCCGCGCGAGTTAGAGATTCAGTTCATGAAGCCTCTGGAAAAACGCAAGGTGGAACCGCAGATCCTTCGGCTACGCTGCGCTTCGCTCAGGATGACCCCGCTGATGGAATCACGACCCAGTCGATGGAACATGAACCCGTCGATGGAACATGAACCCGTCGATGGATCGTGGCCCGTTGATGTAGGAAGTCAGTGACTCGGGAGATTGAAGTCTACTTCCCTGCCAGGAACTGTTCGATCACCGGCGAGACCTTGTCCATTTCGCAGCCGGGGGCCATGTGGCCGCAGTCGGAGGTGAGCACGAGGGTTTGCGCGTGCACAAGTTTTGCGAAGGCCAGCGGGAGGATGGGGTTGACCATGTGGTCCTGCTGCGCGTTGATGATGAGCATTTTCGCCTGCATGGCGCGGGCCGTGACGTAGAGGGAGCCGCCGTGGGCGATGTCCTGCGAGAGCATGGCCTGAAGCTGGCGCAGGTAGTCGTTGGCGTCGGTGCCGAACTTGAGCTGCTCGGCGGTCTGCGCGAGGAAGAGCGGGAAGCCTTCGCGCGTGGTGTGGTCGACGCGGAACTCGGGGGTGGAGAGGTTCATCTGCTGGAGGTAGGAGACGAGCGGGAGCGCCGGGCTTTTGGTGTACTGGCCGTGGTCATAGGCGGCGTCAGTTTCTAGCGCCTGCTTTTCGGCGGACCACAGCAGAAGGTCGTAGGAGCTGAGCTGCGGGGTGCCGAGGATCGGGATCAGCAGGTCCATCATGCCGGGCGCGTCGGCACCCCACTCGAAGGTCTGCATGCCGCCCATGGACTGGCCCATGACGGCATGCAGGTGATCGAGGTGGAGCGTGTCCCGCACCAGGCGCTCTTCGGCGCGGACCATGTCGCGGATGGTGAAGACCGGGAACGCGGTGCCGTGCTGGGTGGTGCTGTTGGAAGGCGAAGACGAGATGCCGTTGCCGAACGGGTCGACGACGATGACGAAGTATTGATTGGTGTCGATGAAGTGGCCGGGGCCCGGCGCGATAACGGCGCCGACATCGCCGCTGCGCCCGGTGAACCACATGGGGAACAGGATGGCGTTGTCTTTTCTGGCGTCGAGGGTGCCGAAGGTGCGGTAGCCGAGGCGGCAGTCCTGAATGGCTGCGCCGCTTTCAAGCCTGCAGGTGCCGAGCTCGGCATAGTGGATCGGCGGTATCTGCTGCGCGTGCGCGCTCGCAACGCCAAGTGCGGCGGCGATGAGGAGTGAGGCGGTTTTCATACTTTCAGTTCTGGAGTGAGCTCGGAGAAATCGGCGATCCTGCCGAGTTCCCTGCTGACGGTCGCGAGGAGGGCGAGGCGGTTGGCGCGGACGGACGGGTCCTCGACCATGACCATGACGGTGTCAAAGAAGCGGTCGACCTCGGGGCGCAGGGCAGCGATGCGCTCGAGGGCGGGAGCGTAGGCGCCGCGCTGGCGGAAGGACTCGATCTCGGGTGCGAGCGACTGGATCGCGTTCCAGAGCCGGCGTTCGGAGTCGTCCTGCAGCAGCGCGGGGTCGACGGATGGGGCGGCGACGATGGACTTTTCTTCAGCCTGGCGCAGGATATTCTTGATGCGCTTCCAGGCGGCGGCGATGGCGGTGAAGTCGTCGGAACCGCGTACCGCGGTCAGGGCTTCGCAGCGGCGCTGCGCATCGGGGATGCTGTCGGCCCCGGCAGCGAGCACGGCGGTGACGACATCGGTGGGCAGGCCGCAGGCTTCGCGGAGATAGAAGCTGAGGCGCTCGTGCAGGAAGACGCTGAGCGCTGCCGCGGGTTCGGACGGCGTGGCTGCTGCCGGAAGCTCGCCGAGGGTGAGCGGCAGCGCGGAAACAGCGAGAATCTTGACGACGGCGTTGGCGGCGCGGCGAAGCGCGAAGGGGTCCCTGGAGCCGCTGGGCGCGAAGCCGAGCGAGAACATGCCGGCGATGGTGCCAATGCGGTCGGCTATGCCGAGCAGGCAACCCTCGACGGTGGGCGGGATGGGGTCGGTGAGCGAGGCCGGGCTGTACTGCCAGTAGATGGCATCTGCCACTGCTGTTGTGTCTTTTTCGTCAAGACCCTCGGCACGGGCGTAGAGGCCGCCGACGATTCCCTGCAGCTCGGTGAACTCCTTGACGAGCTCGGTGGTGAGGTCGGTCTTGGCGAGCAGCGCGGCCTGGTCGAGGGCTTGCGCGTTGACAGCGGTGCCGCGTGCCTGGACGAGGGCGGCGAGCTGCGCGGCGATGCGGCGCGTCTGCTGCGACTTCTCGTAGTAGTTGCCGAGGTCCTTTTGGAAGGTTACGGACCGGAGCAGCTCGACGCGTTCGGCGAGAGGGATTTTGCGGTCGAAGGTCCAGAAGAACTGCGCGTCGTTGAAGCGGGCGCGCAGGACGCGCTCATTGCCGTGGCGGATGACGGCTTCGCCGGACGCATCGGCCGTGGTGTTGAGCACGGTGAGGAAGTGCGGGAGCAGCCTGCCAGCCTGGTCTTCGACGGCGAAGTACTTCTGGTGGTCGCGCATGACGGTGACCAGCACTTCTTCGGGCAGGGTGAGAAAGGCGGGGTCGAAGCTGCCGAGCACCACGGAGGGCCACTCGGTGAGATGGGTGACGGTGTCGACGAGCGGCTCGTCTTCCCTCCAGCGCGCGTCGGGGATGGTGCGGGTGACGCGGTCAAGGGCTTTCCGGATGGCGTGGCGGCGGGCTTCGAGGTCGGGCTCGACGAAGGCGCCGCGAAGCGCGGCGGCGTAAGCGCTGGGCGCGGCGATGACGACGGAAGCGGACCCGTGCAGCACGCGGTGGCCGCGCGAGAGGTTGGCGGCGCGGATGCCGGCGAACTCGAGCGGGATGACGGTGGTGTCGAGGAGCGCGACGAGCCATTGCACGGGGCGCACGAAGCGCTCCGGTTTCCACTCCACGGACGAAGACCCGTCCGCGGGGGCCCCGGGTTTACCGGGGCGCCAGTACATGGGCTTGGGCCAGGTCAGGGCGGCGAGTTCTTTCGGTAACAGTTCCTGTAGCAGATCGGCAGCCGCGCGTCCGGGGCGAACAACGGCGGCGCTCGCGTACTCGCCCCTGGGGGTTGCGGCTGGAACGAGCTGCTCGACCGGGACGCCTGCTTTTCTGGCAAAGGCGTGAGCGGCCGGGGTGGGCGCGCCGTTTTTGAAGGCGACGGACCAGGCCGGCCCGGTGAGCTGCTCTTCGATGTCGGGCTGCTTGGCGGCGACGCCTTCGACGAGCGCGGCGAGCCGGCGCGGGGTCGAATAGGTGCGGACAGCTGCGCTTGCGCCCGCGAGGCGCTCGCGGGCGAGCAGGGCGAGGACGCGTTCGCCCAGCTCTCGCTCGGCTGCGGCGAGCATGCGCGCCGGGACTTCCTCGATTCCGATTTCAAGCAGAAGGTCAGCCATGCCTACGTTCTTTCTTCTTTTTGTGAATGCGCGCCCTGCGCGGCATAGGCGCGGGCGACGCCGACGACGAGGGCGCGGATGCGGGCCATGACTGCCACGCGTTCGGTGACAGATACGGCGCCGCGGGCGTCGAGCAGGTTGAACAGGTGCGAGCACTTGAGCGCCAGCTCATAGGCACCGAGGACCGGGAAGCGGCTGAGGTCAAGCTCCTGCGGCGGTTTCGCATTCGCTTCGTCGAGCAGGCGTTCATGGTGCCTCGCGTGTTCGCCGGCGAGTCGTTCCGCATCGCGGAAGCTCGCGAGCAGCGCGGCGCACTCGGCTTCGTACAAGCGCAGGTGCTCCCACAGCTTCTCGACCTCGGCAGCTTCGAAGCTGTAGACGGAGAGCTGGAGCTCTTCCTGGAGGCGCATGTCGCCGTAGGTGACGGCGGCGCCGGTTTCCGGGTCGCGCGCCCACACGATGTCATAGATGGAGTCGACATCCTGGAGGAACGCGGCGATGCGTTCGAGGCCGTAGGTGATTTCACCGGTGATGGGATCGAGGTCTATGCCGCCGCACTGCTGGAAGTAGGTGAACTGCGTGATCTCAAGGCCATCGAGCATGACCTGCCAGCCGACACCCCAGGCACCGCCGACGGGCCACTCCCAGTTGTCTTCTTCAAACTTCAGGTCGTGCTCGCGGAGGTCGATGCCGAGGGCTGCGAGCGATGCAAGATAGACGTCCTGCACGTTGGCCGGCGGCGGCTTGAGGATGACCTGGAACTGGGTGTGCTTGTAGAGGCGGTTGGGGTTTTCGCCGTAGCGGCCGTCGGCAGGGCGACGCGAGGGCTGCGCGTAGGCGAGGCGCACGGGTTTGGGACCGAGCACGCGCAGGAAGGTTTCCGGCGACATGGTGCCGGCGCCGACTTCAATGTCGAAGGGCTGCTGCAGGACGCAGCCGCGCTCGGCCCAGAAGGTCTGCAGGCGGAAGATGAGCTGCTGAAAGGTGAGCGGCTGCGCGGCGGCAGGCATGTATGCGGACGAGGCCAAATCGAATGTCTTTCCTGGCAGATAGCGTCTGCCGTTCCCCTCTAAGTTTAAACGCAGCGTGACCTGAACGATGCGGGCGGCAGCAGCGCGCGCCGTGCGAGAAAGCATTGAACCAAATGAAACCGGGCTGCGTATCCTGTTGCGAACCGGGCCGAAGATGGCTCACCGCCGATCAGGTCGCAGATCAGGTCGCAGAGAAACGAAGGGGAGCTGCATGGAGCGGAAGATGAGACTGGCGGCGGCATTGCTGGGGAGCCTGCTGGCGCCGGCGGGGGCGTCGGCGCAGCAGTGCGCGGGAGGATTCCGGGTGGAAGGCGTGGTGGTGGACCCGAACGGCTCGGCGATCGCCGGGGCCGAGGTGCTGGCGGGCGACGGCGAGCAGGCAACGACCGACGGGCAGGGGCGGTTTGCGCTGGGGTGTGTGCCGGCGAATGCGGCGACCTTCAGCGTGGAGGCTTCCGGGTTTGCCAGCACCAGCATGGCGGCGGGAAGCCCGGTGAACGGCGTGGCGAAGCTGCGGGTGCAGCTGCCGCTGGCGCGGGTCGAGACGAACGTGCAGGTAGGGACCAGCGGGGATGCGCTGGACCCGGACAAGGGGCTGGGGACGCACACGCTGACGGGCAAGCAGATTGACGAGCTGGCGGACGACCCGGACGATTTGACGCGGCAGCTGCAGATCCTGGCGGCCTCGAACGGCGGCACGCCGGGCGCGGCGAGGATCACGGTGGACGGCTTCCAGAACTCGAGCGCGCTGCCGCCCAAGAGCTCAATCGCGCGGATCGTAACGGCGCCCGATATGTACTCAACCGAGTACCAGGAGGCGCCGTATGACGGCGGCCGCGTGGAGATTTACACCAAGCCGGGCGCGGACAGCTACCACGGCGCGCTGTTCTTTATCGACAGCGACAGCAGCTTTAATGCGACTGACCCGTTCTCAACCACGCCGACGCCGGCGAGCAAGCAGCGGTACGGCTTTGAGCTGAACGGGCCGATCACGAAAAAGACGAGCGACTTTAACCTGGCGCTCGAGAAGCGGGACATCAACGAGTTCAACGTGGTGAATGCGATCGACCTGAGCGCGACCGGCCAGCAGGAGCCGATCAACCAGACGGTTGCGGCGCCGCAGCGGCTGTGGATCGCCTCGGCGCGGGGCGACTGGCAGGTGAACGCCAACGACATTGCGACGCTTTCCTTCTCAGCCAATGTGAACGACCTGGGCAACCAGGGCGTGGGCGGGCTGACGCTGGAGGATGCGGGCTACGGCAGCCATGTGAGCGAGTACGACCTGCGCTTTACCGACACGCACACCTTCAGCGCGAACCTGCTGAACGAAGCGCACATCGGCTGGACGTGGAAGGATACGGCGCAGACGCCGAACTCGACCGCGCCCAGCCTGCAGGTGTCGGGCTACTTTACGGGCGGCGGCAACACGAGCCAGTACCTGAACAACCGGGAGCGCGACCTTGAAATCGATGACGACGTGCTGCTGACGAAGGGCAGGCACTCGTTCAAGATTGGCGAACAGGCATTTGGGAACTTTATCCACGAGGAAGACCCGAATACCTTTAACGGCGCGTACACCTTCGGCGGGACCGCTACGCTGAGCGCGCTGCAGCAGTACCAGGACGCGCTCGCGGGCGTGGTCGGCGGAACACCGACGACCTACCAGTCCACGACCGGGACGGCGCTGGTGCCGCTTGCGCAGTGGCGGCTGGGGCTGTACGTGCAGGACGTGGTGAAGCTGAATGCGCGGGTAACGGCGTCGGGCGGCCTGCGATACACGTTGCAAAGCTCGCCCGGCAGTTATGCGAACTTTGCGCCGCGCGTGGGGATTGCGTGGGCCGTGGATAAGCAGTCGAAGACGGTGGTGCATGCGCGCGCCGGGCTGTTTGACGACCCGGTGGACCAGAGCATCGCGCTCGAGGCGGAGCGGCTGAACGGGGTACGGCAGAGGGAGTACCTGATCTATTCGCCCTCATACACGGCGCCGCTGACGCCGGTCCCGGGGTCGGTCAGCATCTCGACGGTGCGTTCGCTGCCGGGCTCGTATGACCAGACTCCTTCGTTCCAGGGCATCGCGGGCGTCGAGCATGACTTCCCGCACCACTGGCATCCGCAGGCGAACTTTATCTATATCGATGCGTGGAATATCAGCCGTTCGCGCAATATCAATGCGCCGGAGGTCGCGACGAGCAACGACACCGTGCCTGACCTGACGGCCGCGCTTGCCGCGCCGAGACCGTTTGCGCCCAACGAGAATATTTTCCAGTATGAGCAGACCGGTCACCTGAGCGGCCCGATTGTTTTCCTCGGGCTTGACCAGCACGGCTACAAGCGCTTCGGGTTCTTCGCGGGATATGTGTACATGCACCTGACGGAAGACGCGGTGCAAAGCGCCGGTTTCGTGCAGTCGGCGTACACGAATGCCGGCGAGGCCTCGCGGCCGGACTGGCAGCGGAGCCACCAGTTCTTTGCATTCGGCAACTACACGCTGCCGTACAAGGCCGACCTGTCGGCGGAGCTCGACGGCAACAGCGGGCAGCCGTATAACATCACGACCGGGACAGATAACAACGGGGACGGCAACTTCAACGACCGGCCGTCGTATGCGGTTGCCGGAGATACGGATGTGTACCCGACGCGCTTCGGCTCGTTGACAACCGATACGGTGAACGGCGATGTGCAGCGGAACCTCGGCACGATGCCGGCGAAGATCCACCTGGACATGAACCTGAGCCGCACCTGGAAGATCGGGCCGCAGAAGGCGGACCACCCGCGCACGCTGACACTGAATGCGCGCAGCGCGAATATTATCAATCACACAAACGTGACGGCTGTGAGCTCGGTCGTGTCCTCGCCGACGTTTTCGCAGTTGCTCGCGGCAGAGGCGGCACGGCGGCTGGAACTTGGGGCTCGGTTTGCGTTTTGAGTAAGAAACACCGGCTTGCGCTTTGTGCGATGGAGCCGCGTCACTGCAACGAGGGTCGATGGTCGTGTGCTGAGCACAGTCGCGGAAACCTGTCGCTCTCAAGATATGCTTGTAACAGATTTGTGCAGTGCGAATTGCCAGCCTTAAGCACTTGCGATATTACCGTTCGTGCGCAAATATTCCGTTTGCGCCGATGCTCGACGGGTCGCCTTCTGTCCCTGCCGCAGGGCACGGTAGGTTCCGCTAAAGCGACTTACCATTGCCGATACGACTTTAAACCTTTAAGACTGAACTCAGGAAGCTGAATCAAGCCCACAGCATTAGAGTAGCGAATATTTTGAGCTGCGCCAGGTGAAATGCTCTTGCAGTCGGGCACGACCTATTTGGGTGAGTGCGAGGGTGCATGCTCTGCAAATCAGTCTTCACTCATCCCCTGTTTCCGGCAGTAATAGTCCCACTCATAAGCCATGCGACAAACAGACTCGCTAGGCTCAAGATCATAGCCCCTGGGTAAAGTTGCAATCGAAGGAAGAGGCCCTACAGGGGTCCACCCGTCTGCGGCAGCGTCTGCGGCGTCGATCGCAATTCGTTTTTCTCTACAGGCGGGAACGAGCTTTGTTGCCTGAGCGCAAGCCGCATACCGTTGTCAAGGTTTGCCGCGATCGGGAGCCATGCCGCCACTGCTCTTGCTCTCCGGCTCGGAGGAACTAGCGCCGTAAAACACGGGCTTAGGCAAATCCACGCGGGTATGTGTGCTGTCGTCGAAGCCCACAAAGCCAGCAACACCGCCGAAAGCATCTTTGAAACAGTCCGCCCCGTCTCGCTGAGTTGTTTTACCCGTCGCTAAGTCTTCAACGCTGCATCCGTATTCGACATTTGCATACACTTCTGCCTTCTCTTTGGCTGGCACGACAAAGGAATGATCGAGCTTAGCGTTCAACTCTTCCAATGCGCCCGTCCTGCTGGATCTCTCGAAAAATCGGAGATTTTGCGGCACTGTGAAGTCTTTCCCACTCGTGTTCTGGAGTACAAGGGTCAGCATGAAACCAGAGGCAGTGAAATTCTTTTGTTGCTCATTGAGATCGAATGTCTGCGAGACAGTGACGCTTAGGCCCTTGATGGTGTCAGCATTCCAGGACTGAGGCCGTGAGCTATGCCAGTAGAACAACCCGACAGCAGCAACAACGATGGTGCCCGCACTGAGGCCGAAGCTCGCGCCAAATACAGCCGGATGTTTCCAATCTAAGGGCATCATTTCTCACTTTGCTAGAGGTGCGTAAAGGTCGGTCTTTGTCTTCATAGGCATCTTTGCTCGTTCCGTCCACCCGTTGGACATCACGATTTTGTCTTTGCTATTTTCATCGAGTAGCACGAAACCGTCTACATTCTCCAGCTCTTTTGTAACGTACTGAGCGACACTGGTATTAAAGTCATGCTGCTCATCGTCAGATGCTTGGTAATTTGGCTTTATCGGATAAGGATAGTTTAGATGAACCTGAAGGCGGACGCGGCTCTTGGCTGGAATGTATATAGGGAAGTCGGTATGAAGGTTTTGAGCATCGCTGAAGCTGAGAGCTTGCGACTGCTTTAGAAATGCTGCCAGGTGAACGCCGGAGTCGGTCTCTATTTGATAGTCTGCATCAGTGTTGTTTTGGAGGGTGTACACAAAGCGGAACGTGTTCGCATCGCCCTCTGTGTCCAAGCCCTCATAGAAGGCGGTTATCGCTTTGTCGTCCCAATGCTTCGGTTTTGGAGGGCGGCTCGACCACCAAAGGAAGCTGCCGACGGTCACCACAGCGATGACTGCGAACCCGGCACCAAAACCCGCAGCTCTAAGTAAAGTTTTCTTCCAATTCTCCATCGCAGCCCAACGTATCATCCGGGGAGTTGTCTTTGAAAGGCGGGATTGCAGGACACTTTCCGAGCCTCCCCGAGACCTTAGCTCCAGTGTCCCGTAAATCAGACCCCTCCATGCGAGAGTATGCAGCCGCTGAAACGGTCGAGTTAGTCCTCGTGAACACGCTTCTCGGAAGTTGGCGTGCTCAGCCTCCGATTCGTAAGCTTAGGTTTCCAGAATTTGCTGTGGCGACCCGGAGCCGGGTCCGCAAACCGGCCGCCTCAGCCGTCCAGCCGCGAAAGCGCGCGGGCGCTTTGCAGGCGCTGTTCGCCGTGGCGCTCGAGCGAGTGCAGGAGCAAGCGGCGCAGGTCGGCGGCGCGGGCGCGGGGCCATGCGTCGGCGGCGAAGCGCCGGGGCGGCGAGAGCAGCAGCTGGGCGGCGAGCGCGCGGGAGGCCGGTGAGAGCGTCAAAGCGCCGGGTTTGCGGTGCTCTTCGCAGAAGAGGCCGTCGAGGCCGGGCTGCCAGAACACGGGCTGGTCCGGCGGCAACGGCGCGCGGCAGGCGGAGCAGCGGCGCAGGTCGGGCATCCAGCCCATGAGACGGACCATCCAGAGCGCGAAGTAGGTGACGGGCATCCAGATGCGGCCGGCGTGGGTCTGCTCCAGCACGTGCAGGAGCAGGCGGAAGGTGGCGTCCTGCGGGTCGTGCTCGGGCAGCATCTCGTCGAGCACCTCGGTGTAGAAGGCGAGGGCGGCGGCGCGGGGGTAGTCGACCGGCTCGGCGAGCGGGGAGCGCAGGATTTCAAGCGAGTCGAGCCGCACCAGGTCCTGCCGGGGGCGCGTGGCGTAGTTGGCGCGGACGTGGGTCATGGGCTCGAGCGCGCCGCCGAAACGGCGGCGGGACTTGGAGGCAGCCCTGGCGATGCCTCGGATTTTGCCGGCGTCGCGGGTGAACAGCGAGACGACCTGGTCTGCCTCGTGCACGGGCCAGGTGCGGAGAACGACGGCTTCGGTCCTGTAGTCCGTGGCTGCTCCTTTTAAGAGAGTATGCGGCTCGGGCCCTCAGCCGCCGATGGCCTGGAGCGATGCAGACAAAGAAAAGACCCGCTCGTGCTTCTTCCACTTTGGCCGGGCTGCGGGCGCATCCTGAAACTGCTCCATGGTCCGTTCCCATTTCTGGACGGTAGGATTGGCCGCATCCATCGCGGCCTTGCGCTCCAGAGTAAAGGTATCGTCGGTGTCCATGATCATGGTGAGGGTGGTATCGAGGAGATAGATTTCCATTTCCTCGATGCCGCAGGCGCGCAGGCTTTCGAGCACTTCAGGCCAGACCGCGCGATGGTAGGCGATGTACTGCTCGATGAGCGTGGGCGAGGGCTTGAGCTGAAGGGTGAGACAGAAACGCTGCATGGAAACCTCCCCTGGTGTGGACTTGAGCAGAGTACATCGGCGCCGCAGCAGATTGCCCTGAATAGCGCAGACAGACTTTCCCGAGCGGGCACGGCGCTGTCATAAGCGCAGTTTATTGTCCACATTACTTTTCCCTATGCGCATAGGCAACGGAAACCACGGAATGTAGGCTGGGAAGAGAGCAGGCGTTCACGCGCTGCGCTGCGTTTCCGCGCACCTGCCGAAGGCTGCCAACGCGCTCACAGGAGCTAGACCACTTGACCGAACTACGCAATTTTCTTTCGCTTCCCTACGCCGAACTGGAAAAGCTGAACCTTGAAGCCAAGGAGGACCGCCGCAAGCGGGTCTCGCCGGAGGAGATCCGCGAGAAGCGGCTGAAGTACCTGAAGGGCGAGGACGGCATCAAGGCCGTGACCGTGTTGTTCAGTGACCTGGAAGGCCGTTTGCACATGCTGGATTACGACAAGAAGTTCCTGATCGCGAGCTATGACAACCTGACCTTCGACGGCTCGTCGATTCGCGGGTTCACGGCGCAGCGTGAGAGCGACCTGCGGCTCGGGATCGACTGGGCGGCGTTTTACTGGGCGCCTGCGGATATCTTCGGCGCGGGCAAGGTGCTGGTGTTTGGCGAGGTGATTGACAAGACGGGCAAGCCGTATGCGGGCGACCTGCGCGGGGTGCTGAAGAGCTTTGCCCAGGGATTGTTCGAGAAGGAAAGCTACACGCTGAACGCGGCGAACGAGATTGAGGGCTTCCTGTTCGCGGGCCGGGATGCGGAGCGGCTGTTCCACAAGAACTGTCGTTTTGACTATGTAAACCAGGGCGGCTATTATCATTCGCTGCCGGGCGACCCGCTGCGGGACTTTATCGACCGCGCGGCGGAAGTGATGCGCGCGATGGGCTTTGAGAACGAGAAGGACCACCCCGAGGTCGCGCCTTCGCAGTTCGAGATCAACTACAGCTACGGCGAGGTGGTGGCGGCCGCGGACCAGATCCAGATCTACAAGCTGGTGTGCCGGCAGGTGGCGCAGCAGATGGGCATGACGGCATCGTTCCTGCCGAAGCCGGTGGTGGGCGTGAACGGCAGCGGCATGCATACGAATGTCTCGATCACCAAGGACGGTAAGAACATTTTCTGGGACGCGAATGGCAACGAGAAGCTTTCGTCGCTGGCGTGGGATTTCATCGACCGGATCCTGACGCACGGCAACGACATCTGCCTGCTGCTGAACTCGAGCGTGAACGCGTACCGGCGGCTCGATCCGCACTTTGAAGCGCCCAACCAGATCAAGGCTTCGGCGACCGACCGCGGCTCGATGGTGCGGGTGCCGATCGGCAACGAGAAAAGCGCGCGGGTGGAGGTGCGCTCGGTCGGGCCGGATGCGAACCCGTACCTGGTGCTGTACTCGGTGTTCCGCTCGGGGCTGCAGGGCAGGACGGCGAAGATCGACAACCTGCGCCAGGCCGAGCGGTACCTGCCGGATAACATCTACACGGCGCTTGAGGACTTTGAGAAAGCCGAGTGGACGACGGAGCTGCTGGGTGAGGATGTGAAGCGCCGCTTTATCGATCTGAAGAAAGGCTCGGCGGACCGGTGCGCGCGGCTGCTGGGAACCTTTGTCAAGGCGCCCGAGGTGCAGTTTCACCACGAGGTGTATAACCAGTATCTCTGGAACGAGTTTTAACGGGGGATATCCTGCTGGAACCGGCGAAAGCCAAACCGCCTACGCGGCTCGCGCCCACTTCGTGGGGTGTGATTACGCCTTCGGCGT
>CAXTMY010000067.1:9490-16609 GCA_964245565.1 uncultured Acidobacteriaceae bacterium | reverse complement strand
AGCACATCCGCCGCGAGAAGGCGACCTCGAACATCTGCACCAACCAGGCGCTGGTCGCGCTCATGGCGACCATCTTCCTCACGGTCTACGGCCGCGAAGGGATCCGCGAGCTGGCGCTGCAGAACCTGGCCAAGGCCGACTACGCCGCCCAAATACTTTCCCGGACGCTGGCGCAGCAGGGCAAGCTGCTGTTCGCCGGCAGCCCGCGCTTCCACGAGTTCGTCCTGCAGACGGAAGAGTCCGCCGAAGAGCTCAACAGTCGCCTGCTCGATGAGAAGATCATCGGCGGCCTCAGCCTGAAGAAGTGGTACCCCGAGCTTGGCAATGCGACATTATGGTGCGCGACCGAGCTTATGACCCGCGAACAGATCGAGCAGGCTGCCAAAGTTCTCGCCGCTGCCCCAGTAGCCGCCGGTACCTAATGCTGTCCAGGTTGTTCCGTCGGTTCGCCGCGAATGGCTTCTTCAGATTCGGAGGCGTTCTCGTCGATTGCGAATGGGTAAACCGTCGTGGCGAACTCGTCGTCGCGCACCGGCTGCGCCAGCAGCACGTACTCCCCCGGCGGGAGTGGCGACTGTACCGTGACACGAATCCAGCCATGCGGTAGCTTTTCAACGCTCGCGCAAACATAATAATCTTCGCGCGCTACATGGTCGGTAAACTGGTTCAGGCTCGTTTGTGTCACCACTCGATGATCCTTGATAACCTTAGCAGGCACAATTTGATAGGTATGCTCATCGCCGCTGTTTTCGCCTTCCGGATCTTCATCCTCGTCTACATGAAGGTAGAGTACCGGCTCGCGGGTATGCAGCTGCGCTTTCGCATGCTCCCCGATTAATTCTGTCGTTGTCTCCGGCCGGTAAAAGAAAGAGCCGGCGAGACTCCCCGCCATGTTCCTGGCGACATGCCTGTTCAGTGTCACAGTAGCGTGGTGAATCGGCACAAGTTCCGTCTGCCCCTTGAACGTATCCAGCGCCCAGGGAATGGCGGTGCTCGGAATCCGGAGACCAGGAGCTGCTTCAGGCGCATCCGGCGGGATTTGTGCATGGCTGGCGCCAGCGAGAGAGCAGCCTGAGAACATCAGCAAAAAAGAGAAACTTCTGGTCATCGCGCTACGCATAATGTGCTGAAAGTAGCATCGTGAGAGCCGCAGGAAAGAGGCTTTTGCCGGCCAAAGGTAATCAAATCCCGATTCGGGAAGCCGCGCGGGCGGCGCGCTAAAATTGTGATCTGGGGGCTTGCCGCCTCGCAATTTTCGCTGCGCTCGCCGGTTGACGAGTGAACGGCAATAAAGAGGATCAAGCATAAGCATGACAGCTCCGGAAGTGGATACCATCGCCGATCAGCAACAGGAGCGCTTTACCGGCAACCCGCGCAAAGTGCGCGCGCACCAGACGCAGAACGAAGCGCTCAGCTTTGAGAAGTCCGCGCCCGGCAAGCGCGCCTACAAGCTGCCGCCGCTTGACGTTCCCGAGGTCTCGCCCGAAGCCCTGCTGGGCGCGGCCGCGCGCCAGGAAACGGCGCTGCTGCCCGAGCTGAGCGAGATCGAGATCATCCGCCACTTCACGCGCATGTCGACGTGGAACTACGCGATCGACCTCGGCATGTACCCGCTCGGCTCCTGCACCATGAAGTACAACCCCCGGGTGAACGAGTACGTCTCGCGCCTGGAAGGCATTGCCGAAGCGCACCCGTACCAGCCGGAGTCGCTCTCGCAGGGCTCGCTCGGGGTGCTCAAGGAGCTCGAAGCCTGCCTGCTCGAGATTACCGGCATGGACGCGATCACGCTGCAGCCGGCGGCCGGCGCGCACGGCGAGTTCACAGGCATCCTGCTGATCCGCGCGTACCACCAGTCCAAGGGCAACGCCCGCAGGACCGTCATTATTCCGGACTCCGCCCACGGGACGAACCCGGCGACGGCAGCGATCTGCGGTTACGAGGTCGTGAACCTCAAGTCCAACGCCGATGGCGGCGTCGATCTGGAAGCGCTTCGCGCGCTGGTCGACGAGAACACCGCCGCCATGATGCTCACCAACCCCTCGACGATCGGCGTCTTCGAGAATGAGATCGCCGCGGTAGCGGAGATTCTTCACGCCAAGGGCGCGCTGCTCTACATGGACGGCGCCAACATGAACGCGCTGGTCGGCAAGACGCGGCCCGGCGATTTTGGCGTGGACGTGATGCACCTGAACCTGCACAAGACCTTTTCGACGCCGCATGGCGGCGGCGGTCCGGGCTCCGGCCCAGTGGCCTGCAAGCAGATCCTGGAGCCGTTTCTGCCCACCCCGGTCATCCGGACGGACCAGCAGGGCGTGCACCACCTCGACTTCAACCGACGGCAGTCCGTCGGCCGGGTCCGCATGTTTTACGGCAACTTCGGTATGTTCGTTCGCGCCCTCGCCTACATCCTGGCGAACGGCCCGGACGGGCTGCGCCAGACCACTGAAGACGCCGTGCTGAACGCGAACTACATCCGCGCGGGCCTGCAGGATGTTTACGAGCTGCCCTATAAGACGCCGTCCATGCATGAGGTTGTGTTCTCCGACAAGCGCCAGGCGAAGAACGGCATCAAGACGGGCGATATCGCCAAGCGCCTCATCGACTACGGCTTTCACCCGTACACCACCAGCTTTCCGCTGATCGTGCCGGGCGCGCTGATGATTGAGCCGACCGAGAGCGAGTCCCGCGAAGAGCTGGACCTGTTCGTCGACGCGATGCGGCAGATTGCGCGCGAGGCCGAGGAAAACCCCGAGCTCATCCTGGCCGCGCCGCACTCCACCCGCATCTCGCGGCTCGATGAGACCGCGGCCGCGCGGAAACCGGTCCTCCGCTGGAAGGCTCCGCCGTCGTCTACGCCGCTCACGGCAGACAACTCACCCGCGAGGGAGTGGTAATGGCGCGCAGCGTGTTTGAGGAGCGCAGGGACGAGCTCGAGAAGCACGAGTTCATGCTGGGCCAGGAGCGCGGGCGGCTTGCGGTGGCGCTCGATGTGCTCACCGACTCCCTGATCATGATCGGGCAGCACGGCGTGTACTGTGTCTCGAACCGCAACCCGTCAAAACCGGCGCTCGACCTGCAGGCTGTGCTCGGCGGCATCGAGGGTGCGAAGGAGCTGATCCAGTCCACCATGGCGTTGCTTGAGCAGCGCAGCCTGTAGTAGTACTCTATTGCTTGCGCGAGTGCTCGCAGCGCGCGCCCGTAGCTCAGCTGGATAGAGCGTCCGCCTCCGAAGCGGAAGGTCGCAAGTTCGAATCTTGCCGGGCGCACCACACTTCCTCCTATTGCAGTGAGTCGCTTGAAGAAAGGACTCTCGCGCAAACGGCTGGAAGAGGTACTATGGTCTCCCCGGCCTTTTTCGAGCAGATTTTAGAGGAAATGACAGCCGCTGCGTCCTAAAGTAGGACAAAGTGTGCAAATATGGTTTGCCTTAGTGCGTCTTGGTGATCTTTGATGACACAAGATACGATCTCGGTAAAGTGTTTCAGCTAGAGTTCACCTGGCGGTTGGGTTGGCAAAGGCATGGCCGTGAGACGACAGTATGGCTCGCTGAGGGAGCGGATTACCGCTGAGCTGTTCACCGTTGCCGGATGGCTGATTACGGTCTGTCTGCCGGCGAGTCGCTGGTACGGCGCAGCCCTGGTGATTTCGAAGCTGCTGGCCCGCTGCGCGGGCTGGCTTGCCCCCCAGTCCGCGAACGTTACCCAGTCCTCACTGGTACCCCGGCTGCTGCACCGTTTCCTCGATCTGCTTTCCACTCATAACCCTTATTTTTCGATTCCGGTGGTGGTTGAGGGCGAGCAGTTTCTGCGGGATTACGCGGCGCAGGAAGGTGGCTTTGTGTGCTGCTCGGCGCACATTCCGTTCGTCAAGCTGTTCCTGCCGCTGGTCCGCCAAGTGGTGGGCGAAGAGCGCCAGCTTCGTGTCATTGCGCGTGAGCCGGTGGGCAACAACGAGGTGTCGGCCTGGAATGATGAGCACTGGAAGGCGATCCGGACCGACCATGCCGTGCTGCTGCACACCCGCTCCCTGCTGCGCCAGAACGGCTGCCTGATGCTGGCGGTCGACAAGGAGCAGGGAGAGTTCATCTCTTCGAACATTTTCCGCTTTGTCGGCAAGATGAACTCGCGCATCCTGATGTGGTTTACGCAGCTGCAGCCGGACGGCAAGATTCTGTTGCGCATCATGCTACCGCCCGGGCCGCGCTGCCGCAGCGAAGAGGAGATCCGCGCCAACCTGGACTTTGTCGCCGAAAACGTCAAGCGCATCCTGCAAGGAGACAAGCTGGCCACGGCGGCAAGGATGCCCTCCGCGCACCACGCAATGGCCGGCCAAGGCCGTACCCGCGAGGTGCATCGCATCCAACTCTACTCGAACCTGCAGCTGGAAGCCCGGCTGAAACGGCTTGAGTCTCTGCTGAACGAGCGAACTGGCAGCCCCATGCAGCGCGAACTGCTGGAAGAACGGCTTGCTCTGATGCGCAGCGAGCTGGAGAGCCGCGCCGGGGTCTGAGGCGACCTTCTACAGGTGGCAGCTGACGGCGCCTCGCTTTTCCAGATACTTCTGGTGGTACTCCTCGGCTCGCCAGAAGGTCTGCGCAGGCGTGACCTGGGTCACGATGGGCCTGGAGAAGCGCTTTTCCGCAGTCAGGCGCTCGATGACGGCATGCGCGGTTGCCTCCTGTTCCGGCGAGTGAAAAAAGATAGCGCTGCGGTATTGCCGGCCCCAGTCCGGCCCCTGCCGGTTGAGCTGCGTGGGGTCGTGCAGGGCAAAGAACTCCTCCAGCAGATCTTCATACCGAACCTTGCCCGAGTCGAACGTCAGCTCCACGACTTCGGCATGTCCGGTGCGATCGGAGCAAACATCCTTATAGGTCGGGTTTTGCAGCGCCCCGCCTTCGTACCCGACCGCAGTTGCGAGAACACCGGGGATCTGCCCGAAACGGACCTCAACACCCCAGAAACACCCTGCTCCGAACGTCGCTTTCTCCATTGAGATCTCCAGTCGCCCTTCCTTTCTTTGGATGGGCTATCGACTCCGGCAGTTTACGTCGGGTCGCGAACAAATATTGGCGGGATGATGATCCCGCCGTGAAGTTGAAGGAAGGCTGCCTGCTACGGCGCGGAAGCGGGAATCGCGTCAGGCAAGCTCATACCCGGCGAAGAAGAAGCCGATCTCAAACGCTGCCGTGTCCTCGGCGTCTGAGCCGTGGATGGCGTTCTCCTCGATGGAGGCCGCGAACTGCTTGCGGATGGTGCCGTCCTCGGCATTGGCCGGGTTGGTCGCGCCCATGAGTTTGCGCAGGTCGGCGATGGCGTTGTCTTTTTCAAGCACTATGGGGAAGATGGGACCGGAGGACATGAACTCGGTGAGCGAGCCGAAGAACGGACGTGCGCTGTGGACGTGGTAAAAGCCTTCGGCCTGCTGTTTCGAGATCGAGAGCCGCTTGATGGCAATGAGCTTAAAGCCTGCCTTTTCAATGGCGGCAAGAATTGCGGCAGCGTCGCCATTGCGCACTGCGTCTGGCTTGATGATGCTGAAGGTGCGTTGAGACACGATCGGGACTCTCCTGGATTTCTGATGTTTCCGGGTTTGCGGTGCAACGTGCGTGTGCTTCTCCAGTGTAACGGGAAGCAGAAAAGGGTGCCGCTGACCTGCAGCGGCACCCTTGTATGTGCGGGACTGTGGAATGCCGGAGAGCTAAACGGCCTGAGCGATCCTTGGAAGCAGGCCGATGTGGCTGGTCTCGTAGAGGGCAAGCAGGCGCTGGCGCATGAGGTAGTAGGCGGACGCGGCTTCCTGCAGTTTGAACGGAACGGCGATCCAGTGGCGGCCGATGACGACTTGCGCGAGCATGCCGAACCGGACCTGGCGGATGGCGGAGCGCAGGCGCAGGGCGTCGCGGCGCATCCGTTCGCCCACGATGATGCCTTCCTCCTCATTGAACTGGGTCGCGTAGGCAGCCATGGCAAGCAGCAGGTCGGCATTGGCGCGCATCCGCTTGAGGCCGAGATCGCCGCCCAGAAGCTGCCAGATGACCTCAGGTTCCATGCCGATCTGCTCGCGCTGCGGGTCCAGGAAGTCCCGGGCAACGCAGCCGAGGCCATGCAGATCGACGGGAGCGAGGCCAGAGAGCAGATTGCCGAGATGGTCGGTGCCAATCTTGAGCGAGGAGCGACGGGCGTACATCGCGAACGCGCCGAAGCCGAGGATCGCGAGCAGGAACAGGGAAAAGGGAACCAGTGTATGCATAGGACTTATGGAACCTCAGTGTCCAACCTTGCCAAGATCGTATTGCACCTGATCGTGGAGCGCAACCATGTACTTGCGCAGAGCGGGAGAAATCGGTCTCCGGGCGGGTTCTTTGCGCCAAAGTGAGACAGTCCAGTAGATGGCGATGACTAGAAAGACGAGAGTGCGGGCGTAGTAAACGCTTGAGGAGCGACCCTGCGGATCCAGGTAGGCTCCGAAGTCTTCCACTGAGACGGTGAATAGAGTCCAGAACATCAGGCCCTGACCGACAGCCATCACGTGGCTGCGCCACGCAAGGCCTGTATGGCTCGCCGCCAGCATCATGGCGATCACCGCCTCGCAGGTCAGAAGCCCGGTGAAGGTATCAACCTGTAGCTGAAGCAGGCGCGTACCGTGCACCGAGGGTGGAGACAATAGGAAGGCTGCTCCAAGAGCAGCGCCGGCGCCCAGAACACAGGCCAGAAGAAAAGTCCGCCGTGCCTCCACAACCCAGGTGCCTGTTGGCTTGAAAACGCTCCTCATCAACTCGAAGACGACCGCAAGCTGGAGAAGAATACTTAGAGCATCGTCCGAAATATAGAGATCAATGTAGAGCGTATGGTGCGTTTTGATGTCAATAAGTGTGAGCAGGACAGAATAGGCGGCGCCGACGAGAGTCATGCAAAAGAACGCCGGAAGCTGCCGCCAGCGCTTTTTGTAGACAAGACATCCTAGAAGAACCACACTTGCAGTGGGTCCGGTCCAGTCCAGCGCACTCTCTAGCCCGATAGCAATCAAGCGTCAGACCTCAACTGCTGGAGCTTACCAGCTTTGCCATGAAAATTGCTATATGAAGCTAAGCAGCGATCTGGCCGGAGGGGGTGCGTCCAA
>CAXTMY010000067.1:0-9390 GCA_964245565.1 uncultured Acidobacteriaceae bacterium | reverse complement strand
CGCCGAAGGGCAGGGCGGCGATCTGGCCGGAGGGGGTGCGTCCAACGCCGAAGGGCAGCGCGGCGATCTGGCCGGAGGGGGTGCGTCCAACGCCGAAGGGCAGGGCGGCGATCTGGCCGGAGGGGGTGCGTCCAACGCCGAAGGGGAGCGCGGCGATTGCCTGGGGCGAGACCCCAGAAACAGTCAGCTTCGTGGTGGGGGTGACTTGGGCTGCGAACATCGGAACGGACAGGGATACCACCGAAAGGGCGACTGCGATCTGATTGACAATCTTCATGAGACTGCTCTCCTTGCGCTTGCTGCGCTAGAGGGAAGATAGCTATCAGGTGTGTGAGGCGGAAGGTGCTTTTTAACGGGAATCGCGAAATATTATAGTTTTGCGCAGTACCGTTACTATTTTGATTACCTGCGGCATTCGGGGTTACCGTTCAACTCATTCCACGCGGTTTGGCTATATACTGCAGTGGCCTGCGCCCTTACGGACGTAACCTCTTCGCCGCCCAGCACCAGCATTAAAGGAAAAGAAGAAGACGGTTGCAGCGGTCCTCGATTCGATGGGACGAAACTACGTCAGTATTCCTTAGCGGCCCCGAGCTGTAGGATGACGACCCTACGAAGACTGAAGCGAAAAATGGCTTTTTGATCGCGGGGGGGCACGCAAGAAGGCGCGGAGCGTGAAGGGTGAAGCAAGCCCGGCCAGCTGACGCGGGCGGGCACTCCGGGTGCGTACCGGTTGCTGCGTGGCCGCAGAGGTGGAACGCCGATGCTTCCCCACCCGCCTCGCAAGAGGCAGGCGTGAGACCCGCTTTGGGGAGCGGGTCTCGCTGGATGGAAGCATTTCTGCCCACTTCTTTGCACGGTGGAGACCCCGCGTGCTGTGACTTTTCTGCCAGGAAAAGCCACGCTCCCCGTCGCCGGGAACGGTACACCAAGGGGAGGGATGCCCTAGCCTCGGCCCAGTACCTGGGCCACGGTCGCGCCGATCGCGGCAGGCGAGTCCACCACATGAATTCCGGCAGCCCGAAGCGCCGACATCTTTTCGGCCGCGGTGCCCTGCCCGCCTGAGATGATGGCGCCGGCATGGCCCATGCGCCTCCCCGGGGGCGCGGTTTGCCCGGCGATGAACCCGACGACAGGCTTTTTGACATGCTCTTTGACGTAGGCAGCCGCAGTCTCCTCGGCCGTGCCGCCGATCTCGCCGATCAGGATGATGGCCTCGGTTTCGGGATCCTCATTCAGCAGTTTGAGGGCATCGGTGTGGGTGGTGCCGATCACCGGGTCGCCGCCGATGCCGATGGCGGTGGACTGCCCGATGCCGCGCTGGGTGAGCTGGTACACGGCCTCGTAGGTCAGGGTGCCGGAGCGGGAGACGATGCCGACCGAGCCCTCCTTATGGATCCGCCCGGGCATGATACCGATCTTGGCTTTGCCGGGGGAGATGACGCCGGGGCAGTTGGGCCCGATCAGCACGGAGCGGGAGTGCCTGAGCACGCTCCAGACCTCGACCATGTCATTGACCGGGATGCCTTCGGTGATGCAGATGATCAGCGGCAGGCCGGCAGCATTCGCCTCGAGAATGGCGTCGGCGGCAAACGGCGGGGGCACGAAGATGACGGTAGCATTCGCGCCGGTTTCCCGTACCGCCTGCTCGACGGTGTCGAAGACCGGCCAGCCCTCGTGCGTGGTGCCGCCTTTGCCCGGTGTGACGCCGCCGACGACCTTGGTGCCGTACTCCGCGCAGCCCTTCGCGTGAAAGGTGCCTTCTTTGCCGGTGATGCCCTGCACGATGAGGCGTGTGTTCTTGTCGACCAGTACTGCCATGGCTGTGTGCTCCTTGTTCGATCAGTGGGCGAGCTGCGCCGCCAGATCATTGAAATCATTCGCTGTGAAGGTGTAATCGCCGGTGGGCGCGGGGTCTTCGGTCGGGCGGTAGATGAAGGCGGTGCGCATGCCTGTTTTCGCGGCAGCTTGCAGGTCATGATTGTGCGCGGCGACGAGAACGACGGAGTCTGGCGGCGCGCCGAGCAGCGCGAGTGCTCCCTGGTACATTGCAGGCGCGGGCTTGTAGGTGCGGAACAGGTCGGCGCCGAGAGTGACGTCCCAGGGCAGGCCGCTGTGTTTTGCCATATCGATCAGCTGGCGTACCGTGCCGTTTGAGAATGCGCCGACGATCGAGTGCTGCTTCATCCGGAGCAGACCGGCGACAGCGTCAGGCCAGGGCGCGAGCAGGTGCCAGCCGGCAACCAGGCGGTCGCGATTGCTGTCGCTGAGGGTGTTGAGCCGGTACTTCGGCAGCAGGGAGTCGAGGGTTTCGCGGTGCAGCTCGTCGAAGCCGGCCCACAGGCGCGTGCCTTCGCGCACCGGTGCAATCGCCGGCTGGTACAGGCTGCGCCACTCGACCACGAGGTCTTCCCATGCGGCGCTCACGGCAAACTCAGCACCCACCCGCGCACAGTAGGCCGTCAGGCTGCCCTTCCAGTCGACCGTGGTGCCGAAGGTGTCGAAGAGCAGGGCCTGGATCGATGCCTGCCTGCTTTGCATATCAGCGCGCTCCTGTCCGGGCTGCTCCATCCCTGCTCCACTGTATTCTATGAAGGCTCTTATTTCATATGAAGGCTCTTATTTCAGTTGATGGATGCGCAGGCGCAGGAGCTCCGTCGCAGCGGTGTCGGGAGAAAGCGCAGGGTAGGCAACCGGCACAAAGCGCATCCAGGCAGCGAAAAGTGCTTGCCATACCTGTTGGGTATGGGCAAGGCCTGCCGTATTCGGGTCAGGCGCGCCCAGGTTGCGATTCGGGGTGTTCGGCGGCGGCGCGTTGTTTTCCTCCCTGGTGAAAGCTGCCTGCATCTGCCGCTCCGCACGGGCCCGGTCGGCTGCGGTGGCTGCCGGCAAATCGCCCGCGGCAAACCGGCGGAGATTGATGAGGAACTGCTCGCGCAGATTCCCTTGATCGAGATCTTCAAAGCCGGCTGAGCCGGTGCCGCCGCCGCCGGTGTACTCGCCCAAGCCGCGCGCTTTTTCAAAGGCTTTTTCTGCTGCCTCGAGCGCAGGCAGCTGGGCTTGCGCCTGCGCGGGCAGCCGTGCGGTCAGCGCGGCCAGCCTGCGCGCGCGGTCCACGTCGGCAAGTCTCTGCTGAAGATCTTCACAGTAAGCGCCCATGGCGCCACTCATCTGCTCGTCACAAACATCGAATCGGGTTCCGGCGGGCAGTTTGCTATCGCGGAGGGCTTCGAGTCGCCCAATCCGTTCTTCCGTGTTCTGGCCGCCTTCTTCATTTGCCTCGCAGGCGAAGCGAATCGCAAGGCTATAGTCGCGCGGCACGGCGTCGCCATTCGCATAGAGCATGGCAAGTGTCCCGGAGCCGCTGAGGAACGGGTGGTTCGGCTCGGCGCGGTGCAGGTACGCGCACTGCAGTGCCTCCCGGTATGCGGGCGTATGGCCGAAGCCGTAGTACAAGTGCTGTTCGTCGCAGTCCGGCTTCGCCGGTGACTGGCCCTTTTCCGCTTGCGCTTCCAGGCGCGCGGCGTCCGCGGGCAGCGGTTGCGCCTCGGCTGTCTTGCACACGGCCTCCCAGGTTTTTTCTTCAAAGAGCTGGGAGGCAGGCGATTGCGCGACCGCGCCGGCGCTCCAGATGAGGCCCGCGCACGCAAGGCTAAGCAGCCGGTAGCGCCGCTCTGCTGCCTGCCCCGGCATTACGCCCCAGCGCGTCCCGCCGCGGCGACTACCTTCTGGGCCGCGTCCTGCATGGTCTCGCCCACTTCAAAGGCCAGGCCGGAGTCTTTGAGGATCTTGCGGCCTTCTTCGACGTTGGTGCCTTCGAGCCGCAGCACGATGGGAATTTTGACATCGAGGTTTTTCGCTGCCGCGACGACGCCGGTGGCCAGCGTGTCGACCCGCAGGATGCCGCCGAAAATGTTGATGAACACAGCCTTTACGTTTTTGTCGGAGAGCAGGATGGAGAAAGCGTTCTCAATCTGCTGCTGGTTGGCGCCGCCGCCGACGTCGAGGAAGTTGGCCGGCGAGCCGCCCGCGTGCTGGATGATGTCCATGGTCGCCATGGCCAGGCCGGCGCCGTTGACCATGCAGGCGATGTTGCCGTCGAGCTTGATGTAGTTGAGCGCGTATTTCGAGGCTTCGACTTCAAGCGGGTCTTCTTCGGCGAGGTCGCGCAGCTCTTTGAGTTCCTTGTGCCGGAACATGGCGTTATCGTCGAAGGTCAGCTTGCAGTCGAGCGCCAGCAGCCGGTCATCTTTCGTCGTGATGAACGGATTGATCTCGAGAAGCGATGCGTCGGTCGCGATGAAGACGTCGTAGAGGCCGCGCATGAACTTGACGGCGGCCTGCAGCTGCGTGGGCTTGAGCCCGAGGGCAAAGGCCAGCTCGCGCGCCTGGTAGGGCTGGAACCCGACGGCCGGGTCGATGGCCACTTTATGGATGGCGTCGGGGTCTTTGGCTGCGACTTCCTCGATCTCCATGCCGCCGGCCTGGGAGGCCATGAAGACGAGCTTCGCCTGGGCGCGGTCGAGCACGATGCCGAGGTAGAGCTCGCGGTCGATCGCGGCGGTCTCCTCGACGAGCAGGCGCTGAACTTTCTGGCCGGCGGGGCCGGTCTGGTGGGTGACCAGCTGCATGCCCAGGATCTGCGAGGCATACTGCTCGGCGTCTTCAAGGGTGCGCGCGACCTTGACGCCGCCGCCCTTGCCGCGGCCGCCGGCATGGATCTGGGCTTTGACCACAACGCCGGTGGCGCCGCCGAGCATGAGCCGCTTGGCGACCTCAACGGCTTCTTCGAGCGTGTTTGCGACTTCGCCCTGCGGTACGGGAACGCCGTGCTCGCGCAGAATCTCTTTGGCCTGGTATTCGTGAATTTTCATGTGTTTAGGCGCTGCGCGGGAGAACGCGGCAGACGCTTCCATAGTACAGGCGGCTTCGCGGGATTGTCAGCCGATGCCGGTTGGAGCGAGCGGCGAGGCATTCGCGAAGATGCTCAGTTTGTCTCCAGGACGAGGAGGTGTCTTTTGTGCTCTCCGGCCAGATGCAGGAGCGCCTTGTCAAACGTGGTCAGCACCAAACCTTCACGGACGGCGAGGCCAAGCAGGTAAGCATCGGTCACCTGATTGTGTCCGTGCAGACGTTTGACGAACGGCCTGGTCAAGGCCTGCCAGTCGTCAGCGACCGGCTGATAGTGGTACCCCGGACGTTGCTTCAGGCTTTCCAGCATCGCTGTGACCTGGTCCATGCTCATTCCGCCGGTCTTTGGCCGGGTGAGGAATCGCAGGACGCCGGCCTCGGTGAAGGCGCAGATTGCCCACTGCAGGCCGGGCGTATCGAACCACTCCTCCACCCGCTCGTTGTGGACGTGAGCCTGGTCCAGCAGAGCCAGCACTACGTTTACGTCTAACAGGTGCACCGGTGGCTCAGCCAAGATCGTCCTCTGCAAGCTCCTTGACCATCTCAGGGGTGACCGTCCGCCCGGCTTTTGCCTTCACCAACAGTCCGAGCCTGCTCGTCGTTAGCGCGGGGGACGGCAGCTCCGGCGCTTGTTCCGCCCGCCGCAGAAGCTCGCTGATGGCCGCTCCGAGCGGGATGCCTTTCGCACTCGCATAGGTTGAGGCGAAGGTGTAGACATCTGTGTCCAGATTTACGTTTGCCCTCATAAGAGCAGTGTGCACCCAGGAATGATTCGGTGCAAGATTTGATTTCCGTGCACAGGCTGCCGTAAAAGCTGTATCGCGGATTCAGTTCCTCGTCTCATCGTCGTCTGAGGCCGGCCGAGCATCGATTTTCTGTCGCGTTCTGCCCGCCTATCTGGCGACCTTCCGGGCCTGCTCCAACGTCAGGGTTGTGCGCAGGCTCTCGGCCAGCGCGGCGATGGCGGAGTCCCGGCCGCAGCCCAGGACTGCCTGGACTGCGTTGTCCTTGACGTAGTAGGCCAGAAACTTTGCGTCTCCGAGCGAGCCGTCGACCTGCAGGTCGTCCCACTTCTCCGCGTGGCCGACGTAGCCGAAGCGTTTGCCGAAGTGCGCGGTCCAGAAGAACGGTACGCCGGTGAAGGCCGCGGTGCCGGGTGAGCCGCCGGCTTCTCCGGGTGAGCCGCCGGCTGCGCCGAATGAGCCTGCGGCGCCGGGCTCCTGCAGCATGGCGAAGGCGGCGGTGCGGCCGTGCTGCTGGGCCAGACGCCAGTGCTCGATCCGGGTGCCGCCGACGGAGGCGAGGTCGCCCGCGACCCAGAGTTTTTCCGCTGCCTGGAGGGTGTTGTCGACCGGGATGCCGCCGTCGTCTTCTCTCGCCAGGCCATGCTCGAAGTCGGTGGCAGGGCTGACGCCCACGGCGACGATCACGATGTCGGCGGGCAGCGACTCGCCGCTTTTGAGCGTGACGGCTGCCGGGGTGATCTCGCGCGCTTCCGCGCCCAGCTTGAGCGTGACGCCGTTGGCCTGGTGCAGGGAGACAAGTGCCTGCGCGGGAGACTCGCCGAATTTTTTGCTGAACGGCTGCGGCGAGCGGGAAACCACCGTGACGTGCAGCCCGCGCATGGTGAGGGCCGAGGCTGCTTCAAACGCGATGAAGCTGTCGCCGATCAGCACTGCTTTTTTGCTCTTCGGGTCTTCGCCGATCAGCTTCGCGATGGCTTCCTCATCGGCGACGTGGCGGATGGTATGCACGTGCTGGAGGGATTCGCCGGGAATGCCGAGTTTCCTGGGAATGCCGCCGGTGGCCAGAAGGGCCGCGTCAAATTTGCAGAGCTTGCCGTCGGCGGTGTGCAGTCTTCCGGCGTTTCCGTCGAGCGCGGCAACCGAGGCGTGGATGCGATCCACCAGCATCACGGCTTCTTCCTCGGGCTTCCACAGGGGCAGGGTCGCGACCGGCTTTTTGCCGGCGAGCGTCATCTTGCTCAGGTTGGTGCGGTCGACCGGCTCGGTATCGACGGGGTCAAACATGGTGATGCGGCCGGTGAAACCCTCCTGCCGCAGGGTGCAGACGGCGGCCGTGGCGGCGGCGCCGGCGCCGATGGTGACGATGTGCCGGTTCTCGCCGCGGGGCGCCGGAGGGCTTTTCTCGCCGTGGCTGGCGAGCGAGGGGGAGTTGAGCGGCTTGGGATCGACGAGGATGGAGCCGTTCTCGACCTTTGCGCTGTAGCGCTTGAGCGAGCGCAGCGGCGGCGGCTCGACCAGCGCGCCGGTCGCAAGCGCAAAGGTGCCGGTGTGCCAGGGGCAGATCAGCCGCCCGTTGCAGACGGCGCCCTGCTCGAGCGGCGCGCCGGCATGCGGGCATTTGGCTTCAAGCGCGTACAGCTCGCCGGTCTCGGTATGGATCAGCAGGATTTCCGTGCCTCCGGCCTTGACTGTCTTTTTGCTGCCCGCGGGCAGTTCTTCCAGTTGCAGCACTTGTTCCAATGCCATGGTTCGCGCCCTCACTCACCGTCCGTTTCATGCTGGGATGCGTGGCTCGCTTACCATACTGGGGTGCAGACAGAAGAGTTTCGCGGGCTGGTACGGGCAGTGGTGGAAGACGGCCGCACGCTGGCGCGGGAAGAAGCGCGCGGGCTGCTGGGGCTGCTGCTCGAGCTGCCGGAGGACACGGCGGATGGGGGGCTTGCTGCCGGGTTTGAGCTGCCGCTGGCGGCGCTGCTGGCGGTGATGAGCCGGCGGGGGGAAACCGCGGAGGAGCTCTGCGGGTTCGCGGAAGCGATGCGGGCGGCGGCGACGCCTGTTCCGCTGCGCGAGGAGGAGCGAAACCGGCTGGTGGATACCTGCGGCACGGGCGGCGACGGGCTGGACACGCTGAATATTTCGACCGCGGCGGGGCTGGTTGCGGCAGGGGCCGGCGCTTGGATTGCCAAGCATGGGAACCGGGCGGTGACGTCCCGGTGCGGCTCGGCGGACGTGCTGGAGGCGCTGGGGGTGCCGATTGCGCTGGAGCCGGAAGCCGCGGCGGAGTGCCTGCGGCAGACCGGCTTCCTGTTTCTGCCGGCCGCCCGGCTGCACCCGGCGATGCGAAGGGTAGGGCTGGTGCGCCGGGGGCTGCCGTTCCGAACGATTTTTAACCTGGCCGGGCCGCTGGCCAACCCGGCCGGGGCCGCGGCGCAGGTGGTCGGGGTGTACGCCGAGGCGCGGATTCCGGTGGTTGCGGAGGCGCTGCGGCTGCTAGGGACGCGGCATGCCTGGGTGGTGCATGGGCGTGTCGCGGGGTCAGAGCGCGGGCTCGATGAGCTAACGGTGACGGGCGAGAGCGTCTGGACGGCTGTGCAGGGTGGAAGGCTGGAGGCTGGCGTGCTGTCGCCGGAAACGTACGGTCTGCGGGTTGCGCGGCTCGAAGAGCTGCGCGGCGGCGGGAATGCCCTAGAGAATGCCGCGCTGCTGGAGGCGATCCTGCGCGGAGCCGAGGGGGGCGCGCGCCGGGATGTGGTGCTGCTGAACGCCGGGGCCGCGCTGGTTGTGGCGGGACTCGCCGCCACGCTGGCCGACGGGCTTGAGCGCGCCGGGGAGGCTGTCGAGAGCGGCGCCGCCGGGCGGGTGCTCGACCGGCTGCGCGCCTTCCGCGCCTGACTCGCGCCTTCTGCGCCTGACTCGCGCCTTCTGCGCCTGACTCGCGGCGGACCGGCCTGCGCTTGCGACCGATGCAGTCCCGGCGCATCTGACCAGAGACAGAACCGAGGAGAAACCCCAAAGAATGCCCCGTTACGGCTACCGCGAATTGGAACCGACCCGCGAAGCGAAGGAAGTGTTTGAGCGCTGGATCGAGTTTCTGGATCGTGAGATCGGCAAGCACAAGAAGCCGTCTCTGCGCGAAGAGCTGGTGCTCGACAACCTGCACCAGCTGCAGCTGGGCTCGCCGAAGGGCGGGCGGCTGAACTTCAACCTAAATAGCGAGCTGCCGTACAACGTGCTGCAGCTCTCGCTGGACCCGAAGAACATTACGCTGGAGGCGGAGTATTACGGCGAGGTCGACCAGGAGAAGTACGCGCCGATCAAGCCGCTGATTTATTTCTGGCAGATGTTCGACCGCTCGCCAATCGGGATCAATCACTGGCTCGGGTTCCGGTTCCGGGCGATGCTGGGCAAGCACATCTTCAAGTCGATCGGGAAGAACGTAAAGCTGTTTCACGGGATCGAGTTTTCCTTCGGCTACAACCTGACGATCGAGGACGACTGCGTGATCCATCGCTATGTCATCCTGGACGACCGGGGCGAGCTGGTGATCAAGAAGGGGACGTCGATCTCGGATTTCGCGGCGATCTACTCGCATGCGCACGATCCGGTGGATGGGGGGATCGTCGAGAACCGCAAGACGGAGATCGGGCCGAATGCGCGGCTGACGTATCACACGGCGGTGATGGCCGGGGTGAAGGTGGGTGAGGACGCGCCGGTGGGGGCGATGGGGGTGGTG
>CAXTMY010000066.1:0-16745 GCA_964245565.1 uncultured Acidobacteriaceae bacterium | reverse complement strand
CACCAGGCCCACAAAGTCCACCGTTTGCCGCGCCGCTGCTTCCCGGCGGTCGTTCAGGTACGGCGGGTCTTCGACCATCCGGCTGGTCAGGAACAGGGAGATCAGCCCGATCGGCAGGTTGATAAAAAAGATCCAGTGCCAGTTATAGTTGTCGGTGATCCATCCGCCCAGCGTCGGCCCGATCGCCGGCGCCACCACCACGGCCATTCCATACACTGAGAACGCCTGCCCGCGTTTCGCGACCGGGAACGTGTCGGCCAGGATCGCCTGCTCGCTCGGCGCCAGCCCACCCCCGCCCGCGCCCTGCAGAATCCGCGCCAGGATCAGCAGCGGCAGCGACGGCGCCAGCCCGCACAGCACCGACGAGCCGGTAAACAGCACCACGCACGTCATGTAAAAGCGCTTGCGCCCGAACCGGTTCTGCAGCCATCCGGAGATCGGCAGCACAATTGCGCTCGCCACCAGGTAGCTCGTCAGCACCCAGGTCGCCTCGTTGTTGCTCGCGCCCAGCGACCCCGCGATATGCGGCAGCGCCACGTTCGCAATCGAGGTGTCCAGCACCTCCATAAACGTCGCAATCGTCACCGTCAGCGCAATCAGCCAGGGATTGTGCCGGGGCTTCCAGCCCGACGAATGATCAAGAGATGGCAAGAAAAGACGTGAACTCAAGGGCAGGCAGCCCGACCTAGACTAGCAGGCGCGCTCCCTCCCACGGCAACACCGGAGTAACGCCTGCAGCCTGCAGCCCCGCACAGTCCAGGGTGCCAGGGTGCCCCACATCTCGCGTTTGAGATGTGGGTCCCGCTCAGGCGCGAGTTCGCCTTTCCATCTCAGTGGTCAGTCCAGTACATTGGGTCTGCGCAAACGGCAGTTCTTCTCCGGCTTCGCCAAGCCGGTGAGCCCTGCCGCATCACGACTCACAAGAGGCGGTCCATGCAAGGCTTCAGCACAGCACGGCGCGATCTTCTTCGGCTCGGCAGCATCGGCGCTGCGTCCTTCGCGCTTCCCGCGCTTGCCTCGGCAGCGCCGTCCGGCTCCCCGCAAGGCGGCCTCTTTGACGTGCGCACGTACGGCGCCACGGGCGACGGCAAAACCCTCGACACGCCCGCCGTCAACCAGGCTATTGCAGCCGCGGCAGCCGCCGGCGGCGGCGTGGTCGTCTTTCCGCCCGGCACCTATCTCTGCTTCTCCATCCACCTCAGGAGTCTCGTCCATCTGCACCTGCTCGAAGGCAGCACCATCCTCGCCGCCGACTCGCCCGCGCCCCATGAGCAGACCGGCTACCAGGGCGGCACCTACGACGCCGCCGAACCCAACACCGCCTGGGACGCCTTTCAGGATTACGGCCACAACCACTGGCACAATTCGCTGCTCTGGGGCGAGGATCTCCACGACCTCAGCATCACCGGCCCCGGCCTGCTCTGGGGCCGGGGCCTCTCAAACGGCCGCGGCCGCGACTACGACGGTCCCCCGTTTCGCGCCGAGCAGCCCGGCGTCGGCAACAAAACTATCGCGCTCAAAAACTGCCGCAATGTCCTGCTCCGCGACTTTTCCATCCTCAAGGGCGGCCACTTCGGCCTCCTGCTCACCGGCGTCGACAACCTCACCATCGACAACCTGAAAATCGATACCGACCGCGACGGCATGGACATTGACTGCTGCCAGAACGTCCGCGTCTCCAACTGCACCGTCAACTCTCCCTGGGACGACGGCATCTGTCCCAAGTCCAGCTTCGCCCTCGGCTACGCCCGCGCCACGCGCAACCTCACCATCGCCAGCTGCTGGGTCACCGGCTGCTACCAGCTCGGCACCGTGCTCGACGGCACCTTCAAAAAATTCGCCGAGAGCGACCGCGTCCCCCGCACCGGCCGCATCAAGTGCGGCACGGAGTCCAACGGCGGCTTCATCAACATCACCATCACCGGCTGCGTCTTCGAGGGCTGCCAGGGGTATGCGCTTGAGACCGTCGACGGCGCCCTGCTTGAAGACATCACCATCGCCAACACCACCATGCGCGACATCGCCACCAGCCCCATCTTCCTGCGCCTGGGCGCGCGCCTGCGCGGGCCGGCTGCGAGCACGAAGGTCGGCACACTCCGCCGCGTTCTGATCAGCAACCTTGATTGTTACAATACCTCAAGCAAGTACAGCTCCGTCCTCAGCGGCATCCCCGGCTACGCCATTGAAGACGTCAAGCTCTCGAACATCTACATCCAGACCGCCGGCGGCGCTTCTGCCGACGCCGCGAAAGTGCAGCCCCCAGAGCTCGAAAAAGGCTACCCCGAGCCCTCCATGTTCGGCGCCACGCCCTCGTCCGGCTTCTTTCTCCGCCACATGCGCAACCTCGAGATGAGCCACGTCGAAATCGCCAACGCCACCCCGGACGCCCGGCCGGCCTTCGCCCTCGAAGATGTTGACCGCGCCGACTTTTTCGCCTGCACCGCGCCGCGCGGCCCCGCAGGCGCCTTCGCGCTGCACAACGTCAGAGACCTCCGCATCGGCTGGAGCCGCGCCGCTCCCGACACCACCCTCGCGACCGTCGACAGCAAAACGATCTAACGCTGAAACGAGGTGGCCCTTGGCACTGAAGGCAACGCCAACCCTTGCACTCGCCGCGCTGCTCGCCTGCGGCACAGCGCACGCCCAAACCTTCGAGCAGCGCTTCCAAACACCGCCTGACGACGCCCGCGTCATGATGCGCTGGTGGTGGTTCGGGCCTGCGGTCGAAAAGCCCGAGTTGCTGCGCGAGATGCAGCAGATGAAAGCCGCCGGCATCGGCGGCTTCGAAATCCAGCCCGTCTACGCGCTCGCCCTCGACGACCCGAACACCGGCTTTCACAACTCGCCATACCTCTCCCCGGCGTTCCTCGATGACCTGCATTTCGTCAACGAAGAAGCGCAGAAGCTGGGTCTCCGCGTCAGCCTCACCCTCTCAAGCGGCTGGCCCTACGGCGGCCCGCACACGCCCGTCACAGAAGCTTCCGCCGCGCTCCACCTCGTCACCACGGCCGTCCCCGCGGGCGAGCGCAGCGTAGCGCTGCCGCCCATTGGCAACGGAGAAGCCCTGCAGGCCGTGTTCCTCGCGAACGGAAACTGGAGCACTCACGCCGCTACGGTTCCCACGCTGCTGCCTCTGCCTGCCGCGGGCAGCACGCGCATGCCGGTTCCGGCAGCCGCCGACAGCTCCGCGCAGACGGTGCTCTGGTTCGTTGCCAGTCGCACCGGCCAGCAGGTCAAGCGCGCCGCCGTCGGCGCTGATGGCTTCGTGCTCGACCACTTCTCCCGCGCTGCCGTTGCGGACCACCTGCGCACCGTGGCCGACCCGTTGATGACCGCCTTCGCCGGCCACCCTCCCTACTCCGTCTTCAGCGACTCGCTCGAAGCCTACGGCGCCGACTGGACCCCGGACCTGCTCACCGAATTCCGTAACCGCCGCGGTTACGATCTCACCCCCCACCTGCCGGAGCTGTTCTCCGCTGCGCCGGATGAGCAGGCTCTCTCCGTACGCCACGACTGTGGCCGCACGCTTACCGAGCTGATCGACGCCAACTACCTCGAGCCCATCGAAAGCTGGGCAACCGCGCACCACACGCTCTTCCGCTCGCAGACCTACGGCGAGCCCGCGGTCTCGCTCGCGAGCGAAGCGCTCGCCGACCTGCCCGAAGGCGAAGGCCCGCAGTGGCGCCAGTTTTCCTACACGCGCTGGGCCACGTCTGCCGCGCACGTCTACGGGCGCCCTGTCGTCTCCACCGAAACCTGGACCTGGTCGCACTCGCCCGCATTCCGCGCCACGCCGCTCGACATGAAGGCCGAAGCCGATCGCTTTTTCCTCCAGGGCAGCAACCAGCTCATGGGGCACGGCTGGCCCTATTCGCCTCCGTCCGCGGGCGAGCCGGGCTGGCGCTTTTACGCGGCCGGCGCCTTCAACGCGCATAACCCCTGGTGGCCCGTCATGCCCGACGTCACGCGCTATCTGCAGCGGGTAAGCTGGGCGCTTCGCCAGGGCAAACCCGCGAACGACATCGCCGTGTACCTGCCGGAGGATGACGCCTACGCGGCCTTCACCCCGGGCAACGTCGCGCTTACTCTCCTGCTGCCGCGCTGGATCACCCCCGAGCTGACGCAGGCCATCGAAGACAGCGGCTATAACTTCGACTACATCGACTCCGCATCCATCGCCGCGCGCGGCATCCACTACCCGGTCCTCCTCCTGCCCAACGTCGACCGCATCCCGCGCGCCACGCTCGAGCAGATCGCGCAGTACCGCCGCGGCGGCGGCAAGGTCATCGCGCTCGGCCGTTTACCAGCATCTGCTCCCGGCCTGCAAACCGCCGCGGACACCCCCGCCATCCAGGCGATGGCGCACTCGCTCTTCGCCGCGGGCGACCCCTCGGCACAGCTCGTGCCCGCTGTCGCACAGCTCGCTGAGGCTCTGCATCGCATGCAGCCGCCCGACATGCAGCTCGCCGCACCACACCCTTCTGTCGGCTTCATCCACCGCAGGCTCGATGACGGCGACCTCTACTTCATCGCCAACACCGGCAACACCCCGGTCCACACGCAGGTAAGCCTTCGCGCCCGGCGCAGCGGCGCCGAGTGGCTCGACGCGGACACCGGCGCCTCGAGTCCTGCGCGCGCGGACCTGTCACGGAAAGACGGGCCGCTCCAGCTCGACCTCGCGCCCTATGGCTCGAAACTCCTGCTGCTGCGCGACAGCCTACCGGCGCCTGCGCCGGAGAACCGCACCGCTGCTCAACCCGTGCTGGTTGCCGACCTCGGCCGCGACTGGCAGGTGCGCTTCGGCCCTAACGGCGCAGAGCAGCCGATGCCGGTTCTCACGTCGTGGATTGACTTGGGGACCGATTCCGGGGCTGATATTCCGGAGCACCGCTTCTACTCCGGCACCGTCACCTACCGCAAGTCCTTCCATCTGCCACCGTCCCCGGCACATACCCGCATCCTTTTGGACTTCGGCGCCGGCCACGCCCTGCCGGAACCACCGCCCGGACCCGACTACCTGGGCATGTACGCATCCTTCGACCCGCCCATCCGCGAGGCCGCCGTCGTTTCCATCAACGGCGTCCGCGTCGCCTCCCTCTGGCATCCGCCCTACAGGCTCGACATCAGCGCCTTCGTCCGTCCGGGCGAAAACCAGCTCAGTATCGAGGTGGCGAACACCGCCATCAACGAGCTCGCAGGCGAGGCCCAGCCCGACTACCGCCTGCTGTGGGCGCGCTACGGTCAGCGCTTCGTCCCGCAGGGCATGGATCACCTCGCACCGCTCCCCTCAGGTCTGCTCGGGCCGGTGCAGCTGCTGCGCGAAATGCCTTGAGGAAACGCTGAGTAAGGGTCATTCTGAGCGAAGCGAAGAATCTGCGTTCCTTAAAGTTGCAGAAACCGCAGATCCTTCGTCGCTTCGCTCCTCAGGATGACCCCCAAGGAATAATTCATTAGAGTGTCCTTGCCCCTCGCGTGAATAGTTGTGCGCATTGCACGCACAATTACGATTGCCCCCGCAGCGCCAGCAGCAGCTTCGCCGTCGTCACCGCCTGCCCGGCATGGCGCTGCGTGTGGTCCGCCAGGTGTACCAGCAGGCCGCCCAGCGTCGCCGGCAGCCGCTTTCCACCCACGTACCGCACCGCCTCCATCTGGTTCAGCGGCAGCGCGCGAATCCGCCCCTCTGCCTCGCGCACCGCAACCCTGAACTCCGCCAGCATCGCCGCGCCGCTCATCCCCGGCTCCAGCTCCACGTTGAGCGCTGCGCGCTGAATCACGTTCAGCGCCTCGCCCTCGGCATACGTCAGCAGCCGGTCCAGCGAGTGCGCCATGTGCCGCACGTGGAACGCGAACGGCGTCAGCCCCAGCGGCCGCGCGTGCAGCTCCGCGTCGCTCAGCAGCGGCGCCCACTCGCGCACATTCTCCTCCGCCAGCGCCAGCGCATGCAGCACCGCGCGCGGCACCGCCGGCACCTCCGCAAGCGTCCCGCGCAGCCACGGCTCAGGCCTTTGCTCTTCCGCCATTCACCCTCCTCACAGCCCATGCTTCGCACGAAACGCCCGCACCACGTCGCCCACATCCTGGTGCTGGCCGTCCACCGCCTCGTTCATCGCGCGCATGTCGTCCGCCGTCACCTTGCCGCCCAGTGCCGCAAACACGCCGCGCAGCTGCGGCCAGCGGTCCAGCGCCGCCTGCCGCACCAGCGGAACCGCCTGGTACGGCGGAAAATAATGCTTGTCATCCGCCAGCACCCGCAGGTGCTGGGCCGCAATCTGCCCATCGGTCGAGTTACCCGCGATGATATCCACCTGGTGCGAGGCCAGCGCGCGATACAGCAGCCCCAGGTCCATCGTCCGCGGCTCGCCTTTAAAGTGCAGCCCGTACGCCGCTTCCATGCCGTGCAGCCCATCCGGCCGCTCCTCAAACTCATAGCCCACGCCCAGCCGCCAGTGCGCTGCTTCGGGCGCCGCCTGGGACAGCGTCTGCACCGCGCCCATCCCCGGATCCTTCGGCTGCACAATCATCGCAAAGGTATTCTCAAACCCCAGCGGCTCCGTTGCCACTATCCCGAACCGCTGTTTGTACAGCTTCCGCACCGTCGCGAGCGAAGCCGCTTCGTTCTGCGCCGTATCGGCCATATGTACCGGCGGCTGTTTCAGAATCGCGGTCAGCGCCGTCCCCGTGTACTCCACGTACATATCGATCCGCCCGGCAAGCATTGCCTGCTGCGCAATATACGACCCCGCCAGGTAAAAACGCCGCTCCACCTTCAGCCCGGTCCTGGCCTCGATCTCCTGCGCCAGCAACTCCCCCAGCACTACCTGCTCGGTAAAGTTCTTCGCGCCGATCACCGGCCGGTCCAGCCGCGGCGGCGCGCAGCTTTGTAACAGCGGCAGGCACAAAAGCAGTACTGCTCCCAGCCGCCGCGCTTTCATTTGCGCCCCGGCACCTTCAACCGGCTCTCCGCAAACCCCAGCACCGTATCCGCGCCCAGCGCCAGCAGCGCCGCCGGAATTGCCCCGGCCAGCACCAGCCGGTTATCCACCGACGCCACCCCGCGAAAGATAAACTCGCCCAGCCCGCCCGCGCCCACCGCGGCCGCAATCGTCGCGATGCCCACCGCCGTCACCGTCGCCGTGCGCAGCCCGGCGAGAATTACTGAAGCCGCGAGCGGCAGCTCCACCTTCCACAAGCGCTGCCAGCCCGTCATCCCCAGCGCATGCGCCACGTCCACCACCGCCGGCTCCACGCCCAGGATGCCCACATACGTGTTCCGCAAAATCGGCAGTAGCGCGTAGCCGGTCAGCGCGACAATCGCAATCCGCGCCGCGCGCTCGCCCAGCCACGGCACCGGCAGCAGAAACCCGAACAGCGCCAGCGATGGGATCGTCTGGATAATATTCGCCACTGTCAGCACCGGCTTCGCCAGCCTGCCGTAGCGCGTCAGCACAATGCCCAGCGGAACGCCGATGCCCGCGGCAAACAGCAGCGCCGCGCCCGTCAGCCACAGGTGCTCGATCGTGAGCGTCACAATCTCCGCCCAGTGCTCGCGCAGGAAGCCTTCGGCCAGCAGGGAAGCGAGCGGCATCACGCGCCCGCCTTCGCGTTCGGATGGACGGCCTGCCGCTCGCCGCGATGGAACGCCCGCACATACTCCGCAACCGCGCCCTGTTCCGACTGCAGAAACGCATCTGGCGCCAGGTCCGCCTCGATCCGCCCGTCCGCGACCAGCACAATCCGGTCCGCGAGGTACATCGCCTCGTCCAGGTCATGCGTCACCAGCAGCACCGTCTTCGCGTTGCCCGCGTCCCGCAGCTTCTGTAACAGCGAGCGCAGCATATCCTGCATCTCCGCGCGGGTCAGCGGGTCCAGCGCGCCGAACGGCTCATCCATCAGCAGCACCGCCGGCTCCGCGGCCAGCGCCCGCGCCAGGCCCACCCTCTGCCGCTGCCCGCCGGAGAGCTCATGCGGATACCGCCCCGCAAACCGCTCCGGCTCGAGCCCCACCGCGGCGAGCAGCTGCCGCGTCCGGGTCGCAAATTCAGTACGCGCCGACCCGGCAATCTCCGGCACCATCATCACGTTGCGCGCAATCGCCAGGTGCGGGAACAGCCCGGTCTCCTGGATCACGTACCCGATGCCGCGCCGCAGCTCCGTCACCCGCGCCGCCGCCACGTCCGCTCCATGCAACCGCACCGTGCCGGAGGTCGGCCGCGCCATCCGGTTCACCATCCGCAGCAGCGTCGTCTTGCCCGAGCCGCTGCGCCCCAGCAGCACCGTCACCGTTCCGGCCTCGAGCGCAAGCGTCACATCGTCCAGCAGCAGCCGACCATCGGCCAGCCGCAGCGACACGCCCGCAAATTCGATCGCTGCCGCCACGCGGCTCCTCGCCGGCCTTACGCCAGTTCGCCCGTTTCGTCCACGCCCCCGTCTGAGATCCCGGCCGGCGCCACGCTCGTCGAAGGCGCGGAACCCTTCACCCGCACCACCGTGATCTTTGAGAAGCCTTCCTTGAACGAAGGCGGCCGCAGCCGCTCGGCCATCTTCTGCATCACCTCTTCACTCACCACGCGCTCGCGCCGCCGGTTGCGGTCCATGCACACCGCAAACGGCACATCGAAGAACACCGCATGCACGTCGTACCCGAAGCTCTTCGCCATCTTGATCCATTGCCGCCGTTCATGCGGAGACAGGTTCGTCGCGTCCACGTAGTTCCACGGCATCTTGGCAATCAGCCTTGCCCGCAGCAGCGAGCGCAGCGTTGAGAACACCAGCCCCTGGTAGCGCTGCTCGGTAATGTCGTCGAACAGGATCGACCGCAGCATATCGCTCGACAGCGGCTGCACCGCCCGCCGCTTGAACCACGTCGTCTTGCCCGAGCCCGGCAGCCCGATCGTCAGCACCACGAACCCGCGCGGCTCCCTCGGGCTCGTCGCCTGTGCCGCCGGCGGCGGCGTCGAGGGCGACTCCGGCTGCGTCTCGTGCACCAGGCTGCCCGCCGGCTCGTCCGCTACCGCCGCGCCCGTGCCCTGCTCGCCGAAACCCTCCCCGGCCTCTTCGTCCGCGCCAAAGTCCCCGCCGACCTCCATGCCGAACTGCCCGGCATCCGCCAGGCTGCCCTCCGGTTCCCCCAGCACCCTCACCGGCTCTGCCGCCGGTTTCGGCGCGCTCTCGTGGTATGAAGGCCGCAGCGGCGCCAACTGTCCCTGGGGCAGCTCCTGCCCTATCTTTCCCGTTTGCTCCGAGTTGTTCGGAGCCCTTTTTCCGCGTCGTCTCATGATTGTTTCGCGCCACCAGTCGCGCATGGTTCGGATGCTACACAGGTCCATTCACTGCTGCAATCCCGGTGCAAATCCACAGCGCTTTCCGGGCCTTGCAAACCGTCTGCTTGCGATGCTAGAGCATTTCTCTCATGGGTGTACCCGGCCGGCGGCTGGGGATGCGGCTTTTCCCTCAGGAAAAGCCGCATCAAGTGGATCGCCGCGGTACGCAGCAGTGGGGGAAATGCTTTAGCATCCAACGTGAAGGTCTTATCGAACCAGGGAGTGCACCGCACATGGCAGTTAAGGTAGGCATCAACGGATTTGGGCGCATCGGTCGCAACGTCCTGCGCACGGCAATGGGCAACCCGGAGATTGAGTTCGTCGCCATCAACGACCTCACCAGCCCCGTCACGCTGGCCCACCTGCTCAAGTACGACTCCATCCTCGGCAACCTCGACAACGACATCCAGGCCACAGAAGGCGCCATCACCATCGACGGCAAAACCATCAAGGTGTTCGCCGAGCGCGAGCCGCAAAAGCTCGACTGGAACTCCACCGGCGCCCAGATCGTCATCGAGTCCACCGGCCACTTCACCGATGCCACCAAGGCCTGCGCCCACCTCGGCGGCTCCGTTAAAAAAGTCATCATCTCCGCCCCGGCCAGCGGCGAAGACCTCACCATCGTCCTCGGCGTCAACCAGGACAAGTACGACGCCTCCAAACACCACATCCTGTCCAACGCCTCGTGCACCACCAACAGCCTCGCGCCCGTCGTCAAGGTCATGCATGAGGCGTTCGGCATCGTCTCCGGCATCATGACCACCGTCCACAGCTACACCAACGACCAGGTCATCCTCGACTTCCCGCACAAGGACCTCCGCCGCGCCCGCGCCGCCGGCCTGTCCATGATCCCCAGCTCCACCGGTGCCGCCAAGGCCCTCAAGCTCGTTATTCCTGAAATGGCCGGCAAGCTCGACGGCTTCGCCATGCGCGTACCCACTCCCAACGTCTCCATCGTCGATCTCACCTTCATCGCCGAAAAGCCCGTCTCCGTCCAGTCCGTCAACGCCGCGTTTAAAGCCGCCTCCACCGGCTCGCTCAAAGGCATCCTCGGCTACGAGACCGAGCAGCTCGTCTCCGTCGATTTCCGCGGCGACTCCCGCTCCTCCATCGTCGACTCCGAGCTCACCAAGGTCGTCGGCCAGTCCGTCAAGGTCCTCAGCTGGTACGACAATGAGTGGGGCTACTCGAGCCGCGTCCGCGACCTGGTACTCTTTGTCGCCGGCAAAGGCCTCTAAACCGGCAGGGAGCCGCACCGGCGGCTTCGCTTCTTTCCATCGGTCATTCGTGCGCGTTGCGCCCGGCCTGGCCGCCTTTCTTTACCGGAGTCCACCTTCCCATGTCCAAGCTGTCCATCCGCGACCTCGATCTCAAAAACAAGCACGTCCTCATCCGGGTCGACTTCAACGTTCCGCTCACTGAAGACGGCACCGAGATCACCGACGACACGCGCATCCGCGAAACGCTGCCCACTATCCGCTACGCGCTCGAGCACAAAGCCAAGCTCATCCTCGCCTCGCACCTCGGCCGCCCCAAGGGCAAGCCCACGGCCAAGTACAGCTTGCGCCCCGTCGTCGACCGCCTCCGCATCCTGCTCGACCACGATGTCGCCCAGAAAATCAACGTCGCTTTCTCGCCCGACTGTGTCGGCGAAATCGCCGAAGAACTCTCCCGCCAGCTCGAGTCCGGCCAGGTTCTCCTGCTTGAAAACCTGCGCTTCCACCCGGAAGAAGAAGCCAACGACCCGGCCTTCGCAAAGCAGCTGGCTGCACTCTGCGAAATCTATGTCAACGACGCCTTCGGCACCGCGCACCGTGCCCACGCCTCCACCGAGGGCATCACCCACCACGTCAAGCAGGCCGCGGCCGGCCTGCTCATGGAGAAGGAGCTCGACTACCTCGGTCGCGCGCTCGGCCTCGGCGGCAGCGACACCGTTCCGGCCAAGCCCTTCATCGCCATCCTCGGCGGCGCCAAAGTCTCTGACAAGATCGGCGTCATCGAGAACCTGCTCGGCAAAGTCGACGCCCTGCTTATCGGCGGCGGCATGGCTTATACCTTCCTCAAAGCGCAGGGCCAGGGCACCGGCAAGTCGCTCGTCGAAGCGGACAAGGTCGAGCTCGCCCGTGGCCTGCTCGAGCGCGCCAAAGATCGCGGCGTCCGCTTCCTCCTGCCCACCGACCACGTCCTCGCCGACCGCTTCGCGCCTGACGCTGCCACGCAGGTCGTCTCCGGCACCGCCGACTTCCCGGAAAACTGGATGGCGCTCGACATCGGCCCCGCCACCGTGAAGGAATTCGCAAACGAGATCGCCGGCGCCGCCACCATCGTCTGGAACGGCCCCATGGGCGTCTTCGAGCTGCCCGCCTTTGCCCATGGCACCACCGAAATCGCCAGGGCCGTTGCGGCCAACACCGGCGCCATCACCGTCGTCGGCGGCGGCGACTCGGTCTCTGCCATCCGCCAGGCCGGCGTTTCCGACCGCATCAGCCACATCTCCACCGGCGGGGGCGCCTCTCTTGAGTTCCTCGAAGGCCGCAAGCTTCCCGGCGTGGAAGCCCTCAGTGAAAACAAATAGCACGCAATTTGTGACAGATCGGTCAAGGGAGAACGGAAATCGCAAGCACGCGCAAGCCACTCATCGCAGCGAACTGGAAGATGTACAAGACCCCAGCTCAGGCATGCGCCTACGCGGATACCTTTCTCCCGCTCGTCGCCGGCCACACCCGCGACGAGATCGCCGTCTGCCCGTCCTTCCTTGATCTCGGCCCGTTCGCCGAGCGCGTCCACGGCTCCAACGTCCTGGTCGGCGCACAGGACATGCACCCGGAAAAAGAAGGCGCCTACACCGGCGAGATCTCCGCGCCCATGCTCAAGTCCATCGGCGTCTCCCACGTCATCCTCGGTCACTCCGAGCGCCGCCACTACAACTGCGAGAGCGATTGGGACGTCAACCGTAAACTCCACGCCGCGCTCCGGCAGCAGATGGTCCCCATCGTCTGCATCGGCGAGGTGCAGGAGGAGCGCGAGGAAGGCCGCACCAACGACGTCCTCCTGCGCCAGATTAAGATCGCGCTCGAAGGCATCAAGCCCGCTGACGCCGTGCCCATCGTCATCGCGTATGAGCCCATCTGGGCCATCGGCTCCGGCCAGACCGCGTCGCCCGAAATCGCCGAGGAAACCCACGCCTTCATCCGCGGCGCCGTCCGCGACCGCCTCGGCGAGCCCGTCGCCGAGGGCATGCGCATCCTCTACGGCGGCAGCGTCAAGCCCGACAACGCAAAGTCGCTGCTGGCGAAGGAAAACATCGACGGCGCATTAGTCGGCGGCGCGAGTCTGGATGCGAACTCGTTCGCGCAGATTGTTAAATATTAGTTCTGTCACTACTCCAACCCGGGTCCTCCTGACCGAAGCGAAGCGGAGCGGAAAGATCTGCGATTCGTCCGAACCGTTGAAATGCGTGTCTCAGGTTTCGCTTCTAAGATCTGAGAAGGATGAACTCAGCCCGCAATTACAATTCCGATCGCCGGGCAGAAGCTTCCACTTAGTCCATAGCTACAAAATCTAAGTACGGCCGCGAGACAGTGAGGATTACATCCCGGTCATCCTCAAAGGCGATCAGTCTGCCTTCCTTGTCTTGAGATACGTTGCCAGCCGGGCGAAACGTCACATCAACGTGGAAATAAGAGCAGTCCCGGCTTATGTACGTTTCTTGTTCGCGCGCTGCCATGCCGCCCTGGTTCGTAAAAACCTTCAGCAGTTCTCCACGGTTCATGCCGGGCTTGACCGTTAGCATGCGAGTAAAGACCTTCTCAACCCAAGCACCATGGTCCTCGCACGTGAGACTCGCATGAGTTTGCGGCTCTGCCTCGGCAATGGAGCATGGCCGGATCGCAGCACACGCAAGAAGCGGCAAAAAGCGTCGTCTCTGCACTGCGAGCCTCCTGGTAAGTCATGACTGCCTCTCCACTATGAAAAGCTGTCTGCCTTACTGCTTCAGACACCACCAGGATCATGTTGGTTCCCGTTGCGCAGTCTCTACGCCAGCTCCACCGCGGGCGGCTCGAACAAGTGCCCCATCTTCTCGCGCTTCACGTCGAGATACCGCTCGAAGCTCTCCTCCACCGGCACCACCGCCGGAACCCGCTCCACCACCGCAATCCCGGCCCGCTCCAGCGCCGCCACCTTCTCCGGGTTATTCGTCAGCAGCCGCACCGCCGAAACCTTCAGCTCCTTCAGCATCGCGGCCTGCATCTCGAACTCGCGGCAGTCCGCCTTGTACCCCAGCTCCACGTTCGCCTCGACCGTATCGCGTCCGCGCTCTTGCAGCTCATAGGCCTGCAGCTTCGCCATCAGCCCGATCCCGCGACCTTCCTGCTGGTCATACAAGATAATCCCCGCGCCGATCTCCGCGATCGAGCGCAGCGCCAGCTCCAGCTGCAGCCGGCAGTCGCACCGCAGCGAATGGAACACATCGCCGGTCAGACACTGCGAGTGAATCCGTACCAGCGGCGGCGACGCGTGGATATCGCCCATCACCAGCGCGACGGCTTCTTCCTTCTCCACGAGACCCGCAGGGAGACCCGCCGGCTTGTGCTCGTCGCACGGCGTATGCCCGGTCAGCTCGCCCGTAAACCCCAGGATGCGAAACCGGCCCCAGCGCGTCGGCAGGGCAGTATCGGCAACCTTGGTCACACGGGCAAGTGGCATGCCCCGATTATACGAGTCACCCTCCGCAGCGCAGGCGGTCTTGCTTTCCCAGCCGGAGAGTAAAGTAGAGAAGTGCTCGAGCCCAGGCTCATTCTCATCACGCTGCTGATCAAGCTGGGCGTGGCCGCCGCCGTCTCCAGCGCCCTCGGCCGCGCAAGCTCCTTTCAGCGCCTGCTCTTTGCCGAGCACCGTCGCACCGCCCAGCAGATCCAGTTGATCGGCTTTCTCTGTTTTCCGCTTGCGCTTGGCGTTCTGGTCCGCGTCATCGTGCCCAACTTCTACGCGGCCGACATCGCCTTTGAGACCACCATCATCCTCGGCGTCCTGCTCGGCCCGCTCTCCGCCATGCTCGGCGCATCGCTGCTCTCCATCCCATCCGTGCTGCACGGCGAGTACCTCTCGCTGCCGTTCTATCTCGTCGTCGCTGTACTCGCCGGAGCCTTCGGCCGCTTCGTCGAGGCGGAAGAAGTCTGGTCGTTCTCGCCCTTCGTCGACCTCAGCATTTATCGCTGGATCCGCCGCAACCTGCGCCAGCCCCGCTTCGACCGCCAGATCCTGCTGCTCCTGCTCATCCTCACGCTCGAGGCTGCGCGCGAGTGGATCGCTCACCTCTTTCCCCGGCAGCTCTTCGCGCTTCATACCGCAAGCTGGGCGATCCGACTCTGCGTCTGGGCCTGCGCCGCCATGGTCGTCGGTATCCCGCTCAAAATCTGGAACGCCATCCGCATCGAGCTCAAGTTTGAAGAGCAGAAACGGCTCGTGCTCGAAGCCCGGTTCGACGCGCTCCAGCGCCAGATCAACCCGCACTTCCTCTTCAATACCCTCAACTCCATCGCTACGCTCATCCGCGTGCGCCCGGAGCAGGCGCGGGAGCTCATCGTCAAGCTCGCCAACATCCTTCGCGCCCTGCTCAAAGACCACGACTCCTACGTCCCGCTCCGCGAAGAGCTCTCCTTTACCGAGGACTACCTCGGCATTGAAGTCGTCCGCTTCGGCGCTGAAAAACTCCGCGTCGTCAAGGAGTTCGAGCCCGGCACCCTCGAGCTGCCCGTCCCCAGCATGCTGCTCCAGCCGCTCGTCGAAAACTCCATCAAGCACGGCCTCGAGCCGCGCATCTCCGGTGGTACCATCACCCTCCGCTCACGCATCGAATCCGGCAACCTCATCATCGAGGTGGAAGACGACGGCGTCGGCATCGCGCCCGAACGGGTTCTCAAGACCGGCGTCCTCACCTACCAGGGCAACGGCATCGGCATGCGCAATGTCCGCGAGCGGCTCGACGTCCTCTACGGCGCAACTGCCCGCTTCGACATCACCAGCCGCCCCGGCCGCGGCACCCGCGTTACCCTGCAGATGCCCGCCGGCGCAGCCGTTTATCTCTGAGCAGCCTCAGGGCTGGGTGTAATACCCGTCACGCGTGTGTGCCACCAGCCCCGGCGTCGACAGCTTCACCTCGATATGGTGGTACTGCCCAGGCTCTCCTGGCGCCGGCGCAAACGACAGCTCGTAGTAGCGCTCCGTATCGTCAATGCACTGCTGCATCAGCTTCGCCACATCGTTGTTGAAGTTCAGCGCCAGCCCTCCGCTCTGCACCGCCAGCACCTGCAGCGCGAGATCGCCCAGCGCGACCTGGCTCGGTTTGCTCACGCCTTTCAAAAAATCCTGGTAGTACAGCGTGCGCAGCACACTCGTGCCGGCCCCCAGCGGATCGACGCTGTACAGCGTGATCCGTGCCTGGCGTAGCTCGGTCGAGAAGTTCATCACACTGCCGAAAATCTGGTTCTCCTGCTTGTTGTCCAGGTCCACCCGCGGACCCGAAAGAATCGGCCAGCCCGGAGACACCCACAGCACCACCTTGCGTCCCGGCTCCTGCGCTTCCCGCACGGCCAGCCCATGCAGCGCGTTGAGCGAAAGCTGGATGCGGTCGTTCGCTCCGTAAAACCCTGAGGACCTCCGGTTAGTGCGCAGCCCGATCACCTGCTGCTTCAGTGCGGCACCCAGCGCATTTCCATCGGTTGTAAAGTTCTGCTGCATCTGTATGCCGGTATCGGTGACAACGGCAAGCGCCGTCGGACGTTCCAGGTGGCCGCCGTTCGCGGTCAGGAACTTGCCGATCTGGTCCCGCTCGTAGGCCAGCCGTGTGTAGTCGATATTCACCGCGTCAATGACGATCACCACTTTCGGCGAAGTAGCGCTGCCCTGGACCGCCCTGAACGAGGTCAGCGTCTCGTGCTGCTTGTTGTCGAGCACGGTAAAGTCCTGCTGCTGCAGCGGCGGCGCTTCCGAGCCGTTCTTCTCCGTCACCGCCACCGCCAGCTGGATCGTGTTGCCGCCCGCGTGATTCAGCGTTTCAGGCTGCTGCGCGTAACCTCCGGCCGTCAGCAGCAGCATCAGAAACCCGATACCGAACCTTCCATTTCTCATCATCGTGCTCTCCTGCTCCCCTTGGATGTCGCCCGGAGCCTTCCCACGCAAAACACGCAACGAGGGCGTCAAGGTCCGCCTGGCGCTTCCGCCCGCCCAAGCCGCAGCCGCAGGGCAGCCGCCTGCAACCAGGGCGGTGGCAAAAGCACCCTACCCGCGCGACTCCCCGACCACCCGCTCGTAAAACGCCACGTACCGCGGAATAATCCTCGACGCGCAGAAGTGGTCCTGCGCCGTCCTCCGCGCCGCGCCCGCCATCGCCTCCAGCCGCGCCTCGTCCCGCAGCAGCTCCAC
>CAXTMY010000065.1:0-16829 GCA_964245565.1 uncultured Acidobacteriaceae bacterium | reverse complement strand
GCTGATGGCTGCGCAGCAGCCTGCGCCGGCCGTGCTGCAGGCGCGGCCGCCACTGGCTGAGCGGCGGTTTACGAGCGCGGCCGTCGAGCAGGCCATTCTTAATGTGTCGAGGAAAATCAGCGACCCGGAGCTTGCGCTGATCTTCGCGAACTGCCTGCCGAACACGCTCGACACGACGGTCGCTCCCGGGACGTTCGAAGGCAAGCCGGATACGTTCGTGATCACCGGCGATATCGATGCGATGTGGCTGCGCGACTCCTCGGCGCAGGTGTGGCCGTACCTGCCGTTCTGCCGCGAGGATGCGAAGCTTTCGACGTTGATTGAAGGCGTGATCCGGCGCCAGACCCGGTGCATCCTGCTCGATCCGTATGCCAACGCTTTTCTGCCGAGCGCCGCGAGCCAGCCGCTTTCCTGGGCGGTACACGATGACACGACGATGAAGCCCGGAGTGGGCGAGCGCAAGTGGGAGATCGATTCGCTGTGCTACACGGTGCGGCTGGCGCACGGCTACTGGAGGGCGACCGGCAACACGGCTCTGTTCGATGCGCAGTGGCGCGAGGCCGCCGGCGCGGTGGTCCGCACGTTTCGTGAGCAACAGCGCAAGAACTCGCCCGGCCCGTACCATTTTGAACGCAGCTCGCCGATCCCGAGCGAGTCGCAGATGCTCTCCGGCTACGGCAACCCGGCGCGGCCGGTTGGGCTGATCCACTCCGGCTTTCGCCCGAGTGACGATGCGTGTATTTTTCCGCTGTTTATCCCGGCGAATCTCTTTGCGGTGCAGGCGCTGCACCACATTGCCGAGCTTGCCGGTGCTGTGTGCCACGATGCGGTGCTTGCGAGGGACGCGAATACGCTGGCCGGGGAAGTGAGCGCAGCGCTTGCGCAGTACGGGCAGATCGAAACGCCCGGCGGACGTATCTGGGCTTACGAAGTGGACGGCTACGGGAACACGCACCGCATGGACGATGCCAACGCGCCGGGGCTGCTCTCGCTCGAGTATCTTGGCTGTGTCGCGCCGGGCGACCGCGCGCTGTATGCCCGCACGCGCGCGTTTGCGCTCTCGACGGCCAATCCTTACTTCTTCAAAGGCACGGCGGGGGAAGGCATCGGCGGCCCGCACGAGGGGCTCGGGTACATCTGGCCGATGTCGATCCTCTTCCGCGCCTTCTCAAGCAACAGCGACGAGGAAACCGCGGACTGCCTGAGAACCCTGCGCAACACGACTGCGGGAACGCACTTCATGCATGAGTCTTTCTGGAAGGATGATCCCGCGAGGTACACGCGGCCCTGGTTCGCCTGGGCCAACACGCTGTTCGGCGAGCTTCTGCTGACGCTCGCGCAAAAGAACCCGGCACTGCTGCAGCGCTCGTATGCGTAACCGATGCAAGCACAAAAGGAACGACCCCGATGCGATTTTGCCTGACCCTCGCCGCTCTCGCCGCAGCCGCTCTCTCAACCGTGCCTGCGGTTTTCGCGCAGAACCATCCGCAGACGTTTGCCGTGCAGGGCGACCATTTCGCGCTCGACGGCAAGCCGTTCCAGATCATCTCGGGATCGATCCACTATGAGCGGATTCCGCGCGCTTACTGGCGCGACCGCCTGCGCAAGGCACGGGCCATGGGGCTCAACACGGTCGAGACGTATGCCTTCTGGAATGCGCACGAGCCTGAGCAGGGCCGCTTCGACTTTACCGGGCAGAACGATATCGCCGAGTTTGTCCGTGAAGCCCAGCAGGAGGGGCTGTACGTGATTCTGCGCCCGGGCCCCTACGCGTGTGCCGAGTGGGAGTGGGGCGGCTACCCGCCATGGCTGCTGAAAGACCCGAACATGGTGGTCCGCTCGACCTATGCGCCATACCTGGCCGCGGCGCAGGCTTACCTCAAGGAGCTGGGTCAGCAACTGGCGCCGTTACAGATCGGCAACGGCGGCCCGATTCTCGCGGTGCAGGTTGAGAATGAGTACGGCTCCTACGCGCAGCAGACGAAGGAGTCGGACGCCGCGGCGCATGCCTACATGGAAAAGGTGAAGCAGGCGGTGCTTGCGGCAGGTTTCACCCGGTCGCTGCTTTACACGGCTGATGGCGGCGATGAACTCGCGCTGGGTATGCTTCCGGGGCTGCCTGCCGCGGTCAACTTCGGCCCCGGCGATGCGCAGCGCTCGTTCGGCCTGTATGACAAGCTCCGGCCGGGCAGTGTGCACTTCAACAGCGAGTACTGGGACGGGTGGTTCGATCACTGGGGCGCGAAGCACGAGACGCGCCCGACAGCGCAGCAGCTGGCTGACCTGAAGTGGATGCTGGAGCGCGGCTACTCGATCAACTTCTACATGTTCGACGGCGGCACCAGCTTTGGATGGATGAACGGCGCCAACTCAAACGGCGCGAACGCCGACGGCACGACCAGCAAGAACGCGAATTACGAGCCCGACGTGACGAGCTACGACTACGACGTGCCGATTGCCGAGACCGGCGAGCCGCGGGCGAAGTTCTTTGCGTTCCGCGACGCCATTGCGCAGGCCACGCACAAGACGCCGCCGCCGCTTCCACCGGCGCTGCCGAAGGCAATTGAAACAGCGCCGATTGCACTTGATGCCGCTTCCAGCCTGTGGGCCAACCTGCCGGCGCCCACGCACAGTGACGAGCCGCTCGCGATGGAGGCGCTTGGGCAGTCATACGGCTACATTCTTTATCGCACGCGGCTGAACACCCGGCAGTTCGGCACGCTGAAGCTGCCCATCGTGCACGACTACGCGATGGTGTACCTGGACGGCATCTTCCAGGGCGCGATCGACCGGCGGCTCAACCAGTCGATGCTGCCCATTCACCCGGCGTCGAGCCATGCGCGGCTCGACATCCTGGTGGAGAACACGGGGCGCGTGAACTACGGCCCGGGGATCGTGCGCGAGCGCGCCGGCATCCTGGCGCCGCCGACGCTCGACGGCGCGCCGCTGACCGGCTGGGACAATTACCCGCTGCCCATGCTGCACCCGGAAACGCTGGCCTACGGGAGCACGCCCTGCATGGGCGCGTGCTTTTATCACGCGCAGTTTACGGTGTCGTCGCCTGCCGATATGTGGCTCGACACCAGCCGGCTGACCAAGGGTTTTGTGTGGGTCAACGGCCACCCGCTCGGGCGCTTTTGGAACGTGGGGCCGCAGAAGACGCTGTACCTGCCGGGTCCGTGGCTGAAGAGCGGCGCGAACGATGTGGTGGTTTTCGATCTCGACGGCAAGCCGGGCCGGTCGGTGCAGGGTGTGCGCGCCCCAGTGCTGGACGCGCCGCCGAGCGAGGACGCGCTCTCGGCCGCGGCCGGACCGCGGAGCTAGACGAAGGTTCGCTTTGCAGCAGACGATATGCCGGCGGACAGACGTTCGCGGCCGAATCCAGGGAGCTGAGAGGATCATGTCCGCTAAAACCGATTCACGGGAAGAACAAATGATGCGCCTGCTGCTCCGCAAGGGCTCGGCGACGATCGAGGAGCTGCTTGCCGCGATCGGCACCTCGGCTCCGTCGATCCGGCGGGACCTGACGCGGCTGGAAAACCGCGGCCTGGTGCGCCGCACCCACGGCGGCGCCATGCTGGTAGAGCCGCTGCTCTATGAGCCGTTTCGCTACGACACCACTTTCCAGGCGCGCGAGCAGCGGGCCGCCGACGAGAAACGCCGCATCGCGCTGGCCGCTGCCGACCTGATCCAGCTAAACGAGACGATCGGCATCACCGCCGGCACCACCACCACGCAGGTCGGCCGCGCGCTGCGCCACCGCGCCAATATCAAGGTTGTGACCAACGCCATCAACATCGGCATGGAGCTGTGCAACCAGCCCGGCATGCGCACTTCCATCACCGGCGGCGTGCTGCCGTATGCCTGGTCGTTTTCGCTCACCGGGCCTGCCGCCATCCGCTTTATGGATGACGTTTACCTCGACAAGCTTTTCCTGAACGTTGTGGGCCTGCATCCCGAGCGGGGCTGCACCACCATGGAGCCGGACGAAGCGCTGACCTTTCGCGCCATGGTGCGCCAGTCCCGCGAAGTAATCGTGGTGGCCGACTCCTCGAAACTGGGACTGGTTTCGCCGTCGCTCATCTGTCCCATCGCCGACATCCACACGCTGGTTACCGACAACGGCGCTACCGAGGAGCTGGTAGCGCCGTTGTCGGATAAAGGCGTAAAGGTTATTCGGGTATAGATCGGGTGCTGATCCAGATAAAAGCCTTTAGAGACGTTTGCTACACTGCGACGCATGCGGATACCTCAGCTTTTTCGGCTTACTCGCAACGATATTGGGCGTGCCTTGCTTGCAGCAGTCGTCGGTTGGTTCCTATGCCTCGCCATTGATCACAGGAGCAGTAACAGATTCGTGCCGGTGGGCAGCTCAATCCTTGATAAGCAAACTGGTCAGCGATGTGGAGGAAGTTATGAGTCTGCTTGCTCACCAAACGATCCTCATCAGGAGGCTTTAGTCGTTGCAGCGATCTGTTTTGTGGGGGCCGCTTTGATAAGGCGGAGTTCCTAGATCAGACATTCTCGGTAAAAAAAACAGGCCCTCACGTTGTTCGGGATTTCTGATCCTGAACAACGTGAGGGCCACATTTGCCTGCACCCGCGCATCAACGAGCACCCGCCACGAAGTGGCCGCGAGCCGCGCAGGCGGTTTACTTGGGTTTAATTTCCAGGTGGCCGCCGAAGCCGAAGCGCATGGCGGAGAGGATTTTGTTGGCGAACTCGCCGTTGTTGCGGGAGGAGAAGCGGGAGAACAGGGCTGCGCTGAGCACGTCGACCGGGACGCCTTCGTCGATGGCGGCGATGGTGGTCCAGCGGCCTTCGCCCGAGTCGGAGACTTCGCCGCCGTAGGTGGCGAGGTCGGGCTGCTGGAGCAGGGCGGCGGCGGTGAGGTCGAGCAGCCAGGAGGAGATGACGGAGCCGCGACGCCAGACTTCCGCGACGTTTTCAAGCTCGAAGTCGTACTGGTAGTGCTCGGGTGTGCGCAGCGGCGTGAGCTCGGCCGAGTGCTCCTGCGCCTGCTGCTTGCCGATGTTGGCGTTTTTGAGGATGTTGAAGCCTTCAGCGTAGGCGGCCATGATGCCGTACTCGATGCCGTTGTGCACCATTTTGACGAAGTGGCCGCCGCCGGTCTGCCCGCAGTGCAGGTAGCCGTTTTCGGCGGTGGAGTCCTTGCCGTCTTCGCGGCCCTTGGTGCGCGGCACATCGCCGCGACCGGGGGCGAGCGTCGAGAAGATGGGATCGAGGTACTGCACCTGCTTGTCCGGGCCGCCGATCATCATGCAGTAGCCGCGCTCGAGGCCCCACACGCCGCCGCTTACGCCCACATCGATGTAGGTGATGCCTTTCGGCTCCAGCTCTTTCGAGCGGCGGATGTCGTCGATGTAGTACGAGTTGCCGCCGTCAATGAGAATGTCGCCGTTTTCGAGGTGCGGGGCGATCTGGTCGATCATGCTGTCGACGGCGCCGGCCGGCACCATGAGCCAGACGACGCGCGGCTTCTGCAGCTTGCCCAGGAAGTCCTCAAGCGAGCTTGAGCCCTTGGCGCCGGCGCTCTCGACATCCTTGACCGCCTTTTCGCTCAGGTCGGAAACGATGACCTCGTGTCCGCCCCTGATCAACCGCTTTACCATGTTCGCGCCCATGCGGCCCAGGCCTACCAAACCAATCTGCATGCTCTTTCTCCTTGTTACGGCCGCACGGTTTTGCTCGGCGCAGCTCGTTCTCTCGTCTTCCATGGTATTCGATGCTGCGCGGACTGGGGGAAGCGAGCCCTGCTAGCGCTCCAGAACGCTGATGCCTTGACCGTCGGCCACGATGACACGGGTCGCGGTGTCGAGAAAAAGCCCGTGCTCGACCACGCCGACGATCGCGCGGATTTCGGAGGCGGTCTGGGCGGGGCTGGGGATGGAGCCGAAATGGCAGTCGTAGATCCAGTTGTGCTCGTCGGTGAGGTAGGGCGTGTCGCCGCGCATGCGCAGCACCGGAGCGGCGCCCAGGCGGGAGAGCTTCTGCTCGACCAGCGGTCCGGCAAAGGGGACTACCTCGACCGGCAGGGGAAAGCTGCCGAGCACCGGCACCACCTTGCCCTCGCCGACGACGACGATGAACTCCCGGGCCGCGGTGGCAACGATTTTCTCGTGCAGGAGGGCGCCGCCGCCGCCCTTGATAAGCGCGAGTGCCGGGCCTACCTCGTCGGCGCCGTCGATCGCGACATCGAGCTCGCCGACTTCGGCGAAGGTGGCCAGGCGGATGCCCACGCTTGCCGCGAGCTCGGCTGAAGCGGACGAGGTGGGCACGCCGACGATCTGCAGGCCGGCACGGACGCGCTCGCCCAGCAGCTCGAGGACGTGCTTTGAGGTGGAGCCGGTGCCGAGGCCCACGCGCATGCCGTCTTTCACGTACTCCATGCTGCGCTCCGCAGCCTTTCGCTTCGACTCGTCTACTGAGAGCATCCGCCCGCTCGCTTTCCCGCGTAACCGCGACGCTTCCATTTTAACGGTCGCAGCGGTTGCGCAAGGCGCCGGTGCGACTGCTGCCCGCACGCATCCAACAAAGAAAGCCAAAGATCAAGGAGCGCGATCAGCAATGGAGTATACCCGTCTTGGAAAAACAGGCCTCAAGGTCTCACGCATCTGTCTCGGCTGCATGTCATACGGCGAGCCTGCGAAGGGGACGCTGACGCCCGGCAGCCACGCCTGGACGCTCAACGACGCCGACTCCCAGCCGTTCCTGAAGCAGGCGCTGGAGCTCGGGATCAATTTCTTCGATACGGCCAACGTCTACTCTCGCGGTGCGAGTGAAGAGGTGCTGGGCAAATTTCTGAAGGCCAATACGCGCCGGGAAAACACGGTGATTGCCACCAAGGTCCACGGCGCCATGCGCGAGGAGCCGAACGGCAACGGGCTCTCCCGCAAGGCCATTCTGAACGAGATCGACGCGAGCCTGCGGCGGCTGCAGACCGACTATGTGGACCTGTACCAGATTCACCGGTGGGACCCGGAAACGCCGATCGAGGAGACGCTGGAGGCGCTGCACGACGTGGTGAAGGCGGGCAAGGCGCGGTACATCGGCGCGTCGTCAATGTACTCCTGGCAGTTCGCGAAGGCGCTTTACCTGGCGGACCTGAACGGCTGGACGCGCTTTGTCTCGATGCAGAACCACTATAACCTGCTGTATCGCGAGGAAGAGCGCGAGATGATGGGGCTTTGCCAGGACCAGGGGATCGGCGTGATCCCGTGGAGCCCGCTGGCCCGCGGGCGGCTGGCGCGGCCTGCGAACGCGGAAAGCACCAAGCGGCTGGAGACCGATGCCTTCGGCAAGAAGATGTATGCCGCTACGGAAGACGCCGACCGCAAGGTGATCGACCGGGTGACGGAGCTGGCGAAACAGAAGAACCTTCCGCAGGCCACGGTCGCGCTCGCGTGGATGCTAGCCAAGCCGTATGTGGACAGCCCGATTGTGGGCGCGACGAAGCCGCATCACCTGGAGGATGCGGTGAAGGCCCTGGAGGTGAAACTGACTCCGGACGAAGTGAAGGAGCTGGAGGCGGATTATGTTCCGCATCCGGTGCTGGGCTTCGCGTAGTTGAAGAGCGCAGCAGGCGAGGGGGGCGGTTTGTGGCTGTAGGCCGCGAACCGCCAGTGCTACGGCATTTTTGCTGAAGCTGTGCGGCCTTGAAGAGCGGTGGTCGTGGCTTTGCCTGCGGAAAAGGCCACAGAAGGATCATCAGTGCGACATGCAGAATCAGTGAAAATGCTTTAGCCTCCTGCATAGGCGCACGGCAGGAGGCCAGCACGATGCAAAGCCGCATTCTCGGCACCACAATGCCTGTTCTCGAATTTCTTCTCGAGCCCAACGACGCAGTTATCTCCGAGGCGGGCGAGCTGAGCTGGATGTCGTCGTCGATCCAGCTGACCACGCATACGCAGTTCTCCGGGGGCGGAGGGTTTTTTGGGGCGATCAAGCGGGTGGCCGGCGGCGGCAGTCTGTTCATGACGGAGTACCGCGCGAGCGGCGCGCCCGGCGAGGTGGCGTTTGCCGCCAAGATGCCCGGTCACATCGTGCCGGTCGAGGTCGGCCCGGGCCGCGAGTTCTTCGTGCATCGCCACGGTTTTCTGTGCGCGACGCCGGCGGTCAACATCGGCGTCGGGTTTCAGCAGTCGCTGGGCGCTGGCATTTTCGGCGGCGACGGCTTCCTGCTGCAGCGCATCACCGGCACCGGTGTGGCATGGCTCGAGCTTTCGGGCGAGCTGGTTGTGCGCGACCTGCGGCCCGGTGAAATGCTTCGCGTGCATCCGGGCCATGTTGGCGCATTTCAGGCATCGGTGAACTTCGGCATCACCCGCATCACGGGCATCCGCAATATGATCTTCGGGGGCGACGGCATTTTTCTGGCTGCGCTCACCGGGCCGGGCCGGGTGTGGCTGCAGACGCTGCCGCTGCCGCAGCTCGCGCACAAGCTCCAGCAGTACATGGGCGGCGAAACCCGGCAGGGCGTGGAAGGCGGGGTGGTCGGCGGGATTGTCGGGTCGATCCTGGACGGGATGCGATAGTTAGCACCTGGTGAAACACAAAGGCCCGGCGATCGCTCGCCGGGCCTTTTGTGTGTGGAGCGCTGCTTTAGAACTGGTACTTGAGCGCGAACTGGATTTCGCGCGGGGTGTAGTTCGCCGAGGTTCCGGTAATGGTTCCGGCCGTACCTGGGCTGACGGTGTAGGTGTTGCCGGGCAGCGTGACGTTTTGCCCGGCCGGGGCTCCATCGCCGGGGTAAGACGCCACGATGCTGTTCGGAGTGACATTGATGGTGGCGTTCGGGTTGGCGAGGTTGGTGGTGTTGGTGATGTTGAAGCACTCCGCGCGGAACTCGAGGGTTGAGTCGCGGTACACGTTGAAGTTCTTGAAAACAGAGAAGTCGACATGGCGGAAGTGCGGGCCGTAGAGCGGGTTTCTTTCTTCTGTGCCCAGGGTTCCCGAAGCCTGCGGCACGAAGTCCGCGGTATTGAAGAACTCGGTGGCATTCGGGTTGCTGACCTTACCGTTGCCGATCTGGTTGGGCCGCCCGGTGGTTGCCGCATTCGTTGTGCTGGAAACGCCGAGCGATTCGAGCACAGTGAACGGCAGGCCCGTCTCCCACACCAGCAGGGTATTGGCCTGCCAGCCCTTGCCCAGCGCGCCCTCGATACCTTTCAGGTTGCGGCCGAACGGCAGTTGATAATCGCCGGTCACCACGCCACGCTGCCGGATATCGAGATCGCTGTTGCCGTACTCGACGGTGCTGAGCTCTGACGGGATCGCACCATAACCGTCGTTGACTTCATTGCTGAAGCCGAGGATGTTGTCCAGGTTATGGGCCTGGGTGTAATTGGCGCCGACTGTCAGCCCTGCGGTGGTGCGCCGGGTGAGCGAGACCTGGAGCGCGCTGTAGCTGGAAGCTCCGGTGCTCTGGTACTGCCCGACGCTGGTGACGCCGGGCAGCTTGGCGTAGAAGGGGCGAAGGGTATTGAACGCTGCCGCCGGTGTTTCGCCGTTCTTGATGGCGAGGGCATCGAGAGTAAGGTTCGAGACCAGCGCAGGTGCATTTTCATCGTTGCTGATCTGCGCCAGATGCCGGCCCAGCTCGCCCACGCCGGTTACCTGCAGTACGTTCGGACCGAAGGCTTTCTCGACCGTCAGGTTGAACTGCTCGATGTACGAGGTACGGAAAGCCGGGTTCAAGACGTCATTGATGCTGCCGGTGGGATTGGTGGCGCTGGCGGCGGTAGGAATCGGCAGTCCCTGGATGAAGCGGGTTTCACCGTTCGGGCAGGCGCCATTGTTGCAGTCGAAGTCGGAAACAAACGGCTGCGCCTTCTCCGATCCGTTCGAAGTGTAGTTGCTCGGGAAGTTGGTGATACCGAAGCCGCCGCGAATGACCAGACCGGGAGCCGCTGTGTAAGCAAAGCCGAGACGAGGCGCGAGGTTTGACCATGTCGTGTGCAGACCGGCATAGTCGTTCACGCCGTTCTGGCCCGCGACGAGGATCGTCTCCGTGGTCGGATCGAAGTTCGCCAGGGCGTTCTGTTTCTCGGTGAACGGCGTGAAGACCTCATACCGCACACCGATGTTGAGGGTCAGGTTGGAGGCCGCATGCCAGTCATCCTGCACGTAGACACTCGGCTCATAGGAAAAGTAATGCGGGGGAATGAGGCTGTTGGAGCGCTGCACGGAGTTAAAGTCGCCTTGCAGCAGTGCCGCGAGACCGGTCGGGTCGCCATTGATGGGGTTGAAGCTGAAATCGCCGTTGCCGTAATTGTTCTGGAAATTCAGGGCCTGGCGATGAATCAAGGCCGCGCCTACCTTGATACTGTGCGCGCCGCGGTTGATCGTTACTGAGCCTTGCTCCTGGAATGTATTGTCCACGTCCATGATCGGGATGAACGCGCCATCGCCAAGGTCGGCGTACTGGCTGACGCTGGCCGGTGTAAGGCCGGAGGTGTTCGTATTGAGGTTGATGTTGGGTTGCCCGAACGCCTGGTTTATGTTTTCGCCGTAGTTCAGCGGGAAGGATTGGTTGTTGATGCGTGTGTAGCCGAAGCCGAGCTGCAGCAGAATGGTTGGGCTGATGGTGCGCACGTAATTGATCTGCGCGTTCTGCGCGTCATCTTTCGCACTGCCGTAGTAGTCAAAGATTGAGCCGCCCGGCGCAATGGTCAAACCGTCTTCAGTGGTGAGCGGCAGCTGCCCAGGGAAGTTCGACGGCACACGGTTGTACGTATAGCGGCCGTAGATCAGATCCTTCTGCGAGATCTGCCAGTCGACGCGTCCGTCGGCGGTGTCTGAGTCGCGGCTCGTCTTGGGCGATGTGACGTAGGCGCCGGTGACGGCACCCGGCGTGGAGGGCGCATTCGGCGCGGGATACAGCATGGCGTAGTCGAGGCCCGCGGGATCGATGGCGCCGCCATCGGCCAGCGCGGTGATGGCCGCGGTGTTGCCGCTGTGGATGGTGTCGTACTGCGCCAGTGTCGGCACCTGGGAGGTGATCGGGTTGCTGCCCATGATCTGCCGCAGACCCTCGTAATCGGCAAAGTAGAAGACTTTGTCCTTGACGATGGGACCGCCGATGGACCCGCCGAACTGGTTCTGCCGCTCTTCCGGCTTGGGATTGCTCGCGCCGTCCTGCCAGGGATTGGCATTGAGCGCATCGTTGGCGAAGAACTCATACGCCGAACCGTGGAGCTGGTTGGAGCCGGACTTAGTGATGATGTTGATGATGCCGCCGGCGGTGCGCCCGACCTCGGCGGTGAAAGCGTTGGACTGGACGTTGATCTCGCGGATCGCCTCGATCGACGGCCGCACGCCGATGGTGCCGATGATGCGTTCATTGTTGTCCAGGCCGTCGATCAGTTCGTCGTTGATGATCTCGGACTGCCCGTTGATCGAGACCGAGGAGGTTTGCCGCCGGTCATCGGGACGCGCGCCGCTGTTCAGGCCATTGCCCGGCCCTTCATTCGCACCCGGCGTAATTTGCGCCAAATTGATGTAGTTGCGGCCGTTCAGCGGCAGGTTCTGGACCGCCTGCTCGGTGATGGTCGACGAGAGTGCCGAGGTATCGGTCTGCAGAGCAGGGGTCTGGGACGTGACCTGGACGGTCTGCGCCTGCGCGCCGACGACGAGTTTCGCGTCTTCACGGGCGCGGTCACCGGCCGCGAGGGAGACGGATGGAACGACAAAGCTCTTGAAGCCGTTCTCCGTTACCTGCACCGAGTAGGTGCCCGGCCCGAGCTGTGTAAACGTGTAATCGCCTGCGCCGGTGCTCTGGGTCGTCTTGACTTCCCGGGTGCCGAGGTTGGTCAAGGTCACCGTGGCGTTGGGAATGGCTGCGCCGGAGGCATCCGTCACGGAGCCGAGGATGTCGGCCGTGGTGCTCTGTGCGAACGCGTGCGGAGCAGCCGGGAGCAGCAGGCACCCGGTGATCGTTATGACTCCTGCTGTGCGGCGAATGCGTCGTTCTGCTGCCTCTGAAAAGATGCGAATGCTAGCTGGTCTCTGTGCCATCTGTTGTCGTGTCCTCTGGGCCAGGCGCTTGCATTGGGCAAGTACCTGATCGCGGACCGACGTTACGCGCTGCTGCGGGCAATCGCAAGCTCAATACGGTAGCCGGCGGGGTATCGTCCGTGGTTCGAACTTTATCCTGCCTGTTTTCAATCGGTTGGGCTACGTATCAACCGGCCTAGTACGTGCCGTATCATACGTTGAACCCGAGAATGTGCCGAAAGTAGACGGCCGAGCCGCGGTTCCGGTATAAACGACCGGGTCAAGTCCAGAGGAGTGCAGTGGCTTTAACACCAGAGCTAGCATGGCTGCCGGTAACCAAGCAGGAAAAGGAGTTGGTACTGGCGCAGTTGCAGGACCTGCTCGCAAGCCATGCTTTCCGGAACAGCCAGCGCTACCCGGCCCTGTTGCGCTACGTGGTGGAGCAGACTCTGGCCGGTGAAGCGGATCTGCTGAAAGAGCGAACGCTCGGCATCGCCGTGTTCCACCGGCAGCCCGACTACGACACCAATGCCGACCCGGTGGTACGCATCTCCGCGGGCGAGGTACGCAAGCGCCTGGCGCAGTACTACCAGGAGCACCCGCACGAGCTGCGCATCGAGCTGCCGCCCGGCTCTTACGTACCGCACTTCTTCCACTCGGCGCCGCGTCTGCCCGAGCCTGCGGCTCGACCGGCTGCCGAGGAGACGGTGCAGCCGAGCCTGCCGGCGCGGTTCGAGTTGAGTCGCAGCAGGGCATGGCCGCGGCTCAGGAACTGGCTGAGCGTCGCGCCGTTGTTCCTTCTGCTGGCGGTCGCGGGCATAGTGGCAGCCATGCAGGTGGAGAAAGCGCAGGTCTCGACCCGGCGCTTCTGGGCGCCGCTGGGGCAGTCCCAGAACAGCCTGCTGCTTGTGCTGGGCGATCACCTGGTGCCTTTGTCCGCGCTGGGCCGCGTGGCCCAGGCGTTTGCCGAACCCATGGACGACCAGACGGGAGGCGCAGCGGAGGCGATGCCGCCGCTCGCACTGCTCCCCATCGGCGATGCCCAGGCGTTTGCGCGGGTGGCCGCGGTTCTGGGCGCGCAGGGAATCGCGTTCAACGCGCAGAGCGAAACCAGCACGAGCCTTGAAGACCTGCGCTCGCGCCCGGCCGTGTTGTTTGGCGCCTTCAATAACCAGTGGTCGATCCACGCGACGCACAATCTGCGCTTTCGCTTCGAGCGGGATTACCGCCCGGACGGCAGCCAAGTTGTTTCGATTGTCGACACCGCTTCGGCGGCCAGGCGCAAGTGGTCGATCGTGTGGTCGCAGCCGCTGGCCAACAAGACAAACGACTATGCCATCGTCGCGCGGTTCTTCGACCCGGAGAACGAAAAAGAAGTGGTGCTGATCGCAGGGCTGGGGGAAAACGGCACCGTGGCGGCGGGCGAGTTCGTGACGAACAAACATTACCTGGCGCAACTCGACAAGGTTGCGCCCTTCGGCGGATGGAGCCATCGCAACCTGGAAGCCGTGATTGCGACGCCGGTGGTCAACGGCCTGTCCGGACCGCCGCACGTGGAAGCTGTTTCGTTCTGGTAGGGCTTCGATTCGGTCTAGGCGAGCGCCTTTTCCAATGCCCGTACCACCCGTCCGATTTCGGGTCTACCCAGATACGGGTGCATGGGCAGGCTGAGCACCCGGGCTGATGCGGCCTCGGCGTGGAGTAGCTCGCCGGCTACGCGGGCCGGGTGGCGTGAGCCTTCGGTGAACACGGGCTGGCGGTGCATCGGCACCGGGTAGTGCACGGCGGTCGGCACGCCGGCTTCGCCCATGGCTTTCGCGACGGCGTCGCGGTTTTCGAGCTCGACGGTGTACTGCGCATAGGGGCTGGTCTTTGCGCCGCGCAGCTCCGGGAGGCGCAGCAGCTTTCCTGCTTTCCTGAGGCCCAGCAGCATGCCGTTGTAGGCGTTCGCGATCTCGCCGCGGGCGATGAGCTCGCGGTCGAAGACGTCGAGCTTGGCCAGGAGGATGGCGGCCTGCAGGGTGTCGAGCCGGCCGTTGAGGCCGATGGCGCAGTGGCGGTAGCGCGCCTGCTGCCCGTGGTTGCGCAGCTGGTGCATGGCGAGCGCGAGCGCGTCGTCATCGGTAAAGCAGGCGCCCCCGTCGCCGTAGGCGCCGAGCGGCTTGGAGGGAAAGAAGCTGGTGCAGCCGACGGTGCTGAGCCCGCAGGACGGGCGCCCCTTGTACATGGCGCCGAAGCTCTGCGCCGCGTCCTCGATGACCGGCAGGCCGTGCCGGGCAGCGATGGCGTTGATTTCGTCCATCTCCGCCGGCTGCCCGTATAAAGACACCGGCATGATGGCGCGGGTCCTGGGCGTGATCGCCGCCTCGATAAGCGCGGGATCGATGTTGTAGGTGTCGGGCTCGATATCGACCATGACCGGCACCGCGCCGACGAGCGCGATCATCTCGCCAGTCGCGAAAAAAGTGAACGGCGTGGTGATGACCTCGTCGCCGGGGCCGACGCCGAGCGCCAGGAGCGCGAGCAGCAGCGCATCGGTGCCGCTGGAGCAGGAGATGCAGTGCCTGACCCCGATGCGCTGCGCGAGCCGGTCTTCAAGCTCCCTGACTTCCGGCCCGAGGATGTACTGGCCATGGTCGAGCACGGCGTGGATGCGCGCGTCAACGCGGGCTTTCAGCTCGCGGTACTGCGCCTGCAGATCGATAAACGGCAAGGGGGCTGGTCTGGGTTCGCTCACCCTGTCATTTTCTCATTCCGTGGCCGCGCGTTACTTTGTGAGCCGAAACGCCTTGTCCACGATTGCCTGCGGGTCGTCGCCCGCCGGAAGGATGGTAAACAGGTTGCCGTAGACCGCTTCGCGGCGCAGGTTGCGGTCGAAGGTACGCACCACCGACACGTCGCCGGAACGCGCGTCGGCGACCAGCAGCAGGTGGCCGTCCGCCGAGAATGTCAGCGCGCCTGGTCCGCTGCCGACGTGGACCGTGTTGATCAGCTTGCCGTCGTCGATCGAGTACACGGCGACCGTGTCGGCCTGTTCGTTCGCGATCCACAGCAGGGCATTGTCTGCGCTGACCACGCCGTACGCCGGGTGCGAGCCGATGAGCGAAGCGCCGCCTACTTCATTTGTGCCGGTCGCGATTTCAGATACGGTGTCCGACTGCTCGTTGGTGACGAAGATCTCGCCGCCGTCGGGCTTGAGCACCAGCCGTACCGGGCTTTGTCCGACATCGAGCAGCGCCAGCAGGCGGTCGGGCTCGGGAGAGGACTGCAGCCGTTTGCGCTGCCTGGGCGAGGTGCGCAGCCCGACGGCCATGACCTGGTGGCCGGCGGAGCAGGCGATGAACGCCTTGGTCGAGTCGGGCAGGATGGCTATGCTGCCCGCGCCGGGGCAGCCGTTGAACGAGGCCCGCACCTTCGGCAACTCGGTCAGAGTGGCCGGGATATCGAGCACGTCGACGCTGCCGCCCTGGCGGTTCGCGACCACCAGGGTGGTGCCGTCCGGCGACACGGCCACGGCATCCGGCTGCTCGCCGGCACCGGCGGTGCCGAGCACCTGGTGCGTTTCGGAATCGATGATGGTGATGGTATTTGCAGCACTGTTGGTTACATAAATGCGTTTGCCGCGGGGGTCGATCGCGAGCGCGGAAGAGCCGCGTCCGGCGGGCACCGTTGCCTCCAGGTGGTTTGTCTCCGCATCGACGATCGCGAGCGAGCCCCTGCCGTTCGGCGCACCCTGGCTGACGGCATAGACCTCGTTCCGTACCGGGCTCGCCACAAGCGCGACCGGGTGCCTGCCGACCCGGATGGAGACCTGCGGCCGCACCGCGACCACGTCGAGCACGGACAGGCTGCTGCCGCCGGCGTTGGCGACATAGGCGTACTCACGATAGTTCGCCGGGTACTGCGGGAACGCGCCGGTCCTGCAGCCTACGGGAGCGAAGAGAGCAAGGCAGGCGGCAGCGGAAAGCAAACGGAGTAGCCGGTTGTGTGCGGAAGGGAGCAGGCGCATGTGTCTCTTTGACACTCTACGCGATGGCAGCACAAAGGCCGCGCGCGCCCTTTCCGTTCTCGGCAAAGTAGCGGAAGATGGAGGGATGGGGCAGCCGGCATGAACAACCCTTTTACTACTGTCGAGGACGCGCTGGAGGAGTTTCGGGCCGGGCGGATGATTGTTGTCGTCGATGATGAGGATCGTGAGAACGAGGGCGACCTGACGCTCGCGGCTGAGTTTGTGACGCCGGAGGCCATCAACTTCATGGCCCGGTGGGGCCGCGGGCTGATCTGCCTGACGCTGACCGAGGAGCGCGCGGATTACCTGCGGCTGGGGCCGATGACGGCGGCAAATTCTTCCCGTTTTGGGACGGCATTTACGGAGAGCATCGAGGCGCGCGAAGGGGTGACGACGGGGATTTCGGCCGCGGACCGGTCGCACACGATCCAGGTTGCGATCGATGCGAACTCGAGCGCGGCCGACCTGGCGCGGCCGGGGCATATTTTCCCGCTGCGCGCGCGCAAGGGCGGGGTGCTGGTGCGGGCCGGGCAGACGGAGGCTTCGGTGGACCTGGCGCGCATGGCCGGGCTCAAGGAGGCCGGTGTGATCTGCGAGATCATGAACGATGACGGCTCGATGGCGCGCGTGCCGGACCTGGTGGCGTTCTGCCGCGTGCACGGGCTCAAAATGCTCACCGTGGCCGAGTTGATCCGCTATCGGCTGCAGCATGAGCGGTATATCTTCCGGGTTGCGGAGGCGACGCTGCCGACTGATCACGGAGAGTTTCAGATGATTGCATACGAAAGTGAAGTGAAAGGCGGCG
>CAXTMY010000064.1:0-16990 GCA_964245565.1 uncultured Acidobacteriaceae bacterium | reverse complement strand
GTGACGATCGGTGTGCTGGTGGCGTTTATCCAGTACTCGCAGCGGTTCTTCCGGCCGATCCAGGATCTGAGCGAGAAGTACAACATTCTGCAGGCGGCGATGGCGGCGAGTGAGCGGGTGTTCAAGCTGCTGGATACGGAGCCGGAGGTCGGCTCACCCGCGACGCCGGTAGCGCGCGCAGCGGCGGCCGGCGCGGGAGCAGTTGAGTTCAAAGACGTGTGGTTTACCTACCAGACGCTGACGAACGAGCAGCAGGCGGTGCTCGGGAGCGATGGACCGAAGGCCGTGACGGGCGTGGAGTGGGTCCTGCGCGGGGTTTCGTTCCGCATTCACCCGGGCGAGACGGCGGCGATTGTGGGCCACACGGGCGCGGGCAAAACGACAATCATCAGCCTGATGATGCGGTTCTACGACATCCAGCATGGAGCGGTGCTGATTGACGGCGTGGACGTGCGCGCGCAGGAGCTGAAGGCGCTGCGATCGCGGTTCGGCGTGGTGCTGCAGGACCCCTTCCTGTTCTCGGGGACGATCGAGGCGAATATCCGCATGGGCTCCCCGATCACCGTGGAGCGGGTGCGCGAGGCGGCGGAGGAAGTGAACCTGCTGGACTTTATCGAGGCGCAGCCGGCGGGGTTCCAGGAGCTGCTGCGGGAGCGCGGCGCGGGGCTTTCAACGGGGCAGAAGCAGCTGATCAACTTTGCGCGGGCGCTGGCGCATGACCCGGCGATTTTGATCCTGGATGAGGCGACCTCGTCGGTGGACACGGATACGGAGCTGCGAGTGCGCTCGGCGCTGGAGCGGATGGTGACGGGGCGGACGTCGGTGTTGATCGCGCACCGGCTCTCGACGGTACAGCGCGCGGACGTGATCCTGGTGATGCATAAGGGGCAGCTGCGCGAGCAGGGGCCGCACCAGCAGCTGCTGGCCGAGCGCGGGCTGTATTGGAAACTGTACCGGTTACAGTATCGGGACCAGGAAACGGGTGTGCCGGCCGAGGCGTTTGCGCCCAAGCTCGATGCGAGCGCGCTAGCGCTGGGAACAGACTAGCGTGGCGGCGCGGATTTTTCTTTCAGCGGGGGAGGCGAGCGGCGAACAGTATGCGGTGCAGCTGATGGCGGCGCTGCGGCGGATGCTGCCGGAGGAGCCGGAGTTCTTCGGGCTGGGCGGGACGCGGATGGAAGCGGCCGGGTGCAGGCGCGTGGTGCGGGCCGAGGATGTGGCGGTGGTGGGGATTACGGAGATTGTGCGGCATATCCCGCGGATTTACCGGGAGTACCGCAGGCTGCGGCGCGCGCTGGCCGAGCATAAGCCGGATGTGGCGGTGCTGATCGACTTCCCGGATGTGAACCTGGGGCTGGCGCGCCGGGCGAAAGCGTTGGGGATTCCGGTGGTGTTTTTTGTGGGGCCGCAGGTATGGGCGTGGAAGAAACACAGGCTGCCGCAGATCCGGCGCAATGTGGACCGGATGCTGGTGATTTTTCCGTTTGAGGAGCCGTGGTATCGCGAGCGCGGGGTCGCGGCGACGTTCGTGGGGCATCCGCTGGCGGAGCTGGCGAGGCCGGATGGCGCACGCGAGATGTTTGCCGCGGAGAATGGGCTGGACGCGGCGAAGCCGTGGGTCGGCCTGCTGCCGGGCAGCCGGCCGCGAGAGATTTCGCTGAACCTGCCGGCGATGCTGGAGGCGGCGGGAATGCTGGAGGGCGGGTTTGAGTTTCTGCTGCCGCTGGCGCCGACCCTGACGCCGGGGCAGGTTGCGTCTGTGCGTGCGATGGTGGCGGAACGAGCGGGGGGCACAAGGGTTGTGCCGGTGGCCGATGCGCGGGCGGCGCTGCACCATGCGCGGGCGAGCGTGGTGGCAAGCGGCACGGCGACGGTCGAGGCGGCGCTGATCGGGAATCCGTTCGTGGTGGTGTATCGGCTTTCAGGCGCGTCCTATGCAGTGGCGAAGCGGGTGGTGAAGGTACCGCACGTGGCGATGGCAAACCTTGTCGCGGGGCGGCGCATGGTACCGGAGCTGATCCAGGATGACTTTACGCCGCAGGCCGTGGCCGCGGCACTACGGCCCTTGCTGGCGGAGACGCCGGAGCGGGCGGCGATGCAGCAGGAGCTGGGCGAGATTCGCCGGTGCCTGCTGGCGCGGGACGGGGCAAGCGGAGAAGGGGCCATCGACACCGTGGCCGGGCACGTGGTTTCATTGCTTCCAGCAGCCACAACGCCCAATCCGACTCCCCTGAGCCTTGCCTTATGACGCTTTTGCGCGCCACTTTGAATACTCTGGCGACTGCCCCCGCGACTGCCCTGCTGTTCCTCTTCCCTGCTGCTCCGTTCGCGGTCGAGGTGCCGAAGCCGCCGCTCGAGGTGACGGGCTACGTGATCGATGCGCAGGTAAACCCGGCGACGCATATGCTGACGGCACAGGCGAAGGTGACGTTTACGGCAAACCAGGCGAGCGATGCGGCGGTGTTTGAGCTGCACGGCGCGCTGCAGGTAACGCAGGTGCTGGATGCGAGCGGGGCGGCGCTGAACGGCGAGCGCGGCAACAATGCGACGGTGCGCGTGACGCCGCAGCAGGCGCTGGTCGCCGGGCAGAGCTACACCTGGACCTTCAGCTATGCAGGCCCGCTCACCACAGCGGATGGCGGCCCGGTCGAGGGGCTGAAGCTGGCGTCGATCGGCGACCCGATTTCGTACCTGCTGTATGCGGGGCGCTGGTTCCCGATGGTGGGGTACACGACGGACCGGTTTACCGCGGAGATGCACGTGTTTGTGCCAGCGGGGTACACGGTGATTGGCTCGGGCGAGACGCGCGGCGAGACAGGCAAGGGGACGACGGTGAGCGCGGAGCAGGCGCATCGCGAGGCGGCGCCGATTGCCGGGCAGCAGGGCGGCGGAACGCCGGAGCTGCGACGGCGCGGCGATGCAGCCAGCGAAGCGCCGACGACCGCGAGCGAGCAGCGGCGAAAGAACGGGACGGCTGTTCCGGATGATGATGAAGCGCCGGTGCGGCCGCCGCTGCAACCGAAGACGGCAGCCTCGGGGCAGAGCGGAACAACCGGCGCGGCCAAGACCGCGGCAACGCCTGCGAAGCCGATGACGGCGGCGCAACGTGCCGCGGCCCGGCGCGCCGCGGCAAAAGCCAAAGCGGCCGCGGCCGCTGAGCAAACAGCAACGCCGCCGGGCAATGCCGCGCTGGCGCTGCCGGGCGGGCAGGAGTTCGACTTCTCGTGGACGAAGCCCGGATTCCCGGGAACGCTGATCATCGGGAAATTTCTGCCGCCGGTGACCGAGGCGGGGTCGCCGAACATCCGGGTATACACGACGGCGGCGCACAAGGCCTCGGCCGCGGCGTACGCAGACACGGCGAATCGCGAGTTTGCTTTTTTTACGAGCACCTTCGGGCTGGCGGAGTCGAGCCGTTTGAACGTGGTGGAGCTGCCGGATGATACGGTGCCCTCGGCGTGGGCGCCGGAGATTGCGGGCATCGCCGGAGCGCGGCTGAACAACAAGGCCGATTACCGGCTGCTGGCCAACACGGTTGCGCACCAGTGGTGGGGCTCGGCCGTGAGCCCGGAGACGCTGAACGATACGTGGATTACGAACGGCATGGCGCGTTACGGCGAGCTGCTGTATGTGGAAGACCTGAACGGGCGGCTGGCGCTGCAGAGCGCGATCCTGGATGTTTCGGCCGGGGCGCTGGCGTATGACACGATTCCGCTTTCGACCGCGGGACGGCTGCCGGTGTTCTCGCCGGAGTTCCAGTCGATGACGCTGGAGAAGGGCGCGATGATCTTCCACATGCTGCGGTGGGAGGTTGGCGACGACAGCCTGCTGAAGATTCTGCGGGCGACGCAGACGCAGTACGCGGACAAGGGGATCACGACGCAGCAGTTCGAGAAGCTGGCCGAGGCCGAGTCGCAGCAGCAGCTGACGGCGTTCTTCTCAGAGTGGCTGGACGGCACGGGCGCGCCGCAGTTTGTGGACAAGTACGCGGTGTACCGGCTGGGGAACGACAAGGGGTTCCGGACGATCGGCGAGATCGACCAGGACCTTGACCTGTTCAACATGCCGGTCGACCTGCAGGTGGAGACCGAGGGCAAGACCGAGTCGAAGCGGGTGCAGGTGGAAGGCACGAGCTCGCAGTATGTGATCGATACGTTCGGGCTGCCGCGGAATATCCAGATCGATCCGGACAACTGGATCCTGAAGAACTCGCCCGATATGCAGGTGCGGATTGCGATTTTGCGCGGGCAGCAGCTGGTGGGCGAGGGCGACCTGACGGCGGCGCTGGCCGAGTACCAGAAGGCGCTGGCGGCAAACTCGTCGAGCTCGCTGGCGAATTACCGCATTGCCGAGCTCATGTTTACGCAGCGCAATTACCAGGCTGCGGCCAATGCGTACCGCGACGCGCTGCGCGGGGATGGCGAGCCGGCATGGACGCAGGTGTGGTCGCACATTGCGCTGGGCAAGATTTTTGACGTGACCGGGCAGAGGGACCGCGCGGTGAACGAGTATCGGCTGGCGGTGCAGACGAATGACAATACCGCGGGGGCGTTGAACGAGGCGCGGCTGTATATGAAGACGGCGTACAAGGCGCCCAATACGGAGTAAGAGCCAGACCACCTGCGCGGCCGGCGCCCACTTCGTGGAGTGTATTCGGCCTGCGGCACAGATAGGCAGGCCGCTCTTATGGCAGCGCGCGCTGGTCGGCTAAGGCGTGCACGGCTGCCCCCAGAGCGCGCAAAAATGCAGCCACCTTTTCAACAGTTGCCGGCGCGCAGGCGGGTGGGTAGCTGAGCGCGATGTGGGGGTGGGGTGTAAGAGTGACGAAGCGAAGGCCGAAGCACTGCGCCGGGCGATAGGTGCAGGAGGCGAGGTCGGCGATGCTGAGGGTTTCGGTCGGCGTAGCGAAGATGGTTGCAGGCGGGGCCATGCGGTCGAGCAGACTGAGGATTTCGAGCTTGGATTCGAGCTCGTCCGGGACGGTATCGAGGACGAGGTCGGCTTCGCGCACTGCGTCCTCGATACTGCCAGCGTAGCGCAGGGTGGAAGCCGGGCCGGTTGCGGCGATCTCCGCGGCGGCGCGGCGGAGATTGCCGGGGAGTACATCTTCCAGGATGGTGTGGAAGCCGGCGCGGACACAAAGCGAAGCGAGAGTGCTGCCGGAAACCGGGCCGCCTGCGCCTGCGCCGATGACGGCAACCCTGCGGATGGAGTCGGGTTCGCCGGGAGCGATGGCTACTTGACCGCGAGCTGCGTGACCACGGTCTGGACGCTCGGCTCGGACTTGGTGAGGTACTCGCTGAGGCGGGTGCGTTCTTCCTGCGTGAGCGAGGGCGAAAGCGCGAGGATGCGGCGCAGGGTGATCGCGACGTCGTCAACGTAGTTCATCAAGCGGATGGCTTCGCCGGAAAGTGGCATGGGGCTCCTTTGCGTCTCGGGTGAGGTTCGCTGTACCAGTATAGATGCCGGAGGGGAGCGCGCATGGACCCCGGCGGGAAGCTGCATCCAAGCGAGTACGAGCGATAGTGCCAACGCCGCAAAGGATATGAACGCCCAGCCATGAACGACTGTATTGAGAAGACCGCCGCAACCGATGCCCGCATCCCCGCCTCCACCTACCGCCTGCAGATGCATGAGAAGTTTACGTTTGCGGACGCGCAGGCGATTGTGCCGTACCTGAAGAAGCTGGGCATCGGGGACGTGTACCTGTCGCCGATCTTCGAGGCGCGGCCGCACTCGATGCACGGCTATGACGTGGCGCGGCACGACCGCTTGAATCCGGAGCTGGGCGGCGAGGAGACATTCAAGCCTTTAACGGCGGCCCTGCGCGAGCGGGACATGGGCCTGCTGCTGGACACGGTGCCCAACCACATGGGCGTGGGGAACGATTCGGTGTGGTGGCAGGATGTGCTGGAGAATGGCCGGGCGTCGGAGTACTCAGGGTACTTCGATATCGACTGGGAGCCGCTGAAGCCGGAGCTGAAGAACAAGCTGCTGCTGCCGATCCTGGGCTGCCAGTACGGCGAGGCGCTCGAAGCCGGGCAGCTGCAGGTGAAGTTTGAGGATGGGCGCGCGCTGATCGCTTACTTCGATCATCTGCAGCCGATTGCGCCGCGGACGCTGCCGATGGTGTTCCCGAAGGAGCGGGACGCGGAGTTCGGCGTACCGGCAGGATTCCGGAGGCTGCTGGATGAACTGACGGACCTGCCGCTGCACGAGAGCACCGGGGCGGGCGAAGTGCTGAAGCGCCGGGAGCAGCTGAAGGCGCTGAAGCCTCGCCTGACGGAGGCGCTGCGAGAGAAGGCGCTGCAGCCGGCGCTGGAGAAGGCGGCGAAGGCGATCAACGGAACGGAAGGGGATGCGCGCTCGTTCGATGCGCTGCATGAGCTGCTGGAGGTGCAACCGTACCGGCTGGCGTTCTGGCGCACGTCGAGCGAGGAGATCAACTACCGGCGTTTTTTTGACGTGAACGACTTGGTGGGTTTGCGGATGGAGAATCCGGAGGTGTTTGCGAAAACACACTCGCTGATTCGCAAACTACTGGCCGAAAAGGATGTGACCGGATTACGTATCGACCACTGTGACGGAATGTTTAACCCGCGGGTGTACCTGGAGCGCCTGCAACAGCTTTTCGTTGCGGCACAGTGCGCGGGCGGGGTGGAGAGCGACGCGGAGGCGACGCCGAGCGGCATAGAAAAAAGCGTACTGGACGTGACGAAAGGCCACGACTGGACCAACGGCGCCCTGCCACTGTACTGCGTGGTCGAGAAGATCCTGGAGCCGGGTGAGAACCTGCCGCGCGTGTGGGCGGTGCAGGGCACTTCGGGCTACGACTTCGTCCACTTCGCGAACCAGTTTTTCATCCAGCCGAAGAACAAGGGCCGCTTCAGCGCGATTTACTCCGAGTTCATCGGCGGCGGCGTGAACCCGGTGCAGGTGATCTACGAGTCGAAGCGCAGCGTAATGCAGACCTCGCTGTCGAGCGAGACGCGCGTGCTCGCGAACCTGCTGTCGCAGCTGGCGCGGCATGATCGCCGGGTACGCGACTTTACAGATAATCTGCTGGAGGCGGTGATCCGGGAGACGATCGCCTGCTTCCCTATTTACCGGACATACATCGACGAGCGCGGGCGCTACTCCGAGGCGGACACGAAGACGATCCGCACGGCGATTCGCACGGCGAAACGGCGGAATGCGGGGATTGACGCTTCAGCATTTGACTATCTGGAACGGATGCTGTTACTGAACGGGCGCGGCGGCGGCGATGCGGAGCGCGATGAGGCGCAGCTTTATTTTGCGCTGAAGTTTCAGCAGCTGACCGGGCCAGTGATGGCGAAGGGCGTGGAAGACACGAGCTTTTACGTGTACTTCCGGTTCCTCTCGTCGAATGAAGTGGGCTCGGCGATGGACGCGTTCGGGCTGAAGCCGGAGGTGCTGCACAAGGCCAGCGCCGAGCGCCAGCAGAATACGCCGCACACCATGCTGACAACGTCTACGCACGACACGAAGCGCAGCGAGGATGTACGGAACCGGCTCAATGTGCTGTCAGAGATGCCGGATGCGTGGGCCGGGCAGGTGAAGCACTGGGCTGAGGCCAACGCCGTGCACAAGACGACGCTCGACGACGGCACGGTGGCGCCCGATGCCAACGAGGAGTACATGATTTACCAGACGATTGTGGGGGCGTGGCCGTGGCTGAAGCAGGACCAGGAAGGCTTTGCGGAGCGCGTGAAGGAGTACATGGCGAAGGCCCTGAGCGAGGGCAAGGTGAATGTGAGCTGGGTGAACCCGCGGCCTGAGTACACCGAGGCGGTGCAGACGTTTGTGGACCGGCTGCTGACGCCTGGGCAGAAAGGCGGCGCAACCGCATTTGTAACCGAGCTTGAGCGTTTTCTGGAGCCGGTGAAGGTGCATGGCGCGGTGAACTCGCTGGCGCAGATGGTGCTGAAGGCGGCCTCGCCGGGTGTGCCTGATTTTTACCAGGGGACGGAGATGTGGGAGCTCTCGCTGGTGGACCCGGATAACCGCAGGCCGGTGGACTATGGAGCGCGGGAGAAAGCGCTCGATGCGCTCGCGGCCATGGCGCCGCTGGAGGCGGCGAAGGACGTGCTGGGCACGCTGACGGACGGACGCGTGAAGCTGCTGGCGATGCAGAAGACGCTGGCGGTGCGCAATGCGCTGCGCGCGAGCTTTGACAAGGGCGCGTACACGCCGCTGGAGGTGAGCGACACGGAGCATGCGTTCGCGTTTATGCGCGGCACGGACGTGCTGGCGGTGCTGCCCCGGTTTACCTACACACTGACGGATAGTAAAGCGGAGCTGCCGCTGGGCGGCGACTGGGCCGAGATGCGAGTTACGCTGCCAGCGGATGCGGCGGGAACGTGGGTGAATGCGTTTACCGGTGAGAAGGCCGAGTTCCGGGAAGGACAACTCGGGATGGAGCAGGTGTTCGCGAATTTCCCGGTTGCGGTGTTTACGCGCAGCGTTGAGTGAATTGTCACTCCTGGCTGTAGAGGCCCTGCTTCTCGCTCCAGCGGCTTTTCCCGGCGAAAAGCCACGCACATATTTGTCGGTCCCTCGCTGTGTGGAGTGAAAATGCTCTAGCCGGGTGGGAACGGGAGACGCTTGTTGTCTTGCATGCGCCTCCTGCTTTCTCCTTTACTCCTCGGACTTTTTGCTGGACTTCGCTTCCTCTTCGCGGCGGGCTTTCTCGATCTCGCGCCGGGCCTCGATTGTCCGGTCAGAGACATCGGCGATTGCTCTTAGCTTTTGCGCGAGCTCCCGGCTGAGCCCGGACTGCTGAAAGCGCCAGCTCCAGTTCCCTGTCGCGGCGGACGGTACGTTCATGCGGCCTTCGGAGCCGATGCCGAGGACATCCTGCACGGGGAAAAGGCAGATGTCGGCAACCGAGGTTGAGGCGGCGCGGATGAGCGCCCAGACCGGGCCGTCGCTGCCGGGGCTGAGGTAGGTTTCAACGGCCAGCTTTTCCTCCGCAGTTGCGCCGTTCTGCCACCAGCCGAGCGTGGTGTCGTTGTCATGCGTGCCGGTGTAGACGACGGTGTTGCTGTCAAAGCGATGGGGCAGGTATGTGTGCGCGCCACGGTTACCGAAGCCGAACTGCAGGATGCGCATGCCGGGCAGATCGAAAGCGGTGCGAAGGGCGTCGACCTCGGGCGTGATGACGCCAAGGTCTTCGGCGACGAACGGCAGCTCGCCCAGCTCTTTTTTGAGCTGGCTGAACAGCGCGTGGCCCGGCGCTTTGACCCACTTGCCGTTGACCGCGGTTTCATCGTCGCCGGGGATGGCCCAGTAGGCTTCGAAGCCTCGGAAGTGATCGAGGCGGACCAGGTCGAAGAGCTCACTGGCGCGGCTCATGCGCTGGACCCACCAGCCGAAGCCGCCGGAGGCGAGCTTGTCCCAGCGGTAGAGCGGGTTGCCCCAGCGCTGGCCGGTCTTGCTGAAGTAGTCGGGCGGCACGCCGGCGACGCGGGCCGGGGTGCCGTCCTCGCGCAGCTCGAAGAGATCGGGGTGGGTCCAGACGTCGGCGGAGTCGAAGGAGATGAAGATCGCCACGTCGCCCATGAGCTTGATGCCGCGCTCAGCGCAGTACGTGTGCAGGTGGAACCACTGCTCGTCGAAGGCGAACTGGATGGCCTTTTCGACCATGAGGTCGCGCGCATGCTCACGCAGAAACGCCTGCCAGGGCTCGCCGGTGCGATGCGCGAGGGGTTTCTCCCACTCGGTCCAGAGGGCGTTGCCATGTTGTTCGCGCAGCACGACGAAGGCTGCGTAGTCGTCGAGCCACGATGCCTTGTCAGTGAGGAAGCGCTGGAAGCGCGCCCACTGCGGTTGGGTGTGCGAGTCGAGAAAGCCGGCGGCGGCCTGGCGCAGAAGAGGCAGCTTGCGCTCGACCACGGCCTCGAAGTCGACCGAGGAACCGGCCTCCGGGAGTTGTGCGGGGTCGAGTTGCCCGGCAGTGAGCCAGCCCCAGTCACGCAGCACCTCCAGGCTTACAAACAGCGGATTGCCGGCCATGGCGGAGAGCGCGGAGTAGGGCGAGTTGCCGTAGCCGACGGGGTTGAGCGGCAGGACCTGCCAGATGCGCTGACCGGCGGCCTCGAGAAAGTTGGCGAAATCATAGGCTGCCGGACCCAGGTCGCCGATGCCGCCGCGCGAGGGTAACGAAGAAATGTGGAGCAGGATGCCTGAGGCGCGATCGAAGGGCATGGGTTTCCAGTGTAGGGATTGGGGACAGTAAAAGGCCCGCCGTTTAGGGAGATTCCCTTTCCGGCGGGCCTGTTGCTTTTAACTTCCCTGCTGCCCCGGGAGTTGCGGCATGGTTTGCGCCTGCTTGCTCATCACGACGCGGCCCTCCTTCTGGTAGCGCTGCGTGATGTTGCCGACGAAGACGGCGAATGCCTGCTCGCGGTCCTGGTCGAGCAGCGTCTCGCGGGCCTGGCCGAGATGCTGGGCCACCTCGGCAGGTGTGGGCTGCTGCTTGTCGGTAAGCTGCGCGACGACGCCGGTGCGGTCGCCCTGGATGGGGCCGCTGATCTGGCCCGGGTTGAGCGTGAACAGCTGCGGAGCAGCGGTTGCAAGCGCGCCGATATCGGGCACCTGGGCATCGCGCGCGACCAGGTCGCTGATCTTGACGGTGGCGCCGAGCTCTTTGGCGGCCTTGGCGAGGTCGTTTTCGGCGTGCGCTTTATCGGCAAGCTGCGTGGCCTTTTGCGAGAGCAGGACGGGGGTTTGCTGGGCGCGGTAGTCAGAGAGGATGTGATCGCGGTAGGCGGCAAACTGCGGCGCGTGCGCGGCCTGCACATCCTCGACCTGGAAGACGGCAAAGCCGTCGCCGGTGGCCGCGACCTGCGGGGCCGCGCCCTTGCTCGCCGAGAAAGCGGCTGCCATCAGCTTTGAGGCGTCGGCGACGCCGGGAACGACGGCATCCTGCTGGACGAAACCGGTCGTCTGCAGCTGCAGATGATGCGCTGTGGCGGTTGCGGCGAGACCGCTCTTCTTTGCTTCCTGCGCCAGCTGGCCGGCATAGGCGCGCTGCGCGGCCTGCTCCTTCTGCTCGGTCAACGCGGCCAGGATCTGCGGCTTGACCTCGGCAAGCGAGCGGGTGTGCGCGGGCTGTTTTTCTTCAACCTGGATGATGTGGTAGCCGAACTGGGTCTTGACGAGACCGGAGGTCTGGCCGGGCTGGAGCGAGAACGCAGCCTGCTCGAAGGGAGGGACCGTGGCGCCACGCTTGATAAAGCCGAGCTCGCCGCCCTCGGCCTTCGAGCCGGGGTCGTCGGAGTTCTGCTTGGCGAGCTCGGCGAAGTTGCCGCCCTTGTGCAGCTGGTCGAGGATGCCCTGCGCCTTGGCCTTGGCCGCGGCATCGTCAGCAGGCGAGGAGACCTTGATGAGAATATGGCGGACCTTGACCTGCTCGTCGACCTTGTAGTCGGCGGAGTGGGCGTTGTAGTACGCCTGCTCTTCGGCGTCGGTCACGGCTGGGACGCCGCCCGGGACATTGTCGCTTGAGAACGCGATGTACTGGAGCTTGCGGGTTTCCGGGATGGCATTGGAGTAGAGCGTGGCGTGCTGCTTGAAGAAGCTCTGGAGCTCCGCGTCCGACGGGTTGATGGTCTTGCTGATGTCGTCTGCGCTCAACACGGCGTAGGTGAACTTGATTTTGGTCGCCTGCTGCATGTACATGGCGCGCACTTCAGCATCGGAGACGGAGACGCCGCCGGTGACGAGGTCGCGCAGGCGGGCTTCTTCGAGCTCTTTCTTGATCTCGGCTTCAAAGCGCTCGGTCGACATGCCGAAGTTGTCCTCGACCAGGGCCGAGTAGCGCTGGGTACCGATGAACTGGCCGGCCGGGAAGATCGCCGCGCCGAGCGGACCGCTGTGCAGGAACTTGCGGACTGTCTCATCGCTCACCTGGAGGCCGAGCCGGTTCGCCTCACTCAGCATGATGGCCCGCTGCACCAGCCCCTGCCCGGCCTGCTGCATCACGAAGGGCAGCGCGGCCTGCGGCCAGCCCTGGCGCTGTAGCATGCGCTGCGCGGCCTGCTCGACATCCTGGGTGGAGACCTGGGTCGAGCCGCCGAAGATGCGCGTGAACGGGTTGGCTCCGCGGATCGAGGCGTAGGTCCCGTTCGCGCCGGTGTCGGTCTGGAAGATGCCGGGCACGAGCGTGATGACCATGGTGATGCAGGCCACGGAGATGATGACGATGAAAGTCGCCTTGATGAAGCGGTTGTCTTTCTGCAGGAAACGGATCATGGGAGCGGGTTCGGCCTTGAGCGGCTGCCCGATGCGGGGCGGGCAGCGCGCATGAGAGATGGGGCGCCCCGGCGATGGGGTGCTTTGCTTTCAGTATAGCGGGTTGGTTTTTGGGGCTTTCTACCAGGCCCGGAAGTCAGCCGGCAGCGGAAGCGGCAGGGCACGACCGGGGCGTGCAGGATGCGCGCGACTCCGAGCCGGGTAGAGCGGATGCGATAAAAGACGAAGTGTCGCGGTGCTTTCACTCGCTGACCTTTTCATGCTTTCACCAGCCTGCGAAAAGACTCAGCTGCTCCGTCCCAGCGTATCGGTCAACGCCCGAATTGCCTGAGATGGTGGTCCGTGTGCAGATATCCCCATCGCATCCAGTCGTCAAACGACATCGGGCCGAGGAAAGGGTGATCGACGCGGACCTGTTCCGGCCGGCAGAAACGCTGTAACTCGGCCAGAACATCAGCCCGATCCAGCTCGAAAGAGCCCACCTGCATCGTTGGCGACCCGCGCTTGAGCACGGGCACCGTCGGGAAGTTTTTGTGCCAGGGCACCGGTGTCCACAAAGCTATGGACTTCAGAACCGTCCGGGGCATGGGCATGTCGACGGGCGCGGCTGCGATCTCGCCCATGGCAAGCCGAAAGGCCCCGCGCAGATGGCAGAGCATCTCAGCAGCGTTCATGATGCCCCACAGCCCTCGATCCTCCGCCTTGGTGGACTGGAGCCGGTCCATGATCTCGGCCTGATCGACGCTGTTTGCCAAGGTGTGCATGCAGAGAACAGATATCACGTTTCCAAGCCACCGAACCAGTCGATACGGCCTGCGCAGGCTACGTTCCCTGGATAAGTCCCAGAACGCGCTTGTCGGAAGTTGACCCGCGATGCGTCCCGATCGCCCGGTTCTGAACATTCGCCGATGACTACACACTGTGCGACTCATCGTTACCAATGTTCGATCTTTGCCCTCAGTTGAAGCAAGCATTGTACGTGTGATTCTTGGCGCGGCCCCTATGACGGGTAGTCTTCCAGCGGACAAGGTGACACGATGTACTTCCGGAGCGGCTCATGGTACTTCCGGGGCGGCTCATGCAACTGGCCGCTCCCGATCTGAAGCTTAGCGGGAGTAAGTGATCACGCGGACTAGAGCCAACGCGGCATAGGGGATTGACCCAAACCGTATTCCGCATGCGGAGCAACCAACCCTTCAGCGAACTGAGGCTCCTAACGGGTATACAGAATCGGTCACGCTGTCGGCGCGCAGCTTGAAATGCATATTGGAGGAGCCATGGGATCGTTGCCCTCGTTTCGTCTTGATGGTCAAACCGCGCTGGTAACCGGAGCCGCTCGCGGCCTCGGCCGCGCCATTGCTCTCGCGCTCGCGGAGGCCGGCGCCGATGTCGCCCTCGGTCTGCGCGATGTAAAACAGGATGCCGGCATTGTCTCCGAGATCGAGGCGCTCGGACGCAAGGCACTGCCCCTGCAGATGGATATGAGCAACCTCGAGCAGGTCCGTCAGGCCATTGAAGCGGTTCCCGCGCAACTGGGCAGGCTCGACATTCTGGTGAACAACACCGGCGTTGCCCCGACGAACCTGGCACTCGACGTGCGCGAGCAAGACTTCGACCGCACGCTCAACATTAACCTCAAGGGCACCTTCTTCGCCTGTCAGGCGGCAGGCAAGGTGATGAAGGCACAAGGCGGCGGACGGATCATCAATATGAGTTCCCAGGCCGGCTTTGTTGCGCTGCCGACCGAGTCGGTCTATTGCATGACCAAGGCCGGTATCGCGCATCTGACCAAGTGCCTGGCCATCGAGTGGGGGCCTTACAACATCCATGTCAATGCGGTGGCGCCTACCTTCATCCACACGCCGGGAACTGAGCCGGCGCTCTCCTCGCCTGATTTCTACGCCCAGACGGTGAAAAATGTCGCAGCGCTTCATCGCATCGGCGAGCCGCCCGAAGTAGCCGGGGCAGTGGTCTTCCTTGCTTCGCAAGCAGCGGCGCTGATCACTGGGCACACCCTGCTGATTGATGGCGGCTGGACGGCCATTTAGGCCGCTCACATACAAGATGCCGGAGCATTCCTGAGATGAGCCTCGAAACGCTGACTTACATGGGTCTGCCCGACTGCATCAAGCTGTCGAACGGCACAGTCGATGTGATCGCTTCCACCACTGTGGGGCCACGTATCCTGTTCTATGGGCCAACGGGCGGCCGCAATGTTCTCGCACACTTTCCGGAGGCATCCAAGGAGACCGCGCTGGGTACCTGGAAACCGTATGGCGGTCATCGCCTCTGGGTCTGGCCCGAGGTCGTTCCAGCGACTTACGCACCGGACAACGACCCTCTCGATTGCACCGCGGAGGGCGAGTTCGGCCTCTTACTGCGGCAGCCCCTGGACAAAGCCAGCATGCAAAAAGAGATTCGCGTGTCCCTATCGCCTGAGGGTACAGGCGTGCGTCTCGAGCAGACGGTCACCAGTCACAACCTGTGGCCTGTCAACATCGCTGCCTGGGCCATCAGCGTCGTCGAACCGGGGACCTCGATCGTGCCCCGCGTTCCTTTTCAGACGCACGATGAGTATCTTCCCGTAACGCAGCCTCTGGCTTTATGTGCCTTCACTGACCTGAAGGACCCACGCTTCACCTTGGGGATGAAGTACCTGCTGCTGCGCGGCGATCCATCGCGCTCAAGCTCCCAGAAGCTGGGTTTGCGCAACAAGCAGAATTGGTGCGCTCATCTGGTGGAGAACCTGCTGTTCGTGAAGCGCTTCACACACGATGAGCGCGCCGAGTACCCTGACTATGGCGTCAATACGGAGGTCTATACCGAAGGCCGCTTCCAGGAGTTGGAGCTGCTCGGGCCTCGTCGCGTTGTCGCAACCGGCGATTCTCTGTCGCTCACGGAAGAATGGAATCTATTTACCGAAGTCGGGGTGGCCAACCCGGAAGATGTAGACCTGCTCGACGCGGCGATAAGCCCCAGAATCCGCTCGCTGTTCGAGATCTTCTAGGCTGTTAAATTGGTTCGGTTTGCTTAAGCGCACGACTTCAGCCGTAACATAAGTGCTGTGTTAACGTTTGCGGCTTCAGCCTCTGAGGTACATTTTCCTATAAATCCACCTTTCAACAAGCTGCGAGCGAATAGATATGAAAATGCATTTGTCGGAAGTCGACCCCGATATGCGTTCCGGCCGCTTGTTCTGAAACGTTCGCCGCTACGACACATACGACGGCTTCGCGGTACCGATCCGGTGAACTTATGCGCAGTCTGCGAGCGGGACGAGGCTGGCGACCTTGTTGGGTTGCTCGATTATCAGCCTATTCAGGGTGGACTCCGGTATCCAGGACCACATCCTGCGGCTGAACCCGAGCTTGAGACAAGTTTGTGCGGTGATCTGGTCAAGGTGCTCTACGAGGCCAAGCGCAACCATGTCGGCTACATCTCCAACGGGAAAGAAGCAGCGTGTCTGAGCCTGTCCGTGACTGTTGTTCTGTAAGTGAACACCGCTTCCCCTGCGCTCAGGCGGGCAGCAGCGTCAGCTCCGTGATCTCAGGCGGGCAGCGGAAGCGGAACGGCAGCGCGACGGCGCCAATGCCGCGGTTGACGTAGAGCTGGGTCTTGCCCATGCGGAAGTGGCCCTCGACGTAGCGCTGGCCGAGCGGGGGCAGCATGAGCGGCGGGAGGAACGGCAGGCGCACCTGGCCGCCGTGGGTGTGGCCGGAGAGCATGAGGTCGACGCCGTTGAGGCGCGCGACTGCGGGCAGCATGTCCGGTTCGTGGACCATCATCAGCACCGGCTCTTTGTCCTTGACGGCGTGGGCCGGCATGGTCTTGTTCAGGTCGCACTCCCAGCTCAGGGCATCCATGGCGCCGGCGATCCAGAAGCGCGCGCCGTCGCGCTCAAACGGCAGGCTGGCGTTGCGCAGGATGGGGATGCCGACCGCGGCCATCGACTCGATGACGTAGTCGCCGTTGACCATCCAGTCGTGGTTGCCGAGAACGCCGTAGCGATGCGGGCACTGGAGACCGGCGAGAATGCCGGCGAGGATAGGCGCGTAGGCCTGGGCGCGGCTTTTTTCAATCGGCGCCATGGTGACGAAGTCGCCGGTGAGCAGGACGAGGTCGGGCTGGAGGGCGTTGACCTGGCGGACGACACGCTCAATGAAGAAAGGTTCGGAGTACTCGGCGAAGTGGAAGTCAGAGATTTGCGCGATACGCAGGCCGCGGAAAGCTTCCGGGAGCCCTGCAATCCGGATGGTGCGTCGCTCGAGCACCAGCTCGTGCCGGCTGACTTCACCCGCGTACAGGGCCAGTCCGACGGCTGCGCCCCCACCAAGGCCGAGGAACGCTCGCCGCGTGAGCAGAGACTTTTCAGTCGAGGGAGCGATACGGGTTGCGACAGGGGGCATGTTTCAACTATAGACGCGGGGCTCCGGTCGGCGGATTTACTTTGGTACTACGGAGGATTGACGCGAAGCCGGGTTCCCCGAAGGAAACCCGGCGAGCGGCTGCGCTGCTCTAGTAGGGGTAGGGCCGGACCGCGTAGGGATAGGGATACGGGTAGGGCGCGGCATATGGCGGACGTTGGTGGAGCACAGGCTGCTGCGGAACGGACGCGGCGATGCGCTCCGCCTCGTCGTACCGAAGCGGCTGGACCGTGAGGGGCTCGGTGATGTGGAACTGCAGCAGAGCCTCCGGCGGCAGCGTAAGCCTGGGT
>CAXTMY010000063.1:0-17105 GCA_964245565.1 uncultured Acidobacteriaceae bacterium | reverse complement strand
CAGCACACCGATCGTCACCGCGCCGCGCATCACGCCCACGCCGCCCACCCAGATCACCAGCGCAATCGCAATCGTGCTCAGCAGCTCCACGCCCGGGTAGTACAGCGCATACGCCAGGATCGAGTCCTTGAACGCATCCATGTGCAGCTTGTTGATCGCCTTGAAGTCGGTGTACGCGCGCTCCTGCCGGTTAAACAGCTGCACCAGCGCCATCCCGCTCACATGCTCCTGCGTGTACGCATTGATCCTCGCAATCGCCGCGCGAATTCTCCGGTACGACTCGCGCACATACTTGCGAAACACCCGCGTGATCAGCAGGATGAACGGCAGCACCGCAAAGCTCAGCAGCGCCAGCCACCAGTTCATCGAGAGCATCACGCCCACGATGCCAATCAGCACAAATACATCTTCAAAAATCGCGAAGATGCCCGACGTAAACATCTCGTTCAGCGCGTCCACGTCGCTCGTCAGCCGCGTCACCAGCCGCCCCACCGGGTTGCGGTCGAAAAAGCCGATGTGCATCCGCTGCATGTGGCCGAAAATCTGCCGCCGCATGTCGAACATCACCTTCTGGCCCATCCACTGCAGGATGTAGGTCTGCATAAACTCCAGGCCGTACGACAGCAGCAGCGACGCCAGATACACCCCGGCCAGCTCCGTAATGCCCTTGCCCGCCTGCCCGCTCAGGTACCGCGCAAACAACGAGTGTCGCGTCTGCTGCTCGCCCTTAGGCGTCAGGTACAGGTCGATCGCCACCTTGAACAGGTACGGCCCCAGCACATCCATCCCGGCCTTGATCAGGATCGCGATCAGCGACCCCACCGCGATCGCCTTGTACGGGCGCAGGTACGTCAGCAGCCGCCGCATCAGGCGTCCGTCGTACGCTTTGCCGACTACATCGTCATCCGGTTGCTGCTGTTGGGCCTCTGCCATGGGCAGCTCTTATTCTATCGACCCACGCTGGCACAGTCTTCCGATGCGCGAAAATAAGCGTATGGACGCCCCCGGGCATTTCCCCTCAACACGTCGCGGGACCGTCGAAGGTGCACCCGGCTTTTCCGCCTGGCAAAGCCGCGGGAACGAGCAGTCGGTTCCTGGCACCGATAGTGAAGACGCCCTCGGCCTCTACCTCTCCGTGCCGTTCTGCCGGGCCAAGTGCACGTTCTGCAACTTCGCCTCCGGCGTCTACCCGGCCTCCGCCATGCCCGCCTACGTCGCCGCGCTCGGGCGTCAGCTCGCCGCAGCCCGCGGCTGGGCCGGCGCCCGCGGCCTCGTGCTGCCCCACCAGGTCGACACCATCTACCTCGGCGGCGGCACGCCCTCGCTGCTGCCGCCTGAGCTCCTCACCCAGCTCTTCACCGCCATCCGCGGCGAGTTTGCCGTCGACCCCGATGCCGAGATCACGCTCGAAGCCGCGCCGCTCCAGCTCGCGCCCGCCACCCTTGAAGCCGCGCAGCGCTCCGGCGTCAACCGCGTCTCCTTCGGCGTCCAGTCCTTCATCGACGGCGAGGCCCGCGCCACCGCCCGCACCCACTCCGGCGCCGAGGCGCTGTCCGAGATCGCCCGCGTGCGCTCTGCCGGCATCCCGCACCTCTCTGCCGACCTCATCGCCGGGCTCCCCGCGCAAACCGGAGCCAGCTGGGCCCGCTCCGTCGCCATGCTCGCCGAAGCCCCGCTCGACCACGCCAGCGTCTACCTCTTCGAGCTCGACGAAGACTCGCGCCTCGGCGCCGAAGCCCTGCGCGGCGGCATCCGCTTCGGCGCAGGCCTCCTGCCCACTGACGACGCCGTCGCCGGCTGGTACACCCACGCCTGCGAAGCCCTCGCCGCCGCCGGCCTCCACCAGTACGAAATCTCCAACTTCGCCCGGGCAGCAACAGCCGAAACCCCCGACGGCCGCTCCCGCCACAATGAGCGCTACTGGCTCCGCCGCCCCTACCTCGGCCTCGGCATCGACGCCCACTCCATGCTCCAAACCGACTCCGGCCACGCCGCCCGCTTCGCCGTCCCCGACACTCTCGACACTTTCCTCGCCGGCAGCACCTTCACAGACACCCCTCTCACCGGCAACACCGGCCCCGCCGGGCTCACCGGCAGCAGCTGGAGCGAGCCCGACCGGCTCACCCCCACCGCCGCGCTGGAAGAATCCTGGTTCCTCGGCCTGCGCCGCACCGCCGGCGTCTCCATCCCATCCCTCCGCGCCCAGTTCGGCGCCGATGCCGTCGCACCGTGCCTCCCCATCGTTGAGGACCTCGCCGAAGCAGGCCTGCTCGCAATCTGCGCCAACGAAACCGTCACCCTCACCCCCCGCGGCCGCCTGCTCTCCAACGAAGTCTTCGCCGCGCTTCTCGCGCCATCCCCAACCCGCGAACCCGCACCGGCGTAACCTTTTCGCCGACATCTGAACCGCCATAAACTTTCAAAAAGACGCGACAACCGGCTCAGGCGGAAGCTGCCACTCTCCACTGGCGAATCCGCCAACAGCCACGTAGGATACCCACATGCACGAGTTTTCCGGCTTCGCGCTCACCATCCTCGCCGTCCTCTGCACGGCATGGCTGAACCGCGCCGACGCTCGCAACATAAAGGCAGAGTTGAAAAGCGACATCCAGAGTCTGCGCAGCGACATGCAAAGCAACACGCAGAGCCTCAGCACAAAAATCGATAACATCAACGGCGAAATCGTCCAGATACGCGAAAGACTCGCCCGCCTCGAAGAACGAACCGCCACCCGAAGCATCGCCAGCTGACAGAATAAGCAACATCAAGAAAGGGGCGCCTGGCGCGTCCCCTTTCGCGTTCTGACCGGCATCGCTTGCGCATCGACCAAAATTTTCTCTCTCCGGATGAACTTTCCGGCCCTCCAGTCCGAATACCAGTCTGGAGACCACACGTGACCGGTGAGCCAAAGCCAGGGAAGGATTGGGCGCGCGATGCAGAGGCATTCGATGCCGTGTACCGCGAGAACGCACCAAGGCTGCGGACCTTCCTGCGGCAGATCGTCGGGTCGTTCCAGGCTGCCGAAGATCTGACTCAGGAGATCTTCACCCGGCTCTGGAGCCACCCGGACGGATTTGATCCCACACGCGGCAACCTTCGGGCGTATCTCTTCGGTATCGGCAGACACCGGGCCGCGGAATGGTGGCGGGGTCGAAGGCCCGAGGCTCCGTTCGAGGAGGACAGCTGTACGGCTTGCGATCCGGAGCGCGGATCCGTAGTCGCGGACGCTCTGCAGCGCCTGCCTGAAGAGCAGCGGACCTTGCTGTGGCTGCGCGAATTTGAGGGCCAGTCATACGCCGAGCTCGCGGTCATCCTCGATATCCCCGTAGGAACGGTTCGGTCGAGATTGTTCATCGCGCGGCAGGCACTGCGGGAGATCTGGCTCAGCGCAGCCAAAGGAGAGTCGCATGAGGTGCGATGAAGCCAACGAGTTTCTATCGGCGATGTATGACGGAGAGATGGTGCCGCCGCAGGCGGCCGAACACATCGCCCACTGTGCAGCTTGCCGGGAGCTGTTGAAAGGGTACGCCGAGACAGGGCTCGCGCTGCGCACCTACGGCAGCCTTCTGCTCGCGGAACCTATCCCGGATCGCACATGGCTCACAACAAAACAAGACAAGACCAAATGGTGGGAGAAAGGTTGGCAGATGATGCGTGTACCGAGAATTGCACTGGCATCTCTCGTTTTGTCACTTGTCGTTCTGGGCTCGCGCCTGGCGCTGGTCGAAGTCCGCGCGCACGACAATGGCTCGGTGCTCGTGCTGAAGCTCACGCCGGCACAGGGCGATAGCGTTCAATGCTACGTGTCGATGACTGATACAGATCACAGTTCCTGCGAAGGTCTTTCACAGATAGATAAAAGTAACCTGTTCTATGCCATAAAAGCGCTTAGAAAAGACGGCGATCGCGTACTGCTCTCTATACGCTCCAGAGTCGCCCCCTTGGGACCAGCCAGCTACGGGCCTGGTACGGAAAGCAGTTTGCCCGAGAGGCAGTCCTGGTTCACTCCCGGAGAAACTCTCTCGCTGCCAGGCATGGGAGAGTTGAAACTCGCGCTAACGGGCCAGTGGGCAGACCATATCCCGGTAACACTCGGAAGCAATGATCTCCTCGACCCGGGACCCAATGAGATCAGGCTCACCTCGCCATTGCTCCTGAAAAACAACAAACTAGCGGGAGACATGTTTAACTCAAGCGCGGGTGCCGACGAGCCCGGTGAAGGTGTCTTCCTGTACATCCCCGGCGAGGGACGTTTCCTCCTCTCCCTGACTCCGTTCGAAGGCGCGATGCGAGCCAGAGTCCAGCTCAACCGTATCTCTTTCGAGAGCAATGGACAGAGCTACATTATCGTTACCGGCACCCCGGTAAGCCGTACCCAAACCATCTGGGTCCTTCATCAGGTCGTCTATAAACCCTCAGCCAAAAGTATGCAGGGGCCGCTGCTCGGCTCCGGGCCCGTCAGCAAGCTTCTTTGATTTGAAAGAGCGGCTAACGGCAATGTGCTGCAGATCAACGATCTGCTCCTTGGAGACTGGACCTTTGGGTATGACACCTTAAACCGCCTCGCGAGCGTGCTGGTCTCGTCAGGACCGAACAATGGGTCTTACGGCTGCTGGAAATACGATGCCTTCGGAAACCGCACGCTGGAGGCCATCTCGACAGCTACGGTCGCACCCTGCGCTCCCCAGGCCAACGACAATGCGATCTTTACTCCCTTGACCCCGGTTGCCGGCACGAATCGCATGTCGAACTTTACCTACGACGGTGCCGGAGATGTGCTCTATGATGGAGTTAACGCATATGGGTACGACGCTGAGGGCAGAGTGTGCGAGATAGCTGTCAACCTGACCGGCTCGACCAGCTACTACCAGTACTTCTATGACGCCGAGGGCAGGCGCGTTGCCAAGGGTTCGACGACCAGTACGAGTTGCGGCGCACCTACCGGCGCGAACAACTTTTCCCTCACCAATCAATACCTGTTGGGGCTCAAGGGCGAACAGGTTACGGAGCTGGCTGGCGCATCCGGCACAACGCCTGCTCACACGAACGTATGGACGAGCGGAAACCAGCTAAACACATATGACTTTGTAAATGGCGGTTTGCACTTCTCTCTGGACGATCTTGTCGGCACCAAGCGCATTCAGATTTCTGGAACAGGCATCCCGGAGCTGGTCTGTGACAGCCTTCCTTTCGGCAACGGGCTCGGAAACCCACGGGTTACCCAGTGCTCGTCCTACGGCTCCAGCACCGCTCCCGATGCTACCGAGCACCACTACACCGGCAAAGAACGAGACACAGAATCAGGACTCGACTACTTCGGAGCGAGGTACTACGCAAGCACGATGGGCCGCTGGACCTCACCGGACTGGTCTGATCCTGCCCAGCCTGTTCCGTACGCGAATCTGGATCGCCCCCAGAGCTTGAATCTCTACAGCTACGTGGAGAACAACCCTCTTTCTCAGATCGACGACGATGGACACTCAACAGTCATTTTCGACGGTCAAGCAGGAACCATAACTGTCCGGGCGAACGACGGCACCGAGACGAGCTTCCCTGCTTCCAACAATCCGCAGATGAGCCTCACGATTGGAAAACTGGTCGATGGAAACTATGCATTCTTGGATACTCAGCGACCTCATCACCACTCACCGGACGAGGACTCCCACAATGGCGCGTACGGCCCCGGAGGTATCTTCCGTCTGAAGCCGTTCAAGGGTGCTGATGGTAAGGAGCACGACGGCGTTGGCTTGCATGCTGGCCGGGCAGACATGACAGATCGAGCTGGCAGGTCTGGGTGCAATTACGCGACCAACGGATGCGTTCGGACGACGGAACAGGCAATCAGCTTCATCATGAACCTGCGCCGTTGGACCCACTCACGGACCTGCAAGTCCAGAACAATCGGAAGCCCCCAAAGGATGACCACGGCGATCATCCTTCACCCACTCCCACACCTAAGCCTCCTCCTCGCTTGATCCCGCGACAGGGTGGCGGCGATGGGGGCAGCAATGACCAATAGACCTGCCAAGGAATCCGGTGGTCGCCGAAGATGTGCGTTCAAGTTGAATCCGCTCAGCTATCTGGTGGCGATGCTGCTAGTCCATCTCGCCGTGGCATCAGCATCTTCGCAGCAAACTCATGTTGTGTTGAACGATGCGAAGGCCTTAGTCACTCAAATCGACATCTCTCCCGGCGGAACTTACAAGCTGCCGGAGGCCCAAGGTGGAGATGTCTGGACCGCCCTTGATCCGGTCATACTCTTGACGAAGAAGGGTGGGCAACAGAGCCAAAAGCGAGTTCGCGCGGGGGACGCGGCAACCGTGGAAACAGGCGAACAGATCGAGTTCCGAGCGGGGAGGGGCTTGCCCGCTCACCTTGTTGTAGTCAAACCGAAAATGACACAGCAGGAACTCACGGTGGGTCCGTTTGTTCTGAGCGGCAGTCTTGAGGATGCGAGTGATCGGAATGCGACGCTGCTCGTGGCTATATCGAACTGTCGTTTTCGAGACACATGGAATCTTGGTGACGAATCGGAATGGACCCCGAGCAAACCGGACATCGTTGTAATGAAGGCTGGCAGCGTGAGGTGGATACGTCCGGGAATACACCACTTCAAGAATCTCGGCTCATCGGCGGCAAGGATGGTCTCCATCGAGTGGTGACCGAGCAGTCACGATCTAGTCTTAGCAGGCCGTCTCTTCGGAGGCGGCCTTCCTGCTTCTGGGGTCTTCCATCGGGAGCCGTGCCGACCGGGAGAAAGAGCACGCTGCTACGCATCGGCTGGATAGGGACACGTCACCCCAGAATGGCTCCTGCACGGTAACTTCAGGTTCCTGTGCGGGAACCTGCTGAAAACAGGCGGCTAAGGAGAAAATGGGCTGAGGGGCGTATCCTTTAGGGGTAAGCGTACGTTGCTGTCTGGGAACTTCATGAACAGCAAAGCTTTAGCTCGCTTCCGGCCCCCCTTGTCTCTCCTGTCTGTCTCTGGCGATGCACGGCAGATGTGCGGCCTCCCCTCCCAAAGCTCTTCCAGGCGGTGCTCTATGAAGCCGCCTCTCAGAACAAAATCGGTTGGCACCAAGGTTAGCGAAGAGGAGTTCAGGGAACGCACAGAGCTTGTAGTGTTCCTTTCTCTCCGGCTTGCTTGCGATACGCGCTTCCTTGCACCTGAGCATTCCGCCCGCTCCCTTCGCCTCCGCGCAGCACGACACCGCACTAACCGACATCGACCCGCGCAGCCGCACCGTCACCCAACTCCGCGCTCTCCTGCTTTTCAGCAGAGGTTTCTGCCGCGTCCCCGTTGTTGTCTTCTCGCGTCCCCCTTCGTACCTGGAAGAAACGACAGCAGCGGTCAGGCCCATCTCGCCTCGCTTGCGAGAAGACGAGAGCGCGCTCTATCACTCATCCCGCCTTTACCACTTGTGCCGTTTCATCTCTCGGGAAAGTGAAGAGCTCGACGAGCGCCCTCACACGCTCTTTCTGTCGGCTGGGCGGGAATCGCTTGGTTCTTGTCAGCTCGGCGATTCCGTGAAGGCTCGCCCAAAACAGTTCCGATAGAACCTCTGGCCTCGAGCTCTGATCCTGAAACAGCTCCATGAGTTGGGAAAACGCGAACCGCAGCTCCGGAGGAGTAGCCGCCTCATCGAACGGTATGCTCAGGCTCAGGGAAAACATCGCTTCATACAGTGCGGGCGAAGACGCGGCGAACTCCAGATAAGTGGCCGCGACCGATGCGACCGTACTGCCCCGCTTCACCCGTTTCCGTGCCTTCTCCAAAGCCAGGCCCATCTCCTGGAAACCCTCGATGGCAGCCGCGGCGAGGATCCCTTCGCGGCTTCCAAAATGAGCGTACAGGACGGGTTGGCTGTACGAAATTTCGTCGGCTAACCGGCGAACGGTTACGTTTGCCCACCCTTCAAGCTCCGCGATTCGTCGTGCGGCACTGAGAATCTGTGCCCGGCGGGCCTGCCTGTCCCGCAGTTTTCGTTCCGCAATTCGGTTCGCTGCCGGCTTCGTTGCCATCGATACGAAGTATAGCGCCGCTAGGACTCCCGCTCGCCGTAACGATTGAATCTTCTCCAGAATCTTCTCCAGGCGCACCGCATCTCATATAGCGTTGCTAGATTAAATAATGGAGATAGAAACATGCATGACGCTATCCCGCTCATCCTGGCGGCTCTCATCGCTCTGGGGGTCATTGTTATCGGTTCTTTCTACCTTGTCTCTCCTGGGCGCATCTCAGCATCATTCGGCCTTAAGCCGCCTGCATCCGACGCTGACACTCGTGCCTGGCTACGTCTGAAAGGAATTCGCGACGTCGCATCTGGATTGGTCGTGTTGACCCTGATGCTGACCGCGGACAGGCGACTGCTAGGCATCGCTCTACTCGCCTTTGCCATCATTCCTTTTGGGGATATGTCAATCGTTCTGGGGTCGGGCGGGTCAAAGGCGCGAGCGTTCTCCATTCATGGCGTCACCTGCGCGGTGATGCTTGTCGCCGGCCTCTTATTGATCCATGCCCTCTGAGCGGAATGCCTCTGAGCGTCTTGTCGACCGTGAGAGGTCGGATTGCGATCAGCCATTCTGGAGTTGTCGATCTCTTCAACTCCGCAGCCGGCCTCAACCTGCTCCTCGCCGAACAGGTGAGCGCGCAGCTATTTCGTCCTGACAGGCGGTATGCAGGACGTGAAACTCCTGCGCAAGGCCGGAGCAGCCGGAGCATTGGAAGCCGCAGATTCACCACCCCATTGCCGACCACCCCATCTCTCCGTAGATAATGGGAGGGACCATGGCACTCGAGACCGACATTCTGCCCGCTCCCTTCGCCTCCGCGCAGCACGACACCCCCGTCACCGCCATCGACCTGCGCAGCGACACCGTCACCCGCCCCACCGCGAAAATGCGCGCCGCCATGGCCGACGCCGAGGTCGGCGACGACGTCTACGGCGAAGACCCCACAGTCAACGCCCTTGAAGCCCGAGCCGCCGAGCTCTTCGGCCGCGAAGCCGGCCTCTTCGTCCCCACCGGCACCATGGGCAACCAGATCGCCATCCGCCTGCACACCCGGCGCGGGCAGGAGGTGCTCTGCGAAGCTCGCTGCCATCTCATCGACTGGGAGATGGCCATGGTCGCCGATTTTTCCGGCTGCCAGCTCCGCACCGCCTACGCTGAAGACGGCATCCTCCGCTGGCAGCACATTGAGGGCCTCATCGGCCCCAAAATCTACTACCGCCAGCAGCCCGGTCTCATCTCGCTTGAGAACACCCACAACATGGCCGGCGGCATCGTCACCCCGCTCGCCGTGTTTGAAGAAATCTGGGACGGCGCGCGCGAAGCCGGTCTCCCCGTCCACCTCGACGGCGCCCGCATCTTCCACGCCGCCACCCACCTCGGCATCCACGTCCGCGAGCTCACCCAGGGCTTCGACTCCGTCATGTTCTGCCTCTCGAAAGGCCTCTGCGCCCCGGTCGGCTCCATGCTCGTCGGCTCGTCGGAGTTCATCGCCAAAGCCCGCTCCGTCCGCAAGGCCCTCGGCGGCGGCATGCGCCAGGCCGGCATCCTCGCCGCCGCCGGGCTCATCGCGCTTGAGGAGATGCCGGCCCGCCTGCATGAGGATCACGCCAACGCCCACCTGCTCGCCGCCAGCCTCGCCTCGCTGCCGGGCGTTGCGCTCGACCTCCGCTCCGTCCAGAGCAACATCGTCATCTTCTCGCTCACCGGCGCCCGCGACGCGCACACGGTCGTCCAGGCGCTCAAGCAGCACGGCGTGCTGGCCGGCGCCGTCGGTCCCCGCGCCGTTCGCTTCGTCACCCACCGCGATGTGGATCGCGCCGCCTGCATCCACGCCGCCGAGGTCGCCGCTGAAGTCCTCTCCGTCGCCTGACAACTTCCCTTGGGCCGGCATCGTATCTGGAGGCACACCGCCGCCAGGAGGAACCAGCGCATGGCGATCCGCAACCTCGAGATCCGCAAACAGGGCCAGGGCTACACCATCTTCGAGCAGGCCGGCTCCAACTCCCGCCAGGACCGGCCGGTCCACGAATCACCCAACCGCGAAGACGCCGCCGCCTGGCTCACCGGCCAGGGCGCGCCCGCCGATGCTGTCGAACAGGCGCTCGCCACCGCCGCCACGGCACCGCAGGCCTTCGTCGAGTTACCCGAAGGCTACGCCGAGGCAGAGAACTTTCCCAAACGCTGAAGCTCCAATCCGCGGCAGGTTTAATATTGTGGTATGACCAAGTACTCTATCGTCGTCCCGTTCCATAACGAAGAAGAGAACGTCACCGCCCTTTACGATCGCCTCAAAGCCGTCATGGAGCAGGTCGGCGACTCCTTCGAGCTGGTCCTGGTCGACGACGGTTCGAGCGATCGCACGTACAAGCTGCTTGAAGAGGTTGCCGCGGTCGACAGCCGCGTCCTGGTCGTCAAGCTGCGCCGCAACTTCGGGCAGACCTCGGCCCTTGCCGCCGGCTTTGACCACGCGCAGGGCGAGTACATCCTCGCCATGGACGGCGACCTGCAGCATGATCCCAACGAGATCCCCAGCTTTCTCGAAAAACTCGAAGAAGGTTACGACGTCGTCTCCGGCTGGCGCAAGGAGCGCATCGACAACTTCGTCATGCGCCGCATCCCCTCCCGCTGCGCCAACTGGCTCATGGCCAAACTCTCCGGCGTCGACATCCACGACTTCGGCACCACCTTCAAGGCGTACCGCCGCGAAGTCATCCAGGCCGTGCCGCTCTACGGCGAAATGCACCGCTTCATCCCGGCGCTCGCTTCCTGGTACGGCGCCAGCATCTGCGAAATCCCCATCCGCAACGTCCATCGCGAGCGCGGCAAGAGCCATTACGGGATCGGCCGCACCTTCCGCGTCTTCTTTGATCTCTTGACCATCCGCTTCCTGCTGCGCTACATGACGCGCCCGCTGCACTTCTTCGGCACCATCGGCGCGCTGTCCATGGTCGGCGGCGGGGCCGTCGCGACCCTGCTCCTCGCGCTCAAGCTCTTCACCCACCAGCACACCATGGACGAGCACGGCCCGCTGTTCGTCGTCGCCGGCATCCTCATCCTCGCCGGCATCCAGATGCTCGCCATCGGTCTGCTCGGCGAGCTGCAGGTGCGGCATTATCACCACTCCGGCCAGCGTGCGCCCTACGCCATTGACCGCTTGGTCCGGCTGCGCGCGCCCGAAGAGCCGAGCCTTCTGCGCGAGCTGTAGAGGGTTCTGCGACCGGTGTTTAGCAACGCCTGCTTCCAGACAGGCTCACCGCGTCGATCGATGCGGAATACGGCTGCCGGGTGGAGCGGTGACGCTCGTCCCGGAGCGGACGTGCATCAGCATGTAAAAAATCGCGAAGACAAACGTCATCGCCGCAAGCCACAAAGCAGCGAAACGGCAGGCGCGGAACGTCGTGAACGGCTGGCTCACAGGGATGTCCTGGACGGACCTCGTGCGATCGGCACTGGTCACTCTCTCGGGCGTCATTGGTGCTGGAGTGGCGTTCGGATCGATACCTGCGGCTCACATCCCGGTGTTGGAAAGTAGGAAGCTCGGGACGTAGCTTTGTTTGTAAGCTCGCGCACATCTCTTAGGATGGCTTCAAAAACAACCGGACGGCGCTCACACCGGCTCTGCGAAACGCAGGTTCGACCACGACACCGTGACCGAATCGCTCGTCCTGCCGTTGATCACGATATTCGCCGAGTTCTTCTCCTCATTGACCTTCTGTACCGTCCATATATGCCCGTTGTAGAGCACCCTGTCGCCCACCACCGGTTTGCGTTCTTCACTCATAACAATCAGTTTAACGGAAGGACGACCCTGACCTTCGGCAGGCGGCCCGCGATCGTCGATTCCACACAGCGACCTCCGCCAGTCCTCGGCAGCGGTCACCCGCTAAAGCCACCTCTACTCCGGGTAAATCGCTGGCTGATCAGGACCGGCGGGTGGTGAGCTCGCTGGGGCTCGAACCCAGGACCCATGCATTAAAAGTGCATTGCTCTACCAACTGAGCTACGAGCTCCCGTTTCGCGGGTCAGTTTCAAAAGTAACATAGCCGGGCCGGCCCATTGCTCCGCCGCCAAAGCCTTGTCACTGCCGGCGCCCCAGGGCGGCTTTTCCCCACGGGAACGCCCCGCACGCTCTACCCGTGGAGTTAAAGTGCTCTAGTCCCGGCGCGGCCGCTGCATCGGCACCACCTGCACCGTGGTGTCGCGCATCTCCTTCAGAAAATCGTTGATCACCGAGCCGCGCAGCAGCAGGTCGAGCCGCGAGCGTGCCGCCTGTCCGAACACCACGTGCGAGATCGACTCGCTTTTCGCGAACTCGATCAGCGCCCGGCCCACATTCTTGTTCTCGAGCGTCACCACGTGCGCTCCCAGCCCGCGCGCCAGCCGCCGGTACTCCTCCAGCCGCTCGTGCGCATGCGGGTCCTCGGCTGCGTGGCCCCTGCCGCCCTGCACGTACACCGCGTACCAGTTGGTCGCGAGCCTTCCCGCGATCCGCGCCCCCACCCGGATCAGCCGGTCCGTGCCCGGCCGGTGCGACAGGCATACCATCACTTTCTCCGGCACCGGCGCCTGCTCCAGGCCCTGCGTGCGCCGGTACTCTGAGGCGGCTACGCTTACCTGCTCGGCGGTGGTGCGCAGCGCCAGCTCCCGCAGCAGCGTCAAATTTCCTTTACGGAAAAAATTCGCCAGCGCCTGCTCCACGCGATCGCTCTTGTAAATCTTTCCTTCCCGCAGCCGCCCGCGCAGCTCGTCGATCGAGATATCGACGTTGATCACCTCGTCGGCGCGCCGTAGAAAGCTGTCCGGGATCGTCTCGCGGATCGTCGTGTTGGCCGAGCGCGCCACCGTGTCGTTCAGCGTTTCCAGGTGCTGCACATTCACCGCGGTCTCTACATTGATCCCCGCATCCAGCAGCTCCAGCACGTCCTCGTAGCGCTTGCGGTTGCGCGAGCCCGGCACATTGGTGTGCGGCAGCTCGTCCACCAGCACCGTGTGCGGATGCCGCGCCAGGATCGCCTCCAGATCCATCTCTTCAAGCGTCACCGAGCGATACTGCGTCCGGCGCAGCGGCACTGTCTCCAGCTTGCCGATCTGCTCCGCGGTCTCCGCGCGTCCATGCGTCTCGATAAAGCCGATCACCACATCGACGCCCGCCTTGCGCAGCTGGTGCGCATGCTCCAGCATCGTGTAGGTCTTGCCCACGCCCGGCGCCGCGCCGATGTACACCCGCAGCCGCGCCTTCTCCTCCAGCGCTGGCGCTTCCGGCTGCTCGTTCAGGAACAGTTGCGCCATGCTAGGGCCTGTTCCCACTTCCCAGACGCCAGCGTTGCGGGTCAAAATCCGGGGTCCCCGGCGACAGGTCCATGTCGCTGGGGTGGCAATCCGGGGTCCCCGGCGACAGGTCCATGTCGCTGGGGTGGCAATCCGGGGTCCCCGGCGACAGGTCCATGTCGCTGGGGTGGCAATTCGGCCAGACGAGGCGGAGCGCGCAGGCTGTGGCGGGACCACCGTCAAGCGCGACAACGAAGTATGGCCGGATTTTCACCCGCAACCCGAAGGGACGTGGCCGGTTTTCCCGATTCCTATGTTGCTCGTCACTCCAGTAAGTCATTACAGTTCTCTCCTCGGTCCTGGAACTCGAAAAAAACCGGCGCTCGTCGCTGGCGTTTGGGAAGTGGGAACATGCCCTAGCCCGCTTCCACCGGGTGCCGCGGCTCCAGCACCGCGGCCGCCGGCAGCGTAAACGTAAAGGTCGTACCCGCGCCTACCTTGCTCTCCACTGAGATCTGCCCGCCCTGCGCTTCCACCAGCCGCCGCACCAGTGCCAGTCCCAGGCCCGTCCCTTCACCGTCACCGGAGCTGAAGCGTCCGAAAATCGTGTTCAGCCGCTCCGGTTCAATCCCGCGGCCGGTGTCGCTCACGCTGAACTGCACCGCGTTCTTGCTGTCCGTTGCACTCAGCCGAACACAACCGCCGCTGTCGGTGTTACGAATCGCATTGCTCAGCAGGTTTTCGAGAATCGACCGCAGCGCCCGCCGGTCCGCCTCGACCCGCTGCAGATCCGCATATGCCTCGAGTTCCACCGTCAGGCCGCGCTCCACCGCCGCAAAGCGCACCGTCGCCTGCGCCTCCCGCAGCACATCGAGCGGCCGAAGCTGCTCGGTGCGCAGCGCGCGTCCGCTGCTGTCCAGCTCCGCTACCGCGAACAGGTCCTGCATCAGGTCGTCCAGGTGCCGGGCTTCGTTCTGCGCGCCTTCCACCACGTCGGACTGCAGCGGCCGCAGCTCGCCCGCGTAGCCCCGCGCCAGCGCATGGATCGCGACCCGCAGCTTCTCCAGCGGATCGCGCAGCTTCTCGGAAGCGATCGCGAGAAAGCGTGTCTTGAACCGGTCCACCGCCTGCAGCTCCGTCACATCCTCAAGCACCGTCACCGCGCCCAGCAGGTGGCCTTCCTTGTCGCGCATCGGCGTGGTCCGCAGGCGAAAGTTCTTCTTGCCCTCGCCGAACCGCAGCGGCGCCACCGCCGAATCGCCCTCCCCGCTTACCGTCCGCTGCATCGTGATCGCCGTCCGGATCGCCTCGAGGATCTGGTCGCCGCCCGGCGTCGAGGTCAGCGCCATCCGGTCCTTCGATGCCGTTTCGCCCAGCAGCTCCCGCGCCGCTCCATTGACCTTCAGGATCTGCCCCCGGCCATCTGTCACAATCACCGGCTCAAATATCGACTGCACCACGGCATCGCTCAGCTGGTACTCCATCTCGCGGCGGCCGCTCTCGGTCTCGCGCAGATCCCGCAACCGGATCGCCATCCGGTTGAACTCGGTAGCCAGCGTGCCCAGCTCGTCCGAGCGCGGCCAGTCGATGCGCTGCTGCAGGTCGCCCTGGCCCATGCGCCGCGCCGCGCTCGCCACCCTGCGCAGCGGGTACAGCGTAAAGAACACCATCGCGATCACCAGCCCCGCCGCCGTCACGATGCTCGCGCCGCATGCCCCGATCAGCCGCGCCCGCAGGCTCTCCCGCCGCAGCTCCAGCTCGGCGTTCAACAGCCTGCGCCGCTCGCGCAGCCCCTGCAGTGTTTTCGTCAGGTTCTCGTTGATCGGCTCCAGCTCGCGCGCCGACACCATGCGGGCCGCGAAGTCCGGCGGCGTATGGTGCAGCCGCGCCAGGACCACCCGGTGCTGCGCCAGTTCCGTATCGATCGAGGGCGCCCCCGCAAGCTCCGCAAGCGCGCGCTTCGCCATCAGCAAACGGTCCTCCGCCCGTTCGCTCTGCTGCTGGATATCGCTCTCCCGCGGAGCCGGCGCCATCCCCGCCGCGGGCGAGGCCGCGCCCGCACTCCGCGAAGCCGGAACATCCGGCGGCAGGTGCAGCAGCGAACGCTCCACCAGGATCTGCTCCCGCGCCACCGAGCCCTGCGCCGCCGCCACCGCCGCCGTCGCCCCATCCATCCGCTTCTGCTCGCCGTCCACCGTGCTCAGCGCCACGAACGACCCGCGCACCAGGAAGCTCAGCCCTGTCACCAGCGCGAAGAGCAGCAGTCCTCCAAGGAGGATTCGTTGAAAAATACTCAGCATGCGCCTCGAAAGAGTAGCCGCTCTAAGAGCCGGGCCGCGAATGTTTTAGAAAACTACGCCGCCGGTGTTTTACGATCCGCGGCCTGGTCGCCTTCTCCAGCCAGCAGCCCCGCAACGGAAATATCCTCATCCAGCGCCTCCCAGTGCAGACCCCGACTGCTCATCCGCACCTCTGCCCGCTGCTCCGCCGTGCCATGCAGCAGCCGCGGAAACCAGGCCAGCGGCACGCCCAGTGTCCTGCCGTCGCTCAGGTCGACCCACATGGAATCCGTATCGAATCGCACGTTCGTCGCTCTCATGGAAAAATTCATTCCAAGCCCTCTCCATCCGGTCCTTGTTCGTTTCCACGATCTCCAGCAGCACGCGCAAGCTGCGCGTCATGACCGTCATAAAGCCGCTTACGGTACAGCCGAAGCCTAATCAACCAATGGCACATCTTCGATGAAGTGGTATTCGCCGTCGAGCACTCCGGACGTCTTGCCTGCCTGCGCAGCCCTCGGATCGTCGATGAATTGTTTTGCCTTGCCAGAGTCCTCGATCTGAAACAGAAAGAAGACGTTGTTCGGATCCGTTGCACTAGCCCACATGTTTCGTAGATGAAGACCTGCGTGTTCCTGAGCGGAGCGGTGAGAAAGGAAAATCTCGCGCCATGCTCCAACATCCCGCACCCGATTGCGACATAACATGTAGTCCAAGACAAACCTCCTCTCTTTCCAGAACTGTACTCCTCCGTTCGCCAGCAATCACCTCGTTGACCACGCAATATCAGTTCCTGCAAACGCGCTAGGGAGGCTATCTCGGGGTGCAAGCAGCGGCTTTGAAGCAGGCCACGCGCATTTCAGGCCTCAGGCAAAGCTTATGTTCCTTATCGTCGTTCTCGACATTGGTGTGGACAGGCTCGCGAGGCTATCTCCTTCCTTTGAATGAAAGAATCTGAGGTCGCAGAAGCGAAAGTCCACTGGCATCGCTTCAATTTACAACGTTTTCAATTCGGCTACATCTCTCTCACCTTCACCGCCCACCCGCAGCATCCAGCCGGCACACCCGCACAGCCGCGTTCCGGTACGGGCACCGCAGCCCGGGCGCCTGCCCCGGCGCCACCAGCACCCACCGCACCGGCGTTTCCTGCGCCAGCCGCGCAAAGTCGCTCAGCGTCCAGTCGCGCCAGCCCTCCTGCTCGTTGCGCTGCGCCACCCAGGTCGCGCTCAGCGCCGGCGCCTGCGTCACCGCCGCCGCGTCCTTCAGCGTGTCCGCCAGTGACGACCGCTCCGCCAGCGCGCGGAACGAGTGGTGGTCTTCGCCCGGCAAACTCAGGTAGCGCGGGTCCATCGCAAACACAGCGTCCTTCGGCGTGTGCAGCCGTACCCACGCAAACGCCTGCAGCCACGCGTTTGCGGGCTGCGTCCACGGCAGCTCCAGGTTGCGCGTCGACGGGTACCGGATGCGCTGCGCGTACCCGTTCAGTGCGGCCAGCGGAACAAACACCAGCAGCCAGCGCGCCACCCGCCCTCCCAGCACATACTC